>NZ_JBLTWO010000031.1:0-464 GCF_049889055.1 Rhizorhabdus antheiae | reverse complement strand
GCGTGGAAGAAGTTGGCGCATTCGTCGGGATGGAAGCGGTCGAGCAGCTTGCCGATGCGCTCGACAAGGGCATCGACGGTTCGGGGCGGTTCCTGCCTTAGCAACGCCTTGAGCTTGGCGAAGGCCATCTCGATCGGGTTCATGTCAGGGCTGTACGGCGGCAAGTAGAAGAGCTGGGCGCGACGGGCTGTGATCGCTTCGCGGATGCCGACGACCTTGTGCGCGGGCAGATTGTCGAGCACTACGACATCGCCGCGCCGGAGCGTGGGCGCAAGGACGTCGAGGACATAGACACGGAAGGCATCGCCATCCATCGGTCCATCGAGCACCCAGGGCGCGGTGACACCGGTCAGACGCAAGCCGGCGATGAAGGTCATCGTCTTCCAGTGTCCGAACGGCACGGCGTCGCGGCAGCGCTCGCCGACCGGCGCCCAGCCATATAGCCGCGCCATCTTGGTGTTTAC
>NZ_JBLTWO010000030.1:0-516 GCF_049889055.1 Rhizorhabdus antheiae | reverse complement strand
CCCCGTCTCGTCGAGGAAGACCAGGCTCTCAGGGTCGATGAACGGCTGGACCGCCCGCCACAGCTTGCGACGTGCCGCCACGTCCGGTCGCTCCTGCTCGGCTGCGTGCAGGGCTTTTTTTAAACGACAGGCCGAGCCGTCGCACCGCGTTCCACATCGCGCCGGTGCTGAGCCCGATTCCGTGTTCGGCCAGCAGCCAGGCCTGCGCCTGCGCCAGCGTGATCCCCGGCCGCGAGCGGATGAGCGCCGCCAGTTCCAGCTCCTGTGCGGGGGAGAGCTTGCGCGGCGGACGACCGCGGTTCGGGTTGATCCCGGCATCACCGGTCAGCCGCCGCCGGATCCGCGCCTTGTAGATGTAGGCAATACTGACCTTGAAGATCACTGCTGCCTCGCGGACTGGCAGTCCGCCGTCCACCGCCGCCAGCACCCGATCGCGCAAATCCTGCGAGTAACTCTGCCCCGGTCGCCAACCCATCGCCGTCTCCGTCATGACGGCCACCTATGAATCACACGATC
>NZ_JBLTWO010000029.1:0-926 GCF_049889055.1 Rhizorhabdus antheiae | reverse complement strand
CTCAACCCGCTGCTCCTGCGACCAGCGCAGGATCGCCGACGAGGTCAGTTCGGTCCCATTGTCGCTGACGACCGTGTGCGGCTTGCCGCGCTGGGCGATCAGATCGGTCAGCTCCCGCGCCACCCTGATGCCCGACAGCGACGTGTCCGCCACCAGCGCCAGGCACTCGCGCGTATAATCATCGACGATGCACAACATGCGGAACCGCCGGCCGCAGGCCAGACTGTCGGAGACGAAGTCGAGGCTCCAGCGCTGGTTCGGATACTCGGGCAGCAACATCGGCGCCCGTGTGCCCAGGGCACGCTTGCGGCCGCCACGACGTCGGACCCGCAGGCCTTCCTCGCGATATATCCGCAACAGCTTCTTGTGGTTGGGCCTCATGCCTTCCCGCGCCAGCAGATAGCCAAGCCGACGATAGCCGAACCGGCGGCGCTCAGCCGCCAACTCGCGAAGACGCGCCCGCAAGGGCGCATCATCAGCCCTGGTCGGCTGATAGCGGACCACCCGCCGGCTCACGCCGACCAACTCGCACGCCCGACGCTCGCTCAGCCCGTGATGTTCACGCGCATGGGCGACAGCTTCCCGCTTCGCGCCGGGCGTCACCATTTTTTTGTGGCCAGATCCTTCAGCACCGCGTTGTCGAGCATCGCCTCCGCTAGAAGCTTCTTGAGTTTCGCGTTCTCATCCTCAAGCGCACGCAGGCGCTTCGCCTCCGACACATCCAAACCGCCGAACTTCGCTTTCCACTTATAGAAGGTCGGGGAGCTGATCCCATGACGCCGGCACAACTCCGCCGGTGCCATGCCCGCTTCCTGCTCCTTCAAAATCGCGATGATCTGCTCTTCGCTAAACCTGCTGCGCTTCATCTTCGTCCGACTCCTTCGTGTCGGACTCTACTCAAAATCGGTCACATTTCAGGGGTGCAC
>NZ_JBLTWO010000028.1:0-1318 GCF_049889055.1 Rhizorhabdus antheiae | reverse complement strand
TGTTGTCTAATTGAATGTCTCCTTTTGAGAGGATTCCCGGTTAGCCAACGGTTGTCTTCGAGGTCATCGGACGACGCGGTTGCGTAGTTATCCGAGCCATCATGATCGCGGCCGGGCGAAGAGGGTGGACGTCTCTGTGTCACCGACGGGGTCGTGAACCGCTACAGTACAATCGAGATCGTCCGCGCATGGCTGTACGGGAGCCGGTTTGGGCTAGGCCCAGCGGAACTCGGTCTCGTTCAGCCATAGCGAGTGGAGCAGGACGGCCAGCTTTCGGGCGACGGCGGTGCGAGCCCTTTTGCTGCCCTTGGTTTCGGCGATGCGCCGCCCCCATTGCTGGAGAGCGAACGGCCGCTTGACCCGCGAGAGAAGGTTGTTGGCGGCCTCGTAAAGCGCGCGGCGCAGCATCGGGTCGCCAGCCTTTGAGATGTGGCCACGCGTGTCGCGCTCGCCCGACTGATTGCGACGGGGGACGAGGCCGGCATAAGCCCCGACATCCTCGCTTCGGGCGAAGCGCTGCGGATCCTCGATGCTGGCGGTGTAGGTGAGTGCGGTGATCGGCCCCACGCCGGGGACGGTCATCAGGCGGGACGCTACCGGATCGGCGGCGGCGCGCTGCTCCAACGCGCGAGCCGATCTGCGCAACTGCTGCTCGATACCTTCCAGGGCGGCGATGAGCGGGGCGAACAGGGCTTCGAGATCGGGGCGCTGGCCATAGAGCGCAGCAAGACGCTCGGCGCGCTTGTTGGGTGTGGTGACCTTCCCGAGGCGCAGGCCGAACAACTTCAGCAAGCCGCGCAACTGGTTGGCCATGGCGATGCGTGCATCGACGAGCTGGGAGCGGATGCGCAGCGCAGCGCGGTCGATGTGGGTGGCCGAAGCCTTCATGTGCACGCGCTTGAACCAGCCCGTGCGACAGAGCTGGGCAAGGCCCTCGGCGTCATGCGCATCGCTCTTGTTCACGCGGGTCGACAGCACCCCCTTGGCATGGCGCGCGCAGATGCAGACGACCGGCACGCCGCGCTCGACCAGGCCATGATAGAGAAAGGTGGACAGGGGGCCAGTCTCCAGCACCACCCGAACAACGTCCGGGCAGTGCCGCGTCAGCCACTGGGCAAGTGCCGCCGGATCACTCGGTGCTGCGTCACGCTTCAGAATCATGCCATCCGCATCGACCACGCAAATCGTCGTCAGCTTGTCCGACACGTCGAAACCAGCATAGGCTGTCATCGGTCACCCTCCTCCTCTGGAGCACCCCTCCGGCGACTCCGTACATAGAAGGAGGGTGGCTAACTCAATTTCGCGGTGTCACCGTAAT
>NZ_JBLTWO010000027.1:0-1401 GCF_049889055.1 Rhizorhabdus antheiae | reverse complement strand
ATCGTTCTCGGATCTGGTCCTGGGGGCTATGTGGCGGCGATCCGTGCGTCGCAGCTGGGGCTGAAGGTTGCGATCGTGGAGCGGGAGCTTCTGGGCGGGATCTGCCTGAACTGGGGGTGCATTCCGACGAAAGCGTTGCTGCGCTCGGCGGAGATTTTCCACCATATGAAGCATGCCAAGAGCTTCGGGCTGGAGGCAACGGGGGTTTCGGCGGACCTGTCGGCGGTGGTGGCGCGCTCGCGCGGGGTCGCCAAGCAGCTGAACCAGGGCGTCACGCACCTGATGAAGAAGAACAAGATCGCGGTGCATATGGGCGAGGGCCGTCTGGTGGCGCCCGGCAAGTTGGCGGTGAAGGGCGACAAGGGCGAGGTCGAACTGTCGGCCAAGCACATCATCGTCGCGACGGGTGCGCGGGCCCGCGACCTGCCTTTCGCCAAGGCGGACGGCAAGCGGGTGTGGACCTATCGCCATGCGATGACCCCGACCGAGATGCCCGAGCGTCTGCTGGTGATCGGGTCGGGTGCGATCGGGATCGAGTTCGCCAGCTTCTACAATGACATGGGCGCCGATGTGACGGTCGTCGAGATGATGGACCGGATCGTGCCGGTCGAGGATGCCGATGTGTCGGCCTTCCTGGAGAAGGCGCTGAAGAAGCAGGGCATGACGATCATGACCGGGGCTGGGGTCGAGGCGCTCGACGTGACCGGCTCGGGGGTGAAGGCGAAGCTCAAGGCGAAGGACGGCAAGGTCTCGGAAGCCGAGTTCAGCCATGTGATCGTGGCGGTCGGGATAGTTCCCAACACCGAGACTATCGGCCTGGAGGCGGTCGGCGTGAAGGCCGAGCGCGGGATCATCGCGATCGACGGGCTGGGCCGGACCAATGTCCCGGGGATCTGGGCGATCGGCGATGTGACGCCGGGTCCGTGGCTGGCGCACAAGGCGAGCCATGAGGGGGTGATCGCGGCCGAGGCGATCGCGCAGGCGCTGGGCAATAAGGATGTCCACCCGCATGCGATGGACCGGAGCAACATTCCGGGCTGCACCTATTGCCACCCGCAGGTGGCGAGCGTGGGGCTGACCGAGGCGAAGGCGATCGAGGCGGGACATGAGGTGAAGGTCGGGACCTTCCCCTTCGTGGGCAACGGCAAGGCGATCGCGCTGGGCGAGTCGGAGGGCTTCGTGAAGACGGTGTTCGACGCGAAGACGGGCGAACTGCTCGGCGCGCACATGGTCGGCGCCGAGGTGACCGAGATGATCCAGGGCTATGTCGTGGGCAAGACGCTCGAGACGACCGAGGCGGAACTGATCAACACGGTCTTCCCGCACCCCACGATCAGCGAAGCGATGCACGAGAGCGTCCTCGCCGCCTATGGGCGCGCGCTCCACATCTGAAGCCGGTCG
>NZ_JBLTWO010000026.1:0-1531 GCF_049889055.1 Rhizorhabdus antheiae | reverse complement strand
CGATTGTGTTGAAAAAGGCTGCCTTGAAGTCGCGGTGACGGTCTGATTCACTCGTGCTGTTCGGCAGGAGATGTGCGGATGATGGGCGAGCGAACCGTGTCGCAGGAGGCGCTGTTCTACAGCTTCAACTTGGAGCGCCACGTTCCGGCGGACCACCTGCTGCGCTCGATCGACCGCTTCGTCGACCTGTCAGATGTGCGCGAGCAGTTGCGCCCGTTCTACAGCGAGACAGGGCGGCCCTCGATCGATCCCGAGTTGATGCTGCGGATGCTGATCATCGGCTATTGCATGGGCATTCGCTCCGAGCGCCGGCTTTGCGAGGAAGTGCATGTGAACCTGGCCTATCGCTGGTTCTGCCGGCTCGGGCTCGAAGGCGAGGTGCCCAACCATTCGACATTTTCCAAGAACCGGCATGGCAGGTTTCGCGATAGTGACCTACTCCGTCGGCTGTTCGAGACGACGGTGGCACGCTGCATCGCCGAGAAGCTCGTGGGTGGCGAAGGCTTTGCGGTCGATGCCAGTCTGATCCGGGCGGACGTCAGCCGGCAGCATGCCGTCGATCATGCCGATCAGCTTCCGCCGGCCAGCACCAGTCACGCGGTGCGGGAATATCTCGCCGTGCTCGACGATGCGGCATTCGGCGGCGCGACGCCGGTGGCGCCTAGGCAATTGGCGGTGGCTGATCCGGCGGCGCGGTGGACGGCAGCGTCGCGCGAGCGGGCCTTTTTCGCCTATTCGACCAACTACCTAATTGACCTCGACAATGCCGTGATCGTCGATGTCGAGGCGACCACTGCCGTCCGCCAGGCCGAGGTGACGGCCCAGCGCCGGATGATCGAGCGCTCACACGCCCGGTTCGGACTGTGGCCCGAACGGCTTGCCGCAGATGCGGGCTATGGTGATGCAAGGAACTTATCCTGGCTGGTGGAGCAGCGCGGCATCGAGCCGCACATCCCGGTGTTCGACAAGTCAGCCCGGCGGGACGGCACCTTTGAGCGCGCCGACTTCGTCTTCGACCATGATGACGACAGCTATGTCTGCCCCGCTGGCAAGCGACTGCGGCAGAGACAGAAGCACTATCGGGAAGCGCGCCCCCTCGTCGACGCAGAAGGTATGACCCGGTACCGCGCAAGCAAGCTCGATTGCGACACCTGCGTCCTCAAGCCACGTTGCTGCCCCAACGCGGCCGCCCGTAAGATCCTGCGCTCGATCCACGAGGGGCCCCGCGACATGGCACGCGATATCGCCAACACCGACGCCTATGTCACTTCTCGCCGACAGCGAAAGAAGGTCGAGATGTTGTTCGCTCATCTCAAGCGCATTCTGAAGCTCGGGCGCCTGCGGCTGCGAGGGCCCAACGGCGCAAAGGATGAATTCCTCCTCGCCGCAACCGCTCAGAACCTCCGCAAGCTCGCCAAGCTGATCCCGATGCCGGCCATGGCCGGAGCGCGGTGAGCGCCGAGGCAACTCGTCAACGTTCCTCCGCCATCATGTCGCCCAACGACAGACACCGCCTTTTTCAACACAATCG
>NZ_JBLTWO010000025.1:0-2500 GCF_049889055.1 Rhizorhabdus antheiae | reverse complement strand
ACACCCACTGGAGGTCCGAACCGATTAACGTTGAAAAGTTACCGGATGAGTTGTGTTTAGGGGTGAAAGGCCAATCAAGCCGGGAAATAGCTGGTTCTCCGCGAAAACTATTGAGGTAGTGCCTCGGATGAACACCGTTGGGGGTAGAGCACTGGATGGATGCGGGGGTCGCGAGATCTACCAAATTCAACCAAACTCCGAATACCAACGAGTGATATCCGGGAGACAGACGGCGGGTGCTAAGGTCCGTCGTCAAGAGGGAAACAGCCCTGACCTACAGCTAAGGTCCCCAAGTCGTGTCTAAGTGGGAAAGCATGTGGGAATCCCAAAACAACCAGGAGGTTGGCTTAGAAGCAGCCATCCTTTAAAGAAAGCGTAACAGCTCACTGGTCTAAATAAGGGTTCCTGCGGCGAAGATGTAACGGGGCTCAAGACACGCACCGAAGCTTAGGGTGTGGATTTATCCACGCGGTAGCGGAGCGTTCCGTAAGCCTGTGAAGCGATCTGGTAATGGGTCGTGGAGGTATCGGAAGTGCGAATGCAGACATGAGTAGCGATAAACAGGGTGAGATGCCCTGTCGCCGAAAGACCAAGGGTTCCTGCGCAAGGCTAATCCGCGCAGGGTGAGCCGGCCCCTAAGACGAGCCCGAAGGGGGTAGTCGATGGGAACCACGTTAATATTCGTGGGCCTGGTGGTGTGTGACGGATCATGTGTGTTGTACGTCCTTAACGGATTGGACGTGCTTCGAAATGGTTCCAGGAAATAGCCCCACCGTATAGACCGTACCCGAAACCGACACAGGTGGTCAGGTAGAGTATACCAAGGCGCTTGAGAGAAGTGTGCTGAAGGAACTCGGCAAATTGCCTCCGTACCTTCGGAAGAAGGAGGCCCCATATATGCGCAAGCACTTATGGGGGGCACAGGCCAGGGGGTAGCGACTGTTTAGCAAAAACACAGGGCTCTGCTAAGTCGGCTTCAAGACGACGTATAGGGTCTGACGCCTGCCCGGTGCCTGAAGGTTAAGTGGAGGGGTGCAAGCTCCGAAATGAAGCCCAGGTAAACGGCGGCCGTAACTATAACGGTCCTAAGGTAGCGAAATTCCTTGTCGGGTAAGTTCCGACCTGCACGAATGGCGTAACGACTTCCCCACTGTCTCCAGCACATGCTCAGCGAAATTGAATTCTCCGTGAAGATGCGGAGTACCCGCGGTTAGACGGAAAGACCCCGTGCACCTTTACTGCAGCTTCAGAGTGGCATTAGGAAAGAATTGTGTAGCATAGGTGGGAGGCTTTGAAGCCAGGGCGCCAGCCCCGGTGGAGCCATAGGTGAAATACCACCCTGTTGTTTTCTGATGTCTAACCTCGAACCATGAAACTGGTTCAGGGACCCTCTGTGGCGGGTAGTTTGACTGGGGCGGTCGCCTCCCAAAGAGTAACGGAGGCGCGCGAAGGTTGGCTCAGGCCGGTTGGAAACCGGCTGTTAGAGTGCAATGGCATAAGCCAGCCTGACTGCGAGACTGACAAGTCGAGCAGAGACGAAAGTCGGTCATAGTGATCCGGTGGTCCCTCGTGGAAGGGCCATCGCTCAACGGATAAAAGGTACGCCGGGGATAACAGGCTGATAACCCCCAAGAGCTCATATCGACGGGGTTGTTTGGCACCTCGATGTCGGCTCATCACATCCTGGGGCTGGAGCAGGTCCCAAGGGTTTGGCTGTTCGCCAATTAAAGTGGTACGTGAGCTGGGTTCAGAACGTCGCGAGACAGTTTGGTCCCTATCTGCCGTGGGCGTCGATATTTGAGAGGAGTTGACCCTAGTACGAGAGGACCGGGTTGAACATACCTCTGGTGGACCTGTCGTGGCGCCAGCCGCGCAGCAGGGTAGCTATGTATGGACGGGATAACCGCTGAAAGCATCTAAGCGGGAAGCCTCCCTCAAGATAAGATATCTTAGAGCGGTCGAAGACCACGACCTTGATAGATCGGATGTGGAAGTGGGGTAACCCATGGAGCTAACCGATACTAATTGCTCTATTCGCGCTTCGAGAACCCCACCATCAACATCAACCCTGATGTCCAATGGTGGCGGATCTACATACAGCATCAAATACCAGCACGGTTTCTAGAACAAAATGATACGCGGTCCACATAGCTTGGTGGCCATAGCGTCTGTGACCCACCCGATCCCATCCCGAACTCGGACGTGAAACCAGACTGCGCCGATGGTACTAGCGCTTAAGCGGTGGAAGAGTAGGGCGCCGCCAGGCTTTGTCGACCGCGTATCTTCCCATTCACTTGTCACATGACCTCAAACGCCGGCGGCAGCATCCGCTGCCTTGGCTCCGCGCTAACCGCGCGACGGCCTTCCGGCCTTGCGGAGCTAACGCTCCGGGGACAAAACATCCCCAGGTCTTCCTCATTGGCGCGGGGTGGAGCAGCCCGGTAGCTCGTCAGGCTCATAACCTGAAGGCCGCAGGTTCAAATCCTGCCCCCGCAACCAA
>NZ_JBLTWO010000024.1:0-5837 GCF_049889055.1 Rhizorhabdus antheiae | reverse complement strand
TCCGCTGCGCGACGGGATGAACCTCGTCGCCAAGGAATATATCGCGGCGCAGGACCCCGAGGACCCCGGCGTCCTGATCCTCTCCCGCTTCGCGGGCGCGGCCGAGCAACTGACCGAGGCCTTGCTGATCAACCCCCATAGCCCCGAGGACATCGCCGACGCGATCCAGAAGGCGCTCGCCATGCCGCTTGCCGAACGCAAGACCCGCTGGCGCGCCTGCATGGACAGCGTCGAGCAGCAGGACGTGATGTGGTGGCGGAGGTGTTTCCTCAGCGCATTGGCGGGGGAAGAGGCGGATGCGGCGTGAGCGAGGATAACCTCAGCGAATTGCATACGTCAGGTGAGAGCATGTTGCCGGCGCTGCAATGATTCCTGCTCCGCGAGATGGGCGATGGCGCGGATCATACGCGCGGTCATTGCCGCCAGCGGATGTTAGAATTACAGTTGCATTTTTGACTTGATATGAGCGCGCCGTGCGGCAGCCTGATGCGCCCGTCTCCAGCATGACCAGGCGATGATGTAGGCGGCTGGATACGACGCTGGGCCAGCTTGTTGGCGATCCGCCGGACTTCCTGGATCGACCAGCGGATCAGATCCTGATGGTCGGCATCCTCAGTTTTTTTGGGGGCGTCGCGTGGTTGGCGCGATATCGGATCACCGCCATCATGGCGAAAGCGAGCATCACGAGCGAGACGTGGCGATGCCAGCCATGCCATGATCGCGTTTCGTTGTGATCGAGGCCGAGCTCGTTCTTGGCGGTTTCGAAGCTGTCTTCGATTGCCCAGCGATGACCTTCGACGGAAACAAGCGCTTGGATGCCTGTCCCGGCGGGGCACCAGGTTGTGAAGAAAGCGAGATCGCCGTCGCTGATATTGCGGCGGATCAGAAGGCCCCGGGTCCAAAGTCCCGATTTCGTCTTATCATATTCATCAGCTTCGAGATCGGCGAGTTCGCAGTAAGCCCAGTCATGAAGCCGCGCGCCCTTGGTTCCCTCGCCAGCAGACAGGCGCTGCCATGCATCGGGCGCAAGATCGCGGGCAATCTCCTCCGCTTTGCCCGCGACCATGGGCTTGCCCGCCCATGAGCCGAAGTAATGATCGGATTTGACCCCGAGAACATAGCCTTTACAGGCTCGGCGCAGCGCACCCTCGATGTCGCCAACGCCGTATACCGCATCGGCCGCCACCCAGGAAAAAGGCACATCTGCTGCCAACGCGCGCCCTATCATATCGACAGCCAAAGCCGGTTTGGTGGCGAAGGCGATGGTCTCGGGAACGTGTGTGGCAGCCAGCCTTGCTGGATCGCCGGTCCAACTCTTGGGCAAATAAAGCGCACGATCGATAAAGGCATGGCCCTGTGCCGATACATAGGCGGCGAACACCCCAATCTGACAGTTTGTGATCTTGCCCGCCGAGCCGGTATATTGACGCGCAACACCACAGGATGCCTTGCCCTGCTTGAGGAACCCCGTCTCATCAATGACCAGAACGGCGTCCTGTGTGCCGAGGTTTTCGACAACATACTCCCGCACAATGTCGCGAAGCCCGTCCGCGTCCCAGCGCCCCCCGGCCCAAAATGGCCTGCTGTCGCCAAGGCCCCGGATCACCCGCCGCCTCTGCGCGCATCCAGCCCGTCTTACGGCGCTCGTCACCCAGCAAACCATCCAGGAAAAGGTTCGCTGAGGCTGCAACGCGTTCCTGCGTGAACAGGTCGCGCATCCGAGCCTTCACGTCGCGAAGCGACGATGCCCATAGCTCCAGCGTGGTCTCAATCGATGCACCCGTCATCCACGGCCTCCTTACCATGGAGACCCATTGATTCAGAGTTTCACTAAATATGCAACTGTAATGTTAAACAATTGGCCTTGCTTGTCATGGAGACCTACCAGCGCCTTCCCACCCGCAAGCCGACTACGCGCGGTGCGCCGACACCCGCATAGAGAGTGCCATCAAAGCCGAAGGCGAAGTTTGAATAGGCGCTGGTGGTGAACACACGCTGGTCGGTGATGTTATCGACGAATAGTCGCAGGTCCCAGCCTTTTTCCTGCCACCCGATCTGGGCGTTGAGGAGGAGATAGCTGTCCTGTTGCGCTGTGTTCTCCGGGTTGAGTTGGGTGTTACCGACTCCGTTGGCCTCGCCGCGAAGGAAAAGCCCGCGCCAAGGGCGCCAGCTTGCGGAGACGGAAGCGTCGAACTCAGGCACAAGCCGCACCCGGTTGCCGGTGAAGTCCTGAACCGCCGAGAAGCGGTAATCATTGTAGACCGAATCGACATATCCAAAGGATGCCGCCAGATCGAGCGTGGGATTCACCTTGGCTGTCAGTTCAAGTTCGAAGCCGCGGCTGCGGATTTCGGCGTTGGAGGTGATGAGATTGGTCGAGACTGCTTGGCCCGCTGCGTTGACCAGCACGTTGAATTCCTGCCAGTTGTCCGCCTCGGTGTGGAACACTGCGCCTGCCAGCAGCGCCCGGCCATCGAGGAAAGTTAGCTTCGCGCCTGCCTCATAGGTCCACAGTGTCTCGGGATCATAGCTGGTGAAGTCTTCGGTGACAGATACGGCTGTGGCGGCAAGGTTGAAGCCGCCCGGAACCCAGCCTCGCGCGGCGGAAGCATAAACCAGCAGGTTCTCCATCGGCTTCCAGTCGACCGAGACGCGCGGTAGCAGGGCGTCGAAATCATCCTTAAGGTCTTCGGCGGCGAAGACGAACTGGCCTGCCGGGCCGAGACTGAGCACGCCCGCAGCCTGACGCAGTTCGCGCTCGGCATAGTCATAGCGTAGCCCGCCCGTCAGACGGAGTCTGTCGCCGAGAGGGACGGTGACGCTCCCGAAGGCCGCATAGTCGCGCGCCCGGCTGCGCTGCGGCGGTGCCGGATTGAAGTCATCGAGGCCGCCGGGGCCGGCTAGCGTTGCAAGGATCTGCTGCTGGCGCTCGTTATAGTGACTGACACCGAAGACCCATTGGACGCGATTACTCTGCGGCGAGGACAGGCGCGCCTCGAAATTGAGATAGCGATTGTCATCGGCATCGCCTCCGGCGATGGCGGGAAGCGCGGTGAGATCGATGTCGGAGCCGAAGGCGGTTTCTTCCTCTTTGCGCCATGATGCATTCACATCCAAAACCGCGCCGCTGAATGTGTAGTTGAGATTACCAGCAAGAACATATTCGTCCTGTGCTGTGCGCTTGGGAGCATCGTTGATCAGATCGTAGCGTCCCGAGCGCCGTCCGCCATTGAAGCCTGCCGAATAGTTCGCATCATAGGCTTCGCGGTCGATCGGCAGGAACTCCTGCTCGTAGAGACCGGGTGCACGCTGCCGGAAATAGTAGCCAAGCAAGTCCACGGTCAGCCTGTCGGTCGGCTTGTAGCGGAGTTTGCCCTGAACAAAGGTGTTGGTGACATAGCCAGGCTCGCCAATTGACGAAGCGCGGTTCTGGACGAAACTGTCCGCGCCGTCATGCGTCGCGACGAAGGAGCCGGCGAGAGTATTGGTCAACGGCCCGCTGACCGCGAGCCGAGCCTCGTAACCTTGACCATTGCCGAATACCGTGCCGGTCAGCGCGGCATCGACCTCGAGCCGGTCGGAAGGCTGCCGGGTGCGAATGACGATCAGTCCGCTTTCGGTGTTTGCGCCATAGAGCGTTCCCTGCGGGCCGCGCAGCACCTCGACCTGTTCGATGAAACCGAGCGCCTGGTCCTGCACGTCGCGGAACGGGATGCCATCGACATAGACCGCGGCACGATTGACGATGAAGGGATTGGATTCGATACCGCGGATGGTGATGAAAGTCGCGCCGATCTGGCCGAGTTGATTGAACTGCACGTTCGGCACATAATCATCGATATCGCGAACCGTCTCGATGCGAGCGTCTTCGACGAATTGTTCGGTAAGCACGGTGGCGGCGACAGGGGTGTCGGCGAGCGGCGAAGGTTGACGGGTGCCTGTGACGATGATCTCGTCTTTGGTGCGATCCTGCTCTGGCAACGCAGCGGTGGTCTGGGCCAAAGCCGTCTGAGAGGTGCCGCCCATCAGGAGAGTGGCAAGCAGAATGGACCTGGTCATGAATACCCCTATTTGCGAATAAATCGCAACTATATAGGATATAATGTCACATCAACCGGATTGGCTTTAGCGATCGGGCATTTGCTTTAGGTTGCGGGCGATCAATCTTGCCAGCGGCTCGGCGGGAGGCCGTGCTGACGTTTGAAGGCTACTGCGAAATGCGCTGGGGAGTAGCCGATCCGGTATGCTGCCTCGCTCGGCCGCAGGCCGTCGCGCAGCAGCCGTGCTCCTTCTTCGAGGCGTCGCCGGGTGACATAGCCTCCCACGGAGATTCCGAACACCGCCCGAAAGGCATCGGTCAATGTTCGCGGGCTGCAACCGACGCGTGCGGCAAGCGTGGCGAGCGAAAGCGATGCCGCAAATTCCGCTTCGAGAATGTCGCGCGCCGCCATGGCAAGGCGGTGTGATCGCCGCGCGTTCAAGCGAGGCCGGGCGCGGTCGCACAGTGCCTCTTCAAACACCGCCAGCAACTCCAGCGCCCGCGCCTCGCGGGCCATGTCGCGGGCGGTGCCCTGAAACCACGGGTCTATCGGCATCGCGAGGCGGGCAACAACCGGCACCGGCACCGCTTCCAGCGCCAGGCAGGTCTGCCCCTGGCGACGAGCGAAAGCAGCGAGCGCACCAAAGGCTTCAAGTTCGGTCGGCATAATCGTGAGTCCGGCAGAATGAAACTGCCCCGCAGCCAGCGATGTCGTCATCGACGCGGGCGTTTCGCAAATGACAAGCGTCGCACCTGCGCCTGACACCCGCATCTCGCCGAAATCAGCAATGCTTTCGAGTCCCGGTGTCAGGCCGCAGCCAAAGTGCAATCCCGCCGGTAGCGAAACCTCATAGACTAAGGGTTGCGGATTGATCCCGCTCGACTGCCAAAAGGTCGTCGCGGCCTCCAGACAGGCAGACTGTTCTGTCTCCCCGCCCGCTATAGCACCGATCGTCTCGATCCACTCGCCATCCATACAGCCGTGAAGCCTCCCTTCGTGGGCACAAGATCTACCTTGGTTAGTTCGCTTCGACGCTTCATTTGCCCCCTAAAAAACGTCGGATGGTTCACCCTCACTGAGCTGCTGCCGGTTTGATGGACACCGAGATAGGCTCATTCAGGCTACCCCAGCCTCGAGTTCGAAGTCGATGGGGCTGAGGTAACCCAGTGTCGAGTGGCGTCGGTTCGGGTTGTAGAAGCGTTCGATATAATCGAACACGTCCGCCTTGGCCTGGGCTCTGGTTCGGTAGGCCTTCCTGCTCACCCGCTCGGTCTTGAGGGACGAGAAGAAGCTTTCCATGGCGGCGTTATCCCAGACATTGCCGGACCTGCTCATCGAACAGGTGACGCCGTTGTCGGTCATGAGCCGCTGGAACTGCTCACTGGTATACTGACTGCCCTGGTCCGAATGGTGAAGCAGGGCGTCGGGCTTCCCGCGCCGCCAGATCGCCATGATGAGCGCATCGGTGACGAGCTGGGCCGCCTTATCGGCTGCTGATGTCGCTGCCCGACCATCGCGAGTTGGTCGAGACGCTGTTCGCCTATGACGTGGTCGGCTTCCAGACGCAGGATTCGCTCGAGGCTTTCCACGACTATGTCGTCCACGAGATGGGCGGCACGGTGGAAGAGGACGGCCGGGTCGTCGTCGGCGAGCGATCGGTGCTGGCGCGCGCCTGCCCGATCGGGATCGACACCGACAATTTCCTCGAAGCCGCCAGGTCGCCCGCCGCGCTGGACGCCTTTCAGCGGATGCGCGAGAGCGCCAATGGGCGCGACATGATCGTGGGTGTCGACCGGC
>NZ_JBLTWO010000023.1:0-7811 GCF_049889055.1 Rhizorhabdus antheiae | reverse complement strand
CCTGAGGGGACGCCTGACCGGGCTCGAGGGCATCAGCGAAATCCTGGGTGGTACGGAAATCAATCCGTTCGACGAAACGCTGCCAAGCGTCACTTGGTCGCCTTGGCCCTTCACCTGTCCCGAACTCGAATATCAATCGAGTACCGAGGCCATATCGGCAATCCGTGCCACAATAATCGATGTGGTAGCCAAGAGCGTCGCTGCGGCGTCAGCTCCTGTGCTGCTCGAACTGTCCGGCGGCGTCGACTCGTCGATCCTCGCAGCGGCGCTCCACACCGCAGCACGGCCCTTCGAAGCGGTTAATCTGATGACGCCCGACAAAGAAGGCGATGAACGTGTGTACGCCCGGTTGGTGGCAGCCCGGCTCGGGGTCGATCTTGCAGAATATGCCGTGCCGGCCGATGTCGACCTGCTGGCGCCGCCGCGACGCCGACTCGCATTGCCGGGTATCCCGGCAATGCTGCGGCCGGCCGACCGGATACTGGCGGCGCTCGCCGAGGTGCGAGCAAGCCCTGCCTTCATGAGCGGCTCGGGCGGCGACTGTGTTTTCGCCACACCCTATTCGGCGACGCCGGCCGCAGACCTGTTCCGGCGGCATGGCCCCGGTCGTCGCTTCGCGCGCTCGCTTGTCGATCTCGCTACGCTTTACCGCGCATCGATCTGGGCGACCGGCCGGAGAGCGTGGCGCTTCATCCGCGATCCCGATTGGCGGCTCGCCCCCGTTCGCAACACCAGCTTTCTGGCCGCCGAGCATTGGCCCGCCTCCCCGCAATGGCATCCCTGGATGACTGCCCCAAGGAGCGCACCGCCCGGAAAACAGGCCCATGTCCGCGCGATCGCCGCCGCGCTTGCGCATATCGACGGCTTCGAACGGCAGCAGGTGGCACCGATGCTCTTCCCGCTGCTCGCGCGCCCGGTCATCGAGGCCTGTCTGAAAGCGCCGAGCTGGATGTGGATCGAAGGCGGTGTCACCCGCGCCATCGCCCGCCGTGCCTTTGCCGACCGCCTCCCCCATGAGGTGATCTGGCGCCAAAGCAAGGGTGGCATGGACGCCTATTGCTATCGCAACTTCGATGCCTGCCGCCCACGGCTGCGCGCCTTCCTGCTCGAAGGGCATCTCGCCCGCGCCGGCCTGCTCGCAACGCACGAGATCGATGCCTTTCTCGCCGCGCCACCGCGCGAGCATGATGTGCGCTTCTATCGCCTGCTGCCGATCATCGACGCTGAAGGCTGGGCACGCTCCTGGCTTGGGGACGGATAAGAGCGCCACCGGTCATATTGCGCCGCCTTGGCCGGATCCGGGTCGACCTCGCCCTTCAACCAGAACAGGAACCAGTCCAGGTTACGAGCATTGGCGACGAGCTGGTGGCGCGGCTGCCATTTGATGTGCGCCTCTCCAGGAAAGCCCCAGAGTTCGGCCGGCACCCCGGCACGTTGCATCCTCGCCAGAATCTCGACATTCGGACGATATTCCTGCTCGGGGACCTGCATCAGGAGCGCGCCGTGGAAGTGCGGCGCCAGATAGGCCAGCGAGACCTCGGACCAAGTCCGGCGATCCCCGTCCGGATCGCCTACGTCCCAATAATCCCGGAGCATCGACGTCACGTCGCGCCCCTCGACGGCGTTGAACCAATAATAGGTCGGCGTGAGCAAGACATTGGCTGCCGAAATCGCGCGCAGCAAGGTCGAGTGGCTCGCGATCCAGACCGCAACCTCGCCCCCGAAGCTTACGCCTCCCATGCCGACCCGTGTCCTATCGACGAGGCCGCGTCCCACGAGCAGGTCGATGACCTTGCCGACGCTATCCATCGCGATCCGGTAATTGCGAATGCCGACGCGCTTCCGGCCTGGCACCATATAGCCGTTGATGCACAAGGCCGCGATCCCGCGTGCCGCCATTTGCCGCAAAGGAAAATCGTCGCCCGTTCCGCCCCGCAGGAAGCCATCGCAATTATAATAGGTGATGAACAGCGGAACCGGTCCTTTGGCGTCGACCGGCAAAGCGAGCAGACCGGTGAAGGGGCGCCCCGTCGAATCGCGCCATTCGATGGGCGCGAAGCGGGGCTCGGCGGGGTCGAGTGGGTCCGGAGTCTGCACTAAAGTGCGGATCTTGCGCGTGGCGAGGTCGATCGCGACGATCGACGGCGGGGTGTCAGTGTGTTCGCGAACACAGATCGCCAGGCGGTCGCCGATCGAGCAGCCATCCCCGCGCCCATTACCCAGCGCCCCGTCTACCTCGATCAGACGTTCGACTGCTGGGGCACCAACCGTCCAGCGATAAAGGCTGGTCCGTCGCGCGGCCTTGTCCCATCGGGTGAACAGGAGCGCGTTGCGATCACCCGCCCAGGCGAGCCCGGCCATCCGGCCTTGCGCACAGAGGGGATCGGTACAGCGTGCATCACCTTGCGCCGATCGCACGATGAGCTGATAGGCGCCGCCTTCCTGCGTTAGCACATAAGCGACACCCCGCTGGTCGCCGCTGGGTGCCCGGACATCGATCAGGCGGCCGTCGAGCTTTTCGAAGGTCTCGAACGGCTTGAGCCCTTCCGCTTCGCCCGTCGGCGCGAGCGGCACCTCCCGGATCGCGCCGGTGACCAGGTCGAGATGCCTGAACCCGCGCGGCACCGATCCCAGCAGGCCAGCATGACCGAACCAGGCGCCTTCGAGTCGCTCCGATCCCCAGGCGCCATCGATCCAGCTGCCACCGATGAGCGGTCGCGAAGGATCGATGGTGGCATCGATCAGCACCCCTTCGTCATAGGCGGCGCGCTCCGCCCGTTCGATCGTGTCGCGCGACGGACCGACGCTGTAGAGCAGCGCCGTCCCGCTTTGGGCACCCTGGATTCTCGCAACATTGCCGGGCTCTGCCGTGACCGCCCGGGTCGAGGATCCGTCAATCCGCGCCTGCCAGATCTGGGCCTCGCCCTCATGGGCAACGCGATAATAGATCGAGCGCGAGTCGGGCGCCCAGATCGCCGCCTCGCCGCTGACGGTTCCATTGAGCCAGTCGCCGACGCCCGCATCCCCAAGACGGCGCGGGGGCGCCGAACCGTCACTCGGCATGACCCACCAGCTGAACATGTGGCTGTTGCGGTCGATCGAGGGACGCTGTTTCCGATAGGCGACCCAGCGTCCGTCGGGAGACAGAGCGGGGTTCGCCAAGCGGGGCATCTCGATAATATCGCGGATGCTGCTGGCTGCTGCCGCGCCGCCCGTCGGGACGAAGGCAGCGAGGGCAGCGGCAATGCTCAGGATGATCGCGCGCATTACCAAGCCTTTCCGATCTGGAAGGCGACGAGCCGACCGACCGCACTTGCCTGTTCGGGGTCGAAGCCGGCGGCCGACAGCGAGGTGCGGTTATTGACATAAGGGGGAGCGCGGTCGAACAAATTGTTGATCGAAAGCGCTAGACGCACGCCCTTGAGCGCACCCGTCTCGACGTCGGGTCTGAAGGCGAGGGTGAGATCGACGGTGGTGAAGCCGCCGACGGTTTCGAACGGCGATACAGCGTTGTTGAGATAGCCCGCGCTGTGGTTGACGAAGCTGGCGACCGACCAGCGGTCGACCGAGACAATCGCGCGACCGCGCAGCCGCAGGTCGGTCGGGTTGCCGATCGTCGCTTTCACGTCGACCGATGATGAGCCGGGGGTGAGCTGCTGGGTGAGACGGAAGAACCAAGTTCCGGACAGACCGATGTCGAAGGCGACCGCGCCAGCCTCGCTGCGATAGCCGCCATCGAAATCGAGCCCCTCGACCCGGCTGCGCGCGAGATTGGCGTTGCGCGCATCGACCACCGCTCCAATTGCGCCCGCAGCCACACCGAAGGGGTTCAGGAAATCGGGACTGGCATAGAAGGCCGCGATCTCCGTTGCGCTCGGATCGCGGCGCACCAGAGCGCCGAAGCGTGACGCCTGCGCCAGAAAAGAGGCGATGTCCGCCGCCGGGTTGCTGATCCGTTGGCGATAATCGATGTTGAAATAGGTGGCTGACAGCGCAAGGCCAGGAAAGCGCTGCGAGCGATAGTCGATCCCGCCCGACCAGGTCCTTGCCTTTTCGGGACGAAGATCAGTGCGGTTGCCAAACAGCGCGATCGCGTTGGTCATACCGGTGGGCGAGCTGGGGTCGGCGAGCGGAAAGGGAACGACCTGGGACAGCCCCGGTCCCTGGCGAATATCGGTAAAGGCCGGCGCGCGAAACGAACGCCCGTAGCTACCGCGCAGGGTGAAAGCGGGATCAGGCCGCCACGACAAGCCGACCTTCGGATTGGTGGTGCTGCCAACGTCGCTATAGCGCTCGGTTCGGCCGGCGACCGACAGCTCTAGCCGGTTGGCACCTGTCGATCCGGGGCCGAGGATGGGCGCGATGATCTCGGCGAAGGCCGCGCGCACCGTCCGGCCGAGCGGGAAGCCCGCCGATGCGCCCGGGACCGGGGTGAGAGTTGCGCGGTCATCAATCGAGCGGGCGGCGTAGCGCTCGTGACGATATTCCACGCCTGCTGCCAGTCGGACGGGGCCGCCCGGCAGATCGAACAGCGAGCCATCGACCTTGAACGCCGTCGACCACTGCTCGGAGGTTCCCATCGTCCGGCTCGATCCGCGAACATAGTCGATTATGCTCTGCGGGGTCTGGGGACCGTCGCCGAACAGATTATAGGCGGTCGCCGGATTGGTGTCGGCGATCGTCTGAGCGAGCCGCGCGCGGTTGACGATATTGAGGCTCTGCTGTTGCTCACGTTGACGCCCATAGGAACCGCGCAGCTCGCCTGCCCAAGTACCGAGCCGCCCTTCGAGCGCGCCGCCCAAGGCGAGGTTGGTCACCCGGATTCGCGAGGTCGGAACACCGAGGTCGTCGCGAAAATCATAGCGGACCGAGACCGGCTGTCCTGTTCCGATCGGATCGACATAGAAGGGGTTGGTCGGGCTGACCGAGACCGCGGTGCCGATCTGCACGTCGCGACGGATCGAGCGGCGAGTCGCATAGCTCGCCTCGCTCTTGACGGTGAGCCAATCGGCGAGTTCCTGGTCGGCGGCCGCGAGTACCGAATGCCGCTCCTGCTCAGGCAGGATGTCGCTGCCGGTCCGACCGTCGCTCAGATTGGCAACACCAGGAATGAGATCTTCAGCGGTGAGGCCCCGCCCATTCTGCCCCTGCGGTACGCCGAAAATCAGGCCATTGGCCGCGACCAGGGTCGCAGGATTGGCAAAAGCCGTGCGATAATCGGGTCCGCCAAAGGGGCGCAAATCCTCGGTAACGTACGGGCGGTCGCCAGCGCCAAGATTGCCCCGGCGGTAGAATTCATAGCCTACCGTGACATGACCGCTAGACCAGCGGGTGCCTAGCAGCTGGTTAGCCTGGACTTCGCGAAAGCCGTCGGCACCGCCATAACGGACATTCGTCTCGGCGCCCTTGAAGTCGCGCCGCAGCCGCACGTTGACCACACCCGCCACCGCATCCGATCCGTAGATGGCAGAGGCGCCATCGGCGAGCACCTCGATCCGGTCGATCATGACGGTCGGGATCAGGCTGAGATCGACAAAGCTGCCCGATACGCCGCCAAGCGCCGGGCGGTTGCCGTCGATCAGGGTCAGCGTCGAGTTGTTGCCCAGCCCGCGGAGATTAATGCCAGAGCCCTGCCCGAAATTGGCATTGGCATTGTTACGTACCGAAAAGCCGACCGTGCCCTCGTTGGCGCCCCCGGAGAAATTCTGCGGCAGTGCGCCGACCAGTTGCTCGGTGGTCGCATAGCCTCTCTGCTCGATCGCCCGGCGGTCGACCGCTATCAGGTTCGATCCCACCGGTCCGACACCGCGCACGCGTGTGCCGGTCACGATGATCTCCGAGGACAGCCCCCCGCGTTCGGCTGCGGTCGCGCGCGTGATGATCAGAGCGCTGCCGACCACGTGCCAGCTGAGACCACTGGCGTCGAGCAGATGGTCAAGCGCCTGTTCCGGTGTAAATCGCCCCACCAGCGCGGGGGCCGTCCGACCATCGACGAGTGCGGCCGGGGCAGCAATGCTGCGGCCGGAGGCGAAAGACACAGCACGCAGCGAAAGCCCCAGCGGCTGAGCTGGGAGATCGAACAAAAAGGCCGCCTGGACGTCCGCCGGTGCGGCAGTGGCCACGGCCGCGAGCGCGCAGACCGAGGTCGAGAACGAAAGCGCGATCAGCGCGGTGCGAAATATTGGCATGGGTCGGTACCCCCCTGGTTTCGACGCGCCGCAACGGCGTCGTCTGGGGGCTTCGACACGCGAACGCGTCAGGACCCTGGGATTTTCTTTTCCCGTCGCCTGGCCAGATAATTGCCCGCGCTGTCCCGCGTGACCTCGAGGTCGAACATAGGACCGATCATGGCTGCGAGCTCGCCGGTGTCGCCGGCCCGGATCGTGCCGGTGAAGCCAAACCGGCGCACCGCCTCGTCGGTGAAAATGAGCTGGGGCGATCCCGGGCGGCTGGCGATTTTGGCGACATCGCCCAGTGCTGCATCGTCAAAGCTCAGCATCGGCCGAGTCCATTCGATTTCGGTCGGCGAAATGGGCCGGGTGGCCCCGAAGCCTGCTGCGGTAACAGCGATCTGCTGGCCGGGCACAAGCATCCGCGCCTCCGAGGATCGCATCTGCTCCTCGACGGAGTGCTGCACCTCGACCGATCCGCGTAGCAAGGAAATGAGTAGCGCTTCTCGCGCTATCGTCACGTCGAACACCGTTCCATGCGCGACGACAAGGCTGTTCCTGGCCTCAACCACGAAGCGCCGACCTGCTTCATGCGCGACAAGGAAGCGTGCCCGCCCCGCCGCCAGTATGACGCGCCGCTCATTCGCAGTGAAGGCGGTCCGGACGACGGCCCCCTGATCGAGAAGGACCTGCGATCCGTCGGCCAGAGCGATGTGCCGCACGGGTGTCTCGACCCGCGCTGCGCCCATATCGGCATAGCGGCTGGGACGATCGGGCGTCCGCAGCAACGCGAGCACGGCATAAGCGAGTATCAGAAGGATGGCGGCGGCCGACAGCTTCAGCGGTGTACCGGGCCGCCAGCGCCGCTTCCGGGGCAGGCTGGCTAGCGGCCCGGAGAGAGCGAGGGCGGTGCTGCGATCCCAGCTTTCGAGAAGCGCGTCATACGCATCAGCGTGTCGCTCACTCGTGCTGTACCAGGCTTCGAACGCCGCGAGGGTCTGATGGTCGGGATGTCCCCGCAAGCGGGCCAGCCAGTTGGCGGCCTCCACCCGCAAGGCGTCGTCGTTGGCCTCCATTACGACCGCCTCATCGCCCGATCAATCTGCTGGATTGCTTGCGACATCTGCCATTCAACACCCTTGACGCTGAGCCCGGTGCGCTCGGCAATATCCTTGTAGCTCAGCCCTTCGATTCGATGCGCGATAAAGATATCGCGCGTTTTCGGGCGCATATTTGCTAGAATTATCTCTAGCTGCTTCAGGTCCGCCCGCGCCTCGAGCTGGCCGGTTGGATCTGCGGTACGCGCCCTATCGACCAATTCGGGGGACTGAACCACCATTGACCGGGCGATCGCAGCTCGCGCGCGGTTGCGCAGCAGGTTCTTTGCAATCTGGCCGAGATAGGCCTCGGGTTGTTCGATGGGGGTTGCGCGGACATCGGCTTGAACGAAGCGATCAAAGCTTTCCTGAACCAGGTCCTGGGCATCATCGTCGCGCCCCGTGCGGCGGGCGAAGAAGCGTAGGAGCTTGGGGGCTTGCGCTCGATACAACGTATCGAGCAGCGTGACCGGCCTGACCCGGACGCGATCCTCTGGCGGAAAGGGGTCGTCTTCCGCAAGCCGTGGCGGCGGGCAGGTGGAGT
>NZ_JBLTWO010000022.1:0-9950 GCF_049889055.1 Rhizorhabdus antheiae | reverse complement strand
CGATAAACGATGGGGTTGTTCGAAATGGGCACCGAAATAGTCCCATTTTAACGATGGCAAGACAAAAGCAATTGGTTCGGCTCAGGGGTAAGTGTTTGCGTGCAAATCGTTATTTAGCGAGATAGGCGGTAACGGTAGCAAAATTTTAGTGTCGTTTTCGGTACTGAATGGCTAGCAAGCCATTGAAATAATTGGGGAATGCTGCTTCCCTGTTAAAGATAAGGCCGCGCGCGGGGGCGCAACCAAATCGCTCTGTTCCTGCCGGGCCTGCGGCCCGGTCATGTGGCCATCGCGGCATTGACGCAATTATGTTGAGGCGAGGGCAGTCGCTTCCATTCAGCTGCGGAATTACGGGGATGGTGTGGACGGCGCTCTGAGGGAGATTTGAGTTGCATAGCGACATTCTCCACAGTGCGACTGTCGGCATTTCGGTGACGCTCCATTCAACTATATTTTGTCTTCGGCCCCCGTTTGCCGAGCTTCGGATCTCATCTCAGCGTCTCTTCGATAGGATCGAGAAGCGCACAGTGCCCAAGCGGTCGTCTAGTTCTTTCGGAATGACGAAACAGGGTGGATCGCGTGCCATCTAGCAGGACTGCAGCATCGGAGCATAGATAATTGAAACATCATCGTTAATCGCTGTCGCTGTCCCTTAATTTCCGGACATTTCCACACCGGTTGAATGTGTGATGTATTCGTGTGGGGCGAGGCGGCCAAGGGCGCAATGCGCGTGGACGGTGTTGTAGTGGTGGACCAGCTTGGCAGCCTCACGAGCCAGCAGATAAGCCGGGCGCCGGTCGCCGAACCGGCGGCGCTCCCCTGCCAAATCGCGCACCCGTTGCCGTAGAGGACCGTCATCGGGCTGTGCCGACCGATAGCGGACCACCCTGCGGCTCACACCGACCAAGTTGCACGCGCGACGTTGGCTCAGCCCGGGATGCTCACGAGCCTGGGGGAGGGCATCCCGCTTAGCGCCCTTCAGCACGACATTGTCGAGCATCGCCTCTGCCAGCAGCTTCTTCAACAGGCTGTTCTCTTCCTCGATAGTGCGCAGGCGCCGGGCGCTGGAAACTTCCAGCCCACCATATTTCGACTTCCACTTATAGAATGTTGCCGAGTTTCTCCGGTGGCGGCGGCACAGATCCGCTGTCGCCATCCCGCTCGACTCCTTCGCGTCGGACTCTACTCAAAATCGGTCACATTTCAGGGAAGAATGTCGCTCCGGCAGAGCGTTTGCAGTTCACTCTTGACCGCCTTCTCTCTCCACCACACCATTTGTTTAAAACTGTTCCATCCAAAATGGTCCAGCTTTCCATTGCGCCCCTCTGGTAGGCCTTGCTTAATTGTTTCGCCAAAATTCATCGCTGTGCAAGCGTCTCGGCGATGAAAATTGAACTGAGCCTTTAGGTAGCGACTGTTGATTGGTGCTGATCGGAGCCTGTGCGCGCAGTCGCAAGGGTTCGAATGTTGGGGGAAATATGAGCATGCCACGTGGTCGAAACTCGCGAAATATATGGAAATTTCGCGATAGGAGATCAAGCGATCTTGGATTCCGGGCCATCCCGATCCTCGCCGTCGCATACCTGGCGCCTTCAGTTGCTTCTGCGGCGGCTCCCGCCGTCGTCATCGCCGCCGCGCCGCTCGTCTCCCCTTCGGCGGCACTGTCATATTATGGTAACCCTGTAAGTCCCGCTGCACCTGCGGCTCGGGACGTTCTCGTGAAGGAGATGGCCCGTTCGCTGAGATATGACATTGACAATATCTTTCAGCATGTGCGCGATAACGTCGAAACTGTGCCCATTTGGGGGGCGCAGAAGGGCGCTCGCGGCGTTATACTCGACGGCTACGGCACATCTTTCGATCAAGCGCAATTTTTGGTCGACATGTTGCGTGAAGCTGACGCCGTCGCTGGCGCCCGTTACAATCCGAGCTATGTTCTTGGGCAGATTTCGCTGTCTGCCAGCCAGTTTTCGGCATGGACCGGTGTCAATGATGCGGCTGCTGCAACGCGGCTCCTCGCCAATGGGGGTATTCCGGCTTCCGTAACCGGCTCGGGTAGCAGTTTTACGGTTGTTATGGGGCATATCTGGGTGAGGGCGTCCGTGAACGGCGTCGTTTATCTGTTTGATCCCGGATATAAGTCGCATAGCGTACGGAGCGCTATGGGCTGGCAGGGCGCGTCGGGCTATTCCGGAGCAAATCTGCTGAGCGCCGGCGGCGGTGGCACCGACCCGGCGATCGTGAACGGATTTAATGCAACGTCCTTCACGCAAACGCTCAACACATATCGCGGGAATGTAGAAACTTATCTGGGTTCCAATGCCGACGGGGTACGGGCTGATGCTGTCGTGGGCTATTCGACGATCATTGCCCATCCATCGTCGGAGAACCGCAGGACATCTCTTCCCTATGTCGTTGCCCAGGACAGCGTTTGGGCGGGCCAGATTCCCGATGCGTATCGGGCATCAATCACGGTCTCTTTGAATGGCGACACCTATGGAACGTATTTTGCCGATGTTGATGGGGGGCTGGTTCGCGAATTCACCTACTTCTATGACACGGGCACGAGCTCCTTCAAGAAGGTGGCGGCGTTCGTAAATCCTGTCCTTATCGGGAATTATGCTGCGGAATGTGATGCATATCTCGGAGGGCGGGCCGCTGTTGCGCCTGCGATAGCGTCCATACAGATTAATCATCCTTACGCTGCGAATTCCGGCCAATATGCGGATCGTATCCTGACCAAGCCTCTGGTGGATCGTCAGTGTGTCGCAGGTCACTTCTATGTGACCAATGATTGGGGATATACCGGCTCGGGGATCGCCACACGCATGGCAGCACCCGTAGCGAAGCTTGGCGGCGGGGCGCCTCCCGGGTCAAAGCCCATGCAGATCGGCACCACGCTGACAAGCGTGGCGAACAAGTATAGTCAGTTTCTGGACCTTGCGGGGACCGTTCAAGGCAACATATTCCTCGTGCACGATCTTATCGGCGTGCATACGGTTGACGAAGTCGCGACAAAGATGGACCCGCCGATCGCGACGCCATCAAGCTTCCTCACTATGGACTATGAGGCCGCTGTCAGCGCCATATCTTTGGATGGCTTAGGCGACACGGGCGCGGCGTTCACGGCTGGACTTGGGCTGTCCTACATTGAAGGATCGGTTCCACGTCAAGAAACGGACGCTGTATATGATATGGCGGCCGTGAACCTGATCACGCAGCAGCAGGCGCGTGCGACATCGGGCAATACGTTCAGGACCTTCCTGGCAACCCCTGCCACCTGGAACAGCGTCAAGAATAGTCTGGCCAGTGATTATCCCGTCGCTGCAGTCGCGGCGATCGAGGCCTATGTGGCGGAAGGCTATTCCGTGCTGGCTCCCGAGCATGGCGGTCTGCGGCAGCAGAAGATCACCGTTGCAAATCCCGGTATCACACGCACCGCTACGTTGATTGAGGGGAACTCGCCGACCGGGTTGGGCGAAGGGCCGGAACTGGTTCGATCCGCCTTCCTTGCCTGGAAGTCGAATGGCGGACTGATTGAGCGCGTCGCGCTTGGAGTTTATGATCCGAGGCATGGTCGGGTATTGAAGGGCGGCATTGGCGTGGCCCAGGATCCCGTTGCGAACACAATTCGTATGCCTGACATTCCCAAGGTGGCAGCCGAGAAGTCGCTCCGTTCGGCCGCGAATGTTGACGATCGGTCGGGCGCGCTTACTTATGTGCCGTCAGCGGACCTATCCGATGGGTTCGGCGAATTCCCTTATGCGCTGACGTTTCAAAGAGCCTATGATCAACGTGACCAGACCAATTATGGCGTAGGCATCGGTTGGAAGACCAACTGGAATCAGGTCGCAAGCTTCTCGAATGATGGCAGCGCGGCACTTGGCCAATCCGGTGGCCAGGCTGCCGCAAGCTCGCTAGTCACCCTTCTTGCGTTGAAGGATCTGGTCACGACCCAGAACGCTCAGCGGCTTTATGGAGCGCTCCAGTCGATTGCGTGGCTGGGTGATCAGACGATCAACAACACGGTCGTCATCTCTCGGGGGCTGGGCGGCGAGAAAACTTTCTACAAGCAAGCGAATGGCACATTCTTGAGCGCATCTGCCGATGGCGAGACTCTAACGCAAACAGGATCGCCTGAAACAGGGATTATCAACCGCCGCCTTTACCATCCCGTCTCGCTGGACTATCGAGATCGCGACGGCACTCTGCGGAAATATCCCAGTTTTTATTCTGGAAGTTCACTTATAAGCTCCTCAAACAGCCCGGATATAGCAAGCCTTCTCTCGCAGAAGAGCCTGTATATGTCTCGCTGGGACTTCCCGTCGGGCGTTCGGATATACGCAGACTATTATAACCTCGTTGCCACCCCCGGTGTGTTTGGCCTTAACTCGGTTCGGAACAATCTGGGCGCACGTATACAGTTGAACCAGGGGGCAGATCTCGGTTCTGCGACACGGCAGCCCGTGTGCACCTTCGTCAGTCTGAACAATTTTGCACTGAGTTGGCTCCCGGCTCGACCCGCCAAGGTTTCCTATGTCACCAACGGCGGTAGCAGTTTTTCTATATTGTTGAACCCGCAATCTGCATCCACTCCCGTAAACAATAATTTTGAGTATGGCTGTAATTCGAGTGGAAAAGCTGTGTACAGTGATGGTGACACGTCCCGGCTGATTACACAGTCCACCACTGGGCAAACTTATGTTCAGGGAGTTGTCGACGCAGTGGGTAATTCATGGGGCTACGCAAATACTCTGGTGGCCGAGACTAACCCTCTGTCATTCGGTGGATACACGGCGCTGTCAGCAATCTACAAGCCGAGCCAACCAAGCACACCTGCCCTCAACGTTGCTCGTGGTCTCGAAGGAAATGTCACGTCAATAACGGATTTGAACAACCACAGCTGGACCTATTTCACCTCCCCGTTCCGCTCGGAAGATCTGAGCCCCCTTCAAGCGTCTTCCAGCAGCAAGCGCGGCACAGTCAGCTATTTCGATCGCTGGGGGCAGGCGATCACATCGGTCGATCCTCTTCTTCGGACGACGAAGTGGGAATATGACGACTTGGGCCGCGTCACGAGCAAAATGATGCCCGAGGGCAACCGCGAGAAGACCGCCTACGACGCGCGCGGGAACATTGTCCAGATAACCCAGTGCGCAAAGTCCGGATGTGGAGCCGGCGATCTGATCACGCAATTTGGCTATGTCGAAGCGGCGACTGTACGGTCGTGCTCCGATCTCACAGTGTGTAACAAGGTCCTCTGGTCCAAGGATCCGCTTCTCCAAAGAACAAACTACACTTGGACTGCTGGAAGCGGTCAATTGCAAGATGTGAGGAAGGGATTGGACAGTTCTGGCGCGAACTGTCTGATAACAAATGGGATTTGCCCATATACCATTTTTAACTATACACTTTATTCCCGAACCGATCCGGCGAACGGTGCGTCGGCAGGCAGCGTACGGATGCCGACCAGTCAGAGAGACACTATAAGTTCTTCAGCAAGTGTCACCACGGCGTATGGCTACAAATCTGACGCTCGACTATTGATGAACGAGCAAGTGGTAGACAGCGGTGGCCTTTCATTACGCACCTGCTTCCGTTATGATTCTGCTGGAAATCTGATATCCAAGACGGCACCAAGGGCTAACTTGACCTCTTGTCCATAGCATCCCCATCTATGCCGATCCCATGGGTGTGATGGGGACGTGGCGCACCGATAAGGGGGCCTAGAGAAGAGCGGATTATTTTCATGTTGACTGCACGTCATGTGCTCGCTTGGTCGTTCCCAGTCGGAGTTGGAGCCTTGCTCCTTCATGGTAATTATTTGAAGGAGTCGCACCGTGTCTGGGGGCATGCCCCCAGACACATTGGTTGGCGAATTCGATGGGAGCCTTCCGGCCGAGCTTCGATGTAGACGGACGGCGTTGTTGCGGTGCTGCGAGACGGCGCGCCCGAACCGGGCGTCAGCCAGCGAGATGGGCAGGTCTTATTGAGGCATTCGCCCCGCAGCCGGTCGTTGAAGCTCTCCACGAAACCGTTATGCATCAGCCTGCCTCGGGCGTTGTAATGCCCACGGCCAGGCGCTCTTGTGACCGCCGCAGGATGGCTGACGATGTAGCCATGCACCGTTGTCGCTGACTATGATGGTACGGGGCTCATCACGCAGGCCGATCAGGCTGGCCAGTCCCCTGGCCATCCGAGCACTCGACGCCTAAGTGTCGGCACCAGCGACAGGCACTCCCGCGTGAAGTCATCGGCTATGCACAGGATGCGAAAGCGCCGACCACAGGCGAGGCTGTCAGTGAGGAAGTCAAGCGATCAGCGCTGGTTCGCATCTGGCAGGATCATTGTCGCCCGAGCGGTGAAAGCCTGCCCGCGCCCGCTGCGCTGGCGCACCCGTAACCCTTCCTCGTAGTAAATCCGCAGCAGCTTTCTATAATTGGGTGCCATGCATTGGTGCGCCAGGATGTCGCCAAGACGGCGATGGGCGAACCGCCGGCTCGCTCCCGCCAACTTGGGCAGCCCTTGCCGCAACCGGTCATCGCAAGGGCGGCTCGGTCGATACTGCACCACCCTGCGGCTCACACCGACCAGTGCACACGCCCGACGCTCGCTCAGCCCATGATGCTCACAGACATGCACGATGGCTTGGCGCCAGGCGCCAATATCTTTTGACGCCAGACCCTGCAGCACCCCGAACCCCGGGAGAGCAATTGGCCCCGCCCACAAGACGGTGTTGGGTGAAAAGGCTGTCAGACCGGGGGTCGCGGAAACTCAACAGGAGCGGCGCTAAACACGCGTATTGACGTGGTCAGGGAAACGACCCGCGGACCTCGCAAGAGGCAGCAGCCCTGCGGTGATGTACAGACAGGCCGAGACACATGGGTAAAACGAACTGGCGCTGATCATTACGTAAAACCTCTTGCACCGTCGGGCCGTCCATGCCGCCACGTCGCTTGATTAGCGCGTTGGTTCAGGTTCCAAATAGGCGTCGAGCATCCGGTCCACATTGGCCTTCACCATTTCGGGGCGGACATGGACCAGATCATCCTCCCAGGCCATGCTTCGGCCCGAACTCGTAACACTCTCATAGGAGGGGTAATAATCTACCCACGAATAGTCTCTGGCAGCGACCTCGGCTGCTACCCGGAGGGCAGCCTTGCTATAACCGTTCGCCACGATCGCATCCTTGCCATCGAACGATCGCACGAAAGGGACTGGCGACACGGTGAGCAGGACATTGTGTGTAGGATTTACCCTGCGAAGCCGCTCGATCAGCTGTCGCACCGCTAGGAGCGTCTTCTCAACTGACAGAACTTCGAAAAAGAACCGCCCCGGATGCCGCTGGGCCAAGGCGCGGGGGACGGTTTCATTGAGGTATAATTGCTTATCTTCATCCCACCAGGCCTCGATCAATCCCAAGGTGATGATGACCAAGGCGCTCTGGCGAATGGCGCTGTCATAAAGTTCACGGATTTTCTGTCGACGCTTGATACCGCGCGCAAAGCTGACTGATTCCGTCGTGTGAAGCTGCCCATCCCACCACTGATCCTCACCGGTTTCTATCAGAAATTGAGAGCCGTCGCTGCTGTCGACGATGAAGTCGATCTCATTAAGCATTGAGAAGGGGGTGTATTTGTTGAGGAGGCCCGTGCGCAGGCCCGTTCCCGCCCATAGCTCTTCCTGCGGAACCCGGAACCCGAGCGTGGGCACCGTCAACCCATGATCGGCGAGCGCGAATTCGATGTGGCGTGCAAAGCAGGATCCCATCGTGAAGATCGATGCGTCGCGAGCAATCGAGAAACCGGGTTGAATCGTCGGCAAGCAAAGCGGCTCGATGCGCCCGGATGCACGATCTGGCCACTTGGAAGCGCGATTCCCACTTGTCTGCGCATAGGCCGCTTCGGCCGATAAGCGCTCAAAACCCATCTTCTTCTCCAAATCTCTAGAGGTATGCAAATACCCTATCTCGACTGTATCGCCGGCGCGACCGCGATCTTTCCGCTGCTGAATGTGGCCCTGAATGCGCTGGCGACGCCCACCAACTAGGTTAAGAAGCTGACCCGTGCGTGCATCGACGACTTGGCGGGGGCGGCCGCCTCAATGCCTCTTTGCGCAACAGCACGTCGCCCGTATGCAAGCGTCACCCGGCGACGCGCTCAATTCCGGCCTTTCCGATCGCTCCCGCGGGTTGGGGTTGTAGAGGCATTCGATGTAATCGAACACTTCCGCCTTCGTCTGAGATCTCGTGCGGTAGACCTTCTTCTCGATCCGCTCGATCTTGAGCGATGAGAAGAAGCTTTCCATGGCGGCATTATCCCAGCCATTGCCGGACCCGGCTTATCGAGCATATGACGCCATAGTCGGCCATCAGTCGCTGGAACGACTCCCTAGTATAGTGGCTGCCTTAGTCCGAGTGATGCAGAAAGGCATCCGATCCCAAGGGCCAGATTCGTTCAGAGCCAGAATGCGATGGCGGCAGCTCGTAGCGGCGCGGATTTCTCTAAGTTCATTCATTAAATGTTGTGCGGGAAAGCCAACGTGCATCTCACCCCTTGGCAGGCAAGGTCCATCGGCTTCAGTGCTGAAGGTATCTCGCTGAGCAACGTCGGCAAGGCATTTATGTTAGGGTCAAGCAGGACGCCAAGCTCTGTGACGATAAGGCCTGCCTCGCGCACGCCGTGCAGAAAATCGGTCAACGTCATTCCGTTGAGCCCATCTCTATACTCGCCCCACTGGAGTGGTGAAACCTTGGCTCGTAAATCGGATTGCGACAACCGGAAGTGATCCCAAGGACCTACGGGCATGTGATGGCCGGTCGATGAATGAAAAAGTGGTCCCGCGAGCACATAAATCCGGGCGCCTTTGCTCGGGATAAACTTAGCTATCGCAGCAAGATTAGCCGAAAGTCCGAAGACATGTTCAAGAGTATTATTCGTGAGGACAAGGTCAAACTCGCCTATATCTTCAATTTCGTGTGCAGTAGCCGCATGTAATTCAAATTTGGTGGCGAGTTCCTTTTGGCCACTTTCCTCCAGCGCACGCTCGATGAAAACACGTTCGTCCGACCGCGGATCTATGCCAGCCACATAGGCCGCACCGCGGCGGAGACACCACAATACCTCAGTTCCCCATCCCGATCCCACTATCAGGACGCGCTTTCCCGAGACATCCACGCGGTCCGCAAAATATAGCCCCATGTGGCCATCCCACCGCTGAATATAGGCGGTGACTTCGGATATATGCTTCTCAGTCAGACTCATGTTCGGATGCTAGCTGCCAATGGCACTCGCTGTACAGTCAGATTTGAGCTTGGTCCGTCGATATCTCGAATGCCTACGCTACTTTGGCAGAAGTGTGCTGGGAAACGCGATGAGACTGCATCGGCAATTTGGGCAGTGCTCAGGGAATTGCGGCAACAGACCTGCTGCCACTCGCGCCTTCCAGCAGGGCGTGAACAGGCATGGATTTGGCATCCGGCGCGTGCCGCACCCGTGGTCGTCTGCGTGCCGCGACCGGGAAGATCAATTTCCCGTCGGCCGGATAGACCTTCTGATGCCGAGGGATGTTCACGGCCAAGCAAAGGCCTTGCGCGCTCAGTGCTTTCCGGCACGCGGCGGATAGTCCGCAACTGGCATCTGCCGAAACGCGCCGAGGCGCACACCGATAGCGTTAACACGATTGATCTCGTCAGTGGCGATGTCGGGCTTGGTTCGATACGCCTGAAAAGGCTCGGGTACGCCAGCCCGGGCCATCCGGGTCGCATCGCCGGTCCAGCTTTCCGGCAGGAAAAGTCGCAGGCCCAGCATGAGCGGCACTTCTCCCGAAGCTAGCTTCACCGACGGCAGCGTCTTGCAGTTCGCATTATTGCGCAGTGCCCTGGCGTATTGAGACGCAACGCCAACCGAAGTCTTGCCCTTATGGGCAGAGCGGTGTCGTCGATAATCAGC
>NZ_JBLTWO010000021.1:0-12684 GCF_049889055.1 Rhizorhabdus antheiae | reverse complement strand
GTATAACAATATTTATCACGGAGAAAGGGGGTTAAAATACCACGACAGCGTATCAACGCGATCTGCATTAATACCGATGCAAACCACTCCTCGCCTCCAAGAAAAATCATAAAAATAATAAATCTTGTCGGATTTAACTTCATATGCGCCGCAGCGACCGGGGCGGCTACCTTCACCTCGCATATCGAGCCCCATAGATTCTAGCCTATACTTAACCGAGGCGAAATTATCTCCAACCTTTATGCCAAATCGTTCTCCTGAAATTAGGAATCCAGAGCTATCAAACAGCGCTGCTCTGTTCAAATCATTTGCCACGAGGAGGGCGCCGGCCGTGACGACGGCAGCAGCAACGCCAAAAATAAATAGATTTATCTTGGTCAACATGCCGGGCTCTTTTTGCAGTGACTTTGAGTCTTCTGTTGCACGACGGCCTGCCCTCCGTTGGTGCCAGTGTGATCCCCAGCGGGAAGTTTCGCGGCACCTCCGGTCGCGATGTTAGCCACAGCAGCGGCTGCACTATTGCTATTTAGGCCGACGCCGTAAGGCACACCACCTGGCTTTCCGATAGTACCAAGAGTTGAGTCCACGGCAGCTCCAGCTTTCATAATGTCAGCATCAGATGCGGAAATCGGTTGGACGGTAACCCCTGCTTCTGCGGCCGCGTTGCTGTTCTTAAGCGTGGACCAAGCAGCAGAATCCTGAACATCAGTTGGCGTCTTGCTACCTGTCTGAGCAACCAAGCTACTCGTACCCAAAATCGTCGAAATTGGCCCTTTATCAGGGCCATATGAGAAACGGCCCTTCGTCGCACCGCCAAGCTCGTCAGCGACAACTACAAACATATGCTTGTAATCCCCATACGGGGTCGGGCGTGATACCAGCCAACCTTCTTTCCCGGTTGAATCTCGCATATTCACCGGATCATTTGCGACGTACGCGTAAAGGTTCATCTGATCATCGTAACCTATCGGATCTGTCTGAAGAAACCGCCCCAGGGTCGGGGAATAGATCCGCGCTTTGTAATAATACATTCCCAGCTCTGGCAGCCAGATTTGGCCCGTATACTGGAAACGCCCCTGATTGGCGGCGCCGGGTATCCCCCACGCGTCATAGGTGTTTATGTTGAGCGCGTTGCCCGACTGATCGGTAACAAGAACAATGGAGCCCTGATGATCGGCATGCAAGAACCGCCGGCTAGTGCCTTCATACCAAACCATGGGATCATCCGGGTTTGGCCCGTGCACATATCGCCGCAAGCGCGTATATCCGCTGTTATATTCGGCGATCAGCGCATCCCCGTCGTATAAAAAGCGTGTGATGGAGGCAGTGGAGGTACCGACTTTTACTTCGAAAAGGCGCCCTAGCGGGTCATAGGTCAGCGTCGCCAAATTGGTAGCACCATTATCAGCGGATTTAAGCCGATTTTCGCCATCATATGTATAGGTTACAGCGCCATTTCTTGTCATGTTGCCGTTGGCATCATATTCGAATGTGGTCGATCCTGCCGAGGTCGTTTGATTGAGACCGTTAGAGGTGTAATTACGACTGCCGATCCACGCGCCATTCCATGCATAGCTATCATTGGCCGTCTCTCGCAGGACGATCTGTCCGGAAGGAGCATAGGTAAACCGCGTCGCCATATCCGATCCGATCGCGAGCACTCGCGTCGAATCGCACTCCAAAGCTCCGCCGGCTACAACATTGTGGGTGAGGCAAGTAAGGCGGTCGATCTGTGCCCAGCTATAGCTGGTTTCATCGGCAACGCCTGAACGTGTGACGCTAACGCGACGATTATAGTCATCATAATCTATTTGAACGACAGGTCGTGCAGGATACTCTATAGCATTCAATTGCCGATCGAGATTGTCGTAGGTGAAATTAGTATATTGTACATATTTCTCCGGCCACGTTAATCTCGTCCTATTGCCGTTCTGATCGTATTGATAATCTATTTCTTGTCCAACATTGTTGGTCGTCCTTTTAACTCGGCCAGGCCCGTCATAGTCATTGGTTATTCCCAGGCCGCCAGCCTGAAAACGGGCGCTGATCTGCCTATTCAGGCCGTCATATGAATATAAGACCGCATCTATTTTCGGCCCACTCTTTGCCGAGAGCCGGTTTACACCGTCATAATCATACGAAATGATAAAACCATCTCGTTTTCTGAGCGTCTTCTGGTTACCCGCCGCGTCATAGCCATATTGTTCGTAATCGGTATTCGACGAAACCGCGCAATCCGTGTCCCCGTCTGCGACACCACTGGTAACACCGACGACAGTCTTAGACGGGAAAATCCATCGGAACTTACGATCGAAGCCATCGTAGCAAATGCGCGCCTTGTTTCCATTCGCATCGGTCACAAACGCCTGTTTGCCATTTGGCGTATAACTGTAGCTCGCATAGGCCTGTTCCAGCGGTGTCGCTACAGCCTTTCGAACCTGCTCGAGCTGACCGGCCAGATCATAGACATTTCGAGTGATGCGATCTGGGCCGTAAGACCCCTGCGAAACCGTTTGCAAGCAGGCATCGCTGCCAGCGGCAGGCAAAGAGGCCGGGTCAAGATTCATCCGAACATTCACACAGGCGACTTGGTCATCTGCGTCGTAGCTCGTCTGCGTGACAGACCTCAAATTGCCCGCCGCGCCGGCGGACCTCTCGTCGACTTTGTTGCCGACGGCGTCATAGGTGAAAACATGGTTTTGCAGCAGCGAGAAGCCGCTCCAGCTTGCTGGCGAGACCGTCTCTCCCTGCCACGCCGCCAGCGTGCCCTTTTCGGTTCTGACGAGCAATCCGTCGGCATTATATGTGTAGCGCGTTGCCTGAAACGGGCCAGCACTGCCCGTATCCGACGGACTGATCTCGCCGACAAGGCGGCGCATGCCGTCGTAGCGATACCCCGATCGGAATGCGCCTGCGGTCGATTGCGCCATGGCTTCGCTCGAGGCCCCCGCCAGCAGCACCAGCATTGCCATCGTAAGCGAGCGCAGTGGCGCGTTGCTTGATCGGGAGCGGCCCTTCGTAAAGCGCATTTACACTACACCCCGTTGAATATTTTTGGCTTGCAAGAAACTTTCGCGACTTAAGCAAAAATAGTGCTCAAATTAGTGGCAACAGGTTCCACTTTGCCAGAGAATAGTACCCAATGTGGGAACAATCGTGGAATAGATCACCATATTTCCGTCATTCTGGAGAGCAAAGGTGGCGCCTGGATTGCCTGCCGTATTGCTCGACCAACGAACGGCACCAGTATCATCGTACAGCACCAGATTTCCGTCGGTGACGCCCTGAAACGAGAACTGACCCAACGCTCCCAGGCCATTGGTGTTCGTCGCCCATAGAGGAGTCGTTCCCATATAAAGGACGACGTTGAAATCGCCTTGCGCAACAAGGGTAAAGCGGCCATCGGGTGATGACAGCGACTGCCCTTCGACTAAATTGAACGCTCCCAGCTTGGTCGCGTCGTCGTCCCGGATGAAGCCGACTGCAGCAGGCCTCTGCAATACCGCTCCCCCCGTCGGCGCGCTAAGAGTCAAGGTTAACTGCTCGCCCGACTCGGTCATATTGTCGTTGACCGTGCCGACGCTGATCGATTTCGACGATTCCCCGGGCGCAAAAATAAGCGTCCCGGATGTCGCGACGTAATCAGAACCAGCCACAGCGGTAGAATCATTGAGGCCACCCGCTCCATTGCTCGTCGCGTAACTGACTGACATTGTGTCGGAACTGACTGAACGCGTAACTATGAACGACAAGACCCCCTGCTGAGAATCTCCTTCAACGGCGAACGCGTCATTGACCGAAAAAGAAGGGGGGGCGTTCAGCGTGCCGACATAAGCGGTTCTGTTGCCGGCCGGATCGAACCCGAGCGTAGTGCCGATCCCATTTGCCGGGCCTCCGCTAGCAGATGTCGTCGTCAGGCGGCCAAGTGCATCGTAAGTATATGACATCGTTTCCGCATGAGCGAGCGAGGGAGCAAGCAGGAGAGCTGTAACCAGCGCGCCAATCAGTGACGATTTCACTTAACTTCCCCCTTGCCGCGCGGCTGTTTGCGATCGCGCAATTGCGCGAGACTTCGGCCTCGCGCTCAGCCCCAAAAAACAATTGCCAAGGGACGTTGCGCGTTAAGCCGCCCGCCGCGCGCCAACCCGAACCCCTACGATGATGTCAGCGAGCAAACAGATCACCCGTCGTAATGGCAATCGGAATCTGGACCATTTTGGATGCATCGGTATTTCACATTCGTCGAGCGACGATTATCCATCGATTTTATGATTCGATAGCCAACCGCCTCGGTCTGAGCCTAGCTAGGACACAAAATTGGCAGTCGTGTTTATGGGGGTAGCGAAGACGATGAAGCTGTGCGCGCAGGCAATGGACAGGGGCCTCATCTCAGTGCAACCACGCATCGCTATAACAGCCAGCCTTACCGTCCTGTCGGGTGCGGCCCGCGCACAATCTTTCGCGGATCCGGCAGGTGCCGGCCCGATTGTGGGTGCGGTGCAATGGATTCAAGGTACGCTGATGGGAACGGTTGCTACCGTCGCAGCCGTCATCGCCATTGCGGTGGTAGGGATGATGATGCTGTCAGGGCGGTTGAACTGGAAATATGGCGCCACGGTAATTTTCGGTTGCTTCATATTGTTCGGTGCTGTCAGCATCGTTTCCGGGATACGATCGGTTACTGCGGCCTACTGATATGAATAATCTTGACCAGGACCCCCTATTTGTTGCACTGACCCGCCCCCAAATGTTTGCAGGCGTTACTTATAGTTACTTTGTGGTGAACGGCGTAGCGACAACTGAACTTTTCCTAATATTCAAATCTATTTGGGTTCTTTTGGTGGCACTTATAATCCACGTCATCGGGTATCTGGCCTGTTTGCGAGAACCTCGCTTTTTTGATCTCTGGCTGGTTAAGGCTTCGCGCTGTCAGCGAGTGCCCAATTACCGCCTGTGGTTGTGCAATTCCTACCAACCATGAGCGCCAGCGAGCTTATCCTGGCGAAAGAAAAGTCCGTCGGCAGTCGACTCCCATATGCCAATCACGTCGACGATCGCACGATTGCCACGCATGATGGCTTGTTGATGCAGATCATTCACCTCGGTGGCTTTCCCTTCGAGACGGCCGACAGTGAAGAGCTTAACTACAGAAAATCGCTGCGGGATTCGATGCTCAGGGCAATCGGCTCCTCTCGGTTTGCAGTTTACCACCACATTGTGCGTCGCCGCATCGAACCCGCGCTTGAAGCTGCTTATCCCGAGAGGTTTAGCGCGGATCTGAATGACGTTTGGCTGAAACGGATGCGATCGAAACAACTCTTCATCAATGAGTTGTTTCTGACGTTCGTGCGCCGACCGCTGCAGGGCAAGGGCGGATTGGTCGATCATTGGATGAACAAGATCGGTATCGCTCCCGCTGCAGGTTCAGCCAGCATAACGGCTGAGCGGGCCGCGTTGGCGGGCGCGGTCGATCAGTTCGTTGCCGGGCTGAGTCAATATGATCCGCGCATTCTCACCGCCTATGACGATAACGGCGGATCTTTTTCTGAGCCGCTGGAATTTCTGTCGCTTCTCCTTAACGGCGAGATGCGCCCTGTTAAATTACCCCATTGTTCTATCGCGGAGTATCTTCCCTATCGACGCATAAGCTTTGGCAGAGACTTGATTGAGCATAGTCCAGCAGGCGCAGTTCCGCGCCAGTTTACCGCCATGCTATCGGTTAAGGACTATCCTGGGCATACCTCTCCGGGAATGTTGGATAACTTGCTGCGACTACCGATAGAGATGGTCGTCAGCCAAAGTTTCGGCTTCATCGACCGCGGCCCCGCCTTGTCCAGCATTGGCCTGACATTGCGCCGGATGCGGGCGAGCGATGACGAGGCACATTCGTTGAAATCCGAACTGTCGGCTGCCAAGGATGATGTGTCAGCCGGCCGCGCCGCCTATGGCGAGCACCATCTCACTATTGCCGTGCGAAGCGATACCATGTCCGCCGTTGACGACGGAGTCGCGGAAGTTCAGGCATCTCTCAGCGATTTGGGGATGATCGCCGTCAAGGAAGACATCGGACTAGAGGCCGCATATTGGGCGCAGTTTCCCGGCAATGGCAAATTCATTGCGCGGCGCGCATTGATTTCAAGTCGAAATTTTTCTTGCTTTGCAAGCAGCCATAATTTTCCGATCGGGCGAGTAAACAATAACCATTGGGGTGAGGCCATCACCGTCCTAGAGACAACTGCTGCGGGGCCATATTATTTTAACTTTCACAAAGGCGATCTTGGGAATTTCACCATTATCGGACCATCGGGTTCCGGCAAGACAGTTGTCCTCAACTTCCTTCTTGCACAGGCTAGAAAATATAATCCCAGAATTGTGTTTTTTGATAAGGACCGAGGAGCGGAGCTTTTCATCCGCTCCATCGGAGGGTCATACCAGGTTCTTCGACCCGGTGTCGCCGCTGGCCTGAATCCTTTGCAACTGCGTGACACCCCGGAGAATCGCCATTTTCTCCTAGAATGGCTGACGAGACTCATCGGTGGCGATGCCAGCCTAGCGCCGGAAGAAGCAGAGCGCGTCAAAGACGCGCTGGACGCAAGCTTTGCAGCACCGATCGAATATCGACGCCTCCGCTATTTCGTAGGCTTGCTAAGAGGCAGTCATCGGCCTCATGCGACTGATCTCTGGTCGCGTCTAAGACCGTGGTGGGGCGACGGCGAATATGCCTGGCTCTTCGACAATCCGATCGACCAGACGGACCTAACTTGCGCGAGTGTCGGTTTTGATATGACCCGCATTCTCGATGAGCCCGTTATGCGTACACCAGCGATGATGTATCTCTTCCATCGAGTCGAAGAGCGGCTGGATGGCACCCCTGCAATCATCGTGATCGATGAAGGCTGGAAGGCGCTCGATGATGACGTTTTCATACAGCGCATCAAGGATTGGGAGAAGACCATCCGCAAACGCAACGGCATCGTAGGATTTGCAACGCAAAGCGCCGAGGACGCATTGTCGAGCCGGATCGCCAGCACCATTGTTGAGCAGGCTGCAACGCAGATATTCATGGCAAATTCGAAGGCCAAGGCCACGGATTATTGCGATGGTTTTGGACTGACCCCCCACGAGCACGCTCTGATACGTTCCTTACCGGACGATTCACGGTGCTTCCTTATCAAGCATGGCAATGACAGCGTCGTGGCCCGCCTCGACCTCTCCGGAGAGGACGATCTTCTGACAATTCTCTCAGGCAGGGAGCGGACCGTACGCTTGCTTGATGAAATTCGAATGGAATGGGGTGATGATCCAGCCGTTTGGCTTCCACAACTGTTAAAGGTGGCCTGACATGCCTTTCTGTGGAAGCTTCGAGGCAGACAGTCCATATGTGACCGCGCTTACATCCTTCGTAGATTGCCATGTTTTGACGCTCGGCAAAGAGGGCTATCTTGCTCTGGCTGGTTCGAACTCTCCGGTAACCATCGCTATTGGCGGGCTCATTGCGATTCTGATCGCGCTATTTGGTTACAGGCTCATTCTTGATGATGATGTCCGATTGCGCGACGGCGTTCTGCTGTTTGTCCGAATTGGCTTTGTCCTGGCCCTCGCGACACAGTGGTCCGCTTATCAGGCCGTCGTCTATGACTTTGTCATCAAAACGCCCGGCGAGATATCGTCGGCGATTCTGCGATCAGAGCAGAGCCAAATCGACGATCTTCCGGCGAGAATTCAAGCTAGTTATGACACATTAGAGAACATTATCCATCCTCCGCTTCCTGATGGTGATGCGGCCGGACAGACTGAGACGTCAATTTCGCGCAGTTCGCGAGTTCTTCTCAGTGCGACTGAACAGGGCAGGTTATCGGCTTCGTCGGTTATTTTGCTACTATCGACGTTGGGCGCAATTTTATCTGTCCGCTTGGTAATGGGTACGATGCTGGCGATCGGACCAATCTTCTTGGCATGCTTCTTATTTCACGGCCTTAGAGGCTTTTTCGAAGGCTGGATCAGGGTGCTGTTCGGAAGCGTTTTGGGCAGCATCGCCACCACTATCGTCATCGAGTTTGAACTCGCGGTACTGCAGCCGCAGCTGGAACACTTATATTCATCGATGGCCATTGAAAAAATGCCGCGTACAGCAGCGCTTGAGATCTTCGCGTCCGTACTTCTGTTTTCGGTGGTGCTCATCGCCGCCTTGGTAGCAGGAATGCGAGCGGCTGCGGGGTTCAGAATGCCTTCTCCCCTAGCTTCGCAAAGGCCGCATAGGGTCCTGCCTTCATCAACCAACGACCTGACCAGCCGCGCTGTTACGCGACCCGCGAATGACAACCGGGGTAATAAAGTTATTCCTAGCACGAGCGTTCGCTACGGCCCCATCAACAATGAAGGAGCGTCGAACAGCATCGAGAATATCCGTCAGATTGTCATTCGCACTCGAGAGGCCGACCGACTTGAGCGCCCGAACTTTGAGCCGCTGGGCCGGTCACATCGCCCGCGCCTCGGTTCTCGACAGTCTTTCAGCGCGCGCCGGCGAGATCGAAGCCAGTGACCGAGCCACGCCCTGTTGAGCCGAACAGTCGCGATTCCTACTACGCACAAGCAGCGAGCTGGGCCGTCGATAAAGAGCAAGCGCGTTTGCGAACGACGCGGCTCGCTTGGTCAATCGCCTCGATTGCCATCGGCGTCGTTCTATTGGAAGCTACCGCTCTCGTGCTCTTGTTGCCTCTCAAACGCGTTGAACCCTATACCATTCTTGTAGATCGCAACACCGGCCAGGCTCAGCTCCTGAAAGGAGCTCAACAGGATCAGGTCACAGCAAGCGAAGCGCTCACCCAATCCTTGCTCGCCCAATATGTGATAGCCCGAGAAGGGTTCGATCTGACGTCCGTCAAATCCGACTTCCGAAAGGTAGCACTCTGGTCAGGGGAGCCCGTAAGAAGCAGTTATCTCGCAATGATGCAGTCGACCAACCCTGCAAGCCCTTTTCAGCGGCTTCCTCGTACCAGCATTATTTCTGTTCAGGTGAAGAGCATATCACCGATCGCGCGAGAAACGGCACTAGTGCGGTTTGACACCACCAGGTTGGATCAGGGGCAGGTTGGAGGAATTTCCGAGTCCTTTGTTTCCGTGGTCCGCTATCGGTTCAGCCGAGCGCCGATGACACTCGAAGATCGGTTGATTAATCCATTAGGCTTTCAGGTGATCCACTACCGCCGTGATCAGGAGGTTCTGCTTGGGCCGACGGCAAACGCCGTCAATCAGATGATGTCCCCAGGCGCACTATCCTCAGAATCGCCCACCCTGGTGAACCGATGAAGAAGGCACTGATCCTGTGTTTGCTGGCACACTCCTTCGCCCGCGCAGAGATCGCGCCCGTACCGGGGCCTCGCGATCCGCAAATACAAGCCATAAACTACGATCCCGATGAAGTCGTCCGGCTCAACACCGTACCCGGCTATGTTCTGGTGGTCGAGTTCGCGCCCGATGAACGCGTTGAGACCATGGCGGCAGGCGTTACGAGCGGGTGGCGCATAACATCGAACAATCGAGGCAATCTGCTTTTTGTGAAACAGGATATGGGTGCGAACGAGACTAATCTGACCGTAATAACTGATGAGCGTCGCTATACTTTTTTGCTTGCACCGGGTTATGGGCGTGACACGATAGCGCCTTATAGCGTGAAATTTCACTATCCTGGGACCGACAGCGCGCCTGATTTGGTGATGGAAGAATATAGGCGATCCTACCGCTTTAGCGGTGCTAGGAAGCTTCGACCCATCGAGATGTTCGACAATGGTCAGTCAACAAATATAAGATGGCTGCCAAACATCGAGCTTCCGGCCGTTTACGCGTTGGACTCGGGTAATCAGGAAATGCTCGTGAACGGCGCAATGCGTGGTCAATATTATGTGATCGACACGATTGCAGCGAAATTTCGATTCAGATCGGGTGATCAGAATGCCGTCGCAGCAAGGAGGCCACCGGCTAAGCGGCGATGACAGAAGCAGTTGACCCTCGGGATGACCTTGCCACCCGCACCGCTCGCCCCGTCATCCCATTGCCGGCCAAGCGGATGACTGGGTGGTGGATAACGCTGGCCTGCTCTGTGTTAGGGGTTGGGCTATTCTCTGTCCTGGAGGCCAAGCGAAGCGCGTCCCGATCGCCCGAAGCCGGCCAGATGGTGCAGGAGGCCGCCATAACTTCGCCTCCACCACTCTCATTGCCCTACTGGGCGGCCTCCTCTCCCGCTGCGCCGCAAGCATCGATCGAGGCCCCTGCACAAACGGCCGAGCCTCCTCTCCCAGTGCCATCTGTGATCGCTGTGCGTTCACTGGCTTCAGCACCTCCACCGCCGTCCTCTTCTACAGCCTCAAGAGATTATGTGTCTTCGCCCAACTTCGCAGCCTCCCCCCCGGTTGCGAACTACGACAGCCGTGTCGACGTCGGCTCCTCGCGACAGCCGAGCGGAGCTAGTAGCGAAGACGACCAAGCCGTTCTGATTATGGACAAAGGACCAGGGGTTGGTCGAACGCCCAATGGAAGACCGCCGGCGGATGGCCCGACCGGCAGCGAGCCCTCCCCAGAGGAACAGGTCGTTAAAGCGACAATAATTCGCAATCGTTCAAATGTTGTTCCTCAAGGTACGATTGTCGCTGCCGTGCTTGAGACGCCGATCAATTCTGGTCGAGCGGGGATGGCACGCGCCGTAGTAGCAGTGGATGTCCGCGGGTTCGACGGAACTCGCATCCTTATCCCCCGAGGCAGTCGTCTCATCGGGGACGCTCAAGGCAACACTCAAGCGGGTCAAAAGCGCGTCCTTGTGAACTGGACCAGGCTAATCCGGCCGGATGGTGTTGCAATCAGAATTGGATCTCCGGCTGCGGACGCGCTGGGTGGCACAGGCATCAATGGAAATGTAAATAATCACGTGCTCGCTCGTTTTAGCAACGCGGTTTTGCAAACCGCCTTCTCAATAGGGGTGAACCGCGCCTCGCGAGGCGTGAGGGATTCTGTGTATGTGGGCCTGCCAAGCCAGGTGAACGACACAGTCGCCCAGATACCGGTTTTCAATGTGCCGGCAGGACCGACCATAACCGTTTCCGAAGGCGCAAAAATCTCGATCTTCGTCGCCAGAGATCTCGATTTCGGGGGAACGGGAGCGCGACACCCATGAAAGATCCGCTCGCGCTCGATGCATCCGACCCTGTCAGCAGTTTTCCTTTTCTCGATGCCTATCTCTCACCACTTTCAGCTGTTCTGAACCGGCACGACGTCACCGACATCTATATAAATGCCCCCGGCGAAATTTGGGTCGAGGCGTTAGGCGGCACGGCGGAGCGACTGAGTCTTCCGGAGCTTACGGAGGAACGGATGTGGAGACTGGCCAGACAGATTGCGAGCTTTGCCAACCAGGGGATCAGTCGGGAACACCCCCTTCTGTCAGCAAAGCTTCCAGACGGCTCCCGCATTCAGATCGTCGCTCCGCCAGCCACGAGAGGCTCCATGGCGATTGCGATCAGACGTCACGTGATGTCTGACTTATCGCTGGCAGATTACCTGCGAACCGGTGCGTTCAATGAGTTTCAGCTTGGCGAAAGCAGGAACAGATTTAAGCTTCCAGATCCGGTCAGCAGTCCTGCGGAATTTCTTGCCGGCGCTGTTCGCGCAAAACGCAACATCTTGATTTCAGGGGGCACGTCGACTGGAAAGACGACGTTTCTAAACGCACTTCTGAAAGAGGTACCGGGCGATGAGCGGCTGATTTTCATAGAAGATACGCCGGAACTCGCCCTACATCATGCGAATTCAATCGGCCTTATCGCCGCAAAAGGTCAAATGGGAGAGGCGCGAATAGACGCCGATGATTTGCTACAGGCGTCTCTGCGCATGCGCCCAGACCGCATAGTGCTCGGCGAGTTGCGCGGTAGCGAAGCTTACACATTTTTACGGGCTGTCAATACCGGTCACTCCGGATCAATGACAACGATTCACGCCAACAGTGCATCCGGAGCTATGGAGCAATTAGCATTGATTGTGCAAGCCACATCCAATTTACGACGCGCAGATATTGTAGAATATGTTTGCAAGGTCGTTGACATATTTGTGCATCTTGAACGCATAAATGGAAAAAGGTGCATTGGTGAGATAATATGCACATGATATCTCGATCCCATATAGTCAAATATCCCATATGATGTCTTTCAATTCGACTGGCCAAATCGTGCCCGCTGCCTCTATGGTCACTTCCATCCAGTGGGTAAGAGATGCACTACTCGGTTCCGTGGCCACTGCTGTGGCGACGGTTGCCGTTGGATCGTTAGGGTATCTGGCGTTCAATGGCCATGTAGATATCCGGCGAGCATGGAAAACAATATTAGGATGCTTCATCATTTTCGCGGCACCCAGCATTGCCGCAGGTATAAGGGGCGTAGCATCAGACCTACTTGGTGGATCCCAAGCCCCCGTCCCCGACGGATTGGCAAATCACTCCACGCGCGAGGCGCTGCAAGACACCTCGCAGGCCGCACGGGATCCCTATGCAGGAGCAGCTGTTGGCTATCGTTGAAAGCTGCTTCGGCAAATCGAGGATTTGAGTTTCCCGGCGGCATATTGCTGTAACAAAAATGCTGACTCAGCGTCACACTACCCGTTGTGCAACGATTTCCCGGGTTGCGTCCGATCTCGACCGCG
>NZ_JBLTWO010000020.1:0-15147 GCF_049889055.1 Rhizorhabdus antheiae | reverse complement strand
AATGAGTGCGCGCAACAACGAAGCTGATCTGTGAGATAGTGGCACCGATTCTTCGGTGCAGATCACGCATTTTGCGAACCAGTCGCTAGAAAAATGGTGCCAGAAGAGGGACCGTGATGTGCGAACAAGGCTTTATATTACAACGCTTTGTCGCCGGCCATTTTATGCGTCTACCTCCAAGCCGGCAACATCGGGGACAATCAGTTCCGCTAGCCGCTGTTGAACCGCCTGTTTTCCAGCAGTCAGGTTTACGCTCGCGATCCGCAGGCGTTCATTGCCCTCCATTATGGCGTAAGCGGCGTTCAGACCATCGCCTCCTAGACCGGCGTGATGAGGGTATAACAACATCACCTCGCGGCACCGATAGAGCCGGGCATATGCCATCATCTGATAGACGTCCGACTGCGACACTCCGCGTTTCTTGTCTTCGGGATTTTGACCAACCAGCTTCCACTTGGTGTCGATTACCAACTGAACCTGCCCATTTCGCTTGATCAGAATGTCCGGCGTCGTCTGGAAGCGCGGCTTGCCGCCTTCGCACTCCTCCATCAGGCAATATCGCAATCCGCCCTGGGAATGGACGGTCAGATCGCTTCCCTGCAACGCCTTGCGGGCCAGAGCGGCGATATAGGCTTCGAACAGATCATTCATGGCGAACAGCAAGGTAATTCCCTGGCCCGCTTTGGCATCGTAGTTAGTGCGCTGCCATTCGCGCTTCAGGAATAGCTTGGCTAATCCATACAGGCTTTCCCAACGATGGTTCGTCCGATCGATGCGCACCTGCGTCCAAGGTAAGACACTGACAGCCACATCACTCACATCGGCAAGGAGGAAACGGAGCTCATCCAGTCGCCTCTGCGTCTCCAGGGTACGCGCATGATGGCGGAGCAGGACAACACAGGCCTTCATGATACGCAGCAATGGGATATCAGGATTCAGAGTGTCGAAGCGGCAGGCAAGCCGGTCGGGTCGCACGGCGTGGTGGGTAAACTGGCGGATGACATCGAGCCGCCCCCTCAGCGCTGCTAGATCGTCTTCCTGAGCTATATAGCCGCGGGGCAAGCCGCGCCGCGCCTCGGCCAGCAGGCGATCGGTAAACAGGCGGATCAGAATATCGAGCAAGTTTTCCCTCTGCCGCGCCATGGGCAGCGCCTGTCCGTCTCCGAGTTTGAGACCAAGCGCAATGTCGAGCATGGCAACAAGCCGCGTGCGGATTGTTTCATCATCCTCATCCGACGCTGCATCGATCTTGGGCAGAATTTCAAGACTGCAACCCGGGGCGGCAATAACTCCAACAACTTGCTGGGCTCTTATCTCGCTGTAGCGATCGACAAGGATATTGGTCCCGGACTTATTAGCCAGCATATGCGATCGCGCAGCCCGAAGCAGGGCATTTGCCTGACTCCGGGTAAAGGCGTTCTTCGGCGCTACGCCGGTGTCATTGTGTACGCCCGTAGGCCCCCATTCGGGGACGGTCAGATGGGTCACGGGTGGAACCGGGCGATGGCGCGATCGGTAGGATCGGTCGGGCTAGGCGGGAAACACGCCAACCATTCCCGCCACGAGCAGGCGGCAGCCCGCTCGACAGGCACGCCGGGGAGCAGATGGGGCGCCAGCTCGGCGATCACTCGCCAGGCTCCTCCGCTGCCTTGACCACTTTACCGATCAACCGATCGAATGCATCGGCCTTGAACGGTGCGAGCACCGACCAGCTCGAAACCCGGTCGCCTTCGATACCCGGTGGCCGATCAAGCTTGTCTTCCTGGATGAACCCGTCACCCAGCACCGCGTGAATACGGCTCCAGTCCTCGAAGAAGTATTCCTGCAACAGCGGAACTACCTTGTCGCGCATGGCGGCGTGAACGTGCTCGGCTGTCCCGCAATTGATGAAAAAAGCGTGTCCGATCCGGTGCTCGCGATCGATGAGATACTCGATGCGCTGGTTGATGGTGGTGAGCACGGCCTTGAGGTCGATCCCATCGACCACACCAAGCAAGCCCGGTTCCGGCGCCATTTCGCGGAAATTGAACCGCCGCCGCAAAGCGGTGTCGAGCAGTGCGATGGACCTGTCCGCTGTGTTCATGGTGCCGATGATGTGGAGGTTGGCGGGCACTGAAAATGTTTCGCCAGAATAAGGCAGGGTCACGGCCAAGCCGTTGGCCATTCCCTTTCGTTTGTCTGGTTCGATCAGGGTGATCAGTTCTCCGAACACCTTGGAGATGTTTGCCCGGTTTATCTCATCGATGATGAGCACATGCTCTTCATCGCTGTCGGCGGCGACGCTGGCCATCTTCCGAAAAACGCCCGGAGTGGGGATCAGTTCAAACCCGGAGCCCGATTTGATGGCCTTTGGCCGCAGCCCTTCGACGAAATCCTCATATCCATAGTTCTGGTGAAAGGTCGCAAAGCCAATCTGCCCGAGCGCAACAAGCCGATCATATTCGGCGCGCAAGTCAGCGCGCCTTTCTGCATCCGTCAAGATGGGGTCGGTGTCATCCAACCCCAGCGCCAGTCGCACGGCTTCGGCCATTGTTCGATAGGTCTTGCCAGTGCCCGGAGGCCCGTAAAGGATGAGGTTGACCGGGTTACGCTTTCTGGGGTCCGGCGCGTCGTCCGCCTCAGGCACAGGCGCTTCCGCCATATCCTTCCAGTTGGACAGGTTCTCAAGAAACCAGTCGTAATCCTGACCTGCACCTGCAAACGCGAACGCTATCAGGCGGCGCGCCATTTCCTTGCGCGGATAAACCTCCCAGATCGTCGGCTGATAGGTGTAGTGATACCACTCCCGTTGTTCGAAGCCTGCTTCCCAATTCACGCGGATACGCGCGCCGTCGCCCGGATTTTCGGCGATGGTGCCAATCGCCTTGATCGCCATGCAGGAAACGGCACGATCACGATTGTTGAACGGCAGATTATACCAGCGGACGTAGGTGGATTTGATCGCAATGCGCTGGCCGGGACGCATGCGAAGAACCTTTTCCTCGTCCCATGGCTGCGGCGCATCGATTTCCCAGATGCCGTCACGAATAAACCGGTCGAACTGGTCCTGCTTGCGACCGAATGCCGCCCCGACAAACCAGTAGGGGCCATCGCTCGGGTCGCTGACGCCTTCAAGCGGACTGTCGGCAGGCAAATGAATTAGGGCCTGTACCTGCTTTCCGTCCTCGACGATTTCATAACCCAGTTTGCGCAGGGTGCCGTTGGCGGCCTGCTCTCCCTGACCGCCATAGAAGTCTGACGCCTTTAACGCAGTGCCACCGGGCACATGTCCGTGCGAGACGCCCACAATCGCCTTGGCAGGATAGAGCTTTGCGTTGCCAGGACGCCGCACCCAGTATTTCTGGGGTCTGCCAAAGCCATATTGCGACTTGAAACCTTCGAGGCCGATGGCGTCAAATTCATCCATTGCCGCCTCGATGGCATCAGCAGTGATGTTTTGGCTGTCCGCTTGCTGCACGCGGTCAAATGAGGCGCAGAATTTCGAATAATATTCGATGGTGCTGCAATAGCTCGCCATCGAAGTCCGGATGTTGCCATTAACCGGGAATTTGGCGGGATTGGGTCGGTTGGCGCGCTCATCGGCGGATGAATAGGAAAGTTCAGACTTTAGCGCCGCCAGTTTCCCCTCGCGGTACAGTTCATCGAGGTCGCCATAACTCTGCTCGATGCGCTTGGCGCGAGCAAGTTGAGTGCCAATCGTCGCGCCGTCATAATCGTTGGCTTCGAACCAGGCCCGAAATTCAGCCTCACGCATATACGCACCTCAGCGCGGTATAGATTGATGGGTCGACCTTCTTCACGAATCGCACAAGACGCAAGTTGAGGGGTAGCTGCTTACAGCGATTGAATTTCCCCAGTAAGGGGACCTTCCCTTGCCTATGCATGTGATCTCCGAAGTTTGGCGTCTGCCATCAGGTATTGGCGCGGGGACTGATACTGCTCCGCCGGGCTGTCGTCGTAGATCGAGTCGGTACGATGAACGAAGATAGCTTTGGTCATGGCGCTCCCGCTTCCCGGTCAGAAAAATAAGCGCTTGCGCCGATCATCGGAGCTTTGTCCGTGGGCACTTCGCTGACTTCTGGCACGCCTTCCTGGCCTGCATGCGCCCTGACTTCGGTTGCCCGCTCCTCGATCTCCTTTGCGAAGATCTCCAGCATCGATGAACCTGCCGGCATTGCTGCCACCTCCTCGACCGCTGCGGGCAGTTCGCGCAGCAACCGTGCCGTCACCTGCTCCACCCTCTGCACCGTTCCCCGCGCTGCCAGGCCTGCGGCTTCAGCCATGCGCCGCCAGTGGCGGCCATAGATGTGCCGACTGCGGCGCTGGCCACCGATCGCCTGGGCGTGGTTCTGGGTGATGTTCGCCCAAGCGAGGCCGGACATGAGATCGTAAAGCGGCGCAAGCTGCGGGGCACCGGGACCTATCAGGATCGAGTAATTCTTGGCGTGCGAGTCGACGTTGCCGATGGCGATATTGAAGACCACGCCGTCCAGCAGCCGGGTGATGTCACGCGCCGTCATATGCTGGCGGACGAGGGCGAACATGTCGGCGATAGAGGGGCCGCGAACGCCGGTGCCGTTGAACTCGTATTTGGCTGCAGGCGGACGACCGAGAGCCTGGCAAAAGTCCTCCTGATGCAGGCGGCGGACATTGGTGCCGGTGCCTGTACGGTCATAACGCTCGACAAGCAGATAGCTGCGCTTCCCCGCAACGCCGGTTGTAACCGGCGCGACATTGAGACCGATCCTGCGAGCGAGAACCATGCACAGCGCCTCGTTCTGGACGCTGCCGGGCAGGCGTGGATTGTCGGGCTTGAGGATATGGGTGGATGGTGCGCCGTTGATCGGCACCGCAATCTGGCCTTCGATGACGGCCACCGGCAGCTTTGCCTGCGCGCCGGCAAGGCTCATCGAGACGCCGTCCTCACCCACAAGGAATGGCCGCGCGGGCAGTTCCTCTATGATACGTTCCAATGCACCGGCATTCGGGATCGGACGATAGCCGGGCTCGCCGCGCGGCGGCTGCGGCGCGATGCTGAGCGCGCCTGCCAGATCGTTGCCGGTCTGTGCGATCAGACCGAGCGCGTCCTCCGGTGCAGCGCCTAGCATGCGCGTCATGGCGCGCAGCGGTTCGCCTTCCGGCAGCAGGTTCATCAGCCAGGGGAGGACCTGTTCTTCCTCATAGGGCTCTGGCCGGATCGGCATTGCCAGCGAAACCGGGAAGCTATCGGAGGATGACAGCCAGGCTTCGTCATACGCGAGGTGGGTTGCGCGCGTGTCAGCGCTGATCGTAGCGACCAGGCGGTCTTTGTAGTGAACCGGAAGGGTCACCATCAAGCCTGCGATATGCCGGTGGCGGTGATCCGCAAGCCGACAGCCTTGGCAGCAGTGAGTGCCTTGCCGAGTTGGGCGGTGGGCTTTCCTGCTTCCAGATCGACAATGAAGCGCTCGCCGCTGTTGATTGCGAGCGCCAGCTCCCGCTGGGTAAGGCCAAGGGCCTTTCGGGCTGAGGCGACGGCTTCGCCGAATTGGGTTGCGTTCTCAATCATGTCGGTCTTCCCGAGCGGGAAGTTCTCATATGTGCAGCAGAGCTTCAAGGACATTTCTTCCCGATCGGGAAGGATGAGCTATGATAGCGCCGCTCATCTCGAAATTCTTACCGATCGGTAAGTTTTTTGATCGCTTGAGCAGATTTTTCGTGCTGTCGAGGGTCGTTGGAATGAGTGAATTTATCCATGTCGATCGCCAGCGCTCAATATGACGATGAATGCCGGCCATGGCCCAGCTGGCCGCTGCGCCTAGCCAAGCCTTTGATTGGGGCCTGCGCGCTCGATCTTATTATGGCAGATAGCCTGATAGCTATGCGGTGCTTGGAGGCCGTGAGCGACGAGCCGACCGCCGATCTGCTGACCCAGCGCATCGGCATCCACGAACAAACCGCCTGGATGCTGCGCGCCCTGCTGGAGGAGTGAGGGGGGCAGGGGCGGGCGAAAGCTCGCCCCGGAATGCTGGCGCGGTCCACAAATTAAGTGCGCGCTATATCAAAGCTAATCTGTGAGAGGATGGCACCGATGCAACGGTGCAAATCACGCATTCTGCGACATTATCGCTAGAAGAGTGGTGCCCAGGAGAGGACTCGAACCTCCACGGCCTTGCGGCCACTGGCACCTGAAGCCAGCGCGTCTACCAATTCCACCACCTGGGCATTTCCGGTTGCGGAGCCGGGCGGATAGCGGCGCTCCTTGTGCCTTGTCAACAGCTTCCTTGCAGGGCAATGCGGAGAAAATCGCAGCATCAAGGGAATATGGGCATGAGCCGTCTTGTCACTCTGTTCGGAGGTGGTGGTTTCCTCGGACGTTATGTTGCGCAGGAGCTGCTGAAGGCCGGCGCACGCGTTCGAATCGCGGAGCGCGATCCCTCCGACGCCTATTTTCTGAAGCCCCTGGCCGGGCTGGGGCAGATCCAGTTCGTGCCCGCCAGCATCACCAACGCCGCCAGCGTCGAACATGCGATTGCCGGCGCCGATTCGGTCGTGAACCTGGTCGGCATCCTCAAGGGCGACTTCACCGCCATCCACCGGCGCGGCGCGCAGATCGTTGCGCAGGCCGCGGCTGCGGCGGGCGTCGAATCGCTGATTCACATCTCGGCCATAGGTGCCGATCCCGAATCGCCCTCGGCTTATGGTCGCAGCAAGGGCGAGGGCGAGGTCGCAGTGCGGGAGGCTTTCCCGCAGGCGACGATCCTGCGGCCGTCGATCGTGTTCGGTCAGGAAGACGGCTTCCTCAACCGCTTCGCCGCGATGCTGTCGCTGCCGGTCGTGCCGGTGCTGCGCGGGGTGGCGAAGTTCCAGCCGATCTGGGCTTCGGACGTGGCGCGCGCTGTGGCGGGCGCGATTGCCGATCCGCAGCGCCATGGTGGCACCACCTATGAGCTGGGCGGGCCCGAGACGATCTCGATGCTCGACCTCCACCACTGGCTGGCCAAGGCGATCGGTCGCACGCCGGCGATCCTGCCGATCCCCGACGCCCTCGGCGCTCCGCTCGTGAGCGCCATGAGCCTGTTGCCGGGCGCACCGATCACGCGCGACCAGTGGCTGATGCTGCAGGCCGACAATGTCGTCTCGCCCGGCGCGAAGGGGATCGAGGCGTTCGGCGTCACGCCCACGCCGATGGAGGCGGTGGCGCCGGCCTGGCTGGTCAGCTTCCGTCCCAGCGGCCGGTTCGGCACCAGCACCAAACCGGCCTGATCGACCGCATCATGGAAATGTCGCTATTGTCGATCATCCTCCTCGGCATCGTCGAGGGGCTGACCGAGTTCATCCCCGTCTCCTCCACCGGCCATCTGATCCTCGCCGGCGAGGTCATGCAGGTTCCGCAGGGGACCGAGACCTTCGATATCGTCATCCAGCTGGGGGCGATCCTCGCGGTGGTGGTGCTCTATCGCCAGCGCTTCGCGGCGGTGCTGGCGGGGCTGGCGCGGCGCGATCCGACGGCGATCGCCTTCACGCGCAACGTGCTCGTGGGTTTTCTGCCCTCGGCGGTGATCGGAGCGCTCGCTTATGGCGCGATCAAGGCGATGCTCACGGCACCGATCATCGTCGCCGTGGCGCTGATCCTGGGCGGGATCGCGATCCTGCTGATCGAGCGCAGCGTCCAGCGGGTGACCTGCGACACGGTCGAGGGGATGCCGGGGCGGACCGCGCTTGCCATCGGCTTCGTCCAGTGCCTGTCGATGATCCCCGGGGTCAGCCGCTCGGGCGCCACGATCATGGGCGCGCTGACCATGGGGGTCGAGCGGCGGACGGCGGCGGAATACAGCTTCTTCCTTGCCATTCCGACGATGGTGGGCGCGACCACGCTTGCCCTCTGGAAAGCGCGGCACGAACTGGGCGACGCACAGCTGACCGCGATAGCCATCGGCTTCCTTGTGTCGTTCCTTGTCGCGATCGTCGTCATCCGCTGGTTTCTGAACGTGGTGACGCGGCATGGCTTCGCGCCTTTCGCCTGGTATCGCATCGTCGCGGGCAGTATCGCGTTGATCTGGCTGGTTTTTAGATAGGTCCGATACGGACGTATAATAGGGGTGACGTGCGGTCGACCGGTTATGTTCTGCCAAAATCCACAGGATATAGGTCAATAATACTGCCTTATGTCGCGTTTTGCGCGTGACTCCGCCGCTTGGCTGTGAGATTTGCCCTCCGAACCGGAGGACAAGTCATGGCTGATGAGCCGATGTTGAAGTTCGTGCGCGTGGATCAGGATTATCCCGACAAGCGGGAAGCGGATGCTCGCATCGCCGACTTCGCCGAGATTTCGGCCCGCTATGCCGGGGGCAAGGCCGAGGAGCAGGCGTCGCGCTGCTCCCAATGCGGCGTGCCCTATTGCGCGACCCATTGCCCGCTCCACAACCATATCCCGGACTGGCTGCGCCTGACCACCGAGGGTCGGTTGCGCGAGGCCTATGAGCTGTCCAATGCGACCTCGACCATGCCCGAGATTTGCGGCCGCATCTGTCCGCAGGACCGGCTGTGCGAAGGCAATTGCGTGATCGAGTTTGCCGGGCACGGTGCGGTCACCATCGGCTCGGTCGAGAAGTACATCACCGACACCGCCTGGGAGCAGGGCTGGGTCGAGCCGGTGCAGGTCGGGCCCGATCGCGGCCAGTCGGTCGGGGTGATCGGTGCGGGGCCAGCCGGCCTGACGGTCGCCGAACTGATGCGTGCGCGCGGCTATGACGTCCATGTCTATGACCGCCACGACCGCGCGGGTGGGCTGCTGACCTACGGCATCCCAGGCTTCAAGCTGGAGAAGCCTGTGGTGATGCGGCGCGTCCAGCGCCTCGTCGAGGCGGGCATCGTCTTCCACCAGGGGTTCGAGGTCGGCCGCGACGCGACGCTCGCCGAACTGCGCGAGCGCCACGACGCGGTGCTGATCGCGACCGGGGTCTACAAGCCGCGCGCGATCAAGGCGCCGGGCGTGGGCTCGACCGGGATCGTCGAGGCGCTCGACTATCTGACCGCCTCCAACCGCAAGAATTTCGGCGATGCCGTGCCGGCCTTCGACGAAGGCCTGCTCGATGCGAAGGGCAAGAGGGTCGTCGTGATCGGTGGCGGCGACACCGCGATGGACTGCGTCCGCACCGCGATCCGCCAGGGCGCGGAGTCGGTTCGTTGCCTCTACCGCCGCGACCGGGCGAACATGCCGGGATCGCAGCGTGAGACGAAGAATGCCGAGGAGGAGGGCGTCGAGTTCGTCTGGCTGTCCGCCCCCGAGGCGTTCGACGGCGAGGGGACTGTGGCCGGCGTCCGCGCGATCAAAATGCGGCTGGGCGAGCCCGATGCCTCGGGCCGGCGCACGCCCGAGGCCGATCCGGGCAGCGAGTTCCGTCTGGAGGCCGATCTGGTGATCAAGGCGCTCGGTTTCGATCCGGAGGATCTGCCGACGATGTTCGGTGCGCCCGAATTGTCGGTGACCCGCTGGGGCACGCTGCGCGTCGACCACCGCACGATGCAGACCTCGGTCGAAGGCGTGTTCGCCGCGGGCGACATCGTGCGCGGCGCCAGCCTGGTCGTCTGGGCGATCCGCGACGGCCGCGACGTCGCCGAGCGGATGCACAAATATCTGCGCGAAAAGGCGAAGGCCGCCGCCGCCGAGAAGGTGGCGGCATGAAGCGGCATTTTTTCTGCCGCGCTAGGCTTGCGCTGACGGCTGCCGTTCTGGGGTTGTCCGCTGCTTCGGCCCCGGCCGCCACGCCATCGGACAGCAAGGCTGCGGCGGAAGCCGCACCGGCAGCATCCGATCCCGCCGCGCTGGCGCTCGCATCGCGCATCGCTGGAGCGATCCTGCCCGACGGCACCTTTCAGAAGGTCATGGACGCTTCGATCGGGCAGATGTCCAAATCGATGATGGACAGCATGTTGTCGATGCCGATCGGCGCGCTCGCCCAATCGATGGGGCAGGACCCCGAGAAGATCAAAGCCCTGGATTCGACCCGGTTCCGCGATGTGCTGACGATCATGGATCCCGCTTTTCAGGAGCGGACCAACCGCTCGATGACGGTCATGGCGAGCGAGATGGGCAAGTTGATGACTGCTATGGAGCCGAGCTTCCGCGAAGGTCTGGCCGAAGCCTATGCCCGCAAGTTCAGCCCGGCCGAGCTGCGTGCGATCGACGCGTTCTTCCAGACCGATGCGGGCAGGGCCTTTGCCGCCGGATCGATGACGATCCAGACCGATCCGGCCTTTCTGGCGCGGATGCAGCAACTGATGCCGGCGATGATGAAGGCGCTGCCCCAGATCATGAAGACGATCGAGCAACGGACGGCCGACCTGCCGAAGCCGAAAAAGCCGCAGGACCTGAGCCCTGCCGAGCGTGAACGCCTTGCGACCTTGCTGGGGCTCGACCCCGCGGAGATGAAGTGATGAGCCACACCGAAAACGACTGGATGGCCTCCGAGCGCGAGCGGCTCGCCCGCGAAGGCATGTATCGGCCCGAGTTCGAAGGCGATGCCTGCGGCGTCGGCCTCGTCGCGGCGACCGATGGCAAGGCGTCGCGCCGCGTCGTGTCGGCGGCGATCGATGCGCTGAAGGCGGTGTGGCACCGCGGCGCGGTCGATGCCGACGGCAAGACCGGCGATGGCGCCGGCATCCATGTCGACCTGCCCGTCCGCTTCTTCGACGATGCGATAGAGCATTCCGGCCATCGGCCGCTGCCCAACCGCCTCGCGGTGGGCATGGTGTTCCTGCCGCGCACCGATCTGGGTGCGCAGGAGACCTGCCGCACGATCGTCGAAAGCGAGATCATCGATTTCGGCTACACCATCTATGGCTGGCGCCAGGTGCCGGTCGACGTGTCGGTGATCGGCGAGAAGGCGCTCCAGACGCGCCCCGAGATCGAGCAGATCATGATCGCCGGGCCGATGCCCGACGCGATGAGCCTCGCGGAGTTCGAGAAGAACCTCTACCTCATCCGCCGCCGGATCGAGCGCAAGGTAATCGAGGCGCAGATCCAGGGCTTCTACATCTGTTCGCTGTCGGCGCGCTCGATCGTCTACAAGGGTCTGTTCCTGGCCGAAGAGCTGTCGGTCTTCTATCCCGACCTGAAGGACGAGCGCTTCGTCAGCCGCGTCGCAATCTTCCACCAGCGCTATTCGACCAACACCTTCCCGCAATGGTGGCTGGCGCAGCCCTTCCGGTCGCTCGCGCATAATGGCGAGATCAACACGATCCGCGGCAACAAGAACTGGATGAAGAGCCACGAGATCAAGATGGCCTCGCTGGCGTTCGGCGAGCATTCGGACGAGATCAAGCCGCTGATCCCGGCCGGCGCCTCCGACACGGCGGCGCTCGACGCGGTGTTCGAGACGATCTGCCGATCGGGCCGCGACGCGCCGACCGCCAAGCTGATGCTGGTGCCCGAGGCGTGGCAGAACAGCCCCGACATGCCGGCCGAGCTGCGCTCGATGTACAGCTATTTCGGTTCGGTGATGGAGCCGTGGGACGGCCCGGCCGCGCTGGCGATGACCGATGGCCGCTGGGCGGTGGCGGGCGTCGACCGCAACGCGCTGCGCCCGCTGCGCACCACGCGCACCGCTGACAATCTGCTGATCGTCGGCTCCGAAACCGGCATGGTCGTCGTGCCCGAGAGCACGATCGTCGCCAAGGGCCGCATGGGGCCGGGGCAGATGATCGCGGTCGACCTGGACGAAGGGCGGATCTATGGCGATGCCGAGATCAAGGCGCGCATCGCCGCCGAGAAGCCCTATGGCGAATGGGTGAAGAACTTCCGCACCCGCGCCGATCTGCCGGCGCCGGCGGAAGACATGATCCCGCGCTGGCCGCGCGCCGAGCTGCTGCGCCGCCAGGTCGCCGCCGGCATGTCGCTGGAGGATATGGAGCTGATCCTCGCGCCCCAGGTCGAGGACGCCAAGGAAGCGATCGGGTCGATGGGCGACGATACGCCGCTCGCGGTCATTTCCGACAAGCCGCGCCTGATCAGCCATTTCTTCCGCCAGAATTTCAGCCAGGTCACCAACCCGCCGATCGACTCGCTGCGCGAAACCCAGGTGATGAGCCTGAAGACTCGCTTCGGGAATCTCGCCAACATCCTCGATAATGAGGGGCAGCAGGCCGACGTGCTGGTGCTCGAAAGCCCGGTGCTCCACTGCCGCGACTGGCATGCGCTGAAGGATCATTTCGGCGCGCAGGCGGCCGAGATCGACTGCACCTTCGACGCCCATGGCGGGCCTGATGCGCTGCGCCAGGCGATCGCCCGCGTCCGCGCCGAGGCCGAGACGGCGGTGCGCGAGGGCAAGGCCGAGCTGTTCCTGACCGACGAGCATGTCGGGCCGGACCGGATCGCCATCGCGATGGTGCTGGCGGCGGCCGCCGTCCACACCCATCTCGTCCGCAAGGGGCTGCGCTCCTATGCGTCGGTCAATGTCCGTTCGGCCGAATGCCTCGACACCCATTATTATGCGGTGCTGATCGGCGTCGGCGCGACCACGGTGAACGCCTATCTGGCCGAAGCCGCCATCGCCGACCGCCATGCGCGCGGCCTGTTCGGAGATCGCTCGCTCGAGGAGTGCCTGAAGCGCCACCGCAAGGCGATCGACGACGGGCTGCTCAAGATCATGTCGAAGATGGGGATCGCGGTGATCTCCAGCTATCGCGGCGGCTATAATTTCGAGGCGGTCGGGCTCAGCCGCGCGCTGGTCAACGACTTCTTCCCCGGCATGCCGGCGAAGATCTCGGGCGAGGGGTTCAACTCGCTCCAGCTCAACCTGAAGCTGCGCCACGACGCCGCGTTCGACGACACCGTCGTGTCGCTGCCGGTCGGCGGCTTCTACCGCCAGCGGGCAGGGGGCGAGGCGCATGCCTATTCGGCGCAACTGATGCACCTGCTGCAGACCTCGGTCGCGACCGACAGCTATTCGACCTATCTGCAATTCTCGCGCGGGGTGCGCGATCTGCCGCCGGTCTATCTGCGCGACCTGCTCGAGTTCAACTGGGCGCGTGAAGGCATAGCGATCGACTCGGTCGAGCCGATCACCGAGATCCGCAAGCGCTTCGTGACGCCCGGCATGTCGCTCGGCGCGCTCAGCCCCGAGGCGCATGAGACGCTGGCGATCGCGATGAACCGGATCGGCGCCAAGGCGGTGTCGGGCGAGGGCGGCGAGGACAAGAGCCGCTACACCCCCTATGCCAACGGCGACAACGCCAATTCGGTGATCAAGCAGGTCGCGTCGGGCCGCTTCGGCGTCACCGCCGAATATCTGGGCGCCGCCGAGGAGCTGGAGATCAAGGTCGCGCAGGGCGCCAAGCCCGGCGAGGGCGGGCAGCTGCCCGGCTTCAAGGTGACCGAGATGATCGCGCGCCTGCGCCATTCGACGCCGGGCGTGACTCTGATCTCGCCGCCGCCGCACCACGACATCTATTCGATCGAGGATCTGGCGCAGCTGATCTACGACCTGAAGCAGATCAACCCGACCGCGCGGGTGTGCGTGAAGCTGGTCAGCTCGGCCGGCATCGGCACCGTCGCGGCGGGCGTCGCCAAGGCGCATGCCGACGTCATCCTGGTCGCCGGCCATGTCGGCGGTACCGGCGCCAGCCCGCAGACCTCGGTCAAATATGCGGGCACGCCGTGGGAAATGGGCCTGTCAGAGACCAACCAGGTGCTGACGCTGAATGGCCTGCGCCACCGCGTGAAGCTGCGCACCGACGGCGGCCTCAAGACCGGTCGCGACATCGTGATCGCGGCGATCCTGGGCGCCGAGGAGTTCGGCATCGGCACGCTGTCGCTGGTCGCGATGGGCTGCATCATGGTGCGCCAGTGCCATTCGAACACCTGCCCGGTCGGCGTCTGCACGCAGGACGAAGCGCTGCGCAAGAAGTTCGTGGGCACGCCCGAGAAGGTGATCAACCTGATGACCTTCATCGCCGAGGAGGTGCGCGAGATCCTCGCCAAGCTGGGCGTCCGCTCGCTCGACGAGATCATCGGCCGCACCGAGCTGCTCCGCCAGGTCAGCCGCGGCGCCGAGCATCTCGACGATCTCGACCTCAACCCGGTGCTGGCGAAGGTCGACGCGCCCGCCGACAAGCGCCGCTTCAACATCCCCACCTTCCGCAACGAAGTGCCCGACAGCCTCGACGCGCAGATGATCGAGGATGCCAAAGCGGTGTTCGAGCGGCGCGAGAAGATGCAGCTGACCTATACGGTGCGCAACACGCACCGCGCGGTGGGCACGCGCTTCTCGGCGGAGATCACCCGGCGCTACGGCATGTCCTCGCTCGCCGACGGCCATGTCCACATCCGCCTGCGCGGATCGGCCGGCCAGTCGCTCGGCGCCTTCGCGGTCAAGGGCATCACGCTGGAGGTGTTCGGCGACGCCAACGACTATGTCGGCAAGGGCCTGTCGGGCGCGATCATCGCGGTCCGCCCGATGGTGTCGTCCCCGCTGGAGACCAAGTCGAACACGATCATCGGCAACACCGTCCTCTACGGTGCCACCGCCGGCAAGCTGTTCGCGGCGGGGCAGGCGGGCGAGCGCTTCGCGGTGCGCAACTCGGGCGCGACCGTGGTCGTCGAAGGCTGCGGCGCCAATGGCTGCGAATATATGACCGGCGGCATCGCCGTGATCCTGGGCCGCGTCGGCGCCAATTTCGGCGCGGGGATGACCGGCGGCATGGCCTTCGTGCTGGACGAGCATGGCGACTTCGAACGCAACGCCAACCCGGACAGCATCATCTGGCAGCGCTTCGGATCGGTGCGGTGGGAAATGCGCTGCAAGTCGCTGATCGCCGAACATGCCGAACGCACCGACAGCAAATGGGCCCACTCCGTCCTCGACGACTGGGACCGCTGGCGGACGCGCTTCTGGCAGGTCTGCCCGAAGGAGATGATCAACCGCCTGGAGCATCCGCTGAACGATGTGGAGAGTGAGATCGTCGCGGCGGAGTGAGGGTGAGAGCCGCCGGTCTCGGGGGAGGCCGGCGGTGGTTGGATGGGGAGAGGGCGACGCTGAGGGCTGTTAGATGTTCGTCGCCGAGCGGAATAGCGAGTGCGTAAGGGGCAGCGATTAAGACTTTGTGGCTATTTTTGAGTGACGCGGCGAACGGCAGCTCTTTTTATAAGTGGACATCCATCGCAGC
>NZ_JBLTWO010000019.1:0-21041 GCF_049889055.1 Rhizorhabdus antheiae | reverse complement strand
GGGCATTACATCGCACCGGGCAAGCCCATGCAGAACGGTGACGCTGCACTCAAAGCCTGAGCCCAGCGCGCGAATGCCCTCTGCCGCAGGGGGGGCCAAGCGTCTATCGCTGCTCTTCTACAGCAACCGCTTTCGGTGACGGGAACGTCGGCCGGACAGCGCCACGAAACGCACCGGCCCCCCATCACTTACGCCCCAGCGACCGGCCGCGCGCGCCTCAATCCGCAAACGGATCCCGTACCAGGATCGTATCTTCACGCTCGGGGCTGGTCGACACCAGCGCCACCGGGCACTGGATCAGCTCTTCGACGCGGCGGATATATTTGATCGCCTGCGCCGGCAGTTCGGCCCAGCTGCGCGCGCCCGCGGTCGACTCGCTCCAGCCTTCGATGCTCTCGTAGATCGGCTCGACCCGCGCCTGGTCCTGGGGGTGGGGCGGCAGATAGTCGTAGGTCTTGCCGTCGAGCGTGTAGCCGACGCAGATCCGGATTTCCTCGAAGCCGTCGAGCACGTCGAGCTTGGTCAGCGCCACGCCGGTGATGCCCGAGACGGCGGCCGACTGGCGGACGAGGACCGCGTCGAACCAGCCGCAGCGACGCTTGCGGCCGGTGACGGTGCCGAACTCATGGCCGCGCTCGCCGAGCCGCTGGCCGGTGTCGTCGGTCAGCTCGGACGGGAAGGGGCCGGAGCCGACGCGGGTGGTGTAGGCCTTGACGATGCCGAGCACGAAGCCCGCCGCCGAGGGGCCGAGGCCCGACCCACTGGAGGCGGTGCCGGCGATGGTGTTCGACGAGGTGACGAAGGGATAGGTGCCGTGGTCGACGTCGAGCAGCACGCCCTGGGCGCCTTCGAACAATATGCGGCGGCCGGCCTTGCGCGCCTCGTTCAGCGTCAGCCAGACGGGCTTGGCGAAGGGCAGGATGAAGTCGGCGATCTCGCGCAGGTCGGCCTTCAGCTTCTCGCGGTCGACCGGGGGCTCGCCGAAGCCGGCGCGCAGCGCGTCGTGATGCGCGCAGATGCGGTCGAGCTGCGGCTCCAGATCGTCGAGATGGGCGAGGTCGCAGACGCGCAGCGCGCGGCGGCCGACCTTGTCCTCATAAGCCGGGCCGATGCCGCGGCGGGTGGTGCCGATCTTGCCGGCGCCGCTCGCATCCTCGCGCAGCGCGTCGAGGTCGCGGTGGATCGGCAGGATCAGCGGCGCGGTCTCGGCCAGCTGGAGATTGTCGGGGGTGATGGTGACGCCCTGGCCCTTGAGCTTCGCGACCTCGTCACGGAAATGCCAGGGATCGAACACCACGCCATTGCCGATCACCGACAGCGTGCCGCGCACGATGCCCGAGGGCAGCAGGCTGAGCTTGTAGACCTGTTCGCCGACGACCAGCGTGTGGCCGGCATTGTGGCCGCCCTGGAAGCGGACGACGACGTCGGCGCGCTCGGACAGCCAGTCGACGATCTTGCCCTTGCCCTCATCGCCCCATTGGGCGCCGATCACCGTGACGTTGGCCATGATATCATCCTGTTCCAGTAGCGGTCCGTCCCTGCCTGTGGGCGGCACCGGGGCGAAGCCCGGCGCGCAGGGGAGGGATCCGGTCGTTCAAAGTGGTCGGGGACCGTCCCCGTCTAAGATATGGGTGCAGCCGAGCGCGCGGGCGTCGTCTTCGTCCGAAAGTGCTGCGACCGTCGTCCAGTCCTCGGCGCGCAGGCGCGCGGCGATGTCCGGCGCGGTGCCGAGCGGCAGGAAGACGCGGCGATGCTCCACCACGCCCAGGCCGACATCGACCAGCGGATCGATATAGAGCGAGAAGCCGATCGCCTTCTCCTCATGGCCGTCGGCGTGCATGATCGTATAGCCGCCGCCGCGGCCGATCTCGCCGCTGAGGCCCTGGCCGAACAGCGAGAAGCCGATCCAGCTCTGATATTCGAAGCCGTGGCGCTCGGTCGGATCGAGCGTCAGCGTGACGCGCTCGCCCAACGCGGCGACGATCGCGTCGATCGCCGACAGCCGCTTGTCGAGCGCCTGCGCACCCGCGATCGAGCGCAGTTTGGCGAGGGCGGGGCCGACCGGGCCGGCCGCCTCGATGAAAGGCAGATAGGCGTCGGCGCCGAGGCGGGCGAGGCCGCCGGCATCCTTCGCATCGAGCAGGTCGCGCACCGCGTCGATCCGGTCGGCGGGCAGGGGCATCGCGCCGGCGGCCAGCGTCTCGACGAGATCGGGGAGGGTGAGGTCGACGGTGATCCCGGTGACGCCCGCGACTTCGAGCGCCTCGACCGCGACGTTGAGGATTTCGATGACGGCGGCGAGGCTGTCGGTGCCGATCAGCTCGGCGCCGGCCTGGGTCAGCTCGCGCTCGGGGCGCAGCTGGGTCGCGCGCAGTTTGATCACCGGGCCGCCATAAGCGAGGCGCAGCGGGCGGGCGCGGTGGCCCATGCGGGTGGCGGCGATGCGGCCGACCTGCGCGGTGATGTCGGGGCGCAAGGCCAGCGTGCGCTGCGAGACCGGATCGACGAAGCGCAGCAGGTCCTGCGCGCGTGCCGATTTGAGGCGGCCGACCAGCTCTTCCTCGAACTCGGCCAGCGGCGGGGTGACCCGCATATAGCCATGCCGGCCGATCGCGACGATCACGCGGTGGAGCAGCCGCGACCCGGCCTCCGCCTGCGGCGGCAGGCGATCACGCAATCCTTCGGGGAGCAGGCCTGGTGCGATGGTCATGGGGTGAGGCTCATAGCGGCCCCTGACGGAGGTTCAACAGCAACCTTCATCCTGGGGACGATGCCCGGATGGCGGGCGGGCGCCCAAAGACGCCCGCCCGTCCGATCGTCAGAAGCGCAGCGACTTGGCGCTCTTCACGCCGGGAAGCTGGGCAATCTGGGCCTTGAGCGCATCGTCGACGCGGGCATCGACCGACAGCAGCAGCACCGCTTCGCCACCGGCGGTGCGGCGGCCGAGGTGGAAGGTGCCGATGTTGACGCCGGCTTCGCCCAGCGTCGTGCCGAGGCGGCCGATGAAGCCCGGGGCGTCGACATTGACGACATAGACCATGTCGCCGGTCAGGTCGGCCTCGACCTTCACGCCGTAGATCTCGACGAGGCGCGGCTCGGCATTGGCGAACAGCGTGCCGGCGACCGACTTGGCGCCCTCGGCAGTGGTCACCGTGACGCGGACGAGGGTCGAATAGTCGCCCTCGCGGTCATGGCGCACTTCGCGCACGTCCAGGCCACGCTCCTTCGCGAGGAAGGGCGCGTTGACCATGTTCACCGTGTCCGAATAGACGCGCATCAGGCCCGCGAGGACCGCGCCGGTGATCGGCTTCTGGTTGAGCTCGGCGGCTGCACCCTCGACCTCGATCGCGACCGCCTTGATCGCGTCGCCCTCGAGCTGGCCGACCAGCGCGCCGAGATGCTCGGCAAGCGCCATATAGGGGCGCAGCTTGGGGGCTTCCTCGGCCGACAGCGACGGCATGTTGAGCGCGTTGGTGACGCCGCCGGTCAGCAGGAAGTCCGAGATCTGCTCGGCGACCTGGATCGCGACATTGACCTGGGCTTCGTTGGTCGACGCGCCGAGGTGCGGTGTGGCGATGAAGCCGGGGGTGCCGAACAGCGGCGATTCCTTCGCCGGCTCGGTCACGAACACGTCGAGGGCGGCGCCCGCGACCTGGCCGCTGTCGAGCGCATCCTTGAGCGCCGCCTCGTCGATCAGACCGCCGCGCGCGCAGTTGATGATGCGGACGCCCTTCTTGGTCTTGGCGAGATTCTCGCGCGACAGGATGTTCTTGGTCGATTCGGTCAGCGGCGTGTGCAGCGTGATGAAATCGGCGCGCGCCAGCAGGTCGTCGAGCGTGACCTTCTCGACGCCCATTTCGACCGCGCGTTCCGGGGTCAGGAAGGGATCGAAGGCGACGACCTTCATCTTCAGGCCGATCGCGCGGTCGGCGACGATCGAACCGATATTGCCGGCGCCGATCAGGCCGAGCACCTTGTTGGTGACCTCGACGCCCATGAAGCGGTTCTTCTCCCACTTGCCGGCCTGGGTCGACTTGTCGGCCTCGGGCAGGTCGCGGGCGAGGGCGAACATCAGCGCGATGGCGTGTTCGGCGGTGGTGATCGAGTTGCCGAACGGCGTGTTCATCACGACGACGCCCTTGGCCGAGGCGGACGGGATGTCGACATTGTCGACGCCGATGCCGGCGCGGCCGACGACCTTGAGGTTGGTGGCGGCGGCGAGGACCTCCTTGGTCACCTTGGTCGCCGAACGGATCGCGAGGCCGTCATATTGGCCGATGATCGCGATCAGCTCTTCCTTGGTCTTGCCGGTGATCTCGTCGACCTCGATCCCGCGATTGCGGAAGATCTGGGCGGCAAGCGGATCCATCTGGTCGGAAATCAGTACCTTGGGCATGATTCTATCCTTGGGTTCGCCCCTCCCCATCGGGAGTGTGGGGGCGTTGCATCTTCTAACGAAGCGGGGGAAAGACCGGTCCGGACGCTGCCGGACCGGTGAGAAGGAATGCGCAAGCGGCGCTCAGGCCGCGCGGACCTGCGACCAGGCCCAGTCGAGCCAGGGGCCGAGTGCCTCGACGTCGGCGGTTTCGACCGTGCCGCCGCACCAGATGCGCAGGCCCGGAGGCGCATCGCGATAGCCGGCGATGTCGAACGCGGCTTCCTCGGTTTCGAGCAGGCCGGCGATCTTCTTGACCAGCGCCAGCTTCGCATCGTCGTCGAGGCCTTCGACCGCCGCATCGGCGAATTTCAGGCAGACCGAGGTGTTCGAGCGCGAGGCCGGGTCGGCCGCGAGATGGTCGATCCAGTCGGTGCGCTGGACCCAGGCGTCGACCGCCGCCGCATTGGCGTCGGCGCGGGCGATCAGGGCGGGCAGGCCGCCGATCGACTGGGCCCATTCGAGGCTGTGAATATAGTCCTCGATCGCCAGCATCGAGGGCGTGTTGATCGTCTCGCCCTTGAAGATGCCTTCGATCAGCTTGCCGCCCTTGGTCATGCGGAAGATCTTCGGCAGCGGCCAGGCCGGGGTGTAGCTTTCGAGACGCTCCACCGCGCGCGGGCCGAGGATCAGGATGCCGTGCGCGCCTTCGCCGCCCAGCACCTTCTGCCAGGAGAAGGTGACGACATCGAGCTTGTCCCAGGGCAGGTCCATGGCGAAGCAGGCCGAGGTCGCGTCGGCGATCGTGAGGCCTTCGCGGTCGTCGCGGATCCAGTCGCCATTGGGCACGCGGACGCCCGAGGTGGTGCCGTTCCAGGTGAAGACGATATCGGTCGACTGATCGAGCGCGGCAAGGTCGGGCAGGGTGCCATAGGGCGCCTTGACCACATCGGCTTCGATCTTGAGCTGCTTGACGACATCGGTGACCCAACCTTCACCGAAGCTCTCCCAGGCGACCATCGTCGCCTTGCGGGCGCCGAGCAGGCTCCACATCGCCATTTCGACAGCGCCGGTATCCGATCCGGGGACGATGCCGATGCGGTGGGTGGCCGGGACGCCGAGGATTTCGCGGGTCAGGTCGACCGCATGGTTGATGCGGGCCTTGCCGAGCTTGGAGCGGTGCGAGCGGCCGAGCGAGTCGGTGGCCAGATTGGCGGCGGCCCAGCCCGGAGGCTTGGCGCAGGGACCCGAAGAGAAATGGGGGCGTGCCGGCTTCGTCGCCGGGCGAGCAGTATCAGTCATGTAGTCTCTCCTCACAGAGAGCACGCGCTGCGTTGGGACAGCGTGGCCCGCCGCCGCTTCTAGAGTGCGGGGGCGGCAAGTCAATGACCGATGTTGCAGTGCGAAAATATTACCGAACCGGAATTACCGCCCAAAGAAAAAGGGCCCCGGACTCGCGCCCGGGACCCTTTCTGGAATCGAGAGGATCGGCTTACTTGGCCGGAGCGGCCTCGTTGCCGCCTTCCGCCGGAGCGGCGGCATTGTCAGCAGCAGCGCCTTCAGCAGCCGGAGCAGCCTCTTCAGCCGGCGCGGCCGGCAGCGGCTTCGGCGCGTCGCTCTGCTGGTTCAGATAGGCGATGATGTTGGCGCGATCCTCGGGCTTGGAGAGGCCGGCGAAGGTCATCTTGGTGCCCGGTGCGAAGGCCTTCGGGCTCTTCAGCCAGTCGCTGAGATTCTGCCAGTCCCAGCTGCCGCCCTTGCCCGACAGGGCCTCGGAGAAGGCAAAGCCCTTGCCCTTGCCGATCGGTTCACCCAGCACGCCCCACAGATTCGGGCCAAGCGCGTTCGGGCCGCCCTTGGTCGCGTTGTGGCAGGCAGCGCACTTCTTGAACACTTCCGCGCCCTTGGCGGGATCGGCGCTCGCCAGATAGAAGGCGATCGGCTTTTCGGCGGCATCACCACCGGCGGCGGCGCCTTCTTCCTCGACGCCCTCCACGACATAGCCCATCTTCTCGGGGCGTTCGCCCTTGAAATATCCACCGCTGAGGATCGAAAGGCCCAGCGCGGCAATGCCGCCCGCCAGCGCCCATCCGGCAATCGTGTTAGCGCGATCGTCCATGTGCCCCTGTAGCTCCCATTGGTAACGTGGGGGGGAAGGACCCACGCCGAAATCGCGCCCCCTTTAGAATCGCTTGTCTGCCTCCGCAAGCGTCCCAACGCGCTAATCTGTCCCGCCCCGCTTGCGGAGCCGTTCCGGCGCGCCTAATCGGCGCGCGACATGCAGAACTATCCCGCCCCCGCACAGGCGCTCGTCGCCGAGATGACAGCCGCCTGCGAAGCCGATACGGCCCGTGCCGTCGCCTTTCAGGGCGCGCCCGGCGCCAATTCACACATCGCCGCGCTGGAGGCCTTTCCCAATTGTCTGCCGCTGCCCTGTTTCAGCTTCGAGGATGCGCTCGACGCGGTGCGTGATTTCCGTGCCGACTGCGCAGTTATCCCGATCGAGAACTCGCTCCACGGCCGCGTCGCCGACATGCACTTCCTGCTGCCCGAATCGGGGCTGGTGATCACCGGCGAGCATTTTCTGCACATCCGCCACACGCTGATGGCGCTGCCCGATCATGGCGAAATCCGGGAGGTCATGAGCCACCCGCAGGCCTTGGGCCAATGCCGCCACTGGCTGCGCGCCCATGGCATGGCTGCCGTCGCCTATCCCGACACCGCCGGTGCGGCAGCGGCGGTTGCGGAGGCGGGCGACGGCTCGGTGGGGGCGCTTGCGCCGTCGATCTCGGCCGCGCTCTATGGTCTCAAGGTCGTCGAGGACAATGTCGCCGACGCGTCGGACAACACCACGCGCTTCGTGGTGCTGGCGCGCGAAGGGCGTGAGATATCCCCCGACGCCGGTCCGGTCATGACGACCTTCATCTTCGAGGTGAAGAACATCCCGGCCGCGCTCTACAAGGCGCTGGGCGGCTTCGCGACCAACGGCGTCAACATGACCAAGCTGGAAAGCTACCAGCGCGGCGCGAGTTTTGCGGCGACCGAGTTCTTCGCCGACATCGAAGGCCACCCCGACGATCCCCATGTGCGGCGCGCGCTTGAGGAACTGGCCTTCCACACCAAATGGGTCAGGCTGCTGGGCACCTATCCCCGGGCGCGCGAGCGCGGCTTCGGCAGCTGATCCGCCCGGACCGGACGCTCAGGCGCCGTTCGCCCAGGCGGTCAGCAGCGTGTGCGCTATGGCGAGGGGGAAGCGCATATTGAACAGCGCATCGGGCTCACCCGCCAGCGCCGCCCTTACCTGATCGCGGTCGACCCAGATCGCTTCGGCCAGTTCCTTCTCGTCGAGCCTGACCGTCTTGTCGCGGACCTTGGCGATGCAGCCGATCATCAACTGCGACGGGATCGGCCAGGGCTGGCTGGCGAGATAGCGGACCTCGGTCACGATCACGCCGGCCTCCTCGAACAGTTCCCGAGCGACCGCATCCTCGATCGATTCCCCGACCTCCAGGAAACCTGCGAGCGCCGAGAAGAAGCGCGGCGGCATGTTGATGTTGCGGCCGACGAGGACATGGTCCTCATGTTCGGCGAGCATGATCACGACCGGGTCGGTGCGCGGATAATGTTCGGTGCCGCAACCGCCCTCGTCCTTCAGGCAGAAGCGCGCCCAGCCAGATCTGGCGACCCCGGTGGGGCGGCCGCAATTGGCGCAGAAGCGGTGCCGGTCGTGCCAGTCGACGAGCGAGCGGGCGGCGGCGTAGATCGCCGGCGCGCCGGGCTCGGTCATCGCCGCCGCGCCGCTGATCGTCGCGCCGCGCTGGTCGCGGCCCGGCGCGATCTTCGCCAGCGAGACGAAGCAGGGCTTGTCGTCGAGGAGGCCGAGCAGGGCGAGGTCCGCCTCGGGATCGGCTTCGGTCAGGGCGGTCCAGACGAGCCGCCCCTCCGCGTCGAGAACGGGAGCTAGGCCATCCAGTGTAAGCAGTCTGGCGTGCGGATTGGCGCAGGCGGCATCGAAATAGGGGCGATTGTCACGCTCGATATCGATCCGGACGAGCGGCGAGCCGGTGAAACCGGGGGTAGGAATCTTGGACATCAACTCTCCCTATATTGCCGACTTCCGTCTTCGCGACCGGCGATAGCGCGCTCGGCGGCGCGTGCGAAGAGGGTCGGCAGACCTGCCTCTTCTATATGATCGACCGGCCACCATTCCCCCTCGCCGTCCGGGGTGCCGGAGGCGCAAACGACCGACAGGCGCAGCGAAAAATGGGTGAAGACATGATCGACCGTGCCGCAGGACTGCCATTCCGCAGCGATCGGGGCCGAGGCGAGACCCGGCGGCGCATCGACCCAATCCCCGGTGGGAAGCGCGCGCATTCCGCCAAGCATGCCCTTGTCGGGACGCCGGACCAGCCAGACCTCCTGGTCCCGCTCGATCCAGAAGGCGGTGCCGTGGCGTTGCGGCTTGGGCTTCTTGGCCGCCTTGACCGGGAAAGCGGTCGGCGTGCCCAGCCGGCGCGCTTCGCAGGCGTCGGACAGGGGACAGATCAGGCATTGCGGTGTCCGGGCGGCGCAGATGCCCGATCCGAGATCCATCATCGCCTGCGCGAAATCGCCCGACCGCTCGTCCGGGGTGACGCGCGCTACCAGCACGCGCAGTTTCGGGCGGGCCTGGGGCATGGGCTGGTCGAAGGCGAACAGCCGGCTGACGACGCGCTCGACATTGGCATCGACGACGACCGCGCTGCGTCCGAAGGCGATCGCGGCAATGGCGGCGGCGCTGTAGTCACCGATGCCGGGCAGAGCGCGCAGCGCGTCCTCCTGATCGGGAAAGCGTCCGCCATGTTCGGAGGCGACGACCCGGGCGCAGGCAAGGAGATTGCGGGCCCGCGCATAATAGCCCAGCCCGGCCCATGCGGCCATGACGTCGGCGTCGTCGGCTTGCGCCAGGTCGGCGACGGTCGGCCAGCGCGCCGTGAACTTCTCGAAATAGGGCTTCACCGCCGCGACGGTCGTCTGTTGCAGCATCGTCTCCGACAGCCACACCCGATAGGGATCGGGCAGGGGGGCTCCCGGCTCTGCGCGCCAGGGCAGGCGGCGTCGGTGGACATCGTACCAGGCCAGCAATTTTTCGGAGACGGCATCGACGGACATGGGGCGCCTATGGCATGAAGCGCGCGATGAACGAAGCGCCCCCTGCCTCCCCTGTCCGAAAGCGCAAGGCCCAGCCCGACGCCGCGCCCGCCCGTCCGCGTGGCGGCGGCGCAAAGTCGGTCGCGGACATGCTGCCCGACGTCGGCAGGGCGGCCTTTCGCCGCTTCGGATTCGTCCAGAGTTCGGTCGTCAGCCGCTGGGCCGAGATCGTCGGCGAACGCTACGCCAAGGTGTCGGTGCCCGAATCGATCCGCTTCCCGGCGGGCAAGCGATCGGACGGGGTGCTCACCCTGCTGGTCGAAGGGGCGCATGGCCCGATGATGCAGCATGTGTTGCCGACCATCGTCGAGCGGGTGAACCGCTTCTTCGGCTATGGCGCCGTCGCGCGCGTCGTGCTCCGGCAGGGTAGCTGCGCACGGCCACAGCCGCCGCAGAATTGCGCGGCACCGCCGTCGCTCAAACCGATTTCGCCCGACATCGGCGGCAGCCTGCGTCTGATCGCCGACCCCGAATTGCGCACATGCCTCGAATCGCTGGCGGGCAAGCTGGCCGCCACCAGCGGCGCACCCGTCATCGCCTCCGGAGATACAGAGCTTTGACCCGATCGACCTTCCGCCTGGCCGTCCTGTTGCTGGCCGCCACCCCGCTGACCCTCGCCGCCGCCGCACCGGCCAAGCCGGCCGCGAAGCCCGCTGCCGGCGCCAACTGGCTCGTCACCGTCAACCGCACCGCCGAAGGCGCGCTCGTCATCGGCAATCCGGCGGCCAAAGTGAAGCTGGTCGAATATCTGTCGCTGACCTGTCCGCATTGCGCGATGCTCTCGAAGGAATCGCTGCCTGCTCTGCAGCGCGACTATATCGCCAAGGGCCTCGTCAGCTTCGAAGTGCGTCATGCCGTCCGCGACGGCTATGACTTCGTCGCCTCGCTGCTGCTGCGCTGCGAGCCGCCGACGCGCTATCTCGGCTCGATCGAGGGCCTCTTCGCCACCCAGGAAGACTGGATGGCCAAGGGCGCCGCCGCCAAGAACGATGCCGCCTTCGAAGCCAAGTCGCAGGACGAGAAGATGGCGGCGGTCGCCAGATCGGCCGGCTTCGACACCTATTTCCAGAAGCGCGGCCTGAGCCCCAAGGCTTATGCGGCCTGCATGGCGAACGAGCCGGCGAAGAAGCAGCTGACGGAAATGGCCGGCAATGCCTGGCAGCGCGACGGCATACCGGGCACGCCGCTGATCCTGATCAATGGCCAGCGCAAAGAGAATGTCCATGGATGGTCCGATCTGGAGCCGATGATCAAGGCCGCGCTTAAGTAACCCGCTCTGCGACAGCCGGAGTCGCTTACTTGAAAGTCTCGGGATCCAGCTGGATCTTGGTTTCATTGAGAAACGACGTAACCGAGAGTGGACGGCGATGCTCGACGACATCTGATGTCTGCTCAAGCGATGGCAGCGAACCGAATGCCGGATATTGAGCCCATTGTTCGGGCGTCATCAGTGTAATCCGGAAAAATTCCTGGCTCTTGTGATTGGCCGAGATTTGCTCTTTGTCGTCATACTTCCGGCCGGCACGTTCATGATTTTCGCTTTTGTCTCCGCCCGTCAGCTCGGCGATCAGCGCTGCACTGGTCGGATCGTTACGAACGACCAGCAGGGTGCCATTGTCGCCCAGCGGCTGGAGATAACCGGTGGCGCCATCGTCCAGTTGGTAGAGGGGCCGGCTCGCGTTCGAAAGGCTGTCGTCTCGGCAGAGGCGGGCTGACGGTTCGGCAGGAGCATCTGCTTCGGGCTTTTCGGCCATCGAGCCAAGCATTGCGCCGACCAATATCACTGCGGAGGGCTGCTCGAGTTCTTCGGCGCTTTCATTGCGGAGAGGCCGCGAACATGTTCCAACCGGCACGGTGTCCTTCGTCGGGGCATTGGACGGCCAGGACAGGCCAAAGAGGAAGTCGCGCATCGCCTGGTCGAGCGCAGCCGGCGGCAGCGTCCTCGACGTCATCCGCAGCTTGACGATCCACCTGCCCACCGGAACGATCGCTAGACCCGTGCTGCCAACAGGGTCGGAAGCAAGAGCATAGCTCTGGCGGAGCGCCGAGGTGCTGGATCCCGATCCAATCTGAAAGGCGGTCGGCGCTGCGCCGTTGCCCACTCCGCCTGCTATTTGGGATCGCTGCAGATACCAGGAAGAGATGTCGAACCAGAGCGCCGGATCGGGCATTGCCGGTCTGTAGATATAGACGGATGCCAATGTCTGGCTGCCAGGCTCGTCATATGTGCCGGCGAGATCGATCTGTTTGCCCTCGCTGATATCCTCGACCATGCGGCGGCTGAAGGGGCCGATCATCGCAGGAAAGGCGAACTTGCTGCTCTTGTGCACCCAGGGTTTTCCGGCTTTCGTCCTGATTTCCTGCCGCACAACGGGCGCAGCCGTGGCCGCAGCCGCAATCAACGTCGCGCACAGCGCTCCCAATGCAACCATTTTCATATTCGTCGTCCCTTCCCAGCTGCGGCGCATCCTAGGCGTCGGTCCACAGCGCGGCTATCGCCCTCTCGGATTGTCGCATCCATTTTGGTTTCGATCCTCGGGAACACGCCAGGCGCGATTGCCTGCTTGCACCGCGCGCCTCCGAGGCTATCACTGTCGCCCAACGGCCCTCCGTGGCTGCTTGGAGTACAGGATCACATGAAGAAGCTTCTTCCCGTCGCGGCGATCACGATTGCGCTGGCGCTCACCGCCTGCGGCAAGAAGGAGTCGGATAGCGCGGCGACGACCAACAGCGCGGCGCCCGCAGCGCCGAGCGCGCCCTATAGCGGCAAGGACTGGACCGAGACGCTGGTGAAGACCCCCGAGGGTGGCTTTCGCATGGGCAATCCCGATGCGCCGGTGAAGCTGGTCGAATATGCGTCGATCACCTGCCCGCATTGCCGCGACTTCACCAAGAACGGCTCCGGTCCGCTCAAGGAGACCTATATCAAGACCGGCAAGGTCAGCTGGGAATATCGCAACTTCGTGCTGAATCCGCTCGACGTCGTCGCGACGCTGGTCGCGCGCTGTCAGGGCGCCGACACCTTCTTCCCCTTCGTCGAGCAGCTCTATGTCACGCAGGAGCAGTGGGTCGGCAAGTTCAACTCGGTCGACGAGAAGACGCTCCAGTCGGTCGGCAAGCTGCCGCAGCAGGAGCAGTTCACCCAGCTGGTCGAACTGTCGGGCCTGAAGGACTTCTTCAAGTCGCGCGGCGTGACCGACGACCGGATCAAGGCCTGCCTGACCGACAAGGCCGCGCTCGACGAACTGCTGAAGATCCGCGATCGCGGCGCCAACGAGGACAAGGTCGACGGGACCCCGAACTTCCTGATCAATGGCGAGCGCCAGGAGGGCGTCTACGACTGGCCGGGCCTCGAAACCAAGCTGCGCGAAAAGGTCCGCTGACGATGAGGCTTGCGGGCGCTTCGGCGGAGGAACGCTGAACCGCCGATGCGCATCCGCAAGCTCCGCCTTTCAGGTTTCAAGAGCTTCGTCGAGCCGGCGGAGCTGATCATCGAGCGTGGGCTGACCGGGATCGTCGGCCCCAATGGTTGCGGCAAGTCCAATTTGCTCGAAGCGATACGCTGGGTGATGGGCGAATCGAGCGCCAAGTCGATGCGCGGCGGCGGCATGGAAGACGTGATCTTCGCCGGGACCACGACACGGCCGGCGCGCGATTTCGCCGAGGTCACGCTGTTCACCGAACGCCCCGATGCGGCGGAGGATCAGGACCGCGAGGTCGAGGTCACCCGCCGGATCGAGCGCGGCGCGGGCTCGGCCTATCGCATGAACGGTCGTGACGTCCGCCAGAAGGATGTCGGTCTGCTCTTTGCAGACGCGGCGACCGGCGCCCATTCGCCGGCGCTCGTCAGTCAGGGCCGAATCGCGGCGGTGATTGCGGCGAAGCCGACCGAGCGGCGGCAGATGCTCGAGGAGGCCGCCGGCATCGCCGGGCTGCACGTGCGCCGCAAGGATGCCGAGCAGAAGCTGCGCGCGACCGAGGCCAATCTCGCACGGCTCGACGACCTGATCGCCGACATGGAAACGCGCACCGCGTCGCTGCGTCGACAGGCGCGGGCGGCCGAGCGCTACAAGGCGCTGAGCGAACAGATCCGGATGGCCGAAGCGCGGCTGATCTTCTCCCGTTGGCGCGAGGCTGCGGCCGCCGCCGAACTGGCGGGGAAGGAGGCCAAGGCCGCCGAGGGACTCGTCGCACAGGCGGGCGAGGCGCAGAAGGCGGCGACCGCCCGGCAGGCCGAGGCGGTTCAGCTGGTCGGCGACGCACGGCAAGCTGCGCAGGCCGCGCGTGAGCGATCGACCGGGCTGGCGCATCGGCTGGCGACGCTGACAAGCGAGTTGGAGATGGTCCGGCGTCGGCTCGCGGACATCGCCCAGAGCCGCGATACTTTGGCGCGCGATCGGGCGCGCGAGGACCGCCTCGCCATCGATGCGGCGGCGGCGCTGTCTGCGCTGGCCGACGAGGAAAAGCTGCTCGGCAAGCGGATCGAGGAAGCGACCCTGCGCCAGTCGGCGATCGACGCGCAGGTGCGCGACGCCGAGTCCGAAGCGCGCGAGGCGGAGCTGTCGGTGGCCAAGGCGCAGGCTGCCTTTGCGGCGGAGCAGGCCGATCTGCGCGTTGCCCAGGCCAACGTCGCGGCGGCGCGCCAGCGGCTCGACCGGGCTCAGGCGGATGCCGGCCGGATCGAGCGCGAGATGGCGGGGCTGGGCGACGAAACGCCTTTGCTGGCGCGGCGTGCTGCTGCGACGGCGGCGCGCGAGTCTGCCGAAGATGCGATCGCGAAGGCCATGGCCGCGGTCGCCCGGGGCGAGGAGGCGCGCGCCGCTGCCGCCGAACGGCGCGAGGGGGCCGAAGCTGCAACCGGTGCGGCCCGTGCGGCGCTAGCGACGCTCGAATCCGAAGCCCGTTCGCTGGAGAAGAGCCTTCCCGCCGGCGGCGCCGGCAACCGGGCGATCGATCATGTGCGGGCGGCGCCGGGCTATGAGCGCGCGCTGGCCGCGGCGCTCGGCGATGATCTCGAGGCCGCGATCGGCCCGGATGGACGGCTGCGCTGGTCGGGGGCCGAAGCGGACGCGGGCGATCCCGCGTTGCCAGCCGGCTGCGAACGCCTCGCCGATCATGTCTCTGCGCCTGCCGAATTGGCGCGGCGGCTTGTGCAGGTGGGCGTCGTCGATGCGGATGATGGGTCGCTGAGGCTCGGCGTCGGGCAGCGACTGGTCACCCGCGACGGCCGGATGCGGCGCTGGGACGGGTTCGTCGCGGCCGATGTCGGCGCGGCGGCAGCCGAGCGGCTCGTCCGTGCCAATAGGCTCGAAGCGCTGCGTGGGCAGATCGCGCCGGCCCGCGCCGAGGTCGAGACGGCGCAGGCTTCGCTCGCGGAGGCCGGCACTACGGTGCAGGCAGCGCGTTCGGCGGTCGAAACCGCGCGCGCCGAGCTTGCGCGGGCGGAGACGGCGCAACGCAACGCGATCCGCGACGAGGATCAGGCGACGACGGCGATCGAACGGCTGGCGACGCAGAGGGCCGCGATCATGGACCGCAAGGCCCGCGCCGCATTCGAGGTAGCGGAAGCCGAAGCGGCGGTTGCGCAGCAGATGTCGGTTATGCTCGCTCTGCCCGATGGCGAAGCGAGCCATGCCGAGGTCGACCGGTTGCGCGCGGCGAGCGAGGCGGTGCGGTCGCGGCTGTTCGAGGCACGCGGACAGGCGATGACACTCGCACAGGCGGCGTCTGCGGACACGCAGCGCCAGCAGGCGGCGAAGGCCGAAGCGAAGAGCTGGCGCAACCGCGCCGGAGACGCCGCGAGCCGCATCGCTGAAATGGACGGCCGTGCGACAGCGATCGAGACCGAGGCGCGCTCGCTGTCCGGCCGGCCCGAAGAACTCGAGGCGCTGATCGCGACCATAGGCGCCGATGCCCAGGAAGCGTTCCGGGCAGCGGAAACGCTGCTGCAGAAAGAACGCGAGGCCGAGGCGTCGCTGCGCGCGATCGAGGCTGGCCTCGCCCAGGCGGGCGAAGCGCTGGCCTCTGCGCGCGAGGCGCGGGCAGGGGCGCAAGCGCGCTTCGAGAATCAGGAGTTGCGCCGGATCGAAATGAGCCGGATTTCCGGCGAGCGCTTCGAATGTCCGGCACCGGTGCTGCCGGAACGGCTGGGCTTCGTCGCGGCCGAGGTGGCCGATGGCGCGACCGAGTCCGGACGGCTCGACCGGCTGACGGCGGATCGCGAGCGGCTGGGGCCGGTCAATCTGGTCGCCGATACCGAACTTGCCGAGATCGAAGCGCAGCATGGCACCAGCATCGCCGAGCGCGACGAACTGCAGCAGGCGGTCAACCGGCTGCGCGGCTCGATCGGCAGCCTCAACCGCGAGGGGCGGGCGCGCCTCCTGGCGGCGTTCGAAGCGGTCAACGGACATTTCACGCGGTTGTTCGGGACTTTGTTCGGTGGAGGCGAGGCGCATCTGGCGCTGATCGACAGCGAAGATCCGCTGGAGGCGGGCCTTGAGATCATGGCGCAGCCGCCGGGCAAGAATCTCTCCTCGCTGACCTTGCTGTCGGGTGGCGAACAGGCGCTGACGGCGGTCGCGCTGATCTTCGCGCTGTTCCTGACCAATCCCGCGCCGATCTGCGTGCTCGACGAGGTCGACGCGCCGCTCGACGACGCCAATATCGAACGCTTCTGCGACCTGCTCGTGGCGATGACGCGCGAAACCGAGACACGCTATCTGATCGTCACCCACAATGCGGTGACGATGAGCCGGATGCACCGCTTGTTCGGGGTGACGATGGTCGAACGAGGGGTTAGCCGGCTGGTGTCGGTCGACCTGGGCGGTGCTGAGCAATTGCTGGCGGCAGAATAGTTTCGGCCCCGCTGCTTATTCGGGGCGCTGCGGGGGATATATAGAAGCGGTGCGAAACCCGGCCATCATCAACATCAGATTGGTCTTTGCGCTCGTCGCGGGATGCGGCCCCGTTCAGGGCTGGGCCGCTCCGGCGAGCGGCGCGGACAAGGCCATAGCCCGCTTCGAAGCCGAGGTTTCGGCGCTCGTCGCGCGTCCCTTGCCGTCGGGAGGTGTTTCGACGCTGTTCCTCGGGAGTTCGAGCATTCGCCTGTGGGATGTCGACGGCAGCTTTCCCGACCTTCACGCGCTCAACCGGGGCTTTGGCGGTGCCACCACGGCCGATGTGCTCCATCATTATGAGCGGATCGTCGCGGGCGTGCAGCCCGACACGGTGATCGTCTATGTCGGGGAAAACGACATCGCCGCAGGAGTGTCGGCGGAGGCGGCCCAGGCGGACGTCCTGGCGCTGATGACGCGGCTTCGCGCCGACATGCCGCGCGCACGGATTGCCTATCTGTCGATGAAGCCGACCCCGCTGCGCTGGGATCTGTACGCCAAGATGGCCGCCGCCAATGCTACGATCAAGGCGCAGGCGGCCGAGATAGGCTACGACTTCGTCGATGTGGGCGGCGCGCTGCTGGACGAGGGGGGCAAGCCCGATGCGCGCTATTTCAGCGTGGACGGGCTGCACCTCAACAAGCAGGGTTATCAGCGCTGGACCTCGATCCTGGGTCGCTACCTCGCCGTGCCCCGGGCTGCAGCGCAAGGCGTCGCAGCGACGCGGTAATAACAACGGTTCCGGTGCGCCGGCTATGACCGACGCACCGGACGCAATCAGCGAAGCCGGTCGCTGAACGAGACGCCGAAGTCCCTCAAGCTACCGATTGATCCGCCACGTAAATTCGAGTTTGTAATCTGTAGGAATTTCTTCGTTTTGTGCATTGCGAGCCGGATTGAACCGGGCGCGCTGCTCGAGCAGAGCACAGACAGTCTTGTCGAGATCAGCGTGCCCGCTTGATGTGGTGATCGTGCAATTCCTCACTCTGCCGTCCGTGTCTATCACAGCCTGCGCCTTGACCTTACCCTCTGCTTGTCGGCGGATCGCGGTCTCAGGATAATCGTCCGAACCGATCCAGTTCGATTCCGATCCGCACGGGACCGGTTGGACGGGCCCCTGAACACTGTCATCGATAGGCGGGCAGGGAGATGGTTGCCAGACAGGCTTTGGCTTGGCTGCTATGGTAGTCGGCTTGGGCGGCGCCGGAGCGAGAGCCGGCTCGGTCATATTTGAAGGTTCCTGATCAAAAGGCATCGCGTCGGCAATCGCTGGTGAGGCAGGCTGTCGCTGGTCGCGCCCTTTATCGACGGCAGCAAAGCTGAAACCTAGCCAGAGCGCGATAAGTATCGCGTACAAAAATCCCGGTGAGGGCCTGCCGTAGTGCGTGCCGTGCATAATGTTGCTGGCAAGCAGGAAGCCCTGGCCGAACAGGACGGCCAGCGAGATGCGGAAACAGGTTTCCGATAGAGGCGTCTGAACCACTGGCAACAGCGCCGTCGCGGTCGGGAGAGCGGCGATGACGCAGATGACGGGTACCATCCAGCGGCCGGACAACAGGCTTATCAACGCTGGTTGAATGCCCGGTAAGCCGCGCTCCCAGACAATGAGCGAGATCAGCGCCACGATGAACCACTGCTCGGCCCGTGCCTCTTCCAGGCTAGCCATGCTCCAAAAGGCAAATAGGCCCAGCATCCAATAGCGTCGGGCGAGCGACAGCAAATTAGCGGGGAGTGGCGTAGTCGAGATGCGTGGCGGGCAGAGCGCTAAGACGGACAATAGGGCGGCCAAGGCCAGGGCGGCTACGATGGCGGTACCGATCGGGTTGGCAGGAACCAAGGCTGCTACCGGCAATGGCAAGATCGGAATTATGATCCACCAGCGGCGCCAGCCGGCGGGCGGCTCCTGGCCAGGCAGATCAGGGGGATGCTTTACGAAGCGGGCATAGAGTGGAAGCAGGCCCATACCCAGAAGAGTGATCAGGTCGCTTGCCAATTTCTGATCGGCCCAGGGCGTGGCTATAAGACTGCTTAACAATTTCAATAGGATCAGCAGACCGGTAGTGCCCAGAACGACGCGAGGTTGGGCGAGATGGCGACGCCACCATAATATCCGCGCTGGATTCCATCTTTGGTCCATGCCGTAAAAGCGGTCGGCCATACTCAGGAGAGTACGGACCTGATCTGGAACGCCCGGCAGTCTTGCTGACAATTTCATGCCGAGCGATGGTGGGCGGTCGTCCATCAACACCCGCCAGCCGCGGTGAAGCTCGTGAGATGGCGCCGAAAAGGCGTCCATCTGTCCTACTTGGTCGACCCGCGCCAGCACCATCGCCACGCTGTGCGAGTCCTGACGATAATTTGCATTGCTCCAGCCGAAATGTCCGATCGCGAGATCGACCACGGGATCCGAACGCGGCGAATTGAAAGCGATAGCCGTCGCAATCCATTCTTCCGCTGCATTGCGAACTAGTAACTGGTCCATTGCTGGATGGGCCAGAAGCGCCTTCAATAGCAGAAACATGTCGCTACCGTGATGCGGTGCGTCTGCCTCAAGCGAGGCTTGAAACCTGTTGAATAAGGCCTCGAAAGCCATGCGTTCGCGCAGTGCTTCGCTCTGCATCGTCGGCGGATCGATGCGGCCGCTATTGATTGCCCCCGTATCGGAACGATCGTTACGGTCACCGCCGCCGATTGTGGCCTGCTCGCTCACGTCGGATGTGGCGTGCATATGGACGCCGGGGGAGAGCGTGGATCCGACGTCCTCTTCGGACTTGTCCACCATGTCCTGATCGTTGAAGCGTCTCTGCGCGGCATGCCCCATCGCGACCTCATAAGCTTCGCGAAGCGCCTTGAAGTCGTCCGGATTATCCTCGGGATTGGTTGCTCGAAGCTTGCGCGCGTAAGCACGACGGATGGCCAGTTCGTCGCTGTCGGCGGTGACGCCTAGAACGGTCCATATCGAGGGCGGCCTCACAGGAAACTCTGGCCATCAATTCTGTCCAGTGCGGAGCTGAATTCCTCACGAGCGCGATCGACAATCTTGGGGTTCTGGGTCGCAAGTGCGGCGTTGAACTGATTGATCCAATGACCAATCATCTCACGCGTTTCGGCCAGCGAGTCCTGCCAGCACCGTTCGGCGCGGGCCATCACTGCTCGGTTCGCTTCAGTGTCACGGGGGTGAATTTTGAGCTTGGCCAGTTCCTCGCGCCGCTGCTGAAGATCGATAGCGCTGCCATTCTCGTCCGGATCTGAGATCACCAGTTCGAACGACTCGCCGCTTGAGGGGACATGCACATCGACTTCGAGCAGGCCGTTGATGTCATAGGAAAATCGGCAGTCAACCTGCGTTCCTGCCGGATTGCGGGGAACGGGGATAAGGAGATCGGCGATTTTGACGTTGTCGGCAACGAGCCGGGATTCGCCCTGATAGATATCTAGACGGACGGTGGTCTGATTGTTGTCGAGCGTAAAATAGCTTCTCATCCGGCTGGCTGGGATCGCGGTATTGCGTTCGATGATCGGGGAAAAAACCCCCTCTTGAAAGCTGCCGTCGGGCAACCTCTCTGCGTTGGAGACGCCAAGCGAAAAGGGGCACACATCGGTCAGCACCACCTCGCGAAGCGCTGAATCGCGCGCCTTGAGCCCCGCTTGGACCGCAGCCCCGAGAGCGACTGCTTGATCGGGGTTGATGTTGGTATTGGGGAAGCGGCCGAACATGCGTGCCACCGCCTTGCGGACGATCGGCATCCGCGTAGCTCCGCCGATCAAAATGATCTCGGATAGGCTTTCGGTGTGCAGTCCGCTGTCCCGCAGCGAACGCAATACCGGGTCACGCAATCGCGAGATTAGCCCTTCGGCGCGGGCTTCAAACTCGGTCGCGGCGATTGAAACTTCGAGCTGTTCATCCTTCCAGATCAGCTTCATGGTTGCAGCTTCGGCGTTGCTCAGCGTTCGGCGGGCGCGCTCGGCCTGTTCCCGCAGTTTCTGCTGAAGACCGATATCCATCTTGACTTTGCCGGCCCAGCCTTGGCCCAGCTTCTCGCACGCCAAGGTGATCATCAGTTCGTTGAAATCCTCGCCGCCCAGCCGAGTGTCGCCGGTCGAAGCACGGACTTCTACGATCCCCTCGAAAATCTCCAATACCGAAACGTCGAATGTGCCGCCGCCAAGGTCGAAAACAAGAAACCGGGAGTCTGCATCCAGATGGTGAATGCCATAGGCCAGTGCTGCGGCAGTCGGCTCATTGACCAGGCGCTCGACCTTCAGACCCGCAAGTTCGCCAGCGCGCCGGGTCGCCTTGCGTTGCTTGTCGTTAAAATAGGCCGGTACCGTGATGACGGCTTCGCTCACGCTTTCACCGAAATAAGTCTCGGCGTCCTCCCTCAGGCTGCGCAGAACGAGTGCTGACAATTCTTCTGGCGAGAAACGTTTCCCCCCGAGAAAAGTGCTGCGCGCGGTGCCCATGTAACGTTTGAATGCTGTGACAGTATCGCGCGCATGGGTGGCCTGGCGTTCGCGCGCGGCAAGGCCGACCATTATCGTGCCCTTGTCCACACTGACAGCCGACGGCGTCAACATCTGTC
>NZ_JBLTWO010000018.1:0-26791 GCF_049889055.1 Rhizorhabdus antheiae | reverse complement strand
ACCCAAAGTCGGTCGTAGCTGCGGCTCGCTCAACCGCCTAAATCCGGACCGTCAGCTTTCCGTCTTCGCCGCGCCGGATAACAAAGAGGGGTGGAGAGCCGACATAAAAACCGATCAACTTGATCGCTTGTCCGATCCGGACCCGTCCAGACATTTCTCTGCACCAACGAAGCCACTCCGAGGCGAACCAAACGTAATCCGGCTTAGCGCCACGCTTGGCTTGCGGGCGCTCACCGCCGGTCCGCGAACGTCGGTCGAACCGGGCGCGTTATCCCGATAGATCCAGACATATCCTTGCTTCTCGCGCTTGCGCCTAAGAACCCCGTCCCCAACTGGTTGGATCATCTTGCCACCTTCAGTCGCATACTTGCTTTCGTGGACCGTCAAACGGCCGTCGCTAATGTTGAAAGACAGTTCCGCATCGAAGAAGCTGCGCTTTGTCAGCACGGCTGTTTCGCCGACGCGCAGGCGAACAGAGAACGCTGCTCCGCAAACCACACCCGGCCCGCTATATTCGGTGCGACCATAGTAATTCAGACCGGGAGGAGGCAGGGCCGCCTGCATCAGGAATGCGAGAAAAGGCAGCATCGGTATCTCCAGCGACTGAGCGGTGATTAACCTCGGTCCGCTAGTGTCCGCAATGGAGCGCTTCTGCTGTAGCTCTCCGATCATAAACGAATGGCAGCTTGCGCCGTACAGCTCTCGATAGCGGACTGTCGGCAGTCCACCCCATCTCGGCCATTACGATTTGCCGGCGCTAGAGCTGGCAAGCAGCTGCTCTCCTATTGTCGCCGAAAGCGATTCCGCTGCCAACCCCGTTGCAGACATCGGCCGCGCCATGAGAAAAGAGAATATGAAAAGCTCCGGTCGCCCAATCCTCCTGCTGCTGCTGCTTATTGGGCTATTGCTGGGCTGCCGAGAACGCCGCGTCGAGGTCAGTGACCCATTCTACTTGGACTATATAGAGAACCCGCAGGCCGTGAACTTGCGCGTGTGTGGCGATCACGGATGTGGGGGAATTGAGGGACTGCCCGGCGAAAGCGGATATGGAAACGGGTCTCATACCGTTGCCGCCGGAGCGAACCAGGAATTTATAGCCGTTGAGCAGAAGCAAATCGGCAACGACCACGGACCATCAACATACTACTATTTTGCTCGTCGCTTTGATCCGAAAACGGGCGGGGCAGCGCATCCAAACATCATCGGTCCGCTGGACGAACAGCAATTTTGGGCAAGCAAGGCTCAAATTGGTTTGCCGGACCTAACCATCAGACCGTGATATCTGTTTCCCACCCCATCGCGGCCGTTCCAGCCCTAGTCTGGAAGCGACCGCTTGTGAGTTCTCAGCCTTTTACCGGCGCCCCCGCCCTATTTGAGATCCTCGACCGAGACCCAGCCTTTGGTCCCATAGGCGTCGCTCACTTCGACGAAGAGGCCTTCGCGGCCGCCGGTCGGGTTGAGCGAAGTGCCGGCGCGCAGGGCGCGGACGGCGTCGCCCTTGGCGGCCTTGGCGTAGAGCTTGGTGTCGATCGCGGTGACATAGGAGGCGGCCGTCGCCACTGGAGTGATGGCTGCCGCCGTCGCGGCCGGCTTGACCGCGACCAGTGCCGCCTTCTGCGCCACGACCGCGTTGAAGGCCGTGACGAAGGCGGCGGCGAGCATTTGCCCGTCCTTCGAATTCGCGTAACCGCCATTGGCATAGTCGCCATAGCCCATCGAGGTCATCTGCGCTTTCGCCGCGTCTGCCCAAGGATTGCCGCCAATGCCACCGAAGCCGCCGATCGAGATCTGCGACTTCGTCTGGGTGCCGCTGCCCGAGGCGATCGTCTGGCCGGTGGCCGGGCTGATGACGCGCAGGCCCGCCGCGATCGTCTTTTTCTTGCCGCCGAGGCCGCCGAGCATGCCGAACGCCTGTCCGCCGAAGCCGCCCATGCTGCCGAGCAGCGAGCCGGCCGCGCCCGACCGCACCAGCGCTTCGGTAGCCAGCCCCTTGGCGGTGTTCACCGTCTTGTCGATCTCTTCCTTGTCGCCCGCCACCGCGTTGACCAGGAAGTCGGCCGGCTTGTTGCTGCCGGTCGCCTGCAAGGTGAAACAGTTGCTCTGCACCGCCATCGCCGCGATCAGGTCGCGTGGGCTCGACAGGCCATATTTGGTCCAGCCCTGGGATTCGCCGTCGACCACGGCGATGCTGCCGATCGGCGCATCGCATTTGGCGAGCGCGACGGGCTCTTCCTTGGCGGCGAGCGCCGGCTGGAGCGCGAAAGTGGCGAGCAGCGCCGCCGGAATCAGATGCTTCATGACAGTCCCCCGTTTGCAAGCGAGCCGCAGCCCGACCGCTCCGAGGTAAGCGATTCCCGCGCCCTGCTGGTCTGACGTTTCCTGAAATCCGCCCCGTGCGATGCCGCCGCGCTCTATTTGCCGGGAGTCTTTTGCTTCGCGGCCCCAGCATTGCTATGGCCCCCGCCAACCGCTCCCGCTTATTCAGAGATGTCCGTGACAGTTCCGATCGACCGCATCCGCAATTTCTCGATCATCGCCCATATCGACCATGGCAAGTCGACGCTGGCCGACCGGCTCATCCAGCGCACCGGGGGCCTGACCGATCGCGAGATGTCGGCGCAGGTGCTCGACAATATGGACATCGAGAAGGAACGCGGGATCACCATCAAGGCGCAGACCGTGCGCCTCGACTACACCGCCCGCGACGGCAAGGATTATGTCCTCAACCTGATGGACACGCCCGGCCATGTCGACTTCGCCTATGAGGTGTCGCGCAGCCTCGCCGCCTGCGAAGGCGCGCTGCTGGTGGTCGACGCCGCGCAGGGCGTCGAGGCGCAGACGCTGGCGAACGTCTATCAGTCGATCGAGCATGATCATGAGATCGTGCCCGTCATCAACAAGATCGACCTGCCCGCGGCCGAGCCCGAGAAGGTGAAGATGGAGATCGAGGACATTATCGGTCTTCCCGCCGACGATGCCGTCCTCGCCAGCGCCAAGTCGGGCATCGGCATCGACGAGATTCTCGAGGCGATCGTCACCCGCATCCCCCCGCCCAAGGGCGATGCTGCGGCGCCGCTCAAGGCGATGCTGGTCGACAGCTGGTACGACCCCTATCTGGGCGTGGTCATCCTGATCCGCATCGTCGAGGGGACGATCAGGAAGGGCCAGCAGATCCGGTTCATGCAGGCGGACACCGTCCACCTCGTCGACCGCGTCGGCTGCTTCCGGCCGAAGATCGAGCAGCTCGGCGAAATGGGCCCGGGCGAGATCGGCTTCATCACCGCGCAGATCAAGGAGGTCAGCCAGACCGCCGTCGGCGACACCATCACCGACGCCAAGAAGCCGACCGCCGAGCCGCTGCCGGGCTTCAAGGAAGTGCAGCCGGTGGTGTTCTGCGGCCTGTTCCCGGTCGACGCCGCCGATTTCGAGAAGCTGCGCGAGAGCCTCTACAAGCTGCGCCTCAACGACGCCTCGTTCAGCTTCGAGGCCGAATCCTCGGCGGCGCTGGGCTTCGGCTTCCGCTGTGGCTTCCTCGGCCTGCTTCATCTGGAGATCATCCAGGAGCGGCTGACCCGCGAATATGATCTCGACCTGATCACGACCGCGCCGTCGGTGGTCTATCGCCTGTCGCTCAGCCATTCGAAGAATGAGGATGCGAAGGTCATCGAACTGCACAACCCGGCCGACATGCCCGATCCCAACCGGATCGAGATGATCGAGGAGCCGTGGATCGAGGCGACCATCTATGTCCCCGACGAATATCTCGGCTCGCTGCTCAAGTTGTGCCAGGACCGGCGCGGCATCCAGAAGAACCTGACCTATGTCGGCGGGCGTGCGCAGATCACCTATGAACTGCCGCTCAACGAAGTGGTGTTCGACTTCTACGACCGGCTCAAGTCGATCAGCCGGGGCTATGCCAGCTTCGACTATCACCAGATCGGCCACCGCGAGGGCGACCTCGTCAAGATGAGCATCATGGTCAATGGCGAGCCGGTCGACGCGCTGAGCATGATCGTCCACCGCGCCGCCGCCGAAGCGCGCGGCCGCCACATGTGCGAGCGGCTCAAGGACCTGATCCCGCGCCACATGTTCAAGATCCCGATCCAGGCCGCGATCGGCGGCAAGGTGATCGCGCGCGAGACGATCGCGGCGATGCGCAAGGACGTCACCGCCAAATGCTATGGCGGCGACGCCACCCGCAAGCGCAAGCTCCTCGAGAAGCAGAAAGAGGGCAAGAAGCGGATGCGCGAATATGGCAACGTCAACATCCCGCAGGAGGCGTTCATCGCCGCGCTGCGCATGGGTGACGAGGCGTAAAGCCGGTTGGCCGGGCTCCGTTGTGAGTGCCGGCCGGTCGAAAGCGAAGATGGAGGCGGTGCGGTCGTCAGCCCGATGGGCGGCGGATCGCAAAGCCCCTTGTCGATCCGCCGCCCCGTGGGGGCTGGAAGTCCTCCCTGGTGTCCCCGGTCGGTCGGATCGGGGGGAGGACGACCGACCGGGTACTCATGTGCCGCGATCGAGGCGCGGCCTGTGCTGATCTTCGTTCAGTGCCGGCTGCGCGGCATCGTCTTTTCGGGCAGGCGCAGGCGTTCGATCTCGGTCGCGACGGCCTTCCACAAGCCGACGCCATAGCTGTCGCCGTCGCGGATCAGGATGCCGATCCGGCTCGCCACATAGCTGTCGGTCTGATCGCCGAAATCGTCGATCACCCTCCTGGCGAAGTCGCGGATCATACTCGTCTCCATTACGCTGCTACTCTTCTTGCCCTCCACGCCGGACATGGCCTCACACCAACCCTTCGGCGCGCAGGCTGCGCCAGCCGGTCCGGGCGACGATGAGGTGGTCGTGAACGGCAATGTCGAGCGTCCGGGCGGCCGCGACCAGATGTGCCGTCGCCTTGACGTCGGCCTGGCACGGGGTCGGGTCGCCCGACGGATGATTGTGGACCAGGATCAGCGCGGTCGCGCCGAGCTCCAGAGCCCGTTTCAATATCTCCCGCGGATAGAGCGGCGCCTGGTTGACGGTGCCGCGCGACATGAGCTCGTCGCGCAACAGGCGGTTGCTCGAGTTCAAGAACAGCACCCGGAGATGCTCGATCCCGTTATAGGCCATGCTCGCGAACAGATAGTTGGTCAGTGCTTCCGACGTCGACAGGATCGGGCTCTCGCTGAGCCGCGTCCGCAAAGAATGAAGCATCGCCACACGCATCGCCACCAGCAGGTCGGCGACAAGGCCGTCTTCCGGCAGGCAGGCGTGCAGCTGGGCCGGGTCGGCTGCCAGGATCGCCGGCAGTGTGCCGAACTCGTCCAGCAGCTCGTCGACGATCGCGCCGCCATGGGCCAGGCCCAGCGGCTCGATCAGCGATTCTAATATCGCACGACATTCGGTCGCTGGCCCGAAGCCTGAACCCGGCGCCGGCGGTTCCAGGTGCCCACCGCTATGCCGGCCAGCATCGGATAGGCCCAGAACTCCGCCGCCCATGCGTAGGGCAGCGCCGCGACCGAGCGATCTGCGAGAGTGGCCAGATGAATGGTCACTGCGATCAAATGGAAGGATGTTACCCATAATGGCCAATATCGATCGCTATTGAGGGCGAGATTGCCGAACCCCGCGAGCACGAGCAGATCTACGATGAAGATCCCCGCCTGCGGCGTCTGCCACCCCGGATAAAAGGACTTCGCGGCGATGACGGTCAGGATGGATCCGATGACCATGATCGCCGCGCCGATCCGTTCGGGCCAGCCGCCCCGCCATCCCGCATAGGAGGCGACGGCGATCAGCACGAACAGGTAGAAGAGCTGGTTGAGGAGGGCCATCGCCCGACCGGATCATATCAGTTCCGGCCGGTCAAGCATGGCATGGCCGCTCCCGGCCCGGCCCTTCCCGATCAGGCGACTTCGGCGAGGTGGTGCACTTCAGACTTGTACGGCTTACCCACCAGGCCGCCCAGAGCATAGGTCTTCAGACCGATCTCGTCCTTGGTCGCGGCGAGCTCACGGTGGCTGGCGATGATCTTGGCGCGGGCCTTTACCAGCGTCGAAAAGCTTTCGGCCGCATATTCGAGCGCTTCCTGGCCGACTTCGCAGGCCAGATCGGCCTCGGCGCGAGCGGACGGAATGAAGGCGGTCAGCTCCGCCGTGCGGGCGATCGCCTGATCAATGGCATGCTCGGCCGCCATCAGACGGTCGGCGACTTCCTGGGCAACTTCGCGGCGCTTCAGAATGGTCTGGCGATTGAACATGTGCTGCTCCTTTCGCACAGCCTGTCCGAGGCTGCGCGTCCCTGTCTGGCAATGATGAAAGTCCGGGTAGCGCTTAGACCTGAAACAGGCGCTTCAGCGCATCGAGGCCGGCGAGAAGTCCGCCGAATGCAAGGGCCGAGGCGATGGCGATCGAAAGGATCCATCCCAGCCTTTGCACGACACTCAGATCATTACGTTCCCTCCCCGGGGTAGGGACGGGCAGGTTTACGAAGGCGCCACCGGTAACGAACGCAGGGGTTCGAAAAGCCAGCTGTTCCTCGCGAACCGAACTTCCGTGAAAGTCCGTTTCGGCCTGCCGCATCCCGTGGATATCGGACAGGTCGACAGTGGCATGTACCGCCGATTGAGCAACGTGCGGCGATTGATATACGGCCGATTGATATGCGTTCGGGGTCTCATATTTGGCGAGCAGCCGGGCCGCTTCGAAGCGGTTGGCAACCCCGAGAATCTGGATCGCCATGCGCAGGCGCTGGTCGACCGTATGGGGAGAAATGCCGAGTTCGCGGGCAATGTCCTTGGAAGAAAGATGCATGAGAACCATGCGCAGGCAGATGCGCTGCGCCTCGGTCAGTTTCTCGATGCGGCCCGATTCCATGACACCCATCATATCGCTATTCCCGCGCGCTGTAAAACCCGTCCGGACATCCTCGTGTAACGGTCGCGTTACGCTCTAATGAAGGTCGTTTCGGTGGCGTCGGTGGCAGCGTGACCTGGTTCCGGACGGCGATGGATTTGCAGGCATTGATATGCATTGATATGCCCCTGCTGCCCATTGCGAAGCGGGTCGGCGGCTCCTAGCATCGCACCATGGCATCGGGGGACAGCCAGTCTAAGGGGCGAATCGCCATCATAGGTGCCGGCTATGTCGCCGACCTGTACCTCGCCTCACTGTGCGCCTTTCCCGAGCTCGAGATCGTCGGCGTCTGGGATCATGATGCGGTGCGGCTTGCGCATTTCGCTGCCCACTGGTCGCTCCCCGCGCTGGCGGGTTTCGATGCGGTGGTCGAGGCGCGTCCCGATATCATGCTCAACCTCACCAATCCGTCGTCGCACGCAGCCGTCACCCGACAGGCGCTCGAGGCCGGCCTGCATGTCTGGAGCGAGAAGCCGCTCGCTCTCGACCTGGACGAGGCTGTCGCTCTGGCCGAGCTGGCGAAGGCGCGGGGACTTCACCTCGCCTCCGCGCCCTGCAGCGTGCTCGGTCGGGCGGCCCAGACGCTGTGGCGGGCGGTCAGCGACGGTCGCATCGGACGTCCCCGGCTCGTCTATGCCGAGCTCGATGACGATTTCATCAGCAGCGCACCCTTCCGGCGCTGGCTGTCGGTGAGCGGAGCGCCATGGCCGGCGGAGAATGAGTTCCGCACCGGATGTACGCTCGAACATGCCGGCTACTATCTCAGCTGGCTGATGGCGATCTTCGGACCGGTGCGCCGCGTCGTCGGCGGTTCGGCGCGCTGTCTGGACGAGGATCAGACGGGCGCCGGCCATGACGCGCCCGATTATGCTTCGGCGACGCTCTATTTCGATTCGGTGGTCGCGCGGCTGACCTGTTCGATCGTCGCCCGGCACGACCACCGCCTGAGGATTTTCGGCGACGACGGCATATTGGAAGTCGATGATGCCTGGGCGAACGGCGCTGCCGTCCGGGTGCGCCGGCGTCACGTCGTGCGCCGGCGACTGGTCAACAGCCCGATCGCGCGCCGCGTGCCCTGGGCCGGGGACGGGCATCCGATGCTCGGCCGCCGTGGCGCCGCGTCGATGAACTTCGCCCTCGGCGTTGCCGAGATGATGCGCGCCATCGCTGCCGGCCGGTCACCGCGTCTCGCCGGCGATTTCGCGCTGCACCTGACCGAAGCCAGCCTTGCCATGCAAGCGGGCGGCGATCACCGGCTGGTGACGGAGTTCGACCCGATGGAGCCCATGCGCTGGTGAGCACCGGCTCGCCGTTGCGGTTCACCGTGACCGGTCGCGGTCGCATGGCCGCGACAATGCGCGCGCTGGTCGGGGACGTCCCGTTCGACCAGGCGGAGGCGGTCTATGTGGCCTGCGGCAATGCCGATCATGTGCGCCAATCGCGTCTGGCGCTCGAGGCAGGCAAGCCGGTGCTGTGCGAGAAGCCGGTCGCGCTCGCCGTCGACGATGTCCGGACGCTTGTCGCACTCGCGCGATCACGCGGTCTGACCTTCATGGAGGCGGTGGCGACGCCCTTCCTGCCGGCGCTCACGCGCGCCGTCGCCATCGTCGCCGAAGGGCGGCTTGGCCCCATCGACCGGCTGGAGGCGAGTTTCGGCTATCCCGTCTCGCGTGAGGCTTTTCCTCGCCTGTTTGCGCCTGAGACCGGCGTGCTTGCCGATCGCGCGGTCTATCCGTTGATGCTGTCGCGGATATTGCTGGGTCCGGTGGCCGAGATGACGTGCGAAATCGAGCGCGACGGCGCCGGTATCGATGTGGCCGCGCGGCTGTCGCTACGCCATTCCGCCGGCGCGCGTTCCGATCTGTCGGTCTCCTTCGTCGAGCGCCTTCCGAACGACCTCCGCATCGAGGGCGAAGCGGCGACGCTCGAACTGTACCCGCCGCTGCTGTCGGCGCAGCGTATGCGCCTTCGACCGGCCGGAGTGAAGCGGCCTTCGCGCCGGCGAAGTGCGGTTCGGCAGAATCCCCTGCTGCGCCGTCTGGGCGATGCCGTCGCATGGATCGGCGGTGATCTGCACCCGGTAGGCGGATCGCCCTATCGGCACGAAATTGCGCATTTCACGCAGCTGGTGCGATCCCGGCAGGTCGAGAGCCCGGTCGTCACCCATGCCTGCATGGAAGAGGTGGTCCGGCTGGTCGAGGAGGCCCGGTCGCGGTGAGGCTCGCCTATCTTCTCAACAGCTATCCGATGACGAGCACCACCTTCATCCGGCGCGAGATCGCCGCGATCGAGCGGGCGGGGGTGCCGGTCAAGCGGTTCGCCGTCCGCCGCTGGAGTGAGGCGCTGGTCGATCCCGCCGATCGTGTCGAGCAGGACAAGACCGAATATCTGCTGAGCGGCAAACTCTTCGGACTGTTGGCGGGACTGATTGTCGAACTGCTGCGCAACCCTGCCGGCCTGTTCCGGGCGATTTGCAGTGGCTGGGCACTTTACCGCCGTGCCGGGGAGGGCATGGTCAGGCATGTCGCTTATGTGGCGCAGGCGATCCGACTGCGGCGGCGCTGTGCCGCGCTCGGCATCGACCATATCCACGCACATTTCTCGACCAATGCGGCGGCGGTCGCGATGCTCTCGCGGCTCATGGGCGGTCCGCGTTACAGCTTCACCGTGCACGGGCCCGACGAACTGGAAGTGCTCGGTCGCAACGCCTTCGTCGACAAGGCGTACCATGCCGAGGCTGTCGTCGCGATCAGCCGCTATTGCCGCGACCGTCTGGTCCGGCACCTGCCCGATGCTCTGGAGAGCCGGGTCGAGATCATCTCCTGCGGCCTCGACCTGCGCGACTATCCGGATCCGGCGGATGTCGAGCCGGCGGGGGCCATGCTGCTCTGTGTCGGCCGGCTTTGCCCACAGAAGGGGCAGGTCGACATTCCGGCTGCGGTGGCTGCCTTGTTGCCAGACCATCCTCAGATGCAGATTCTTCTGGTCGGCGACGGTGAAGATCGGGGTGCGGTCGAACGGGCAGTCGCCGAAGCCGGGGTTGCGGGCCATGTCCGGTTGCTGGGCTGGCGCGACAATGCAGAGGTGCGCCGGCTGATCGGCGACGCCCGCGCCGTGATCCTGCCGAGCCATGCCGAAGGGTTGCCGATCGTGCTGATGGAGGCGCTGGCGCTCGGCCGGCCGGTGGTGACGACCCCGGTTGCGGGCATCGCCGAGCTGGTGGACGAGGGCTGCGGCTGGTTGGTGACGCCCGGCGACGTGGTCGGACTGGCCCAGGCCATGGCAGAAGCGCTGGCCTGTTCGCCGGAACGGCTTGCTACGCTCGGCCTGGAGGGGCGTAGCCGTGTTGTCGCGCGGCACGATATCGATCGCAGTGCCGGGCAAATGCTCGATCTTTTCGGGCGGCAGCGGGGCTAAGGAGCCGGGGGCTGCCTTCAGGCAGCAGCGCGTTCCACGGCGGACAGAAGCTTGGCTGGTTCGAAGGGCTTAATGATCCAGCCGGCAACGCCGGCCTTGCGCGCGCGGCTCTGTTTCTCGACCGAATATTCGGTCGACAGGACCAGGATCGGGAGATCGCGGTGGCGGTCGAGCGTCCGCACGGCTTCGGCAAGGCAAAGCCCGTCGAGACGCGGCATGTTGATGTCGGTGATCAGCAGGTCGGGCCGGTCATGTTCGGCGAGCCACTCCAGTGCGGCGACGCCATCCTCAGCTTCCACCACGTCATGGCCCTGCCCACGCAGGACCGCCCCAAGCAATCGCCGGATCGTCGAGGAATCGTCTACGGTGAGGATCTTCGCCATTCAGCCGCCCGGTCAGCCATGATTGCCGGCAGACCCTATTCGGAAGGGCTTAACAGCGCGTTTCCAGAGCTAGGTAGAACACCGGAGAGGCGACCAATGGGCGCTTTTCGCATAGCCGTTCCAATCTGGTGGTTCGAGCGCTTTTGATAAGCCTTGCAACGCGGAGACGGTGCCGACGAAATTTCGGAACAGACATGTGACCGTCGATATAATATAGACGAACCGAATTCCATGAGAGAGAAATAAAATTCACAGACTTCGTAATTGGAGGATAAAACTGATTTTCAAAAAGGCCTGCCCGAGTTGCGCGGTCTGTCTATGTCCGGTATCTGAAATTATGACATATATTTGCCGGAAGAGGGATGGGTGAAATTTCTGTTATAATATGCCAATTCTCACTGATATTTAATTTTATGTTGCCAGCCAAGATTCGAGGATTACTGGACATTCCAGTCCGTGATATCGTGGCGTGGAGGCATATGTGGCGTTGGGTTTGATCGTCCTGCGACAATGAGCGGCAAGCGGCTTTACATCATCGATGACGAAGCGATCGTGCGGGCCTCGATCGTCAGCCTGATGCAGGCCGATGGCGACTGGGATCATGCCGAATTCGACAGCAGCGACAGCTTTCTCGAGGCGCTCGACAGCTTGGGTCCAGGCTGCGTGCTCGTTGACATGCAGCTTCCGGGATCGAGCGGTAGCGTGGTCGTCGAGGCCCTGTCGCGGCTGCCGCAGCCCTTTCCCTTCGTCGTCGTCACGGGGTTCAGCGATTTCGCCACGGCGGTTCGCATGTTCCGGCTGGGTGCTATCGACTTTCTTCATAAACCGTTCGATCCGGTAGCGCTGCTCGATGCGGTCGACAGGGCGCTGCACCGCCTGAGGGCCGATGATCGGTGGCAGCACCTCTCTGCCGATGCGGGGCGCCGGATCGCGTCGCTGACCGGAGAGGAGGGCCGCTTGATGGCGCTGATCTTCGAGGGGCTGTCGAACGCCGACATTGCGGCGACGATAGGTGTCACGTCCCGCGACGTGCAGCGCGCCCGGGCCCTGGCCCTTGCCAAGCTCGATGCGCCGACGATCTACGACGCGATGCGCGTCTTCGCTCTTGCGGGCAGGCTCTGAAAATCGCCTGGCAGGCCCGGCCAAGAACCTTCGGCTTTCGCCGGAAGTCCCCTTGCCGTCACGCGCGACAGGATAGGCCACCGACCCGCCCTCAATATCGCAGCCGCACACCTCCGGTGGCGGCCCGGCCCGGCTGGCCATAGCCCGATGCGGTCTGATAGCGCTCGTCGAAGAGATTTTCGACGCGGGCGTACAGTTCGACGCTCTGGGTAAGCGGCATGCTCGCGCGGATGTCGACCAGCGCATAGCCACCCAGCCTGACGCTGTTCGCGGCATTGTCGAAGCTGCCGGAAACATGCGTGATCGTGGCGCCGACCGATCCCGCGGTCCATGCATAATCGGCGGTCACGCTGACCGCGTTGCGCGGGCGACGCGCGAGGTCGTTGCCGAAATTGGCGCTGCTACGCTCGCGATTCTGGGCCTTTGTATAGGTATAGTTTGCGCGAACCTCGAAGCCGACCGTCGGCTGCATCACCAGTTCGAGTTCGGCGCCGCGCGCCCTGGCGCGAGCGATATTGGCATAGGTGAAGGTCGACAGATCGAAGTCGATCTGATTGACGACGCGGCGTTCGAACCAGGTCGCGCGAACCTGAAGCAGGCCATCGATGAGCGACTGTTCGATGCCCGCATCCCAGCTCTTCGCCTCTTCCGGGCGGAGGTCATCCCGGCCAAAGTCGCCGTAGAGTTGATAGAGCGAGGGGGCCTTGAAGCCTTCGCTGTAGGTCGCGCGGAGCACCGTGGCGCCGCGATTGGGCGTCCAGACCAGACTGGCATTGGCGCTGCTCTTCCCGCCGAACTGGCTGTGGTCGTCATGTCGGATGCCGGCTGCGGCGGTCACCCCTGCGAGCGGACGCAGCGTCAGCAATCCATAGACGCTGTCGATGTTCGCCTTCTTGTTGTCCAGCGGCGAAAAGATGCTTTCGGTCCGATAGCGCTGGCCTTCATGCTCGGCGCCGAAGGTGATGTCGGTCCAGCGCGCGAGCTCCGCGCCGCCCTGATATTCGAACCGCAGATTGCGGCCCAATGCGTCGAAGGTCAGAACGGGCGTGCCGGCCGGGTCGTAATTCTGCCGATCGATCCGCGTCCAGGCGACCGCGAGGCGGTTCTTCAGCCGGCCGTCGAACAGTCCGGCGTTCAGCCCGGCATAGCCGACGATCTGTTCCTGCCGCGAATATTCCTCGGTATCGCCGAGTTCGAAACTGGGCGGCGGAAAGCCATCGAGGTCGACCTTGCTCTTCGTGTAGAAGCCGCGCAGGTCGAGCGACAGATCGTCCGCCAGCGTGACCTGCGCCTTCGCATGTGCGCCGAACAGGTGATAGCCGTCCGGCTCGGTCCCGCCGCCACTGCGATCGGCGACGGAGATGCCGTCGGTGGTCAGATAGCCGGCACCCGCACTGAGCGCGACCGGACCGACGGTACCGGCGACGTTCGCGACCGCGCGACCGGCGTCGTAGCGGCCATATTCGCCGCTCGCCCTGATCTGCAGCGCTTGCGTCGGCGCGGACGTGATCAGGTTGACCACGCCGCCGATCGCCTGGCTGCCCCACAGCACCGATTGCGCGCCGCGCAGCACCTCGATCCGGTCGAGATTGTCGGTCAGCAGGTCGGCGAAGTTGAAACCGCCGCCCGGCGCAGACGGATCGTTGAGCTTGACCCCGTCGATCAGCGCCACCGTCTGATCGCTCTCGGCGCCCCGGATGAACACGCTGGTGGTCGAGCCGAGACCGCCATTGCGGACGATGGTGACGCCGGGCAGCGTGCGCAGCAGTTCTGCCACCGATGGCGTCTGCCGCAGGTCCAGCATCTTCGCATCCACGACCGAGATCGACTGAGCGACCTGAGAGAGCGGCGTCTCGGTCCGCGTCGCAGTGACGACTATGGTGTCGGCGTCCTCGGCTCCGGTTTCGGCATGGGCGACGGTCGGCAGGGCCGCAGCCGAGAGCAGGAGGTAGGGAAGGAGCGATAGTCTGGACATGGCGGAAACCCCTCAATGACAAGTCATCAGGGCCCCGAACGGAAAGGATGGGCATCCTCCGCGCGCGACCCGTTATGATCGTCGTCACGCGAGGATTTCGCCTCGATCATGTGGTGCACCCCGCCCGCACGATGGAACGACCGCGACGGGCAGGTCTCCTGGCTCTCGGGTCATCGCGGTCGCCCAGCCTTCCCGGATGTCGGACATCCAGTGGCATGCGCGGACGATCGCTCGCCGATCACAGTTGCGGGGGCAGCTCCGGCTGGCGGTTGCCCGCTTCCGAATTCCCTTTTGGTCCCGTCTCCGGGACCCGTCGCGAGCGCGCCTCTAGGTAAAGTGATCGCCCGACGCAAGCGCCAAGGGTGGCAGATCGGGTCGGATCAGTAACGACTTGGCGTTTGCCGTTGGGCGATTCTCGCTCCGTCCAGGGCTGTGATGGAACGCACAAACTATTGATCGGGATTGAACTATTCCGATGACAAGCCCTAGGCGGGCGGGTAATGAGGCGGCTGGCGAAGGGGATCGCCGAACAGGGGAAATCGGGGGACGTTTTGCGCAGTCCGTTCAGGCCCGCTGCCGTCTTGGCAGCTTGTTTCGTTGCTTCGTCGATGGACTCGGCGATTCTGGCGCAGGTCCAGACGCCGACCGGTCAGCAGATCGCCCCCGGCCGTGATGAGCTGAACCGGACGACGCAGCAGCCCGCTCCAGGGCCATCGCGCCTGACCATCGACGGCGATATCGAACGCGCTCCCTGCGCGCTCGATGCTCCGGCCTACGCCAATATCAAGGTTACCATCACCGAGGCGCAGTTCGCCAATCTCCAGGGCGTTTCCGCGGAGGAGCTGAAGTCCTCCTACGCATCGCTGCTCGGCGCCGACCGCCCGATCGCCACCATCTGTACGATCCGCGATGCCGCCGCCACTGCGCTCCGTCGCAAAGGCTATCTCGCCGCCGTTCAGGTGCCGGTGCAGCGGATCGAAAATGGCGTGGTCAAGTTCCAGGTCCTGTTCGCGAAGATCGTCGCGGTGCGCGTGCGCGGCGATGCAGGCCCGGCCGAAAAGCTGCTCGCGGGCTATCTGTCGCATTTGACCGAAGATACGGTGTTCAACCGCTACAATGCCGAACGCTATCTGATCCTGGCGCGCGACCTTCCGGGTTATGATGTACGGCTGGCGCTCAAGCCGGCGGGTGGTGCGCCGGGCGAGCTGGTCGGCGAAGTCAGCGTGACGCGCACTCCGGTCGAAGTGAATTACAGCCTCCAGAATTTCTCGGCACGCAGTTCGGGGCGTTGGAACGGCACCTTGCAGGGAGCGGCTTACGGCCTGCTCGGCGGCGACCGGCTGACCGCGTCGGTCGGCAGCACCGCCGACTTCAAGGAGCAGCGGCTCGTTCAGCTGGGCTACGACACCCGCCTGGGCTCGGAAGGGCTCGTTCTCAGCGGCAACTTCACCTACGCCTGGTCGAAGCCGGATGTCGGCGGTACCAATACTCTTCGTGCTCGCACGCTGTTCGCCACCGGCGAAGCCCGCTATCCTTTCATCCGCACCCAAGCCTTCAGCCTCTCGGGTGCGGCCGGTTTCGATTATCTCAATCAGGTCGTTACCTTTGACGCGATCGACCTCACTCGGGATCGTCTGCGCGTCGGTTATCTCCGGCTCGACTTCGATGCCGCCGATATTGCCGAGCGGCGTTTCCCCACCTGGCGGGCGTCGGGCTCGGTCGAGTTCCGCCAGGGCCTGGACATATTCGGTGCATCCCCGCCGGTTCCGACCGTTCGTCCGCTCCCCGCCGACTACACGCCGCCTGCACGGCTCGACGGCGACAAGACGTCGCGGCTGGTCCGGGCCTCGGCCTCGCTCGAATATGCGCTCGGCAAGGGCTATTGGATCGCCGCCACGCCCCGCGCGCAATATGCGTTCGATCCGCTGTTCAGCTTCGAGGAATATTCGGGTGGCAACTTCTCGATCGGGCGCGGCTACGATCCCGGCACGGTGATCGGCGACAGCGGTCTCGGCAGCGGCTTCGAACTGCGCTTTCCCCGTGTGCAGCCCTTCCAGAAGGTGAACCTGAACATTCTGCCCTATGTGTTCACCGATGTCGCACTGACGTGGAACAAGCAGCTCGGACCGGACGATCTCGATGCGCTCTATTCGGTCGGCGGCGGTCTGCGAGCCATCTGGAATAACCGCCTCCGCATCGATGGCACGGTCGCCGTGCCGCTCAGGAAGGCCGGGTTCCAGACGAAGAACAAGGACCCCCGCTTCCTGATTTCGGTCACGACCCAGCTCTGGCCCTGGGAGCGGCGCTGATGTCCGCCCCTGCCGCGCCTGTGCCTCTGCTGGCGGCGCGGAAGGCGTCGGCCGGTCTTCATGTCCATTTCGCGTCCGGGCGCAAGAACCCCGTGGCGCTCCGGGAGGATGCCCTTCATGCGTAATCGCCGCTCCGCACTCGGCACGGTGCTGATCGCCTCGCTGGCCCTCGCTCTGCCAGCCCCCGCCATGGCTGCGCAGCCGGCCCCGCTTTCGCTGCGCAACAGCTTCCGGATTGGCACCACGGGCGTACTCTGCACGGCGCAGAGCCGATCGGTCGGACCGGTCCTTGCGACGATGTTCGACCGCGGCTATCGCGTCGTTTGCCGAGATGCAGCGTCGCCGGTCGGCCGTCTGTTCGCGCTGCGCAAGAATGGCGACGACCCGGTTCAGCGCGTGATCGCCAGTGCCGACGCACCGCTGACCTGCCAGCGTCCGGAGTCGATCGATGTCGAGGGGCTCGGCAAGGTCCAGATGCGCGAGTGCGTCGACGCCAATGAGCTATCGTACAAGATTTACATCCACTCGGACGGGCGCAGCGATTATGTCGCCGCCGGCCTGGGTGGTTATGACAGCGCGATGCAGCTCGGCCTGCGGACGCTGGTTGCCGACCGCATCGTCAAGGGCGAGGTCCAGGTGGCGACCACCTCGGCCGGCGATCCCGCAGCCTTCGCCCGTGTGCAGGCCGGCGCGCTGGACAGCGAAAGCGCGCTGGCCGAAGCCTATGCGCGCAACAATGACGGCTCCTATGCCGAGGCGGCCGAGTTTTTCGAGGCGCTGGTCGAGCGCGACGCGGGCTCGTCGAAGGCGCAATCGCGCCTGTCCGAATATCTCGCCAACCAGGCTCTGCAGGAATCGAACCAGCGCAACTTCTCCACGGCGGATGCCTTGTTCGGGCGCGCTGCGACGCCGTCTGCGCTCGCCGATCCGGTGGTCGGGCGCATGCTGCGCAATTTCTACGCGATCCATAATCTGAACCAGGGCAAGCTTGACCGCGCTCTCGAAGAGCTCGCCAAGCCGGTCGCCGAGATCGAGGCGGTTCAGACCGCCGACGCCAAGCTTGCCGTAGGCGAGATCAGCGAGACGGTTGCCGACGATCTCAACCGCGAAGGCGGGGCGATCAACCAGATGGCCGGGCTCGACGGATCGATCCAGCCGTTCGAGCGTGCCCAGATCCTCGATGCCCAGGCGCTGCTCCTGCGCGGCGTCGTCTTCCGCGCGCAGAAGAAATATGCCGAGGCGCGCACCAGCTTCGACGAAGCCGTCACCGCGATGCAGGCGGTGCGCGAAGGCAAGATCAACAGCACCGGCTGGCTGCGGTCGAGCGTGCAGAGCGAACTCGCGCTGACCGCCGAAGCCGAGGGGCGGATCGAAGAGGCCGAGCGCCTGTTCGCCGACTCGCTGCAGGTGGTCGAGATCCAATATCCGAACACTGCCGTGGCGCTGGGTGCCAAGGCGCGCTTCGCAGGCTTCCTGAGCCGCCATGGACAGGGTGACCGCGCCATGACGCTCTTTGGCGAACTGATCGGCGCGTCGGAAAATGTCCCCGGCGCGATGTCGTCGATCCGGACGCTGCTGCGCCCCTATTTCCGCCTGCTTGCCGAGCGTTCGGCCAGCGACCCCAAGGCCGTTGCCCAGATGTTCACCGCCAGCCAGCTGATGCTGCGGCCCGGCATCGCCCAGACCCAGGCGCTGCTCGCGCGCGAGTTGTCGGGCGGCGATGACGAGGCGGCCGGGCTGTTCCGTCAGTCGGTGACCCTGTCGCGCTACATTGCCCGCGCGACCGGCGACGTCGCGCGTCTGGCTTCGCTCCCGGCGCCGACGCCGGCCGATCGCACCGCGCTCGAAGAGGCACGAGGGCGCCTTGCCCGCTATTCGCGCGATCAGACCGCTCTCCAGGCGAAGCTTGCCAAATTCCCGCGCTACCGCGTCCTGTCGCCCTCGACCATGGGCGTGGAAGAGCTGCAAAAGGCGCTGCGGGCGGGCGACGGCTATTACAAGGTCACGCTGGTCGGGCAGGATGCCTATGCGATGTTCGTATCGCCGACCGTGGCCCGGGCGTGGAAGCTCGATACGACCACCAAGGAGCTTGAGGACACCGTCGCCAAGATCCGCGATTCGGTCGTGAAGGTCGAAAATGGGCAGGTCGCGACCTATCCGTTCGATGTAGTGCTCGCCCGCAAGCTCTATGTGACGCTGATGGGCCCGGTCGATGCCGAGCTTCACCAGGTCCGCAACTTCATCTTCGAGCCCGATGGCCCGCTGCTGCAGCTGCCGGCCAATCTGCTGCCGATCGAGCAGGCGGGCGTCGATGCCTATCTCGCGCGGCTGAAGAAGCCGAACGCGGACGATTTCGATTTCCGGGGTGTCGCCTGGCTCGGCCGCGACCGCGATGTATCGACCGTGGTCAGCCCGCGCTCCTTCGTCGACGGTCGCGATGTGGCCAGCTCGAAAGCGGCGATGGGCTATCTCGGCATGGGCGAGAATGCGCGCCCCGCGCTCAACCCTTTCTTCGTGCCGCCGCCGTCGCAGGCCGACGAATGCGCCTGGCCGCTCAGCAACTGGAACAACCCGATCTCCTCGTCCGAACTCTATCTCGCGAGCGGGATCATCGGTCAGGACAAGTCGAAGCTGGTAGTCGGGGCGGATTTCTCGGACTCGACCATCATCGGCATGAACGACTTGGCGCAGTACCGGATCATCCATTTCGCGACGCACGGCCTGGTCACCGCGCCGCGTCCGGAATGCCCGGCGCGACCGGCGCTGCTGACCTCGTTCGGCGGCGGCACGTCCGACGGCCTGCTGTCGTTCAAGGAAATTTTCGACCTCAAGCTCGATGCCGACGTGGTGGTTCTGTCGGCCTGCGACACCGCCGGCATGGCGACCGTCGGCGCGACGCGCGAGGCGGGCGTCACGACCGGCGGCAACTTTGCGCTCGATGGCCTCGTACGTGCTTTTGTGGGCGCGGGCGCGCGGACCGTTGTCGCCAGCCACTGGCCGGTGCCGGACGATTTCAACGCCACGAAGCGGCTGATCACCGGCCTCTTCACCGCGCCACCGGGGACGCCGATGGCGACCGCGATGCGCAATGCACAGGTGGGGCTGATGGACGATCCGAATACGTCCCACCCTTATTACTGGTCGGCCTTCGCGATCGTCGGCGACGGCCAGCGGGCGCTGCTTCCGGCGGCAAAGGCCGCAGGGGCAGCATCGACGGCGCAGTGATGGGGCGCATTCATACGGGCGGGGTTTGGTTCGTTTGGGGGATGGTATGACAAAGCGGGGCTCAGGGCGCGGTAACGGACTTCTCGGCAGCGGACCGGGATTGCTGGGGCGGCACGCGGTCGATCCATTCGGACGCGCGGCGCGCGGTGGCGGCAACATGCGGACGCTTACGTCGGCGCTGGCGATGGCGACGATCCTCGCCTTCCCCGCGCGCGAAAGCCTCGCGGCCAACGGCGCGTTCGCCGCTGGCGCACCGAGTCTCGGCGCTGGCGTCGTCCTGACGCAGAGCGAAAGCACCGATACGATCACGGTCAGCAACCCGACCTCGATCATCACCTGGACCCCGACCGACGTTCAGTCGGGTGGCGGCCCGATCGACTTTCTCCCGTCGGGCACGACCGCCAATTATCGCAACGACCCCTCGCTGCAGGGCGGCTTCACTGTCCTGAACCGCATCCTGCCCAACGACCCGACGCGCGCCGTCGCCCTCAACGGGGCGATCAACAGCCGCCTTTACGACGGCAACAACAATTTGATCGGGACCGGCGGCAATGTCTGGTTCTACAGCCCCGGCGGCCTTCTCGTCGGCGCTTCTGCCTCCATCGATGTCGGCGGGATCATCCTGTCCAGCGTGCCGATCGACTTCGGCGGGTTGCCCTCCGATCCCAATCCCGATGTCGTGTCGATCGGCGCGAGCGATGCGGGCCGCACGGTCGAAATCCAGACGGCCAATTTCCAGGCGTCCAACTATGTCGGCGTGCTCGCGCCGCGCATCGTCCAGTCGGGCAGTGTCGCGTCGCAGGGCAGCGTCGCCTATGTCGCCGCCGAGCGGGCCGATATCACCTTCTCCAGCGGCCTGTTCGACATCTCGGTGCCGGTCGGTACCGGAGCGGCCGATGCGATCACGCACAGCGGCACGACCGTGGTCACGCCGCAGGGTTCCGGCACGTCGCGCAACATCTATCTGGTCGCGGTTCCCAAAAATCAGGCGCTGACAATGCTGCTGACCGGCGGCTCGCTCGAATTCTCCGAGGCCGGCGGCGCGTCGGTCACCGATCAGGGTGTGATCCTGTCGGCCGGCAACGATGTGTTCGGAAACACGACCATTCCGAACAACCAGCCCGGCACCGGCACGGTGCGCATTCAGGGTGGGTCGATCGGGGCCGACGCAACGATCGGCGCCTCGCGCGATCTGACCTTGTCGGGCACGACCTTCCTCGGCGATGCCAGCATCGACGCCGACAATGGCGCGGGTGCCGACATCATTGTCGACACGACCTCGGGCAATGTGAGCGTGGCCGGCGCGTTCGTCATCGACACGGGCATCGGCGAGAGCAGCGGCACGGTGACCGGTGGCAATGTCTCGGTGCTTGCGGGCACCTCGGGCACCATCTCTGCGGGCTCGCTGCGGATCACAACCTCTGCCAATGGCGGCGACGGGGGCACGGGCACGGCTGGCGATGTAACAGTACGCGCACAGGGCAGCGACTCGGCGATCAATATTGGCGGCCTGCTGACGATCGAGGCCGATGGCGGCGGGGGCGGGGCGCCTGTCTCGGGCAATGGTGGCGACGGTGTCGCGGGCACCGTTTTGGTCAGCGCGATCAGCGGTGGTGCGCTCAATCTCGGCGGCCTTGACATCACCGCGTCGGGCTTTGGCGGATTCTCGAGCCTAGGTGTGGCCGGCAACGGGCTTGCCGGCAAAATCCTGTTGGGGGCGACCGATGGTCAGATCGCGGTCGGTGGCAGCGGCCTTGCCAGCCTCGTTGCCAGGGGGAGCGGCGGCAACAGCAGCAACGGAACGGGCGGCAACGCGCTTTCCGTCTATCCTGGCGAGGGGCCGGAGCGTGGCTATGTCGGTATCACCGCATCGGGCGCAACCGCTTCGATCAATTTCGGCACTGCTCAGAATCCCTTGGGGCTCTTCGTCAGGACATCCGCCAATGGCGGCGATTCGCTGGGAGGTTCGTCCGGCAACGCCCGGGCCGGCGGATTCGACATCCTTGCGTCCAACGGCGCAACGGTCGCGGTTAGAGCCAATGTCGCCTTCGAGGGCGATGCCACAATCGCCAATGGGGGGTCGAGCGGCGGTGGCAGCGCGACCGGCGGTCGCTTTGGCGCCAGCGCCGATGGCGGCACGCTCAATTTCTTTGGTCCGGTCGATGCTTCGATGGATGCGTCGGGTGGCGCGAACAGCGGGGGAGCAGGCGGTATCGCCGTCGGCGGTAACGCCAATATTGTCGTTGCAGCGGACGGCACGATCGACTTCATGGGCCCGGTATCGATCAGCGGCACCGGAACGGGCGGCTCGTCGCCGGCAACGAATGGTGGTGCAGGCACCGGTGGTGAACTGGTCTTCGGTGGCGGTGTCGGCACGATCAACGCCAATTCGGGAGTAAGCCTGTTCGCCAACGGTTTCGGCGGACAAGGCGAAACCGCGGGCGGCGACGGTCAGGGCGGCACCGCGAACATTGCCGCCATCGGCGGGACGACCATGACCCTGGGCAGCGTGCTGCTGATCGCCGATGGTGACGGCGGCGATGCGGTGACTGGCGGCATTGCCCTCACCAATTCGACCGGGGGGATCGGCACCGGCGGCTTTGCCGGTGTCACGGTGCGAACCGGCAGCACGCTGAGCATGAGTGGCGGTACGATCCAGGCCAACGGCCAGGGCGGCGCCGGCTATAGCGGCGGCATCGGTCAGGGCGGCTTCGACCTGCTCAATGGCGGTGGCGGTGTCGCGATCACGGCCCAGGAAGGCACGATCAACATCAATGGCGTGGCGGTAACGCTCAACGCGAACGGTCAAGGGGGCCAGAGCTTTGCCGATGTCCTGGGCAGTGTCGGCAATGCCGGCTTAGGTATCGGCGGCGACGCGAACATCGCCGGTCTGACCGGGGGCAGCACGGTCGGCAGCGTTACGGCCAGCAGCACCGAATTTTTCCTCAATGCCAACGGTGCAGGCGGGTTCGGCGGAAATGCCGCCAGCGGCGCCACCGGCGGCTTCGGTGGTGCGGCAACGGGCGGCAGCATCTTCGTGGGGGCGCAGGCCGGACTGGGGCAACTCAATCTCGGTGGACCGATCACGCTTACCGCAGACGCTGCTGGCGGCGCGGGCGGAAGCGGTGGGCAGGTCCCGTCCGGGCCGACGCAGGGCGGTGCAGGCGGCGTCGGCGGCGATGCGACGGGCGGCTCCGTGCAGGTCGGCCTGGTCAGTGGTCCCGACACTGCGGGCACGCAGGGCCGCGTGCAACTGGGTGGCGTGACGGTTTCTGCAAATGCCATAGCCGGCAATGGTGGCGAGGGTGGCCCATCGATTCAGGGGGTCCAGGGCGATGGCGGCGCCGGCGGCCTGGCGACGGGCGGCCAACTCTCCCTCGATTCGCGTGGCTCGAACGGTTCGGACGCGGGTCTGAGCATCTCGGGTCTGGTCAACTTTGCGGCCACCGGTTCCGGCGGCAATGGCGGGAGCAGCGAAACGCCCGGTGCCGGCGGCAGCGGAACGGGAGGATCGCTGGGCATCGTATCGACGGCGCGCTTCAACCAGCCCACCGTTCGCGGTGATATCCTCCTCGCGGGCGTGACTGCCGATCTCAGCGGTTTCGCCGGGGTGGGCAGCGAGCCCGGAACCGCGACCGTCGGCAACTTCTCCATCGTGGCCAGTAATGGCGACATCACATCGACGGCGCTGGTCGACATCTTCGGCACCGGCGTCGATGTTCAGCAGGGTGCCCCGGACAATCTGATCAGCGCCACCGACGGCGCGATCCTGTTCGACAATCCATCGGGCCTCGATCTGTCGGTCGATATGCCCGATCGCGGCATCACGTTCGAAGTGGTGGGCACCGGCACGATCACGGCTGCGCAATATACCCTCAACACGGGCACGGTGACCGGCGAGTGCAATATCAACGCGACCTGTTCGCCGCCGCCGCCGCCGCCAACACCTCCAAGCTTCGATACGGGTGCCACCCTGCCCGATGCTGAGACCGGTACCAGCTACAATCAGTCGATCGCAGCGGTCGGCGGCGTTCCGCCGTACAGCTTCGCTGTCACCGGCGGCACGGTGCCGCTCGGGCTGGTGGTCGATTCGGCCGGCAATATCACTGGAACGCCGCAAATCGCCGGTCCGTACAGCTTCGAAGTGACCGTCACCGACGCCAACAACCAGACGGCGTCGATGATGTTCTCGATCCAGGTGCAGCAGGGCGCGATCTCGCCCCCGCCCCCGCCCCCGCCCCCGCCGCCCGCGGGCGGCGGCGCCTTCGCAGGCACGCCCGGCCAGCTGTCGACGGCGGAATATGACATCGTCCGCAACCCTGGCAGCGACACGATCACGGTCAACGCGCCGACGGCGATCATCAACTGGACGCCCGACGATGCGGGCATCGGTGGGGGCGACATCGTCTTCCTGCCGTCCAGTTCGTCGGTGCTGTTCCGCAATTCGGTGACGAATACGGGCGGCTTCACCGTCCTCAACCGGATCATTCCCAACGACCCGTCTCGCCGGATCGCCCTCAACGGCACGATCCAGAGCCGGTTGTACGATTCGAGCAACACTCTCACCGGCACGGGCGGCAACGTCTGGTTCTACAGCCCCGGTGGCATCCTGGTAGGCTCCACCGCGCTGATCGACGTCGGTGGCCTGGTGCTGTCGACGGTCGATATCGGTTTCTCCGACCCGTTCATCTCCAACCCGGATCTCGTGTCGGTGGGGGCGAGCCTTTCCAATGCGTCGATCGGGATCGCGTCGGATGATGTCAGCACCAATGGCTATGCCGTGCTGCTGGCGCCGTCGATCAATCAAAGCGGGACGGTCACCGCCGCAGGCGATGTGTTCTATGTGGCGGCGGAGCAGGCCAATGTCGATGTGACAGGGCTGACCGGGGTCACCGTCGTGAGCGGGACCGGTCTTGTCAACGCGCTGACCCATGGCGGCATCACCAATGTTCTGGCGGATGGCGCCGCTTCGCGCACGGTGTCCCTCGCCGTCGCGCCGAAGACTCAGAACGCCGTGCTCGACATGACCGGCGGCACTATCGACTTCACGCTGTCCGGCGGAGCCGATCCCTCGAACCAGTCAATCGTGATCGCCGCAGGCTCAGATCTGGGTCCGGGGCGGTCTGGCCAGTCCAGCGGCGGCCTAGCGGGTGGCGGTGTCATCGTGCGCGGCGGTGATTTCAGCACCGTTGCCAATGTCGGCACCGGCATCCTGGCCGGCGCGCCCTTGTTCTTGACCGGGGGGAGCCACTTTGGCGGCGATCTGACAGTCAACTCGTTCGGCACCGGCGTGAATTTCGGCGTTACCACCGGGTCGAGCACCTTTGATGGCGTGGTTTCGATCAGTGCGCTCGGCAATGTCGTGGTCGGCGTGAGTGGTGTGAACGAAACGCTCAACTTTGCCAGCGACCTGTCGATCATTACGGCCCGGTCCGAATCGGGCGATGGAGTGGGCGCTTCGTCCTCTTCCGTGACGATCGAGGCCAATGGCCAAGGCTCGTTCGTCCAAGTCAACGGCGACCTCACCGTCGACACGTCCGCTTTCGGCGGCGGCGCAACCAGCGGTGTGGGCGGCGCTGGCACGGGCGGCGCAATCCTGATTTCGGCGGTCAACGGTTCGATCAACCTGACCGGTGCCAGTTTAACCGCCATCGGCACCGGCGGCTCAGGCATCACCGCGGGTGGCGTCGGCCAAGGCGGTTCGGTAACGGTCAGCGCCAGCGGCGGTACGATCAGCTTTGCCGGTCCGGTAACGGCCAATGTCAACGGTGCCGGCGGCGCGGCTACGACAGCGGGTGGCACGGGCGGCGCCGGCACGGGCGGCGCGTTCGCCGCCACGGCGGGTGGCGGAGTGATCGGTTTCGGTATTCTCAGCGTGAATGCCAATGGTGAAGGTGGTACATCCGTTGGCGGTCTGGGCGGCCTCGGGACCGGCGGCAACATCTCCGTGACGGCGGCCAATCAGGACATCTCGATGAGCCTGACCGATCTGGGCGCTACCGGTTTCGGGGGAATGGGGCGCGATGGTGGCGGTGAAGGCCGCGGTGGCGTGGTCGTCGTTGAAGCGAATAATGGCCGCACGATCAGCGCGACGACCCTCAATCTGACCGCGCAGGGTGTCGGCGGCAACAGCGGTTTCAATTCCTTCTCCAACGCTCCGGAAGGAGCGGCCGGCGGGCAGGGGCGTGGCGGTGCAGCGGCCATCCGGGCCAACCGCGCCACGATCACAGTGTCGAGCAGCGCGCAGGTCGATTCGAGCGGACAGGGCGGCAGCGGCGACAATGGCGGTGACGGCCTTGGTGGTACGGCGGCCGATTTCTCGCTCGGCTCCTATGTGGACACGACCTCGGGCACGCTCAACTTCAATGGCTCGGGCGTCACGATACTGTCGAACGGTACCGGCGGCCAGGCGCGGGAGAGTGCCAGCGGTGTTGTAGGTACCGCGGGCGCCGGGCGCGGTGGCTATGCCGAACTGCTCGCCTTCCGCGACGCGGCCAATCCATCGACCAGCACGATCACCGCCTCCTCGGCCACGGTCTCAGCAAGCGGCTTTGGTGCTTCGGCCGGTACGGCAACCGCGAGCGGCGCTGTCGGCGGAATCGGTGGCGAAGCGACCGGTGGTGAGATCGCGATCGGCGGTTATGCGGGCTATTCCACGGTTTCCATCGGCACCACGTCGGCTCAGGCGATCGCGATGGGCGGTCTGGGCGGCGATGGTGTCACGGGTCCCACGGGCGGGGCCGGTGGCCGGGGCGGCGACGCCACCGGCGGCCGGGTCGATCTGGGCATATTCAGCGGTCCGACCACCCCCGTTACGCAGGGGACCGGCAGCTTCGGCAATACCCAGATCAACGTCTATGCAGAAGCCGGTGACGGGGGAGCAGGAGCGGCCACGAACGACGCCGGCGCCAATGGAGTGGGAGGAGCGGGCGGCAACGCCGTTGGCGGCTCCACCGCAATCCTCGCACGGGGCGTGCCGGTAACGCTTGGCACCACGCTTATCAATGCCAGCGCTACCAGCGGAAGCGGCGGAATCGGCGCCGGTGGCCCCGGTGGATCAGGCACCGCGCAGGGCGGAAGCTTCGCGGCCATTTCGTCCTATCGTTTCGATGGAGACACGAACAGCGTCTACACACCGCTCGCAGCCGGCGACATGACGATCAGTTCGATCAATGGCGACGTGTCGGGCTATGGTCCGCTCTCGGCCGCCGGAAGCTTCCTGATCAACACCGCCGGTGGCGATCTGGAAATTCTGACCAACGTCCAGGTGGCTGCGGGCGGGACCGCTTCGGGTCCCGATCCTTCCGAGGTTTCGGCGGGCAACGGCACGCTGGCGATAAACACATTTGGGTTGAACGGAAGCGGGCCGGTTGGCTTTTTCCTCGATCCGAACGGCAATTTGTCTATCCAGACCTGCACGGTGAATGGCCAGCCTTGCGCAGCGCCTGTTACAAGGAATTCGCC
>NZ_JBLTWO010000017.1:0-28078 GCF_049889055.1 Rhizorhabdus antheiae | reverse complement strand
CAGCCGGCCAGCCGTGCCGCTGTCGATCTAGCAGATGAAGCCCGTCGCATTGGCCGACGAAATATCCGGGATACGCAATAGCGATCAGTGAAGCGTTAAAGATCGAGCTTGCGACTATTTGCTTGGCGCACCCGCGCTATCAGAATTTCTAGGGTGTCATCCTCTGATTTAACGTGATCGCGACACACTTCGAGCAACTGCCGCCACGGCTCATGACGATCACTCACCGACTTTTCGGCACGAGCCTTCACATATAACTCGGCTTCGCGGAAGGTAAGCTTAGCTGTGTCCTTCTTCTTGCCTCGCACAAGAGTTACGCTACCCGGTACGCGATATTCTCCGAAAAGGTCCGCCACCGGAGAGGACGTGCTTTTGCCACGTTTGCGGGAACTTACGTCATTCAGCAGCTTGGTCAGCGCAATGTTCACAAGTGCGGGAGCTAGAGAACTTAACGCCTCGGCCTGCTCCACTCTGACCCGCGACAGGACTGCGGCGTTCGATACTTCCCCATTACCCTGCTCGCGCATCACCTCATGGTAGATGTCTTGGATTCCGTTTCGGAGCTCACTGAGCGTCGATTTTGCAGCCATGCCAGCTAATCTCCCTGATAACCCCGCTCATAGAACAAAAAGGGTTCAAAGGCTAGATTGTTACGCAGAAGGCTTCACGACAACTGAGTCCGTTGCGGGCTTCCGGCAGGCGCTACCCCGCCTGCCGTCCGCCTCCTCACTGACTAAGCATCGTTGTCCTCATAGAATGACTGGTCGACGGCACCGGAGGTTTCCAGCCTCGGCAAGCTGTAGGCGTTACGACCCGCCACGCGATCGAAGGTCATGAGGGTAGTGAACTTGATCTTGTCACCATGGAAGACCCTATCCTGATCCGTCTCCCCGTTAAGATCACCGACCACATGGGCGACAAGCGCACCTTCGCAACGCTCGATCTCAACCTCATAGATGTAAAGCTCGTCAAAATATGCGTTCGTCGATGCGATCTCCCCCGAGAGATCGTTCTCGATCATCATCGGGTCTTTTTGGATATAATCCGTGTTGATGTAATCTGAGAGGTCGCGAGTATGCCAGACCATGCCCGAGAAGTGGCCCGCGCCAATAAGGAACTCGGCCAGCCAGTCAGCCAAGTCATCGACGCTAGGTAGGTTTTCAGGAAGGTTGCTTAGGTTCTGCACCCGCTCATCCATGAGGAGCAAGTTGGGAATCAGAACGTCGGCTTGCCAAAGATTGGAAAGCGGATACGCCTGCTCAGCCCGAAGGGCCGCGCTATTCCCATAGCTGAAGTATGCCGCAACGAGCTCATGAGAATAACCGGAACCCAGCTTCTCGCCGGTCAGCTCACGATATCGCGAGCGGAGATTATCCGCGCATTCTTTGTAGATAGACATGACAAATCCATTTCTCACCGGCGTCTTAGTGGTAGTCGCAAGCGCTTCGTGACCACCTGCACCGGCACAAATGGGTTGCCATTAGGTGTCTGAGATCTGATCTGCCGCCTTTTGGGTCGCTTGCAGCCCTGGCGATCGGCTCCGCGCATTTATATAATGCACGCGCCGACCCATTTCAACCGGGCCATCATGATGACCCACCCTATTTAGCCTTAAAGCTCGTCAGTCGCGCTGCCATATCCCGGCTCAAAAAGCCGCCGATGATATTTTTCTGCATAGGGATTGGTCATCCCAGCAATAAAGTCGCAAATAGCCCGAGCGATCGAGGAACGCAGTGGGTCATCGAGGTCCATCCACGATTTTTCGGGCTTCTTATCTCGCTCAAAGCCGCGGAAGACATTTGATATTTCGTCATTGGATGGGTCAAGCGCCTTCATACCGACGAGTGATGACGGCCGTTCTGCGAAAGCTCGGAAAAGATCGCTGATGATCTTCTCTCCCTTATACTCCAAAGTCTGAACTTCGCGCCTTTTGACGATACCATCATAAGTGATGTCTCTAGCAAGGTGATCGAGAAGCGCGCGCGTAGCAGGCGGTACATAGGCATTTAAATCGAGCAGCGGGGATTCAAATACGCCCTGTCGGCGTACCTGAATTTCCATGATAAAATATCCCACAAGTAGAGAAATGGCGTGCTTACGCTCACACGCATCCCCCGAGAAAAGCTTGTCGACCAAGTCGCTCACAGCGACGTTTCGAACTTTGTCGACACCTGCTTTTCGAAATCCTTCCTCTATACCCTTTCCGGCTTCTTGCTTATCCAGAATATTTCGCCCAATCCCGTCCTCTAGATCATGAACTCCATAAGCTATATCATCTGCGAGTTCCATGATTGAGCAATCAAACGCTTTATAGAGCGGCTTTCCCTTCTCCCCAAGTCGACGAAATTCCTTGCGGTCGGCAACGGAAAATATGCTCAATGCTTTTTCAATTAGGGGCAGGTCCTCGTCATAAAAGCACTTCGGCGGTTTGGGAGACTTGGCCGCATCTCCATATTCGCTGTAAGCGACAGGATATTTCAAAATGCCAAGGAGGAGTCGCCGAGTGCAGCGAATGCCTTCTCCGCGATAGTATTTTTCCAAATGGGTTATGATACGGACGGTTTGAGCATTGCCCTCAAAACCTCCGAAATCCAACATTTGGGAATGAAGGGCTCGCTCACCCCCATGTCCATACGGAGGGTGACCGAGGTCATGCGCATAACAGACAGCTTCGATAAGTTCAGATGAAGGAAGAACGTCAGCGTAAAAGGCGCTTTTGCGGGAGGCTAGGTTCCAGACGATTCCGCGTCCAATCTGGCCTACTTCTAATGAGTGGGTCAAACGAGTCCGGTGGAAGTCTCCTTCTCCCGTACCCATCACCTGAGTTTTTGTCTGAAGACGCCTAAAAGAAGCGGAATGGATGATCCGACCCAAATCGCGCTGATATGGTTCGCGAGTGTCGCTGACGAAAGCCTCTTTCCCTACACCGGCATCCGCCTTGGGCGCATCAAATAGGGGGGCTCGATATGTAAGAGCCAATGCCAACTCGTGTCCGATTTCCTGTTCCATAATGCCCCCCGTCAATCCTCTGTCGGGACTGTCACAATGGACGGTATGCGGGCAAGCTCGGGGGTTTCACGTATCATTGAAACCTATGGGAGAGGGCTTACCAAATTCGAATGAATTTGCCGAAAAGTTGGAACAGTTCCAACTCTTAGAAACCAAACCATCGAAGGAATGGCGCGAGTGACGGGGCTCGAACCCGCGACCTCCGGCGTGACAGGCCGGCGCTCTAACCAACTGAGCTACACCCGCGAACTGTGTCGGTGGAGGGGGCACCTAGTGGAGGGTCGCAGCCCTGTCAACAGCATCGCGCATCATTTTCCCAACTCTTTTGGAAGAGGCCCGTCCTCCTCCTGATGGCCATTGGTAAATGTGCCCTCGGCGAACAGGAAACCGGCGATGTCGGGCCAGCCTGCGGCATCGAGCACCGTCTTCAGGATGATCAGCAGCGGCACGGCCAGCAAGGCGCCCGCCGTACCCCACACCCAGCTCCAGAAGCTGAGCGCGACGAGAATCAGGAGCGGATTGATCGTCAGGCGACGGCCGACCAGCATCGGCGTCAGCACATTGGCCTCGACCAGATGGACCGCGACGAACAGCGAGGCCGGTACCAGCGCATAGCCAAGGTCGCCGAAGGTCATGAGCCCGCCCACTGCAAGCAGCCCGGCCGCGACGATCGGTCCGAAATAGGGGATGTAGTTGAGGATGGCGACGAGACCGCCCCACATCACCGGGCTTGGCATCTCCGCGAACCACAGCATGACAGAAACGAGCACGCCCATGCCGATGTTCACCGCCGTGATCGTCGCCAGATAGGCCGAGGTACGGTCGACCATCTCCTGGATCACGCGCGCCGTGGTCATGGCGCTGGAGAAGCTGCCCCGGCTGGTGATCGTCCGGCGGCGCATGCGCGTCCAGCTCGACAGGAAGAAATAGACGACGAGGGTCGCGAAAACGAGCTGGACAAGCGCGTGCGGCGCCGACGTCGCCACATAGTCGAACAGCGAGTTTGGCTCCTGCACAGTGACAGTCCGGCCGCGCGCCGCCGAATTGCGCAGCAGAGCGCCCATCGTCTCGTCGACGAAGCGCTCGAACGACGAATAAATGTCGATCAGCGGTGACAGGTTGCGCCGGATCAGCTGGATGCGCGAGGGCAGCCGCGCGAACCATTCCGTCGCGGGGACGATGACCGAAGCGATCGCGGCATTGGCGAGGCCGAGGAACAGAATCACGCACAGCAGCGCCGCCAGCGGCGACGGCAGGCCCCGCCGCTCGAGCCATTCGAGCAGCGGCACCATCGCGACCGCTATGACCAGCGCGGTCGTGACCGGCAGGAAGAACTCGGATCCCGAACGTAAGGCGAAAGGGATGGCAAGGATGATCCCCGCGCCCGCAGTCAGCGCCAGCCACGCGAGCAGCCGGTCGCGCCGATAAGCCATCTCCGCCTGGATCGCCATCGAGTCGCGCAAGGCATCGCGCAGCACCTCGACCGGGGCCGTGGCATCGGCAGCCTGGGCAGGCCTTTCCCGATCCGCCACATCATCCTGCATCGATTCGCTCCACCCGAAAGACGGTCACAGGCATCCCTATCGCGCGTTCTGCGGGGCAGCGCCAGAATCCCCGACACTCGCCCAACGCCGCTGCGGAATTATTACGCCAAGACAACAGCTTCATGGCAAAGATATGGCTTCTTGCGTTAGCAGGTGCACAAAAACACCATATGTTGGGTTCCACGGGTCGTCTTGGCGGCAAAACGACTCGTCGTGCTTTTATTGACTCGTTAACTCGCTTCGCCGCATGGCCGCGATCGTAACTGGTCGCGGGGGCTCTGCGGGGGCAGAAAGCCGAAACAGCCTCCCTGCCGACAAGACGTGAAAAAGCAGCTCGCCCTATGTTTCGAGTTAGGGGCGGGATGGCTCTTTTGCGCATTGCATGGAGTAATGAATGCCCGCCAAACTGGCTCAACATCCGCTGATGATCGCCGCGATGATTGTCGCAGCGGCTACCGGCGCTATGGGCTTTGCGGCCATTCCGGCGTCTTCACCGACGCTTGCCTACGAAGTTTCTCCCCAGATCATCGATGACGACGCCGTCATCGACGACGGCATCGACCGGGTGCTGTTCAAGGAAGCCGCCAACAGCGGCAAGATCGATCGCGAGCTCGAATGCATGGCCAAGGTCGTCATGCACGAAGCCGCCAACCAGCCGCGCAGCGGCCAACTCGCCGTCGCGCAGGTCATCATGAACCGGGTCGGACAGAATCGCTTCGGCGAAACCGTCTGCGAGGTGGTGAACCAGCCGGGCCAGTTCTTCCGCACCGCCTCCTACAATCCGCGCCGCGACAGCGAGCGCTGGGCAATGGCGGTCGAGGTTTCGCGTCAGGCGATGGCCGGTCATGGCGACCAGGTCGTTCCCGGCGCCGTCTTCTATCACGCGGCCAGCAGTTCGCCGAATCGCTTCTTCCGGACGCGCGAGCGCCTGTCGATGGTGGGCGATCACATTTTCTATCGGTAAACCGACACAGATCGGAGAGGATGCAGGGGCCCGGCGGAGACGTCGGGCCCTTTGCTTTGGAGCTGTGATCGGGAATGGAACGCCCATGTCCCGCACCACCCGCGCCACCCAGGCCCTGACCAAAGCCGGCATCGCGCATGAGGTCCACAGCTATGCCTATGATCCCGGCGCCGAGCGCGTCGGGCTCCAGGCCGCCGAAGCGCTGGGCGAGGATCCGGTGCGGGTGCTCAAGACCCTGATGATCGAGGTCGACGGCAAGCCCGCCTGCGCCGTCATCCCGTCCGACCGCGAACTGTCGATGAAGCGCGCGGCAGCGGCCTTCGGGGGTAAGTCTGCGCAGATGATGACGTCAGCCGATGCCGAGCGGCTGACCGGCTACCATGTCGGCGGGATCAGTCCCTTCGGCCAGCGCAAGGCTGTGCCGACCGCGATCGAGGCAGCGGCGATGGACCACGCACTAGTCTACATCAATGGCGGTCAGCGCGGGCTTCAGGTGCGGCTGGCGCCCGGGGACGCTGCGGCGGCGGTCAAAGCGATCGTGGCGCCTCTGGTGGGGTGACATCTCCGCTTCAGGATAACCGAAGCAGAGACTTTTACGGTCGCGCGCCCCCCCTCCACCATGCTTCGCATGGTCCCCCTCCCCGTTTCGGGGAGGATCTTGGCCGCGCATTACCCCTGAGTTCCTCCCCGGCACGGGGAGGGGGACCGTCCGCAGGACGGTGGAGGGGAAGGGCGGGATAAACTCTCCTGACAACAACATATGTTCCGCTGGAGCCAGGGGACGCCTCGACGGTGCTCAAGGCGATCGCGGCGCCGGTGGCGGGTTGCTGCGAAGGGTCCGACGATTATTGCCCAACAGCTGCCCGCTGCTCCTCGGGCGTCGCAGCGCGGTGGCCGTAGCTCAGCACAGTAGTGATCTGCCAGCCGCCATCGCGCCTGGCCCAGACCATCACGAATTTGGCGATGCCTTCGCAGCGCTGCGTCGCCAGTTCGCAGAAGCGATGCTCGCCTTCCTCGATCGCGCCATAATCCTTGATCGGATAGACGCGGAAGCTTGCGGGGATCAGTTCTCGCCGCACTTTGCCGCAGATATATTTGCGGACCCCATCGACCATCGCCTCCCGCTCGAACGTCGCACCGCCATTGTCGTGGTAGAAGGCGACCTTCGGATCGAAATAGCCGGAGAAGGTCGGAAGGTCGCAGCGATTATAGGCATCGAACACCTTGCCATCGAGCGCCGCGATTTCCTGCGTCAGAGGGTTTTCGGCGATCGGGGCGGGAGCGGTTGCGGCAAGGGCGGCCAAGGCTAGGGTGGCGAGCATGCGGAGGGCTCCTCTGGACTAGCTAACATAGTGTTCGAGACGCCGTGTGGACGGCGTCATCATCCCTGCAATCGTCTCGATCTGCCAGAGGCGCCGCCTTTCCCCTCCACCACGCTTCGCATGGTCCCCCTCCCCGTGCCGGGGAGGACCTTCGTCGCAAATACCCCCAAGTTCCTCCCCGGCACGGGGAGGGGGACCGGCGCAGCCGGTGGAGGGGAAGCACGCAACAAAGGGGCGACAGGAACCGCTATACTCCCCCTACCGCGTACCCTCCGGCGCTTCGTCGCCGAACCGGATCGCCTGCGCATCCTTCCAGACCCGGTGCAACGCATCGCGCGGGGCGGTCAGGCCGATAGCGTCCATCCTCTCCTTCCACACGCCAGCCGCTTCAGATGCCTGCAGCTGAAGCTCGGTCACCGGCTTCTCGTCGACCCAGGCGGACAGGGTGCCGGCATTGGCGAACAGGAGGATCAGGGCGGCGACGGCGATGATGGTGGCGGTCCAGAGCACCGGGTGATCGCCCTCGATCGGGGTCGCGGACAGGTCGACCGGCGAGGCCAGTTCATGCTCCTTCAACTCGCGCGCCATCGCATCGCCTCCGTCAGAACTGATAATAGATGAAGGGCGCGACCCCTTCGTAGCGCATCGCGTCGACCAGGATGATCGCCACCGCCACCAGCAGGCCGAGCAAAGGCGCGGGCAGGCGGCGCAGGCGCAGCGCGATCGACTGGGCGAGATCGGGCGGGGTGAAGTGGAAAGCCATGCCGAGCAGGATGAGCGTGGCGAGCAGCGGCGTGGTCATGCCGTTGCTCCAGTCGCCGCGCCCCAGCCCACCGAGGAAGGCGATCGCCCCGTCGAATGTATCGGCGCGGAAAAAAATCCAGCCGAGCGTTACGATGTGGAAGGTAACGAGGATCGCGAGCAGCTTGGGCAGGCCCGGCAGCCCCGCCTTGCGCCAGCAGGTCTCGATCACCTGCACGCCGCCATGGAGGCCGCCCCAGATGAGGAAGGTCCATTTCGCCCCGTGCCAGAAGCCGCCGAGCAGCATCGTCAGCAGGATGTTGCGGCACTGCATGGCGAGCCCGCCCTTGTTGCCGCCCAGGCCGATATAGAGATAGTCGCGCAGCCAGCTCGACAGGCTGATGTGCCAGCGGCGCCAGAAATCCTGAAGCGAGCTGGCGCGATAGGGCTGGTTGAAGTTGCGCGGGAAGCGATAGCCGAACAGCGCGGCGATGCCGATCGCCATGTCGCTATAGGCGGAGAAGTCGCAGTAGATCTGCACCGCATAGCCATAGGCAGCCAGCAGCAGGTCGAGGCTCGAATGGGCCGAGGGATCGAAAAACACCGGATCGACCAGATTGACCGACAGTTCGGACGCGACGACCGCTTTCTTGAACAGCCCCCAGACGATCAGCAGCAACGCCATGGCGACCATGTCGCGGTTGAGCCGGGGGGTCTTCTCGAACTGCGGCAGCAGATCCGCGCCGCGCACGATCGGTCCCGCGACGAGATGCGGGAAGAAGGACATGAGGAGCGTGATGTCGAGCAGCGAGGCCGCGCGCAGCCGCCCGCGATAGACGTCGATCAGATAGGACATGCCCTGGAAGGTGAAGAAGGACACGCCGACCGGCAGCACGATCTGCAGCAAGGGCAGGTCGCGCGCCATGCCCCAGCCCGCCAGCAGCACGCCGAGCTGTTCGAGGAAGAAGTCATAATATTTGAAGAAGCCGAGGATGCCGAGATTGGCGATCACGCCGATCGTCACCAGCACCTTCTGCGTGCCGCGCGTCTGCGCCGCATAGATCAGTCGCGCTCCACCCCAGTTGATGAAGGCGGAGGCGATCAGCAGCGCGACGAAGCGCCAGTCCCACGCGCCGTAGAAGACCCAGCTTGCGAGCAGGAGCAGCAGCTTGCGCCATTCATTGCTGCGCGACACCGCCCAGACGAGGACGAAGACGAGCAGGAAGAAGAGACCGAAGTCGAGGGTCGGGAACAGCATCTAGGCGGTCACCAACGCGACGCGGCGCCGGCCGCGAGATCGAGGTCTGCCTGGAGCCGGCCCGCAATGTCCTGCCCGCCAGCACTGTTGAAATGGACATAGTCGCCGCGCATCCGGGTCGGCTGGAGCTTGACCCAGCTGACCGCCGTGCAGCGGCCGCCCATGCGCGCTTCCCAATCCCAGAAACCGAGGCGGAGCTGTTGCGCAACCTTGCGCTGGACGTCGCGGACGGCTTTGAGGCCGGGCGGCGGGAACAGGGGCTTGGCTGTGATCGCCCAGCCGGTGCGCGGTGCCTCGGCGACGACGGCCGGCGCAGGGCGCGGCTGCGCGGGGGCAGTGCGCTGTCCCAGCGCGTCGAGCACATCGCTGATATCCTCGCTGTCCGATGGCTGCTCGGGCGGGGGTGTGACGGGGCCGGATGGCGGCAGGGTCACCGGCTCGATGCAGGGCGCGGGCGTGACCGTCGGTGCATTGTTGAGCAGGTCGGTCCGCCGGGTCAGCGCATCGGGCGCGCCCAGCAGCAGGATCGGTACGCGCCCCGCGAGACGGCGGATGCGGCCGATCTGGGTGCGCAGCGTGATCTCATATTCCTGAGGATTGACGCGCGGGGCGAAGCCCTCATTGGTCCCGAAGGCGATGACGATCAGATCGGGTTTGTAGCTGCGCAGTTCCTCGGCGACGACCGAATCGTCGTTACGGCTGAAATGGATGAGCTGCGACCCGACAACACCCAGATTGGACAGCGCGACCCCGCCACCATCGCGGAAGGTCGCCCAGCTGGTGATCGTCACCGGCCCGCCATCCGTGACGACCGATACCGCGCCCTGGGCCTGGTCAAACTCCATCTCGCGGCATTCGGGCCGGGCGATCAGCGCACCCAGCTCGAACCGTTCGGACTGCCCCGCGACATTGATGACGAGCGCCCCTGCCCCCGGCTCCGCGATCGCGCAGATCACGAAACGGTCGAACATCTGGTTGGCGGAGGCGGTGAGCCCGATGCGAGCGCCCGATGCGTTGGAAGTGATGCTGAAGCCCGACAGGCCCAGCGCGCCGCGCGGGTTCTGCGATCCTGCGCCGAAGATCGACGAAATCGTCCAGCCGGGCGACATGTCGACGCTGACCCCGCGCGGATTATAGCCTTGAAAGGGCTTTCCCGGCGGCATCACCCCGCGCCCGGCGCTGCCGTAGCGCGCCTGCAGCGCGTCGCGCCACGCGCCGGTGATCGCGTCGCCGGCAGTGTGGCTGTCGCCGATCTGGAGGATATGGACCGGTTTGCCCCCGCCGCGCGCTTCCGCGAGCTTGTCGAAATAGGGGCGCAGCGCAGCATAGCCGCACAGCCCACCCGCGCAGTCGGCGGTAAGCGCCGGGGTCGCGGCAGTGGCGGCGGCCATCGCCAGCAGGCCGATCATCGACGGTTCCTGCTCTGCTCGTCGAGCGCGGCGCCGATGTCGGCGGGCAGCAGATCGGTCGGGGCGCCCTTGGCAGGCGGGTTGGCGGCCGGGGCCTTGGGCTTCTCGACCCTGGGCTCGCTCTTGCCTTCCGTCTTGGGGCGCGCCTCGCCCTCGGCTCTCGGCTCGGCAGCAGGCGCGCTCGTCCGCGCGGGTGCCGCCGGCTCGTCGGCGAGCGGATCGTCGAGGCGCGGGAGCTTCGGCGCAGGCTTGGCAGGCAGCGGCGCGAGCGCCTCGGGTGATGGTGCGACGACAGGCGGCGGCGGGGCCGCGCCACCGGCACGCGCACGCGCCTGATCGACATAGCTGCGGATGCGGCCGGCAAGGCCGCGCGTGATCCGCACATAGCCCGCATAGGACATATGGATGCCGTCATTGGCGCGCATCAGCACCGGCTTGCCGGTGGCGGGGTCGGGCAGATAGGCCGAATAGCGACCGCCGGAATCGACGCTGTAGGGAGCGGTCTCGATGAAGGGCACGCCCAGCCGCCCCATCAACTCGCGATAAAAGGCGTTCATCCGGACAACGTCGGCGTCATAGGCCGCCTCGCGCATCTTGGGCAGGCCGACCCAATAGACGATCGCCCCCTGCTCGCGCAGCATGGCGACATAGGATGTGACGCGGCGCGCGATCGCCGCCTGCCATTTCGGGGTCAGCAGCGCATAGACATGACCGCCATCGGCGACGCCCATCATGTCGTTGGCGCCGAAGGAGATCACCGCGACGTCGACCGGCGCCTGTGCGAGCCGAGCACGATCATGTGTCTCGAGGTTCAGCGTGCGATAGCGCGTGAAGCCGGTCGCCTGCTGGCTGAACTTGACGACCTGGTAGCCCGACTTGCGGCTCAGCTGATTGTACAGCGCGGTCCAGATGCCGTCGCCGAAGCTGTCGCCGAACACGCCGACACGCACCGGACGGCCCGCCGCGATGGCGTTGACGATGCCAGGCTGGATCGCGCGCGTCTCGGCTGTGACCGGCTGTTCGGGAAGCGGCGTTCCGGCGGTCGGCTTGGCCGGGGCCGGCCCCTCGTCGCCGACCGGCGACGGCGGCGCTACGTCGGCGTCGGAAGTAGCGATTTCGGTGGGCGCGACATAGCTCACCCCAGGCGCGTCCCTGACGCCAAAGGCATAGCCGATCGCCGCCCCCGCCGCCACGCCCAGAAACAAAACCGCCGTCCGATCGAGCAGAATGACCGCTGCCTTCATCGTGCCACCCGCACTTACTCCCAAACTACCTCGACGCGGCTGGACTGGTCAGCGGAACGCGATACCGATCGTCCTTAATATGCGGTGCGGCGCACTGTCGAGCGCGATCGGGCGGCCGGACGCGGGCAGATCACGGCTGGGCGGTTCGGAGGCCGGAAAAGCCTCCGAAACCGCCGCCACGGGCTCGATCAGGCGCGGGCGCGCTGCTCGACGACGGTCTCCAAGATGGTCAACGGCAGGGCGCCTTCGAGCAGCACCTGGTGGAACTGGCGCAGATCGAACTTCGCGCCCTGGATCGCCTTCGCCTTCTCTCGCGCGCGCACCCAGCTCATATGGCCGACCTTGTAACTGCATGCCTGGCCCGGCCAGACGCAGTAGCGGTCGATCTCGCGCTGCGTGCGCGGGCGGGCGAAGCCGCTCGCCTCGACCATGTAATCGGTCGCCTTTTCGCGGCTCCACCGCTTGTAGTGGATGCCGGTGTCGGTCGCGAGGCGCACCGCCCGGAACAGGAAGCTCTGAAGGAAGCCGACGCGGCCGAGCGGATCGTCGGCATAGACGCCCATCTCATCCGCCAACTGCTCGGCATAGAGCGCCCAGCCCTCGACATAGGCACCGAAGGGCGCATCCTTGCGCAGCATCGGCAGATCCTTGGCTTCCTGTGCGAGGCTCAGCTGGAGGTGATGGCCCGGCGTGCCCTCATGATAGGTCAGGCTGGGCAGCGTGTAGCGCGGCCAGTCGCCGGTATCCTTGAGGTTGATATAATAGATCGCCCCGCGCGAGCCATCGAGCGCGGCCGAGTTGTAATAGCCGTTGGGCGCGCCGTCCTGGATGAAGGGGGGCACGCGCTTCACCTCCAGCGCGGCCTTGGGCAGGGTCGCGAACGCCTCGGGCAGGCGCGCGTTGATGTCCTTCACGACACCGTTGATGTAATCGATCAGCTTGGCGCGGCCCGCATCGTCATTGTCGAACAGCTGGCGCGGATCCTTGTTGAGCGCGGTCAGCCGCTCGCCCACGCTGCCGCTGCTCATCCCCTGCCCCTTGAGGATGGTATCGATCTCGGCACTGATCTGAGCGACCTGTTCGAGGCCCATGCGGTGGACCTCCTCGGGGCTCAGCGTCGTCGTCGTCGCATTGGCGAGCGCATCGGCATAGAATTGGTCGCCATTGGGCAGGCGCCAGCAGCCCGCGTCATGTACCGCCTCCTTGCGCAGGCCGGTGACGAGCGCGATCTGCCGGTCCAACGCGGGAAAAACCTCGGCGGTAACGATCTTCTCCGCCATCGCCTGCCAGTTGCCGGGGATGGCCTTCTCCTTCGTACGGCGCGCGATCGACTCCACGAGAACGGTGCTGGCGACAGGCTGATCGCGCAGCGCCTTCAACTGGCCAAGCGCGAGATCCAGGCAGAAGTCGGGCGCGAAGGCGCCGTAGCGGACATCCTCCTGCTGGAAGCGGGTGCTTTCGTCGAGCACGCGGGCGAAGGCGCGCAGCCGCTGGATATAGGCATCGGCATCGCCCTTGGTCTCGATCACATGCTGGGAGTCGAGGAAATCGGGCACCGAGGCATAAGGCCCGCTCAGCTGGCTGATCGCATAAGGAACATAATAGCCGACGGTCGAGCCATAGGGATAGCGCGACGCGCCATCGACGCGCTTCTCCAGCATATAGGCGACGACGTCGTGGTTGAGCTGGCCGCTGGCCGACAGCTGAGCGCGGTCGATCGCCTTGAGCGCGGCAAGCGACGCCTTGTCGGCGGCAAGCGTGCGGGCCTGGCTCTCCTTGGTATAGCTGTCGAGCTGCGACCGCGCGGCGGCGCGCTTGCCCTTGTCGAGACCCAGGCTGGTCGCCGTCTCGGGGCTCTCGTCGATGTCGCGCTCGAAAATGCCGTCGACGAGGGTGAGGAGCGCCTTGTCTGCGGCGCTGCCGGTCGTGGCGGCCTCGGCCAGGCGCGGCAGCATGCCGGCGAACAGAGCCAGGCCCGACGAGCCGATGAATTGACGTCTATCCATGAAAAATCTCTCCCAGAGCGGGTTATGCGCCGGACACTAAGGTCGGCTGCGGGCGACGCAAGACTGTATGAGGCGACAAATACAGCCGGCCTCGATGCGTGCGACGAACTGTGGGAGAGAAAGGTCGGGGGGTTCTGTTGCCCGGCCCCCCCGGGGCCGCTGGATTCCGCTTCTGTTGCCCGGTGCGGACCGAACCGCGCTAATGCGTCGTAACCTTATCCGTTAGGATTCAGTTACGCGGCAATCGCGAGCGCCTCGTTATCGTTGGCACTTGTCATTTTGAACGGTTTTACGGCGCATTCAGGCCGGGCAAAAACATCGTCTTTGAACACACGTCGATCCTGGTTCGGCCCCGTCATGAAACTCGCCGAAGCGGGCTTCGTGGTGGAGCCGCCGGGTACTGCCCCCGGGTCCGCTGCATCTATTCCACGACATCATTTATCACCATAGCCGGGCGAACCCGGCAGGGCCGATATAGGGGGACATGCAGCGGATTTGAAGGGCAAAGCGCGCCGATGGCAAAAAGCGCCGGCGCGACGCGCTCAATCCTTCTTCTTCAGTTCGGCGAGGATCTCGCGCAGCAGAACGACGTCCTCCGGTGGCGCAGCGGGCGCCTCGGGCTTCTTCTCTTCCGCCTTGTTGAGCTTGTGCACCTGGCGGACTAGCAGGAACATCACGAAGGCGACGATCAGGAAGTTGACGGCCACCGTGGCGAACTGACCAAAGCCGATCAGCGGAACGCCCGCGCTCTTGAGGTCGGCATAGCTCGTCACCGAGCCCTTGAAGTCGGCTGGAATCGCGCCAAGCCGCAAGAAGTGGCTGGAGAAATCAAGCCCGCCGGTGAGGAAACCGATGACGGGCATGATGAGGTCGTCGGTCAGCGACGACACGATCTTGCCGAAGGCGGCGCCGATGATCACCGCCACAGCCAGATCGACCACATTACCCCGGTTGATGAAGGCCTTGAATTCGCTGAGCATCGCTCGCATCCCCTTTGGCTAGCCCATGAAATTGGTGCGGCGCGATCATCGCGCCTGCGCCATAAAGGTCAAGCCGGCCATTGACCTTTGCCCGGGCGCGCCTACCTGTCGCAATAATACAGTCCGTTCTACAGGGATGCCCCGCATGAACCTCGATCGCCGCTTCTCCGCTGCCCTGCTCGCCCCCATCGCCGCCATCGCGGTTTCGGGCTGCGGCATCAACAGCGTGCCCGCCGCGCAGGAAGAAGCGAAGGCGAAGTGGGCCGACGTGCAGACGCAATATCAGCGTCGCTCGGACCTGATCCCCAATCTGGTCGCGACCGTGAAAGGCTATGCTGCGCAGGAAAAGACCGTCCTGACCGATGTCACGAACGCGCGTGCGCGGGCGACCGGCATCCAGTTGTCGGGCGCGGACCTGCAGGACCCGGCCAAGGTCAAGGCCTTCGCCGACGCCCAGAACCAGCTGAGCGGATCACTCGGCAGGCTGCTGGCAGTGTCGGAAAACTATCCCGATCTGAAGTCGAGCGACCAGTTCCTCGCGCTGCAAAGCCAGATCGAGGGGACCGAGAACCGCATCGCCGTCGCGCGCCGCGACTATAACGAGTCCGTGCGCGCCTATAACACGCTGATCCGCACCTTCCCGACGGCGATAGGCGCCAAGGTCTTCCACGGTGCGCAGCCGATGCAGCCCTTCGAGGCCAGCGCCGGCGCCGACAAGGCCCCCGCGGTCCAGTTCTGAGGCGGCGGTGACGGCGCTCGCCGCCCCGCCCGCCCTCCGGTGGAAACTCGTAGCCGCACTCGTCGCGCTGTTGCTCGCCCTCGTCGCGGCATGGCCGGCCATGGCGCAGACCTTCCCGCCGTTGACCGGGCGGGTCGTCGATCAGGCGAAACTGCTCTCGCCGCAACAGTCCGCGGCGCTGGAGGCCAAGCTCGCCCAGCTCGAACAGCAGAGCGGGCACCAGATGGTGGTCGCAACGGTCGCCAGCCTCGAAGATTATCCGATCGAGGATTATGGCTACCGCCTCGGCCGCGCCTGGGGGATCGGCGACAAAAAGGCGAATGATGGGCTGCTGCTGCTGGTCGCCCCCAATGAACGCAAGGTGCGGATCGAGGTCGGCTATGGCCTCGAAGGGATCGTCACCGACGCGCTGTCGAGCGTGGTCATCTCGCGCCAGATCCTCCCCCGCTTCCGCGATGGCGACATGGCCGGCGGCATCATGGCCGGCGCCGACACGCTGATCCCGCTGCTGCAACTGCCCCCCGACCAGGCCGAGGCGCGCGCGCAGAAGATGGTCGCCGAGGGGCAGAAGCGCCAGGGCGGCGGCGTTCCGATCGCGCTGATCTTCTGGATCATCGTCATTCTGTTCATCGTCGGATCGAGCATCGCCAGTCGCTTGTCGGGCGGGCGGCGCTATGGCCGCGGTGGCGCCGGCCCGATCATCATCTGGGGTCCCGGCTGGGGCGGCAATGACGATCATTGGGGCGGCGGTGGCGGCTGGGGTGGCGGCGGCGGCGGCTTCTCTGGCGGCGGCGGGTCGTTCGGTGGCGGCGGATCGTCGGGGAGCTGGTGATGGCGGAGATCAGGACCATCAGCGCCGAGGATATCGACCGCGTCACCCAGGCGGTGACGGCAGCAGAGGCGCGCACCGACGGGGAAATCGCGACGATCGTCAGCGAACGATCGGACAATTACAATGACGTGCCGCTGATCTGGGCGGCGCTCGTCGCGCTGCTGGCGCTGTCGGTCTATGCCGCGCTGCCGGACCTCTATATCGGCCTGCTCGACCGGCTGACGGGCGGCTGGCACGTCTGGACGATGCGCGAGTGGCTGACGACCCTGGTCTTCGCCACGGCGATCAAATTCCTTGCCACCCGCTATATCGTCGCCTGGTGGCCGCTGCGCATGGCGCTGACCCCGGGAGCAACGAAGACCCGCCGGGTCCGGGCGCGCGCCGTTGCGCTGTTCAAAGCGTCGACCGAGCGCCGGACGCGCAGCCGCACCGGCGTGCTGATCTATCTGTCGCTCAAGGAGCATCGCGCCGAGATCGTCGCCGACGAGGCGATCGTCGCAAAGGTCTCCCCAGACGCCTGGGGCGCAGCGATGGCGGTGCTGGTCGACAATCTGAAGGCCGGGCGCCCCGGCGAGGGCATGGCCGCCGCCGTTACCGCGATCGGCGACGTGCTGGAGCAGCATTTCCCGCGCAGCGGCAACGATCCCGACGAAATCCCCAACCGGATGATCTGCCTGTGAACGACGACGCCAAGCCGGTCGAGACGATGTGGCAGGGAAAGTACATCACCGTCCGCCGCGAAGGGACGTGGGAATATGTCAGCCGCACGCGCGGCGTGCGCGCCGCGGTTATCCTCGCGATCGATGAGGGCCATGCGATCCTCGTCGAGCAATATCGCGTTCCATTGAAGCGCAACTGCATCGAACTGCCCGCCGGGCTGATCGGCGATACGAGCGAGGGCGAGCCGGACGAGGAGGCAGCCGCCCGCGAGCTGGAGGAAGAGACCGGCTATCGCGCCGCGCAGATCGAAACGATCGGCGAATTTTCCTCATCGCCCGGGATGGTCACCGAGACCTTTTCGCTGGTGCGCGCGACCGGGCTCGAACGCATCCATGACGGCGGCGGGGTCGAAGACGAGAATATCATCGTCCACCGGGTGCCGCTGGCCGAGGTGCCGACCTTCGTGGCGGAGCAGCGCCGGCTGGGCAAGATGATCGACGTCCGGCTGCTGCTTTTGCTCGCCGGCGAAATAATGGGCGACACAGCCTGAAGCCAGTCGCCCTGCCGACCTCTCAGAGGTTGATCGGGCCCACCATGAAATTGTCGGCATAGGCCTGAAGCTTCAGCTTGCGCTCGGGCCCTGCGACGACATGCGCCGTCAATCCCTCGCGCTCGGCATAGGCCTTGGCAGCTTCGAGCGAGGGGAAGGTCAGGCGGACCTGGCCACGCGTGTCGCCCGAGCCTGCCCAGCCGGTGAGCGGATCGGCGCGCTTCGCTTCGGTGGGCTCATGCTCCAGCACCCAGCTGCCGGTGCGGGCGCGGCCCGACTGCATCGCATTCTTGATCTGCTGATAGATACGCGCGTGCGCCATATGATCGTCCCGAAGGATTTGAAACTCTCCGCCCCCTTGCCGCACCGGGCCGACCCGCGTCAAGAACGCTGCGCGGCCTTCTTGGTGCGCAGCGTCGGATCGGCGGCGGCCGGATCGTCGGGCCAGGGGTGGCGCGGGTAACGGCCGCGCATCTCCTTCGCCACCGCCGACCAGCTGCCCGACCAGAAACCGGGCAGGTCCTTGGTCGTCTGGATTGGCCGGCCCGCCGGCGAGGTGAGCCGCAGCGTCAAAGGCACGCGCCCGCCACCGACCATCGGATGCGCCGACAGCCCGAACAGCGCCTGGGGCCGCACCTCGACCGCCGGTCCACCCTCGGCGGCATAGTCGATCGGATGGCGGCTACCGGCCGGTGACTGCAGATGTTCTGGCGCCAGCCGGTCGAGCACGTGCTTGCCCTCCCAGCCGAGCAGGCCGTGGAGCGCGTTGACCAGTTCGCCCGGCGCAATGTCGGACAGGCGCCGGCGCCCCTCGACCAGCGGCGGAAACCAGTCGTCGAGCGTCAGCATCAGCATCGCGTCGGACAGGTCGGGAAGGTCGCCCCCCTGCGCCGCCGCGAAGGCTGCCCGCGCACGCAGCGTTTGCGCAGCATCGCTCCAGTCAAGCAGATCCAGCCCGCGCGTGCGAACCGCGTCGACCAGTGCGGCGGCAATCATCGCGGGCGACGCACTCTCGTCGCGCCCGGCCGACAGGACGATCGCCCCCAGCCGCCGCTCCCGCCGCGCCTCGACCGCGCCCGAGGCGGCGTCGAAACGGGCCGTGCGTCGCAGCTCGATATGATCAGCGAACAGCCGTTCGACGTCGGCCGCCTCGATCGGCACCGCCGACAAGATGCGCGCACCCGAGGCCGCGCCCTGGGTTTCGGCCACCGCCAGCCATTCGCTGCGCGCAAGGCTGGACGTCGCGTCGAGCCGGAACCCGCGACCGCCGCTCGATATCCAGTCCTCGCCCGACGCCGAGCGTCGCTTGGCAATCCGGTCGGGATAGGCCAGGGCGACACAGGCGGCGAACATCGCGTCGTCGCGCCCGCTCCCCTGCCCCACGAGCCGCGCCCAGCGTGTCGCGAGTTGGCGCGCACCATCCGCGCGGCGACCACGCTCGCCCCGCCAGCGGCGCAGGCGCAGCTCCAGATCGGCGTCCTGCCCACCGAGCCCCCGTTCGGACAACAGCACCGCAACCTCCGCCGCCGTGCCGGCAAAGCCACCCTCGGCCGCGCGGATCAGCATATGGCCGAGGCGCGGCGGCAGCGGCAGCGCTGCGATAGCCTTGCCATGCGCGGTCGGGCGTCCGTCCGCGTCGATCGCGTCGAGTCCGGTCAGCCGCTGGCGCGCTTCGGCGACGGCGGCCTCGGGCGGCGGATCGAGCCAGCGCAGGCTGGCCGGATCGGTAACGCCCCAGAGCGCGCAGTCGAGCGTCAACGACGACAGGTCGGTTTCGAGAATCTCCGGCGGGTCATAGGGCGGCAAACCGGCGGTCGCCGCCTGTTCCCACAGCCGATAGACGACGCCCGGCATCTGCCGGCCGGCGCGCCCGGCACGCTGCGTCGCCGCCGCCTGGCTAGCGCGTTCAGTGACGAGCCGGGTCATGCCCGCTGCCCGGTCGTAGCGCGGCCGCCGCGCGAGGCCTGAATCGACGACGATGCGCAGCCCGTCGATGGTGATGCTGGTCTCCGCGATAGAGGTCGCCAGCACCAGCTTGCGCGTGCCCCTGGGCGACGGCGCGATCGCCGCGCGCTGATCGGCGGGGTCGAGCGATCCGTGGAGACGGTGAAGGACGACGTCGTCCGGCAGGGCGGTCAGCCGCTCGGCGGTCCGCTCGATCTCCGCGACGCCGGGCAGGAAGGCGAGCAGGCTCCCCTCGCGCTCCTCCACCAACGCCCGGCGGATCGCGGCGGCCATGTCGTCCTCGATCCGCCGCTCGGCCGATCGGGGCAGATGGCGGATCTCGATCGGATAGCCGCGCCCCGCGCTCTCGACCAGCGGCGCGCCGTCCATCAGCGTCGAGAAACGCCCGCCGTCGAGCGTCGCCGACATCGCCACCAGCCGCAGGTCGGGGCGCAGCGCAGACTGCGCGTCGAGCGCCAGCGCCAGGCCGAAATCGCTGTCGAGGCTGCGCTCGTGCACCTCGTCGAACAACACCGCCGACACGCCCGCCAGTTCGGGATCGGCCTGGATGCGGTTGACGAAGATGCCCTCGGTGACGACCAGGATACGCGTGTCGGCCGACTGGCGGCTGTCGAGGCGGGTCGCATAGCCGATCGTTCGACCGACCGGCTCGCCCGCCAGCTCGGCCATGCGCTCGGCCGCCGCCCGCGCGGCGAGGCGGCGCGGGGACAGGAGCAGGATACGACCGTCGCACCAGGGCTCGCCGAGCAGGGCTGGCGCGACCGCCGTCGTCTTGCCGGCACCAGGCGGTGCGACCAGCACGGCATTGGCCCCGTCACGCAGGGCGGCAAGCAGATCCGGAAGGACGGCGTCGATTGGCAGCATTGAACCGGCTTTGGACCCATAAGCCCCTCCCTTTCAAGGGAGGGGATGGGGTGGGTGTCGGCGGCAAGGGGCTCGATGCCCCTTGGCGGCGACCATCGGTCGATCGGGGACGCTCGCTGACGCTCGCGACCCACCCCCGGCCCCTCCCTTGAAAGGGAGGGGTGAACAACGGGTCAACAAGAGCGGGCGAGCGCGACCGGCACCGCGTTGGAGGCGTCGGACAGACGGGGCGGCGTCGATTGGCAGAGTGGAATGCGTCGGGACCCATAAGCCCCTCCCTTTCAAGGGAGGGGATGGGGTGGGTGTCGGTTGATCGGGGACGCTCGCTTCGCTCGCGACCCACCCCGCCCCCTCCCTTGAAAGGGAGGGGTGGACAACGGGTCAGTAAGCGCGCGCCACCGCGAACTGTGCAGCTTCGACGAGTGCGGCCTTGGCCATGCCGTTGGGGAAGCTGGCGAGCGCGTCGATCGCGCGCTGGGCATAATGCCGCGCGCGGGTGGCGGTGTCGGCAAGTGCGCCGGTTTGGCGCAGCAACACGGTCGCGCGGACCAGATCCTCGTCCTCGTTCCGCAGGCCCTCGATCGCCTCGCGGAGGAAGTCGCGTTCGGCGCCCTCGGCACGGGCATAAGCGAGGATGACGGGCAGCGTCACCTTGCCGTCGCGGAAGTCGTCGCCCGCGTCCTTGCCCATGGTCGCGCCGTCCGATTCATAATCGATGATGTCGTCGACCAGCTGGAAGGCGATGCCGAGATAGCGCCCATATTGGTCGAGCGCTTCCTCGACTGCCGGCTCACGCTCGGCCACGACAGCGGCGATCTTGCAGGCCGCAGCGAACAACACCGCCGTCTTGGCGGTGATGATCTCGAGATAGCGTTCCTCGCTCGTTTCGATCCGGCGCTGGGCGGTCAGCTGGTTGACCTCGCCCTCCGCGATTACCGCCGAAGCGTTGGACAGGATGCGCAGGACGCGCAGCGATCCGTCCTCGACCATCAGCTCGAACGAGCGGCTGAACAGGAAATCGCCGACCAGCACCGAGGCGGCGTTGCCCCAGATCATGTTGGCGGTGCGGCGGCCACGGCGCAGGCCCGACTGGTCGACGACGTCGTCGTGGAGCAGCGTTGCGGTGTGGATGAACTCGACCGTCGCGGCGAGCTTGAAATGGCGCTGGCCGGCATAGTCGAGCAGGCGCGCGCAGGCGAGCGTCAGCATCGGCCGCATCCGCTTGCCGCCGCCCGCGATCAAATGCCCCGCCAGTTCGGGGATCAGGGGGACCTCCGACTGCATCCGTTCGAGGATGACGGCATTGACGGCGTTCATGTCGTTCGCGACGAGCGTCATCATCGGTTCCAGCGACGGAGCGGCGGAACGGCGGATCGGGGTAACGGTCGCGGTCATGGGCTTGCCCATGCCGCCCGCGCGCGTGAAAGGCAAGTCCGGAGGCCACCTGTTTCGGCTCCAGCCGAGGCTTTTGAGGGGCCGGACGAAACTCGTCCTTGCCAAAGCGATAGGCTATACTCGATAGGCGGCGGACAGCATGAATTGGGGGCGTGGCGCCACATGGCCGACGAGACACTGAACCGCTATCGCGAGAGCATCGACAATATCGATGCGGCCCTGATCTTCATGCTCGCGGAGCGTTTCAAGGTCACCAAGGCGGTCGGCGAGCACAAGGCGAAGACCGGCCTGCCGCCCGCCGATCCGGGGCGCGAGCAGGTGCAGATCGAACGGTTGCGCACCCTCGCCAAGAGCGCCAATCTTGATCCCGATTTCTCCGAGAAATTCCTGCGCTTCATCATCGACGAAGTGATCCATCACCATCGCAAGGCCGGCGCGGCCGGCTGAGCCCCCGGCGGGCGGAGAGCGCCATGTCCTTCACCAAGGCGGTCGATCTGCTCCGGCTGGCGATGATGTGCAGCGGGCGGCGCGGCGTCTCGCTGAGCGAGGTCGAGACGGAGTTCTCCTGCGTCCGCCGCACCGCGCAGCGGATGATGGCTGCGCTCGAAGAGGCCTTTCCCGCAGTCGAACGCCACATCGGCGATGACGGGCGCCATTATTGGCGGCTCCCGGCGCGGGCGATCGCCCCCCTCCTCTCGCCCTCCGCCGACGAACTGGCGGCGATGAGCGCAGCGGTGACCGAACTCGACCGTGCGGGAATGGGCGCCGAAGCGGGGCGGCTGCGCGCGCTGGGCCAGAAGGTGCGCGCGCTGCTGCCGCCCGAAAAGGGCAGCCGCCTGGCGGTCGACGAGGAAGCGCTGCTGGAGGCGATGGGTTATGCCGCCCGCCCCGGCCCGCGCCCGACCCTGAACGCCGAGGTCGATGCGGCGATCTCACACGCCCTCAAGGGGCCTTTCCATCTGCGTATCGCCTATCAGAGCCGCGCCGAAAGCGCGCCGAGCGAGCGCGTGATCGCGCCTTATGGCCTGCTGCTGGGGGCTCGGCGCTATCTGGTCGGCATGGACCTGGCGCGCGACGACGGGCGGCTGCGCCATTACCGGGTCGAGGACATCGCCAGCGCCGCCCCGCTCGACACGAGCTTCGACTATCCTGAGGACTTCCACCTCGCCGACTATGCCGAGCGCGCCTTCGGCTCCTTCCATAATGACTCCGAATATGGCGAGGTCGTCTGGAAATTCGCGCCCCACGCCGCCGACCGCGCCCGCCGCTTCCTCTTCCACCCTCGCCAGACGAGCGAGGCGCTGGACGACGGCTCCCTGATCGTCCGCTTCGCCGCGTCAGGGCATCTGGAAATGGCGTGGCACCTCTACAGCTGGGGCGACGCGGTCGAGGTGCTGGCACCGCAGGCGCTGGCGGAGATGGTGCACCCGTTCCGGAGAACGGACTTCAAGGCGCTGCCTTGAGGGAAGCCCGAGCCCGACCCGGTTACTCCCGAACAATTCCATCGGAAAGCCTGCCGGACACGCGCTAGATACGGATGCCGTTCAACTTCGCTACCCATACAGCATGGAGGCTTTTTAGCGCCGCGTTGCGAATATAGCCCGGATCGGAATCATCGATAAGGCGCTCGACGATCTCGAAGACGAACGCCTCACTTCCATGGGCAGCCCATGCTTGTTGAAGCGACCGATGCGGATTGCTCCCCTGTCGCAGCGTGAACCAGAGGCGGTTTTGGATAGTGGATAGATCGGGCGCGCTACCCACCCACAGCTGACCCGATGCCGTGCATCGAATGCCGTAGATCCCTGCTTCGACCTTCCGCTCCCGGTAGGCCGCGACAGCCGCCTTCCGCCTCTCCCCGCTCATATATGATCCTTCCTCTGCTGGGGGCCGCCCCTAGATGGCTTGGCGATTCATAGCAATATTACCCGGCTATATTGACCTATATTTTTATCCGGTTAAAAAAATAGCATGTCTGAATATCTTTCCACCCTCTGTACCGCCTTTGCGGGTACCCGGCGCATTGCGAGCGGGGCGTTGATCGACGTGGCCTTGTCAATCAAGGCGGCGGAAGCCCACTTGCAGAGTCCAGTCCTCACCTTCGACGATGCTTCAGGCGCGGTGATCGACCTCGACCTGCGAGGCACCACCGCTGAAATTGTCACGCGATTGACCGAGCATGGAGAGCTTGAAGCCTTGGCGGCCAGAACGGGGCGGGCTTTGCCAGGTGCTGGCACCCGCTCGCGTGGGCGCCCGAAGCTGGGCGTGGTTGCGCGTGAAGTGACCCTGCTGCCACGGCATTGGGATTGGCTCGCACGCCAACCGGGGGGAGCCTCGCAGGCCTTGCGTCGTCTCGTAGACGACGCGCGTCGCGGCGATGACGGACAGAGCGATCGCAAGGCGGCACATGAGCGTTCTTACCGCTTTCTGTCGGCGCTGGCCGGCGACCTGCCCGGCTATGAGGAAGCGATCCGCGCCCTGTTCGCTGGTGACAATGAAGCGTTCGCCGAGCGGATGGCAACCTGGCCCCCGGACATTCGGGATCACGCCCTGGCGCTTGCCCGATCCGGCACCCGAGAGGAACGATCATGACGATTGTGGACCGGCGCAAACAGCGGCTCATCGCCTTCATTCGGCAAGTCTGGGACGATGGCGAAGCGGATGCGGCTGACGACTATATCGCGGAGACGTACGCGATCCGCCACGATCCGGGCGATCCCTGGGAGGGCAGGACCCTTGACCGCGCAGGGTTCAAGGATCGGGTAGTCACGTCACGCGCGGCGTTTCCCGACCAGCGTTTCGACATCCAGAACTTGTTCGCCGATGGCGACAGCGTCGTAATGACGTGGCTCTGGAGCGGCACGCATAGCGGTGACCTGCAGGGCTTCCCCGCAACCGGCAAGATCATCCGTATGTCGGGTTCAACGGTCTACATGTTCGACACCGAAGACCGCCTGACCGGCCATTGGCAAATAACCGATAGACTTGGCGTGTTTCAGCAGCTCCAACGCGATCTTGCCGATATCTCATCCGATCGGACGCCACCGAGTTTCTGAGACAAGGGTTCGAGACATAGTCGCAGGAAAGAATCATCATCCCGCAGTCGTTGCGATCAGGCGGCGTGCGCCTGATGGTCGCCTGAACCGGCCAGCGGAATGACCGCACCGTCGGCAAGCGCGATCGACGGCTTGTCCAGTATCTCCAGCAAATCTTCGGTAGAGGTCGCCGGGCCGGTAACGGCCTGTTCAGACAGGATCGCCGCCGACACGGCCCGAGCCATTTCGGCGCATTCGACCAGACCCTGAACAAAGGGTCTGTTCCGAAGCAGGAACGGCAGTGCGCAAAGATGGACGCGCTCGAGCGAGCTATCCTGATCGCCGCAGGTGAGATCATCTCCGGGGTTGAGGCCGCTTTTCCAGTCGTCCCCCTCGGCGAGCGCGCTGGCGCAGAGTTGCAGGCGCAAGGTGGGAAAGGGGAAATGGTTGAGCGCCGCCGCCTGCGAGCCGCGCGCATCGATCAGCTCGTCCACCCGCCCGGTCCAGTTCGGCGAGCGCACCCGCCAGCCGAGGCCCGGGCCGGGCCCGATGTCGTAATCCTTGCCCAGGGCGATCAGATCCACGACCTGCGCATCGTGCAGGGCCAGCATCCGTTCGATCGAAAGATGCGGAACCGCCGCATAATTGTCGGTGAAGACGCGCTTGAGGCCTTTGTGCAGGCGAGCAAGATCGGTTGGCGAAAGCGCGGGTATCGCCTGCGCGAGAACCTCATGCGCCTTGAGGATCGCGATCCGCCACGACGGCGTCCGATGATTGGCGTGCCAGACCTTCACATCGGCCAGATTGGCCCGCGCATGCGCCCAGGGACCGCTCGCCCGGCGCCCCGCGAAATAGCGCTCGGCGAAATCATCGGCGGTCGCCTCGGCGAGACCGATGCCATTCGCCCAGTCCGGATCGGCTGCTTCGAGCGCGCGCGCGAAAAGGGCGAACAACCGATCCAGATCGCCATCCTCGCCGCGCAGGCTTGCGGCGGCGCTTTGCGGCGTAAAATGCTCCAGCTCAGGCAGCGGATGCGGAAACCAGAAATCGGCCTCGGGCAACAGACCGTGCCGGCTGAACAGTGTCGCGCGCCAGGGGGTTGTGGGCATATAGACCAGCCGCCCGTCGCGCTCGACGAACTCGCCGCGGTTCATCGCGATGGCCACCACCGCATCGATGCCCGAAAGCGATGAGCCCAGCACGCCGATATGCGGCGATGCAGCTATCCCCGCCGCGCGGGACGCCGCCTTGCCGGTGAGCTCCGCCGCGTCGCTGTCTTCGGACGCGATCGGGCCATAGCCCGAAGCCACGATCACCCGATCGAACGCATCCTGCCTGATCGAACCCGCGCCATCGCGCCAGTCGACCCTGCAGCCATGCGGCAAGGCGACGACATCGATCACATCCGCACCGCTGTAGACCGAAACCGGGATCGGGCTGCGCTCGACGGCGAGGGCGAACTGATCGGCCAGCCACGCCCCCAGCACCACGCGGGGAAAGAAGGCGCGCTCATTGCCCGCGTCGTCACCGATGCCCCACGCGTCGAGCCTACCCCGGGGCTGGCGCACCGCCCAGGCGTTGAGCGGCTCGATAACCGGGGGGATCTCGATGCCCGCAATGTTGGACAGCGCATGCGCGTCGTTCAACTGCTCGGAATAAGCGAGACCGGGCCCACAGACGTCGCTGCTCTCGAAAACGACGATCTCCCGCGCCACGCCAGCGCGGGTTAGAGCCTCCAGCGTGTAGGTACCGGTCGCCCCCGCCCCGATGATGGCGATGCGTTCGCCCGGCGCGTGGGATGGGCTCGTAAGGATAGGAAGGGGCCTTGCTGACAAAAATGGTGGTTGGTTATGGAACTGGAACGCAACCGAAATCAGTAGGTTCCCGTGACGGAATGACTGCTTCAAGAGAAAATTCAGCGATCGGTATCCCATGTCGCGTCTAACGGGACAACACATGCAACCTTATTGCCATGGGCCTCGGAATGTGCCGCAGCAGTCGATTATAAAATTACCCAGAAATACAATCCTCACCGCAGCCAATCGGAGAAAATCCGAAATGGACGAAACGCCGCTACCATTTCTGGCAATACGGAGATTATGCGGTTGACAATACAACACTCACTCTCAGGATATCAGAAATTTCGTAGTATATTCTGATGTATATAATCTCGTAATAAGTTGGCAACAACAGTAATCGTGTCGGGGTTTAAAATGGCAGAAATAATCAGCGACGGCATAACGCCAATAAATTTTAACAATTTTTCTCCGGAGCAGCTTAGTTTTTCATCCTATTCCAGACAATCTACCACAGAATTTTACATGAAGGTAGATTATGTAGAATTTCGTTTTAGTGGCGGATCGTTTTCTTACGACGAGGATGGAATTCCTGTTGGTGGAACTATAACAAAAATGGAGGAAATTTCCAATGGGGTAGTCACGTATAGCATAATCTACATGCATGATGATGTATCTAAACTGCATAGTTATATTTTGGAGGGAAACCCATTCGTTTACATGCCTCTGTTAGTGGGAAATGACACACTAAAAGGTGGTTCAGGAGACGATATTCTTCTTGGCCTCGATGGTCACGACATCATTACCGGGGGAGCCGGGTTCGATGAAATCTATGGAGGATTCGGCAACGACCACCTTTACGGCCAATCAGCCGGTGGCGGACTAGACGATGGAGACGTAATCGTAGGGAACGAGGGGAACGACTATATTCAGGGCAATGCTGGCAACGACAGCATCGACGGCGGCGGAGGCTCCGACCGCATCAACGGCGGATCAGGAAACGACAGGATAGGGCAAACCGGCCTTCCCCTCCCGAACTTTGGGGATACCGATGGAAATGATACCGTTAACGGGAACCAGGGAGATGATACTATATATGGAGGCGTCGGAAACGACTCCCTTCGAGGCGGTCAAGGCAACGATGTCATTTATGGCGATCAAGGAAATGACATTCTCGTCGGCGACCTAGGCAATGACAGAATAATAGGCGCCGCCGGCTTTGATTTAATGACCGGTGGTCCAGGTTCAGATATTTTTAAACTTGACGGTGATTCATATCCAGTAGGAACCAATTCTCCATATATTATAAATGGCCCAAATTCATTTCTAATGGATATTATAACTGATTTTTCTCCGGGTGAAGATTATTTAATCATGGGCAGCAGCAGTAGCGGCCAGAGAAATATATCCGTTCATCATGCCAGCAATGCCAGTGAAGCGGCGGCTATTCCTCAAAATAACAACGACTATATTGCCGTTCAAGTCGGAAGCGACACTTTTATGTTTTATTATCAGAATGCAGTTCTTCTTATTGGTGTAAATGCAGAAGATCTACAACCAACAGATTTTATTTGAGATTATATTTAGAATTACAATTGTCGGCATTTCATAAATTATTCTTATTTTTATTGACAATTGTAGAGCATAATTCTTGTTTATGTAAGAAGCGAAGCTCCGTGTCTCCTATCCCCGCTTCCTATGCTATCGCCCGGCTGGCGGGCAGACGAGCAGCATTAGCAAAAGCGTCATCAACCCTTTGCCTTGT
>NZ_JBLTWO010000016.1:0-42913 GCF_049889055.1 Rhizorhabdus antheiae | reverse complement strand
CTCAAAATCATTGAATGACCTCCGGCCTGTCACGCCGGAGGTCGCGGGTTCGAGCCCCGTCACTCGCGCCATTCTCAATGGCTTATCGGAAAGAACAGGCTCCTTCGGGGGCCTGTTTTCTTGTGTCCGCCGCGCTTGTGACCTGATGCACAGCGGCCTGTGCTCCGCCCCGCTACGCACCGGCTCAGCCATAAGCGACTGGTCCCGGTGCGCGTGCCGGGATCCGCTGTAACGGCATCGCGCCGGAGAACTGACGTTCTTAATCAATATTGCGTAATTACGGCCGCTGATGACCTCTGCTAGCAATAGTGAAGGAGCTGGTGCGTCAGGGCGGCGCACTTCGGGCTTTGGAGCAAGAGTGATGTCCATGCGTACCCTTCTGACGGGGCGTCGCCGCCTTGCGGCCGCCGGTCGGGAGAGGCTGTCCGCCGCGACCTATATCGAACTGGTCCAGTCGCTGTTCGAATATACTGTGCCAGCGCTCATCATGACCCTGTGTTTCGTGTGCACCGGGGCCTATCTCGCCCTGCTGTCGGACGATCCGGTGCTGCTTCTGCTCTATGCGATCGGGCTGCTCGCCTCGTCGATGCGCCTTCTGGCGCTGTTCGGTTTCCGGCGGCGCGTTTTCGATTCCGGACTGGGGCTCAACGTCGCCCGCTCGATCGAGCGGCGCTTCGGCTATGGCTATATCGCCTTTGCGGCGGCGCTCGGCATGTTCGGCGGATGGGGCTATGCGACGGTCGCTATCGAACAGCATCTGCTGATCGTAGCGCTGGTCTTCGGTTATGCCGCAGGTGTCGCGGCGACAGTGCCGCTGCGCCTCTGGATCAGCCTCAGCGCGAGCGTGCTGGCGGTCGTCCCCACCATCATCGCCGCGCTGCTGACGCCTGGCGTGGCGCATTGGGGAACGGGCCTGCTCATGGCGCTGTTCCTGACGGGTGGTCTCCTTTCCATGATCAAGCGCTATCGTGGTGCAGCGGCGCAGATCTCGATGCGCCATCTGATGGAGACGCTGGCCCGGCAGGACGACCTCACCGGCCTTCCAAACCGCCTGGTGCTGCGCGAGCGCTTCGACGAGATCGTCGGGCGCTCCGACGACAGCGACCTGATCGCCGTCCACTGCGTCGACATCAACCAACTCGAACCCGTCAACGAGACCTATGGGCATATGGCGGGCGACGCGCTGCTCAAGGCGGTGGCGCAGCGGCTGCGGCGAGTGGTGCGCGGTGACAATCTGGTGATCCACCTCAACGGCGACGACTTCGTCGTGATTCAGCCCAACATGGCCGATGGGCGCGAAGCCGAACATCTGGCGCAGCAGATCGTTTCCACCCTCGACAAAAGCTATGCGGTGGCCGGCGAAGACATCATCATTACGGCCAATATCGGCTATGCGGTCGATCTGCAGGAAAGCGCCGATCTCGAGCGGCTGCTCGCATCCGCCGAACGGGCGCTGCGCCAGGGCAAGCGTGGGCCGACCGGTATCTCGGCCTATGATCCTGCGGTGGCAGGCCAATCCCCCCCGATCTGATCACCGTTGCGTGGGACCGGTTCAGGCGCCCATTCGGTGCAACTCGACCTCGATGCAGTCCCCAGCAATGGTGATCCGGTTGAAGGAGGGCGGGGTGTCGCGCGTGCGCTGCGACAGAGTGCCCGCGCCGACCATGCGGATCGGCCCGGCTTCGCTCTCTGCGATCGCGTCGAAGGGGTCGTGGACATGCCCGCTCAGGATGAGCCGCGCACCCGCTTCGGCCAGACGGGCGGCGGCTTTCGGTCCGCGCAGTGTGCGTCCCTGAGAGGGGAGGTGGCCCTGATCGATGAGGGGGTGATGCGTCGCGACGATGCCGATTTCATGCTCTGCGAGCGCGCCGAGTTCCCTCAATGCTGCTTCCAGCGACGACCGTCCCACGAAGCCCCATGACCAATTGAGCCGCGCCTGCATCCGCGCGGTGGACTTGAGCGGCACGATCCGCACATGGCCGAGGTCGATCGGCCGTTCGAGTGCGCGTTCGAGCTTGCGGAAGCGCCGATAGGGCTGCAGCAGCCTGGTCAGCGGGTTCCAGGGCAGGTCATGATTGCCCGGTTCGATCGTCAGCGGCACGGCCAGGTCTTCGAGCCATTCGGCAGCGGCGGCGAATTCCGACCGGCGCGCGCGCATCGTCAGGTCGCCGGTCACCGCCACCGCATCGGGGCGTTCGCGCCGCACGCAGTCGGCAAACCAGGCGAGGGCTTCGCGGTCCTCACAGCCGAAGTGGAGATCGCTGACATGGAACAGCCGGATCATGCCGCCCACTCTCCCTCTGCACGGCTGTCCGCCTTTGCTCGCGTTGCGAGGAAGGCGAGTCGAGACCGGCCATGGCACAGGGTGAGGGGGGCGTCGGGAAAACAGCTGTGACCGACGAAGTCCAAGGTCGGAAAGAGCGCGGGCAACTGGTCGAGCGTCGCTGCGTCGGTCGATCCCGAGGCGAGATTGCTGATGAGCCATGCACGCATATCGGGACAATTGCCGATGCGCATGACGGTTCCGCTGTCGATGCGACAGTGCACAAGAAAAGGGCCCGCCGGTTGCCCGGCAGGCCCTGACGTTCGTTCGACTTTCGCCGCCTCAGTCGAGCATCGCCAGCGCACCGGCAAGGCCACGTTGCGCGACATCATGCGAACCGGCGGCGCCATTGAGCGTCGCCATGTCGGCATTGGGCTGGCTCAGCACGGCCTTGTAAAGATCGCGGGCTTCCGTCGCCCGCTTCTCCTGAAGCCGGATCGCCGCGAGATTGAGCAGCACCTCGGGCGAGCGATCGCCCTTCTCATAGGCAGCCTGCAGCTTGCGCTCGACCGCCGTGTAGCGGCCCTTGGAGATCGACCCGGCACCATAAGGATCGGCGACCTCGGTCGGCTGTGCAAGGGCAGGAACCGCAAGAGCAAGCGCGGCACCAGCAAGAACAACCTTGAACATCTGGCAAAACCTCCGAATCGAAAACGCTGTTTGTTGCACCATGATGACACAAAACCGCGAATCGGAAAGATTTTTGTTGTTACACTTTTATGACGATAATTCTAAAAATTTTCGATCTTTCGGCTGGGCTCGAATTCGGATCCTCTATCGAGATCTGGGAAGATTCAACTTGCGCGATATTCATCGACATCCAAGAATTGCGGATGGTGAACTGGGCAGATAGGCAGGGGCAGCGAAATACAGGCAGGAGAGCGAACAGGGACGGCGGCGTCATTCCTGATGGCACCGTTGAGAAAGGGGGGAGGCTTGATGCAGCGTGTGCTTGGATGCATTGCAACCTTCTCGAGGGACGATGGGAGCGGGTGCGCTTGGGCTATATCTATTCCGCTCTAGGACAGAGCTTCCATTCCCCGTTCGAATGTCCGTTTTTCGGAATTTCGCGACCGCATGCTTCCGGCCATTCGATTTTTCTCGATACCGGTAATGTGCCCGACGTTCTCGAAAACCCTGTCCTGTCGCGGCCGTTGCTGCAGATCGATGGGCTGGGTTCACTCCTATTTCGCGTGCCGGGCGTCGCAAGCTATCTGCTGACCGACCGGAACAGCATCACCATCTCGACAAAGGACGACACCTTTTTGCCGCGGGCTCTCGATTTTCTGCGCGGCACCCCGGCCGCGCGTATTTGTCTGCAGCAGGGTTTCACGCCGTTATCGGCCATTTGCCTGGCCTATCACCGGCGATCTTTCCTGCTCTGGTCGCCGCCCGGAACAGGCAAGACGAGCCTGGCGATGGCACTCGTGCAACGCGGCTTCAGCTGGATGGCGGACGGCCTCTGTGCCCTGGACATGCGGGCTGGTCATCCCGTCATATGGCCGGGGTTTCCGGTTTTGAAGCTCTGGCCGGACTCGCTCCATGCTCTCGCCATCGCCCCTCCTCCGGAAGGGCCGGGGCCCGGCGGCCTCTTCCTGATTTCGGCCGACCCATGGTACGAAGCCGGACCCCAGCCGCCTGATTCTGTCCACGGGAGCGAGGCTGGAACCAATCCCTGAGTGTCGGGGCGTTCTGCTCCAGCTTCGCTCGCTGCGCTATCCGGACAAATCCTTGGCTATAATGTTTAACAACTGATGAAGCGCTCGCCGCACCGGACCTTTTTCGGATCGCGTCGATCGGTTCAACCAGCCCTTGCCGGATGCGCTTGCCCCTCCGGCAGATCCCCGAAGCTGCCTGTTCGGGAAGTTCCTGGGCGTATGGCGATGGCAGCCATGATAGGCTTCCCGGAGCGAGCCATGCAGGGCGCGCGCTGCTGCGGCCGCTATCGATGATGGGCTATGCCGATCGCCAGCTCGAGCTGCCATCCGAGGAACAATATGCGGCGGCGCTCGGCCCGCCCCTGTTTCTGACGCTCACCCTGCTCCTCGCGCATCTGTGGGCTACGGCGCTCGGTGAGACCGACCGGCTGGTGGCGACCAGGCGCGGGCTGGCCGGGATGATCAACGACGATAGCAGCGCGCTGATCTTCCGCCTGTTGGTCTTCTCGATCTTTGCCCTTTTGATGTCGCTGCACTTCGTCTGGCGGCGTGGTTTGCCGGTCGATCGCGCCACGCTGCGGCTGCCCTTCTACGCTCGATGCTATCCGGCGGCAGTTTTCGCCCTGCTCCTCGGCAGTGGATCGATCCTGGCCGGGATGGGCGGTACGCCCGCCATGCTGTCTGGCGCGGGGGTCATGGGCTGTGCGCTGATCCTGTACCTCATAGTCGAGGCGCGTTGGTTCGCGATACAGTTCGACACCGGCTTTTCCGGGGCTGGCCTCACGGCGCTCGCGGCGATAGGCGAGGGGCTGGGGCTGCTGCTCGCCATCGCTCTGATATTGGATTTCTGATTGCCGTTCTGGGGCGGGCTTGAAAGACGAGGAGAGCGAGAATGCGACAGATAAGTCTGATCAAAGGTCTTTTCGCCGGTGCTGTCGTAACGCTGGCGAGTGCCGGGCAGGCCGCGGAGCCGTTGAACCTCGTTTGTACGGGGCACGGCGAAGCGCCGGCCGCGCTTACACCGCGATGACCACGAAAAAGCCCCGCCGGATCGCTCCGGCGGGGCTGTTCGTCCTGACCGCCACGGGGGCGGGGTGGATCATTCCTTGTTCAGATAGTCGCCCGCATCCGCGTCGGTGCCGTGGGTCTCGCCCACGACCTCGCCCAGCGGATCGTCGCCCAGATCGGCCTGAACCGGCTGGCGCAGCTCGGCGGCATGCTCCTCGGCGGCCGACTGCGGCGCGATCAGCGACTCCTGCCAGTTGCGCTGCGAGGCGCGCAGTGCGGCGTCGCGGCTGTTGGCGGTGACGCGCAGTCGGCTCATGCCCGCACCCGTACCAGCGGGGATCAGTCGGCCGACGATCACATTCTCCTTGAGGCCGTTCAGCGTATCGACCTTGCCCTGCACCGAGGCATCGGTGAGGACGCGGGTCGTTTCCTGGAACGACGCGGCGGAGATGAACGAGCGTGTCTGGAGCGAGGCCTTGGTGATACCGAGCAGCACCGGCTTGCCATGGGCAATCTGGCGGTTCTCGGCTTCAGCCTTGGCGTTGATCTCGTCCATTTCCTCGCGGTCGACCTGTTCGCCAGGCAGCAGGGTGGTGTCGCCACCGTCGGTGATCTCGACCTTCTGCAGCATCTGACGAACGATCGTCTCGATGTGCTTGTCGTTGATCTTCACGCCCTGCAGTCGATAGACTTCCTGGATTTCCGACACGAGATATTCGGCCAGGGGCTCGATGCCGAGCACCTCGAGAATGTCGTGCGGATCCGGCGAACCGCCGATCAGATTGTCGCCGCGCTTGACGTAGTCGCCTTCCTGCACGTCGATGACCTTCGACTTCGGCACCAGATATTCGACCGGCTCCGAACCATCGTCCGGACGGATGATGATCTTGCGCTTGGCCTTGTAGTCCTTGCCGAACTCGACCCGGCCGGAGACCTTCGCGATGATCGCGTTTTCCTTCGGCTTGCGGGCTTCGAACAGCTCGGCCACGCGCGGAAGACCGCCGGTGATGTCGCGGGTCTTGGCGGACTCGCGGCTGACACGGGCGAGAACCTCACCCGCATGCACCGTCTGGCCGTCCTCGACCGACAGCATCGCTCCCGGCGCCAGCATGTAGCGCGCGGTTTCGCCCGAGGCCTCGTCGAGCAGCGTCAGGCGCGGACGGAGGTCTTCCTTCCGGCTGGTGACGCGATATTCGATGACGACCTTCTGGCTGATGCCGGTGGCTTCGTCGGTCTGTTCGGTCAGGGTCTGATTGTCGATCAGGTCCTGATATTTGATCGTACCGCCGGTTTCCGTGATCACCGGCATGGTGAACGGATCCCATTCGGCGATGCGTTCGCCCTTGGTGATCTTCGCGCCGTCGGCAACGAGCAGGTGCGCACCATAAGGCAGGCGGTGCGTCGCACGCTCGCGACCCTCGGAGTCGATGATCGCCAGTTCGCCGTTGCGGCTGAGCGAGACGCGGCGGCCGCGCGGATCGGCGATCGTGCGCAGTTCGCGATATTCGATCGTGCCGTCGGCAACCGATTCCAGGTTCGACTGCTCGTTGAGCTGGGCCGCACCACCGATGTGGAAGGTCCGCATCGTCAGCTGGGTACCCGGCTCGCCGATCGACTGCGCCGCGATGACGCCGACCGCTTCACCGATGTTCACCGGCGTACCGCGGGCGAGATCACGACCGTAGCACGCCGCGCAGACGCCGCCCTTGGATTCGCAGACCAGCGGGCTGCGGATCTTGACGCCCTGAACACCGATCGCTTCGATCTGCGCGACCATTGCCTCGTCGAGGAGGGTGCCCTCCGCGACCAACACCTGGTTGGTCTTGCTGTCGACGATGTCCTCGGCCAGCGTGCGGCCCAGGATGCGCTCGCCGAGCGACGCGATGGTGGCGCCGCCCTGGACGATCGCCTTCATGTCGAGCGCGCGGTCGGTACCGCAATCGACCTCGACGACCACGCAATCCTGCGACACGTCGACCAGACGGCGGGTCAGGTAACCCGAATTCGCCGTCTTGAGCGCGGTGTCGGCCAGACCCTTGCGGGCGCCGTGGGTCGAGTTGAAATACTCGAGAACCGTCAGGCCTTCCTTGAAGTTCGAGATAATCGGCGTCTCGATGATCTCGCCCGACGGCTTGGCCATCAGGCCGCGCATGCCGGCGAGCTGCTTGATCTGCGCGGCGCTACCACGGGCACCGGAGTGCGCCATCATGTAGATCGCGTTGATCGGCTTCTCGCGCCCGTCATCGCCCTTCTTGACCGCCGAGATCTCCTTCATCATCTCGGCCGCCACGCGGTCGCCGCAACGCGACCAGGCGTCGATCACCTTGTTGTACTTCTCCTGCTGCGTGATCAGGCCGTCCTGATATTGCTGCTCGAAGTCCTTCACCAGCAGACGGGTCTCCTCGACCTCCTTCTCCTTGGCTTCGGGGATGATCATGTCGTCCTTGCCGAACGAGATGCCGGCCTGGAAAGCGTGACGGAAGCCCAGCGCCATGATCGCGTCGGCGAACAGCACCGTCTCCTTCTGGCCGGTGTGGCGATAGACGATGTCGATGACGTCGCCGATCTCCTTCTTGGTCAGCAGGCGGTTGACCGTCTCGAAAGGAACCTTGTGGCTCTTCGGCAGCGTCTCGCCGAGCAGCATGCGGCCCGGCGTGGTCTCGACGCGCTTCATATACTGCTGACCGTTCTCGTCGGTCTGCGGCACGCGGCTGATGATCTTGGTGTGCAGGGTTACCGCCTTGGCGGCGAGCGCCTGGTGGACTTCCTGCATGTCGGAGATCAGGGCGCCTTCGCCCGGTTCGCCTTCCTTGAGCATCGACAGATAATAGAGACCCAGCACCATGTCCTGCGACGGCACGATGATCGGCTTGCCGTTCGCGGGCGACAGGATGTTGTTGGTCGACATCATCAGGACGCGGGCTTCGAGCTGCGCTTCCAGCGACAGCGGCACGTGGACCGCCATCTGGTCACCGTCGAAGTCGGCGTTGAAGGCCGAGCAGACCAGCGGGTGCAGCTGGATCGCCTTGCCCTCGATCAGCACGGGCTCGAACGCCTGGATGCCCAGACGGTGGAGCGTCGGCGCGCGGTTCAGCAGAACCGGATGCTCGCGGATCACCTCGTCGAGGATGTCCCAGACTTCCTTGCGCTCCTTCTCGACCCACTTCTTGGCCTGCTTCAGGGTCATCGACAGACCCTTGGCGTCGAGGCGGGCGTAGATGAACGGCTTGAACAGCTCGAGCGCCATCTTCTTCGGCAGGCCGCACTGGTGCAGCTTGAGTTCCGGACCGGTCACGATGACCGAACGGCCCGAATAGTCGACGCGCTTACCGAGCAGATTCTGACGGAAGCGGCCCTGCTTGCCCTTCAGCATGTCGCTGAGCGACTTCAGCGGACGCTTGTTGGCGCCGGTGATCGTACGACCGCGGCGGCCATTGTCGAACAGCGCGTCGACGGCTTCCTGCAGCATGCGCTTTTCGTTGCGGACGATGATGTCCGGCGCGCGCAGTTCCATCAGCCGCTTGAGGCGGTTGTTACGGTTGATCACGCGGCGATAGAGATCGTTCAGATCCGACGTCGCGAAACGGCCGCCGTCGAGCGGAACGAGCGGGCGAAGATCCGGCGGGATGACCGGGATCACTTCGAGGATCATCCACTCCGGACGGTTGCCCGATTCCAGGAAGCTCTCGACGACCTTGAGGCGCTTGATGATCTTCTTGGGCTTCAGCTCGGACTTGGTCTCGGCCAGTTCCTTGAGCAGCTGTTCCTTCTCGCCCTCGAGATCGAGTTCCTCGAGCATGCGGCGGACCGCCTCGGCGCCGATACCGGCCGAGAAGGCGTCTTCGCCATATTCGTCCTGCGCCTCGAGGAGTTCGTCCTCGGTCAGCAGCTGGAACTTCTCGAGCGGGGTCAGGCCCGGCTCGATCACGATATAGCTCTCGAAGTACAGTACGCGCTCGAGCTGCTTGAGCTGCATGTCGAGCAGCAGGCCGATGCGCGACGGCAGCGACTTCAGGAACCAGATGTGCGCGACCGGAGCAGCGAGCTCGATATGGCCCATCCGCTCACGGCGAACCTTCGATACGGTGACTTCGACACCGCACTTCTCGCACACGATGCCCTTGTACTTCATGCGCTTGTACTTGCCGCACAGGCACTCGTAATCCTTGATCGGACCGAAGATGCGCGCGCAGAACAGGCCGTCACGCTCGGGCTTGAACGTGCGATAGTTGATGGTTTCCGGCTTCTTGATCTCGCCGAAGGACCAGCTGCGGATACGCTCCGGGCTGGCGATGCCGATCCGGATCTGGTCGAAGGTTTCGGGCTTCGCGATCGGATTGGCGAAATTGGTCAGTTCGTTCATGTTTCAGTCCCTCTGGAGGGTCGATCTTTCGGGGCGGGAGAGGCGGGCGCCGGCCGGAACCGGCGCCGCTGCCGTCACTCCGCGGCGTCCGCCATGCCGTCCTCGTCGCTCTGCTCCTCGATCGAGGACAGTTCGACGTTGAGACCCAGCGAGCGCATTTCCTTGACCAGCACGTTGAAGCTCTCGGGAATGCCGGCCTCGAAGGTGTCGTCGCCCTTGACGATCGCTTCGTAGACCTTGGTGCGGCCGACCACGTCGTCCGACTTCACCGTCAGCATTTCCTGCAGCGTGTAGGCGGCGCCATAAGCCTGGAGCGCCCAGACTTCCATTTCGCCGAAACGCTGACCGCCGAACTGCGCCTTACCGCCCAGCGGCTGCTGGGTGACGAGGCTGTACGGCCCGATCGAACGTGCGTGGATCTTGTCGTCGACGAGGTGGTGCAGCTTCAGCATGTAGATGTAGCCCACGGTGACCTTGCGGTCGAACTGGTCGCCGGTGCGTCCGTCGAACAGTTCCACCTGGCCGCTCTCGTCGAGACCCGCGCGCTTCAGCATCTCGGCGACGTCCGCTTCGCGGGCACCGTCGAACACCGGCGTCGCCATCGGCACGCCGTTCTTCAGCAGCTTCGTCATCTCCACGACCTGATCGCCCGACAGGCTGTCGATCTCGGCGTGATATTGCTCGCCGTAGATGATCTTCAGGCGGTCGACGACCGGCGACGGGGCAGTGCCCGGCGCCGCGTCGGGATTGGCCTCGCGCCACGCTTCCAGCGCCTCGGTGACCTGCTTGCCCAGGCCACGCGCGGCCCAGCCCAGATGGGTCTCGAAGATCTGTCCGACGTTCATGCGGCTCGGCACGCCCAGCGGGTTGAGCACGATGTCGACCGGGGTACCGTCCGCGAGGAACGGCATGTCCTCCTGCGGCAGGATGCGCGAGATGACGCCCTTGTTGCCGTGACGGCCGGCCATCTTGTCACCCGGCTGCAGCTTGCGCTTCACCGCGACGAACACCTTGACCATCTTGAGCACGCCCGGGGGCAGCTCGTCGCCGCGCTGCAGCTTCTCGACGCGGTCCTCGAACTTCTTGACGATGAGGCCGACGGCCTCGTCATACTGAGCCTTCACCGCTTCGAGATCGGCCTGGCGGGCGTCGTCCTGGACGGCGAACTTCCACCATTCGCGCTTCTCGACCTCCTCGAGCAGGGCCTCGGTGATCTCCGAACCCTTCTTGATGCCCTTGGGGGCCGCGGTCGCGATCTGGCCGAGCAGCATTTCCTTCAGCCGCGCATAGTTGGCGCGGTTGAGGATCGCGCGTTCGTCCTCGCGGTCCTTGGTCAGGCGGTCGATCTCCTCGCGCTCGATCGCCATCGCGCGCTCGTCCTTGTCGATGCCGTGACGGTTGAACACGCGCACGTCGACGACGGTGCCGGCCACGCCCGGGGGCAGGCGCAGCGAGGTGTCGCGAACGTCCGAGGCCTTTTCGCCGAAGATGGCGCGGAGGAGCTTCTCTTCCGGCGTCATCGGGCTTTCGCCCTTCGGGGTGATCTTGCCGCACAGGATGTCGCCAGGCTCGACCTCGGCACCGATGTAGACGATGCCGGCCTCGTCGAGGTTGCGCAGCGCTTCCTCGCCGACGTTCGGGATGTCGCGGGTGATGTCCTCCGGCCCGAGCTTCGTGTCGCGGGCCATCACCTCGAACTCGTCGATGTGGATCGAGGTGAAGACGTCGTCCTTCACGATCCGCTCGGAGATCAGGATCGAGTCCTCATAGTTGTAGCCGTTCCACGGCATGAACGCGACGAGGACGTTGCGGCCCAGCGCCAACTCGCCGAACTCGGTCGACGGGCCGTCGGCGATGATGTCGCCGGCGTGGACCACGTCGCCCACCTTCACCAGCGGACGCTGGTTGATGCAGGTCGACTGGTTCGAACGCTGGAACTTCATCAGCGTGTAGATGTCGACGCCCGACTTGCCGGCATCGACCGAGCCAGTGGCGCGGATCACGATACGGGTCGCGTCGACCTGGTCGACGATGCCCGAACGCCTGGCCGCGATCGCGGCGCCCGAATCCCGGGCGACGGTCTCTTCCATGCCAGTGCCGACGAACGGCGCCTCGGCCCGGACGAGCGGCACCGCCTGGCGCTGCATGTTCGATCCCATGAGCGCGCGGTTCGCGTCGTCGTTCTCCAGGAACGGGATCAGCGAGGCCGCGACCGACACGAGCTGCTTCGGGCTCACGTCCATCAGGGTGATCTGGTCGCGCGGCGCCATCAGGAACTCGCCACCCTCGCGGGCGGAGACGAGATCCTCGACGAAACGGCCCTCGGCGTCGAGCTCGGCGTTCGCCTGCGCGATCGTGTGCTTGGCCTCTTCCATCGCCGACAGATAGACGACCTCGCTGGTCACCTTGCCGTCGATGATCTTCCGGTACGGCGTCTCGATGAAGCCATATTTGTTGACCCGGCTGAAGCTCGCGAGCGAGTTGATCAGACCGATGTTCGGGCCTTCCGGCGTTTCGATCGGGCAGATACGGCCATAATGAGTCGGGTGAACGTCGCGGACTTCGAAGCCCGCGCGCTCACGCGTCAGGCCGCCCGGCCCGAGCGCCGAGACGCGACGCTTGTGCGTCACTTCGGACAGCGGGTTGGTCTGGTCCATGAACTGCGACAGCTGCGACGAGCCGAAGAATTCACGTACCGCAGCGACCGCCGGCTTGGCGTTGATCAGGTCGTTCGGCATCGCCGTCGACACGTCGACCGACGACATGCGCTCCTTCACGGCGCGCTCCATGCGCAGCAGGCCGACGCGATACTGGTTCTCGAGCAGCTCGCCCACCGAACGCACGCGGCGGTTGCCGAGATTGTCGATGTCGTCGATCTCGCCCTTGCCGTCCTTCAGGTCGACCAGCGTCTTGACGACCGAGAGGATGTCCTCCGAGCGCAGCGTGGTGACCGTGTCGGGGGTGTTGAGCTCGAGGCGCATGTTGAGCTTGACGCGGCCGACGGCCGACAGGTCATAACGCTCGCTGTCGAAGAACAGGCCGGCGAAGAGGGCCTCGGCGGTTTCCTTCGTCGGCGGTTCGCCGGGGCGCATGACGCGGTAGATCTCGCTCAGCGCATGGTCGCGATCCTCGACCTTGTCGGCCTTGAGGGTGTTGCGGATCCAGGCACCGGTCGAGACATGGTCGATGTCGAGCAGGTCGACATGGTCGAAGCCGGCCTTGTCGAGCGATTCCAGATTTTCCGGGGTCAGCTCGTCGCCGGCCTCGATATAGATGCGGCCGGTCGACTCGTCGATCAGGTCATAGGCCGAGAAGCGACCGAAAATCTGGTCGGTCGGGATCAGCAGCGTGGCGAGACCGTCCTTGCCGGCCTTGTTCGCCGCGCGCGGGCTGATCTTGGTGCCGGCCGGGAATACGACCTCGCCGGTGTCGGCGTTGACGACGTCGAACGCCGGCTTCTGGCCGCGCCAGTTCTCGGCGACGAAGGGAACCTTCCAGCCGCCGTCGCCGCGCACGAAGCGCTGCGTCTTGTAGAACTGGTTGAGGATCTCCTCGCCGTTCATGCCCTGCAGGCGAATGCGGGCGATACGGGCGGACTTTTCGCCCTCGGCGGTCTGGATCAGGCCACCGACGATGATCGCGCCGTTGGGATCCTCGACGGTGACGAGGTTGCCAGCAACCGCCTTGACCCGGCAAGGATTGGAGACGCCCGACAGGCCGACGACGTCGCCGACCTCGAACGTGCCCTTTTCGGGCGTGATCTCGACCGTGGCGTCGCCCAGCGCGCGCAGCAGCGTGGTGACGGGCAGCTTGCGCTTGCGGTCGATGCGGACGTTGACGATGTCCTTGGCGTCGAACTCGAAGTCGAGCCACGAGCCGCGATAGGGAATGACGCGCGCGGCGAACAGATATTTGCCCGACGCGTGGGTCTTGCCGCGGTCATGGTCGAACAGGACGCCCGGCGAGCGGTGCATCTGCGACACGATGACGCGCTCGGTGCCGTTGATCAGGAAGGTGCCGTTCTCGGTCATGAGCGGCATGTCGCCCATGTAGACGTCCTGCTCCTTGATATCGAGGACCGAGCGGGTGTCCGTATCGGGATCGACTTCGAACACGATGAGACGCAGCGTGACGCGCATCGGCGCCGCATAGGTCATCCCGCGCTGGCGGCATTCCTCGGTGTCGTACTTCGGGTCTTCCAGCTCATACTGGACGAAGTCCAGCTCGGCCGTGCCGGCGAAGTCGCGGATCGGGAAGACCGAGCGCAGGGTCTTCTCCAGGCCCGACACATAATTGTCGGCCGGGCGCGAGCGCAGGAACTGCTCGTAGGATTCGCGCTGCACCTCGATGAGGTTCGGCATCTGGACGACTTCGTGGATGTTCCCGAAGACCTTGCGGATGCGCTTCTTGGCGGTCGACGGAACTGCCTGGGTGGCCATGCGTATCTTTCCTCGCGTCACAAAAATTGTCCGCCTTTCAGCGGCCCGCAGCCCGATTCGCAGGGGGCACCCCACGACGAAAAGTGCGGGTCCGGGCTGATCGGAACCGCACTGCCAGCGTTATGGAAACCCTTGGAAAACCGTCTCCAATTCGTCGCGGACCGTTCGCCAGACGATCCGTGTCCCGGAGGGCCAAGGGCGGCACCCGCGCGGTCAGCGCCAGGCAAATGCCGATGTGATGAAGAGCGCCATATAGTCGCAGTGCACCCCTTTGGGAAGGGGGCGGGGGCAGGGAGCTCGGGCGGCGCTACTGGCCTTGGCGTCCGGGCGGATCGGACGTCAGCCTGGGGTCGTAGGTCCAGCGGCGAATCTTACGCGCCACGACGTGTCGTGCGTCGGGGTGGCGGGGGTTGAGAAGAATGTTCGATTCTTCGGGCACGATGGCCGACGGAACGATGAGGAGAGCCGATGTGCGGGCTGTCGCCCATCGGGTGCCGAAGGTCATGCTGGCGCGGCCGGCCGGCAGCGCCTCCCAGCCGACCGGCAGCATCTCTGGCGACGTGGCGATGGCCTCGTCCCAAAGCACATCGGGAACCGCTATCTCCACCAGATAGCGGTTGAACGGCAGGCCGCCGGCATTCAGGTGGACGATCGTTTCCAGACAGGCGAGCGCACGGTTGCTGGCGGCGTAGACCATGGGCACCCCTGCCTCGTTCCAGCGGCCGCCGCTTCGCTCAGCACCCGTGCCGGAAAGATCGTCGGCCTCATAGTGTCGGGTGTCGGTCGCGATCCGCCAGGCGAGTCGCGTCATGCATACGCCCCGCTCTCCACCTGCGTCAGCATCTGGGCGACCAGTGCCTGGCCCTCCATTGTGTCGAGCAGATGTATCGGTCGAACGCCCCCAAGCGCGGGCAGTGGCTCGCGCAGCCAGGCCGCGAGCCAACTGGCGACGTCGAACTTCGTATCGCCGCCGCTATCTTCGACCATCGCTTCCACTTGGCCGATGAGCTTGGCGAGACCGATCACACGTTCGCCATCTTCGGGCGACAGTGCCTGATTGGCGCTTGCCTTCCGGTTGACCGTCGCTGTCTTTAGATTCAGCGCCTCGAACCAGAAGGCCTGATCATAGGCGAGCGACCCGATCAGCCGTTTTGCATCCACGGCCGACACGCCGATCTTGACCATTTCTATCCGGTCGAGCGGCGTCGCCCGATAAAGTGCTTTGTAGGCGAAAGGTGTGCGAGGCGAGGTTTTGCCTCCGCGCCTCGTCGCTCCAGTCATCATGACCGTCATAGGAATTGCTCCTTTGAGCAGAGATATGGCTCAATCGAGCAGCATATTCAAGTCGGGCAATGGCTTAAACCCTGGCGCGGCCCTCACTATATCTCGCCCAACGCCCACACCGGGTGCCTGACAGGGGGATGGATGCCGAGAAGTCTTTTCGCCGCCGCCGCTTCGCTGGCCGCGCTCGTCGCCTTGCCCGTGCTGGCCGCGCCCGCGCTGGCGGCGGCGCCGCCGTCGCTGCAGGATGCCACCGTCCACCAGACGGTCGAGGCCATGAAGCCGGGGCAGTTTCTGTGGGCGCCGCAGGTCGCGCCCGAGGGGCCGGTCGTGATCGTCGTCAGTATCGCCCGGCAGCGGGCCTATGCCTATCGCAACGGGGTGCCGATCGGCATCTCCACCGTCTCCACCGGCAAGAAGGGGCATGAGACCCCCACCGGCGTCTTCACCGTCCTCCAGAAGAAGGTCGAGCATAAATCGAACCTCTATAATGACGCGCCGATGCCCTATATGCAGCGTCTCACCTGGGACGGGATCGCGATGCATGCGGGCAATCTGCCCGGCTATCCGGCCTCGCATGGCTGCGTCCGCCTGCCGCTGGGCTTCGCGCAGAAGCTCTATGAGGTGACGAAGCTCGGCCTGACGGTGATCGTCACCGCCGATGCCGATGTGCCGCGCTTCGCGCCGACGCCGTCGATCCTGTCCGCCGATCCCGGCCGGGCCGAGCCCGACCTGTTCGGCGGGACGCTGTGGCAGCCCGAGCGCGCGACGACCGGGCCGGTGTCGATCGTGATCAGCGCGGCCGACCGGCGGATGCTGGTGCTGCGCAACGGCGTGCCGATCGGCTCGGCCCCGGTGAAGATCGCGGGGAGCGTGACGGGCACCACCGCCTATACGCTCGGCGCGATCGACGGCGAACTCTATCGCTGGATGAAGCTGCCGATGCCGGGCGAGACGCTGGAGGGGCCGGTCGAGGTGACCCCGGACGAGCGCGCGCGGCTGACCGTGCCGGTGGGCATCCAGAAGGCGATGGCTGCGGTTGTCACCGTCGGCACCACCGTCGTCGTCACCCCCGATACGCTGCGCAGCGGCGGCGCGGGCAAGCCGATGCGGGTGATGACCACCGACAGATAGCGGCTTCAGGCTTGTTGCGCCGCATGGGACTTTTCGTCCGCCGCTTCGTTGGGCCCTTGAGACAGCGAAGAGCGAGGACCACCCCATGAGCGATATGAAGACCACCACCGGCAGCGGTGGCGAAACGCACCAGCGTGCAACGGGCGACGCGGCGGTGCTGACGACCAACCATGGCGTGCTGGTGAGCGACAATCAGAACAGCCTGAAGTCGGGCGCGCGCGGGCCGACCCTGCTCGAGGACTTCGTCCTGCGCGAGAAGATCTTCCATTTCGATCATGAGCGGATCCCCGAGCGGATCGTCCATGCGCGCGGATCGGGCGCGCATGGCGTGTTCGAGGCGACCGCCGACATTTTCGACCTGAGCAGGGCGGCGGTCTTCGCCAAGGGCGAGCAGACCGAGGTGTTCGTCCGCTTCTCCACCGTCGCCGGCGGCGCCGGATCGGTCGACACCCCGCGCGACGTGCGCGGTTTCGCGGTCAAATTCTACACCCGCGAGGGCAATTGGGATCTGGTCGGCAACAACATCCCGGTCTTCTTCATCCAGGATGCTATGAAGTTCCCCGACCTCGTCCATTCGGTGAAGATGGAGGCCGACCGTGCCTATCCGCAGGCCGGCAGCGCGCACGACACCTTCTGGGACTGGGCCAGCCTGATGCCCGAGACGACCCATATGCTGATGTGGGCGATGTCCGATCGCACCCTGCCGCGCGCCTTCCGCACGATGGAGGGCTTCGGAGTGCATACGTTCAAGCTGGTCAATGCCGAGGGCAAGGCGAGTTTCGTCAAATTTCACTGGAAGCCGCGGCTGGGGCTGCAGTCGACGATCTGGGACGAGGCGTTGAAGTTGCAGGCCGCCGACAATGATTTTCAGCGTCGCGACCTGTGGGAGGCGATCGACAGCGGCGCCTTCCCGCAATGGGATCTGGGCATCCAGGTGTTCGACGAGGCCTTTGCGGAGGCGCAGCCCTATGACGTGCTCGACGCGACCAAGCTGATCCCGGAGGAGGATGTACCCGTCCGGATCATCGGCACGCTGACGCTCAATCGCAATCCCGACAATTTCTTCGCGGAGACCGAGCAGGTCGCCTTCCTGCCGTCCAACGTCGTGCCGGGGATAGACTTCTCCAACGATCCGCTGCTGCAGGGGCGGCTGTTCAGCTATCTCGACACGCAGAATTCGCGGCTGGGGACGACCAATTTCCACCAGATCCCGGTGAACGCGCCGCGCTGCCCGTTCGGCAATTTCCAGCGCGACGGGAAGATGCAGACGATGGTCCCCAAGGGCCGCGCCAATTATGAGCCCAACAGCCTCGCCGCTCATGGCGAGGAGGGCGGCCCGCGTGAGAGCGCAGAGCGGGGCTTCGTCACCACCGACGCCGCGACCGGGCCCGACGAGCAGGGCGAAAAGCTGCGCGTCCGTGCCGAGCTGTTCGCCGATCATTATAGCCAGGCGCGGCTCTTCTACCGGTCGCAGACCGAGAGCGAGCAGGCGCATATCGCATCCTCCTTCGTGTTCGAACTGTCGAAGGTCGGCCTGCTCGATCAGGTGCCCCCGCGCATGGTGGCGAACCTGCGCAATGTCGACGAGGACCTGGCGAAGCGGGTCGCCGATGGGCTCGGCATCGATCTGCCGAAAAAAGCTGTGGCCGCGCGCGAGCCGGTCGACATGGCGCCTTCCGACGCGCTGTCGATCCACAAGAATATGAAGGCGACGCTCGAAGGGCGTGTGGTCGGCATCCTCTATGCCGACGGCAGCGACGGGGCGGAGATCGACGCGGTCGTCGCGGCGATCGAGGCCGAGAAGGGCAAGGCGGTGCTCGTCTCGCCCAAGGTCGGTGGCGCGGTGCTGGCCGACGGGACGAAGCGCAAGGCCGACGGCCAGCTTGCCGGAACGCCGAGCCAGCTGTTCGACGCGGTGGCGGTCATCCTGTCGGACGAGGGCTGCAAGGCGCTGGTGAAGGAAGCGGCGGCGGTGCAGTTCGTGATGGACGCCTTCGGCCATTTGAAGGCGATCGGCGCCAGCGACGCGGCGAAGCCGCTGCTCGACAAGGCCGGGGTCGAACCGGGCGATGGCGTGACAGCGCTGGGCGACAATTTCGTCGCGGCGGCGCAGCAGCGCTTCTACGCCCGCGAGCCTGAAGTGCGCATGCTCGCCTGACTGCCAGGGCGCACCTGACGCAAAAAGAAAGGGCGGCCCCCCGATCGAGGGGCCGCCCTTCCTGTAGGATCGATCCGTCCGATGGACGGAAGGAAGCTTACTTGAGTTCGACGGTCGCGCCGGCTTCCTCGAGCTGCTTCTTGACCTTCTCGGCCTCTTCCTTGTTGACGCCTTCCTTGACGGCCTTCGGCGCGCCTTCGACGAGCGCCTTGGCTTCGGTCAGGCCCAGGCCGGTGATGGCGCGGACTTCCTTGATGACGTTGATCTTCTTGCCACCGTCGCCGGTGAGGATCACGTCGAACTCGTCCTTGACTTCGGCGGCCGGGGCGGCGGCAGCGGCGGGAGCCGCAACTGCGACGGCAGCGGCGGCCGAAACGCCCCACTTCTCTTCGAGGAGCTTCGAAAGCTCGGCGGCTTCGAGAACGGTGAGAGCCGAAAGATCGTCAACAAGCTTCTGCAGGTCTGCCATGATAAGTCTCCATGCGGGCCGCGCGGGCCCAGAATATTTCAGTCAGTCGATATCGAAAGTTCAGGCGTCTTCTTTCGCCGCATAAGCGCCGAACACCCGGGCCAGCTGGCCGGCCGGGGCCTGGACGATCTGGACCACCTTGGTCGCGGGTGCCTGGACCAGGCCCACGATCTTGGCGCGCAGTTCGTCGAGCGACGGCAGCTCGGCCAGCGCCTTCACGCCAGCCACGTCGAGGACGGTCTCGCCCATAGCGCCGCCGACGATTTCCAACTTGTCGTTGGTCTTCGCGAAATCCACGATCACCTTTGCGGGTGCGACGGGATCGACGGAGGTGCTCAGCGCGGTCGGACCGACGAGAAGATCGTGGATCGTCTCGTAGATCGTGCCTTCGACGGCAATGCGGGCGAGCTTGTTCTTCGATACCTTGTAGCTGGCACCGGCTTCGCGCATCTTCGTACGCAGCGCAGTGGACTGCGCGACGGTGAGGCCCAGGTTGCGGGTGACGATCACCACGCTCGTTGCCTCGAAGCTGCTCTTCAGTTCGGCGACCAGCTCGGCTTTTTGAGCTCGATCCATGCCTTACTCCTTAGAACCACCCCGGCAGCACATCCGCCGGGGCCCTGAGTCACGGAACCGATACGCCGTTCCATGACCCGTCCGAGGGGTCGGTCGCCTGGCCGAGCGCGGGAGCGCTGGGCAGACCCGGCACGAGGCCGGTAAACTTTTCCCCGTCTAGGCAGGACATTAAGCGGGGCAAATCCCCCGCACCTGCTGTCTCGGACGGTACAATCCCCACCGGGTCGAAACCCGACAGGAACGTGAAGGCGCGGCCCTTAGAGCATCGCGCAAGGGATGTCGAGTCCTGCGGGGGCAGGGAGGATTGATGCGTTCGGTGTTGGGGCGAGAGAGCCCGAACGAAAAGTGGGGGCCGTAGCCCCCACCTTATTTGGTGCAATCAAGTTGCTTGTTAACAACCAGACCTGCGATTTCTGAAGCATCAGAATATCATGGCGCTTGCGTTCGTCAAGTCGATGAATACCAATTACGCTAGGAAATACAGGGGGGTGATGCATGGCAACCCGGCTAGGCTTGGATATAGGAACGAACAGCATCGGCTGGTGCCTTTTCAGCCTTGATGCGCAGGGAAAACCTGATGCGGTCCGCGATATCGGCGTTCGCATATTTTCCGATGGGCGCGATCCCAAGTCGGGCGCTTCGCTGGCTGTTGACCGGCGAGATGCGCGGGCGATGCGGCGGCGGCGCGATCGCTATCTGCGCCGTCGATCCGCCTTGCTCGATGCGCTGGCGGATACCGGCCTCATGCCTGCCGATGCGCAGGAGGGCAAGGCGCTTGCCGGGATCGACCCCTATGCTTTGCGCGCTGCGGCGCTGGATGGGCCGTTGAGTCTGCATCATGTGGGGCGGGCGATTTTTCATCTCAACCAGCGGCGCGGCTTCAAGTCCAATCGGAAGGCGGAGCGCAAATCCGGCGATGACAAGGAAGGCGGCAAGATCGCGGGCGGCGCCAAGGCGCTGGACGCGGCGATCGAGCAGGCTGGTGCGCGCACTTACGGGGAGTTTCTCTTCATGCTGGCCGGTGCGGCGACGGATCCCAACAGGCTTCCGGCGCTACGCGTGCGTATGCGAGTCGAAGGCGATGGCTATGATTTCTACCCTGAAAGGCGCCACCTGGAAGCCGAGTTCGATGCCATCTGGTCTTCACAGTCGGCCTATCATCCGGATCAGATGACTGACGTCGTCCGCGACCGGCTGCGGCGGATTATCTTCTTCCAGCGGCCCCTGAAGGCTCCCAAGGTGGGTGGCTGCACCTTCTTCCATGAGGAGCCGCGCTTGCCCAAGGCGCATCCGCTGTTTCAGGAGCGACGTCTGTACGAAGAGGTGAACCAGCTTGAGATCGCTCGGGCGGGTGCACCATCGCGCAAGCTGACGCTCGATCAGCGGGACAAGATCATTCTTAAGCTGAGGTCCGCGAAGACGGCCAGTTTCTCTGGTCTTGGGAAGCTCATCAAGCTGGCCGACGGCGAGAGCTTCAACAAGGCCAGCGAAAACCGAACGGGGCTCGTCGGCGACGAAATCGCTGCGTCGTTCAGCGACAAAAAATGCTTCGGTTCGCGGTGGATGCATTTCGAGCCGGGGGTTCAGTGGTCCATCATAGAAGCCGTGGCGGAAGAGGAAGACCCTGTCCGGCTTCATGAGTGGCTGATGGCGACACATGGCGTAACAGCCGAGCAGGCCGAGGCGATCGGACGCGTACGCCTAGCTGAAGGACATGGCCGGCTGGGAGAGACAGCAACGCGGTTGATCCTCGACACATTGAAGAATGGCGTAATCGACGGTCGTCCGCTGACCTACAATGAGGCGGTGGAGGCCGCACTCGGCCTGTCGCATAGCGATTTTCGGACCGGCGAAGTTCTCGACGAGCTGCCCTATTATGGCGAAATACTCTCGCGCGAGATTCCCCCTGGATCGCTCGATCCGGAGGATGGCGAGGAGGCCCGTTGGGGCAGGATCACCAATCCCACCGTGCATATCGGCCTGAACCAGCTGCGACGCCTGCTGAATGCGATCATCAAGGTACATGGTCGCCCCGACGAGATCGTGGTCGAACTGGCGCGAGAATTGAAGCTGAGCGAGAAGGAGAAGGCAGAGCATAACCGAAAGATCGGTGCCAACACGCGAGCGGCCGAAGCCCGATCGCGCAAATTGCTCGAGAGCGATCAGCGCGACAGCGGCTCAAACCGTGCCTTGCTCAAATTGTGGGAAGACCTGAATCCGGCCAACCCGCTTGATCGGTGCTGCCCCTTCTGCGGCCGACATATCGGCCAGCGGGCGCTGTTCTCTGATGAAACCGAAATCGAACATATCATTCCCTTCTCGCGATCCTTTGACGACAGCGCCGCGAACAAGGTCGTGGCACATCGCAGCTGCAACCGGGAGAAGGGAAACAGGACGCCTTGGGAGGCCTGGGGCCATACCGAACGCTGGGCCGTCATCGCCGAGCAGGTTGCGCGCCTCGACAAGTCCAAGCAATGGCGCTTTGCCCCGGATGCCATGGAGCGCTTCGAAAAGGATGGGGGCTTCATCGCCCGGCAATTGACCGATACGCAATATCTGTCGCGCATGGCGCGCACCTATCTTTCGAGCCTCTATCCCGAGCGTCCTTCTGACCGACTGCCGGGAGAGGGGGCAAAGGGCGTGTACGTCATTCCCGGTCGGATGACGGCGATGCTGCGGCGTTTGTGGGGACTGAATGAGCTGCTGCCCGACCACAATTATGTCGAGAACCCGCATAGCGGCGCGCCGAAGAACCGTCTCGATCATCGTCATCACGCAATTGACGCCGCCGTCGTAGGCGTGACTTCGCGCTCGCTGCTGAACGAGATCGCAAGGGCGGCGGGCAGAGCAGAGGATCAGAATCTGGACCGTCTGTTTGTCGATCTGCCCAGGCCCTGGGCGACATTCCGCGAAGATTTGCGGGACTCGCTCGGACGCGTGGTCGTCAGCCACAAGGCGGATCATGGTCGCAAGCGAGTTCCACAGAAGGGGCGCGATGCGACGGCCGCCCGGCTCCATAACGACACCGCCTATGGCCTCACAGGAATGGTAAGCGAGAGCGGCCTGCCTATTGTCGTTCACCGCGTGCCGCTGCTCGGCCTGAAGCCGGCCGACATACTCGATCCGGGGCGCATTGCTGATCCTGCCTTACGGGACGCTCTGTGGGGCGCGACCGAAGGTCTGGCGGGGAAAGAATTCGAGAAGGCGCTCGTGGCATTTTCGAAGACGCACTCCGTCTTCCGCGGAATTCGCCGGGTCAGGGTGAGGGAAGGCCTGAACGTCATCCCGATCTCGGACGGGGAGGGGCGCAAATACAAGGGCTATAAGGGTGACGCGAATGCGCGCTTCGATGTCTGGCGGATGCCGGATGGCAAATGGGTCTCGTCCGTCGTGTCGATGTTCGACGCACATCGGCGGGATTCTGAGCCTGAAAGGCCGCACCCGGCGGCGAAGAAGATCATGAGCCTCCGCCAGAATGACCTTATTGCCGTCGAACGGGATGGCCGGCCCAGAGAGATCATGCGCGTCGTCAAATTCGGTGCGGGAGGGCAGATAACGATCGCCGCCCACCAGGAGGCAGGACCGCTTAAGGAACGGGACTCGAAACCTAATGACATCGATCCGTTCAAATATTCCTCGCCTACGGCTGGAGGGCTCAAGAAGCTGAAGGCGCGGCAGGTTCGTATTGACGAACTCGGGCGTATCTTTGATCCCGGCCCGCGTTAGTCTATAGTTGTCCATGATTTGAGGCTTTCATCTCGGAAGGCTTGCAATGGATCGCATCGTCGATATTGCTACGGATGATCTGCACCTGTCCGCTTATCGCGGATTTTTGATCGTTAGTCTTGATCGGCAGGAGCAGGGGCGGGTGGCGCTCGATGATATTCAGGCGATCATCGTCCATGCGCATGGCGTTACCTGGACGACGAGCCTGGTCGTCGCTCTGGCCGAACGCGGCGCTATCATGGTCATGTGCGCCGCCAACCACGCACCGCTGGCCATCATGTCTCCAATCGATGGCCATCATGCGCAGGCCGGCCGGATGCGAGCGCAATGGGATGCGCCACGCCCCATGTTCAAGCAGCTGTGGCAGAAGATCATTGTGGCGAAGATCATGATGCAAGCCTCGCTGCTCGCTGCCTATGGGAGGGACGAAGCCAATGCTCTGGCCATGATGGCGCGGCGCGTACGTTCCGGCGATCCGGACAATCTGGAGGCACAGGCAGCCCGGAAATACTGGCCTGCTTTGATGGGTAGCGATTTCCGTCGGGATCAGCAGGCGGAAGGCGCCAATGCTCTGCTGAACTACGGCTACACGATCATGCGATCCTGCGTTGCCCGATCGATCATCGCGGCTGGGCTGCACCCGGCAATCGGGCTGCACCATCATAATCGGCTCAATGGATTCGCGCTCGCCGACGATCTCGTGGAGCCGTTTCGCCCGTTGGTGGATGGGCTCGTTCGCGGAATGATCGACAAAGGTCTGGATTCCGTCACTCCCGACACAAAGCAGAGCCTGGCACGACTGATCGGCTATGATCTGCGATTGGGCGGGGCGGTGTCGCCAGTATCGGTCGCGACGCAGCGGCTTGCGCAATCGCTCGCCCGGAGTTTCGAGGAGCGCAAATCGGCTCTTGCTCTATTCGATCCTCCGGAACCGCTCGACTGGGCCTCGCTTGGTCGGTCGGTGGCGGCAGAAGCATGAATCTGAGTGGCTACCGGCTGATGTGGATATTCGTCATGTTCGACCTGCCCGTCGACACGAAGGAACGTGCGCGCGAGGCGACCAAATTCCGGGAATTTCTGCTCGATGAAGGCTTTGAGATGAGCCAGTTCTCGATCTATGCTCGCTTCTGCAACGGCAAGGAGCAGTATGAGACCTATCTCCGGCGGATCGAGGCGCATTTGCCCGAGCGCGGGGAAATCCACATTCTCAATTTCACGGACAAGCAATATGAGAACATCATCCGCTTCTCGAGCCAGCGCCGACAACTGCAACGGAAAAATCCGGATCAGTTCGTCATGTTTTGAGGTTTCGGCTGAAATTAGCCAGAGCCGACGGGTGTCTTTCCAGTTTTACTTCAACCAGTTAGACACCCATCAGTCATAGCATTTCAGAAATCGCGGTCCAGCCGCAACGGTTCGGCTTGCTGTTGTCGCGGATGAGGGTCATAGCATTTCAGAAATCGCGGTCCAGCCGCAACCGAGACATGGTCGACCAGCTGGTCGCGATCGTCATAGCATTTCAGAAATCGCGGTCCAGCCGCAACTTGCCCACCATCGGGCACGAACCGATCGAGGTCATAGCATTTCAGAAATCGCGGTCCAGCCGCAACGTGTCCGGTTTCGAGATCGAGTATTTCCGCGTCATAGCATTTCAGAAATCGCGGTCCAGCCGCAACTCCGCCGCGAGTGGGAACATGGGAACGGAAGTCATAGCATTTCAGAAATCGCGGTCCAGCCGCAACACTGTCCCGCTCGAACCCAGCCCGCCGAAGTCATAGCATTTCAGAAATCGCGGTCCAGCCGCAACCTGAAACTGTTTCAGGAACATATTGTCGGCGGTCATAGCATTTCAGAAATCGCGGTCCAGCCGCAACGGCCATTTGGCAAACATGAGGCGCATGACCGTCATAGCATTTCAGAAATCGCGGTCCAGCCGCAACCAACGACTGGAAATGGAAGAAGCCGTTCGCGTCATAGCATTTCAGAAATCGCGGTCCAGCCGCAACTTCGCTTCGCGCAGGCCGCGCACGGCGTCGGTCATAGCATTTCAGAAATCGCGGTCCAGCCGCAACGACACCCCGCATTGCACCGCCGCCGAGCGCGTCATAGCATTTCAGAAATCGCGGTCCAGCCGCAACGGCCGGTCGCTCGTGCCGCGCCGGCGCCGTGTCATAGCATTTCAGAAATCGCGGTCCAGCCGCAACGCGGCATGGCCGAACGTATCGAACCCCTGGTCATAGCATTTCAGAAATCGCGGTCCAGCCGCAACGCGGCGGTCGTCGGCTTCATGGCGGCGAAAGTCATAGCATTTCAGAAATCGCGGTCCAGCCGCAACCTGAGTCTGCGGGGCCGGAGGACTTACAGGTCATAGCATTTCAGAAATCGCGGTCCAGCCGCAACTGACCCGCAAGAAATGTATAGCCGTCCAGGGTCATAGCATTTCAGAAATCGCGGTCCAGCCGCAACCGAGTTGGCTAGCCTTGCTGGGCTGCTTGCGTCATAGCATTTCAGAAATCGCGGTCCAGCCGCAACATATAATGGCCCGCATGCTTGAATGCGGGCGTCATAGCATTTCAGAAATCGCGGTCCAGCCGCAACCGGTGTCAGCGTCGGGGCGGGGCACATGCGTCATAGCATTTCAGAAATCGCGGTCCAGCCGCAACACGAGTTCATGTGCTTCGTTGACAGCATTGGTCATAGCATTTCAGAAATCGCGGTCCAGCCGCAACAGCGCCGTCGACAGGTGGTAATTTGAAATTGTCATAGCATTTCAGAAATCGCGGTCCAGCCGCAACTTGGCGATGCGCTTCACCGACCGGCTCATGTCATAGCATTTCAGAAATCGCGGTCCAGCCGCAACTCCTCGTCGCGTGCATCATGGGGTTCGTCGGTCATAGCATTTCAGAAATCGCGGTCCAGCCGCAACTTGAACGCTGACGTGATCGAAAAGCTTGTTGTCATAGCATTTCAGAAATCGCGGTCCAGCCGCAACGCGCCAGCATGTCGCCCGCATCGCGCAGCGTCATAGCATTTCAGAAATCGCGGTCCAGCCGCAACAGATGATGCAGACGTCCCAATGGATCATCGGTCATAGCATTTCAGAAATCGCGGTCCAGCCGCAACCTCCCCGTCCTGCAGCCGGATGAGCCGAACGTCATAGCATTTCAGAAATCGCGGTCCAGCCGCAACTCGGCTGGCGCTCGGTTCGTTCGCCGGTAGTCATAGCATTTCAGAAATCGCGGTCCAGCCGCAACTCGTCGTCGCCGCTGATCCGGGGCTTGGCAGTCATAGCATTTCAGAAATCGCGGTCCAGCCGCAACTCAGCTGCTCCGGCGTGTAGGCCTTCTGCGTCATAGCATTTCAGAAATCGCGGTCCAGCCGCAACCGCGCGGCGCTCCCAACCCCCTCCTCCGCCGTCATAGCATTTCAGAAATCGCGGTCCAGCCGCAACCGCCATCGCCGCGAAGAAGGCGAAGCCGATGTCATAGCATTTCAGAAATCGCGGTCCAGCCGCAACTGGTGCAGCCCTTTGGCGGCGGCACCGGCAGTCATAGCATTTCAGAAATCGCGGTCCAGCCGCAACAAGCGATCGACGACGCGCTTGCAGCGTTACGTCATAGCATTTCAGAAATCGCGGTCCAGCCGCAACTCGCACAGGACCTCGGCTTCGATTTCAATGGTCATAGCATTTCAGAAATCGCGGTCCAGCCGCAACACCGCAGGCGAGTTTAGCGGTGCGGCCAACGTCATAGCATTTCAGAAATCGCGGTCCAGCCGCAACTAGCCAGTCCCGCGTCCGTGTAGAGGTTGAGTCATAGCATTTCAGAAATCGCGGTCCAGCCGCAACCGAACCGCAACACGGGTCCCAAATGACATTGTCATAGCATTTCAGAAATCGCGGTCCAGCCGCAACTCAGGCTCGACCCAAGCGAATTCGGCAGCTGTCATAGCATTTCAGAAATCGCGGTCCAGCCGCAACGACGAACTGGAGCAGATCAGGAACGAGCTGGTCATAGCATTTCAGAAATCGCGGTCCAGCCGCAACATGGCCGGGTCGCGCCCGCCCACGCCGCCGGTCATAGCATTTCAGAAATCGCGGTCCAGCCGCAACTGTCCGACAGAAGCAGCGGGTGCGCATGCTGTCATAGCATTTCAGAAATCGCGGTCCAGCCGCAACCAGTCCGGAGACCGGCCCTGCCCAACTTTGGTCATAGCATTTCAGAAATCGCGGTCCAGCCGCAACCTTCGGCCGCCCTTCCAACCCCTCGGGATTGTCATAGCATTTCAGAAATCGCGGTCCAGCCGCAACCCATCCTCGGCAAGACGCTGGACCGCCTCGGTCATAGCATTTCAGAAATCGCGGTCCAGCCGCAACAGCGCCATCAGCATATCAGTCGTCCTGAAAATCATAGCAACGGGCTGGCGTATCTCACCCCCAGATCCGCCCCATCATGCCGTCCTTCAGGACGAAATGGTGGCGCAGCGCAGCGCCGACGTGGATCAGGAGCAGCGCTATCCAAGCATAGCCGAGCAATTCGTGGACCTCATTCGTAATCTCGGCGAGCGCTGACCCCTTCTCGACAGCGAGTTTGGGGATCTCGAACAGGCCAAACCAGCTGATCGGATATTTGCTCGCCGAGCTGAAGATCCAGCCCGTCATCGGCAGAGCGATCATAAGGCCATAGAATATCCAGTGTATCGCATGCGCTGCGACCTTCTCCCAGCCCACCATGTTGGCGGGCAAGGGCGGGGCGGGGTGGGTCAGCCGCCAGCCGAGCCGGACGAGGCTCAGCGCCAGGACCGTCATGCCTATCGCCTTATGGAACGGCATTGCCGGCAGAAACTGGCGCAGCGGCTCATGGCCGATCCCTATGATCAGATTGACGACGATCAGCGCGCCGATCGTCCAGTGGAGGCTGCGGGCAACGGCGTCGTAACGGAGCTGGGCATCGGTCATGCGCGTCTCTCCCGGGTCGGGGGCGCGACAGGACGCCGCGCCGCCGCCGAAGGAATCAGCTTTTGACCCGGTTGGCAACCAGATCGTCGACCACCGCCGGATCGGCCAGGGTCGAAGTGTCGCCCAGCGAAGAGACATCGCCCTCGGCGATCTTGCGCAGGATGCGGCGCATGATCTTGCCGCTGCGCGTCTTCGGCAGGCCGGGCGCGAACTGGATCGCGTCGGGGGTGGCGATCGGGCCGATCTCGGTCCGCACCCAGTCGCGCAGCGCCTTGCGCAGTTCCTCGCTCGCCGCCTCGCCCGCATTCAGCGTGACATAGGCGTAGATGCCCTGGCCCTTGATGTCGTGGGGGAAGCCGACGACAGCGGCCTCCGCCACCTTGGCATGCAGGACAAGCGCCGATTCGACCTCCGCGGTGCCCATGCGGTGGCCCGATACGTTGATCACGTCGTCGACCCGGCCCGTGATCCAATAATAGCCGTCGGCATCGCGGCGGCAGCCGTCGCCGGTGAAATATTTGCCGGCATAGGTGGAGAAGTAAGTCTGGAAGAAGCGCGCATGGTCGCCCCACACCGTGCGCATCTGCCCCGGCCAGCTGCGCGTGATGCACAGATTGCCGTCGGTCGCGCCTTCGAGCAGCTTGCCGTCGGCATCGACCAGCTCGGGCACCACGCCGTAAAGCGGCTTGGTCGCAGAGCCAGGCTTCAGGTCGGTCGCGCCGGGCAGCGGGGCGATCATCGCCGCGCCGGTCTCGGTCTGCCACCAGGTGTCGACGATCGGGCAGCGCCCTTCGCCGACCACGTCGTGATACCAGCGCCATGCCTCGGGGTTGATCGGCTCGCCGACCGTGCCGAGCAGCTTGAGCGAGGCGCGCGAGGTGCGCGTGACGAACTCGTCCCCGTCCTTCATCAGCGCGCGCAGCGCGGTCGGGGCGGTGAAGACGATCTCGACCTTGTGGCGGTCGACCACCTGCCAGATGCGGCTGGCGTCGGGCCAGTTGGGAACGCCCTCGTACATCAGCGTCGTCGCGCCGTTCGCGAGCGGACCATAGACGATATAGCTGTGCCCGGTGACCCAGCCGATGTCGGCCGCGCACCAGTAGATCTGCCCCGGACGATAGTCGAAGCACATCTCGTGCGTCAGGCTGGCCCAGAGCAGATAGCCGCCGGTCGTGTGAAGCACGCCCTTCGGCTTGCCGGTCGAACCCGAGGTGTAGAGGATGAACAGCGGATCCTCGGCGTCCATCGTCTCGGCCGGGCAGTCGGCGGACACCCCTTCGGCCAGGTCATGATACCAGGCGTCGCGCCCGGCGGTCATCGGCACCTCGCTGCCGGTCGCGCGGATCACGATCACCTTGCCCAGGCTGGAGGCGTGGGCGGCGGCCGCATCGACATTGGTCTTGAGCGGCACCAGCTTGCCGCCGCGCCGACCGCAATCGGCGGTGATCACGACCGAGCTGTCGCAATCCTGGATGCGGCCCGCCAGCGCCTCGGGCGAGAAGCCGCCGAACACGACCGAATGGATCGCCCCGATCCGCGCGCAGGCGAGCAGCGCGAAGGCGGCCTCGGGGATCATCGGCAGATAGACGGTAACGCGGTCGCCCTTCTTCACCCCCTGCGCCTTCAGCACATTGGCGAAGCGGCATACCTCTGCATGGACCTGGGCATAGGTGAAGCGGCGCGGCTCCTCGTTCGGGACGTCGGGTTCCCAGATGATCGCGGTCTGCTCGCCACGCTCGGCCAGGTGCCGGTCGAGGCAGTTGGCGGCGACGTTGAGCTGGCCATCGGCGAACCAGCGGACCTGGAAATCGGCCTCGTCGAACGAGCTTTCATCGGTCTTCGTGGGAAAGCGCACCCAGTCGAGCCGCTTCGCCTGCTCCAGCCAGAAGATATGCGAGTCTTCGATCGACCGCGCATAGTCCGCCGCATAGGAGGCCTTGGTCACCTTCGCCTTGGCGGCCCATTCGGCGGGAACGGGGTAAAGATCGGTCATGCGCCCTCTCGCTGTTCTTCGAATCGTCGGCCGGGACTATTGGTGCAGCCTGCTTATGGCTTCAAGCGCCGATGGCGATTCGATCCTGCGCAAATCGGTGCGGCTGGGGCTTCACATCGCGCGGTTTCGTTGCGCTGCGAAATCCTCTATCGGCGCGCGATGCTGAACTTCTCGAATCTCACCGTCCGCCTCGGTGGCCGCACCATCCTCGACCGCGCTTCGGCCGCGCTGCCACCGCGTGCGCGGGTCGGCCTGATCGGGCGCAACGGCGCCGGCAAGTCGACGCTGATGAAGGTGATGATCGGTTCGCTCGAGGCCGATGACGGCGATCTCGACAAGCCGCGCGACCTGCGCATCGGCTATATCGCGCAGGAAGCGCCCAGCGGGACGTCGACCCCGATCGAGACCGTGCTCGCCGCCGACAAGGAGCGCGCCGCGCTGCTCATCGAGAGCGAGACCTGCGAGGATCCCGACCGGCTGGGCGAAGTCTATGAGCGCCTGCTCGCGATCGACGCCTATACCGCGCCCGCGCGTGCCTCGACCATCCTCGTCGGTCTCGGTTTCGACGAGGAGATGCAGCAGCGCCCGCTCGACAGCTATTCGGGCGGCTGGAAGATGCGCGTCGCGCTCGCCGCGCTGCTCTTCTCAGAGCCCGATCTGCTATTGCTCGACGAGCCGTCGAACCACCTCGACCTCGAAGCGACCTTGTGGCTGGAGAATTTCCTGAAGAGCTACCCGGCGATGATCGTGATCATCAGCCACGAGCGCGACCTGCTCAACAATGTCGTCGACCATATCCTCCATCTGGAGGGCGGCAAGACCACCCTCTACACCGGCGGCTATGACAGCTTCGAACGGCAGCGTGCCGAGCGCGCCGCGCAGATCGCTGCGGCCAAGGCGTCGCAGGACGCGCAGCGCGCCAAGCTGCAGGACTATATCGCCCGCAACAGCGCGCGCGCCTCGACCGCCAAGCAGGCACAGTCGCGCGCCAAGGCGCTGGCGAAGATGCAGCCGATCGTCGCCATGGCCGAGGATCCCAGCCTGTCGATGGATTTCCCGTCGCCGGCCGACGGGCTGAAGCCGCCGCTCGTCACGCTCGACATGGCCGCCGTCGGCTATGTCGCGGAGAAGCCGATTCTCCAGCGGCTCAACCTGCGGCTCGATCCCGACGACCGCATCGCGCTGCTGGGCCGCAACGGCAACGGCAAGACCACGCTCGCCCGGCTGATCGCCTCGCATTTGAAGCCGATGGACGGCGCGATGAACGCGGCGGGCAAGATGCGCGTCGGCTATTTCACCCAGTATCAGGTCGAGGAACTCGACGTCGACGACACGCCACTCGAACATATGACGCGGATCATGCCGGGCAAGACGCCCGCAGCGGTCCGCGCTCAGCTCGGCCGCTTCGGCTTTTCGGGCGACCGGGCGACGCAGAAGGTCGGCAAGCTGTCGGGCGGCGAGCGCGCCCGCCTAGCGCTGGCGCTGATCACCCGCGACGCGCCGCATATGCTGATCCTCGACGAACCGACCAACCACCTGGACGTCGACGCCCGCGAGGCGCTGGCCCAGGCGCTCAACGCCTATGAGGGCGCGGTCGTGATCGTCAGCCACGATCGCCACATGATCGAACTCGCCGCCGATCGGCTGGTGCTGGTCGACAGCGGTACCGCCAGGGAGTTCGGCGGCACGCTCGACGACTATACCGACCTGATCCTGGGCCGGAACCAGCCGAAGGGCGACGGCGCGGCGGGCGGCGGCAAGGGCGGCAAAAAGGACAAGAAGGCCGCAGCTGCAGCGCGGGAGCAGCTGGCCACGCTGCGCAAGAGTGTCCGCGATATGGAGCAGCGGATCGCGAAGCTCACCGCGCGCCGCAGCGAGATTGACCGCGCCATGTTCGATCCCAAATCTGCCAGCCCCGCCGACGCGAAGCGCACGACCGGCGACCTGATGAAGCTCCGCGCCGACGTCGAGCGCGAGCTGGAAGCAGTCGAGGCGGAGTGGCTCGAGGCGAACGAGGCTCTCGAAGCGGCGGCCTGAGCGAAGGCTCAGGCAAGCGCCGGGCTTGTTGCTGTCTTGGGCAGCGATCTCCTTGCGGACATGGCCCTCGGAGCGAGCAATAAGGCCCGACCGGTCAAGTCGACCGGTCGGGCCGCTATTCCGTCCTCTTAACGGCTCGGCGTCGGCTGGCTGCCTACGGCAGGCGCATCGACCGGCTGCACAGGCGCCGATGCGGTGCGGAAGGACACATCCTCATCGAGGAACCCCTTCACTGCCGCGCCGAGCGGGATCATCGCGCTGGTGCCCGTGGTGAAGAAGCCTGCGACCGGGATCAGCGCCACGGCGGCGATCACGCCCCCGGTCCCGGTCACGCCCTTATCGTCGAAGGTGCCGGTCAGGCGGACATGGCGATCGCCCAGACGTAGCGACAGGACGCGTGCGCCGATATAGCCCGACTTGCCCCACATGCCCTTGTTGCGCACCTCGGTGATCTCGCCGATCGCGGGCGTGCCCGCGGGAATCACGACAACGCCGTTCACGCTGACGTTGGACCCGACTTCCATCTGCACGCGCTGGCCCACGCGCAGTTTCTTCTCCTTGGTGGTCAGTTCCTCGCGCAGCAGCAGCGGCACCTCGGTGCCCGCACGGAGCACAGACGCGGGCGCCGGCGCGTCGAGCACGGCAACGGCCTGTGCCGTCGTCATCGGCTGTGCTGCGACCGGCGCCGTCTGCGCCACACAGGGCGCAGCAAGAAAGGCCGCGCAAAGCGGCAGAAAACCGTAATTCGCCTTCATGAAAATGTCCCCCTCGTTCCCCTGCGGAACGATGTGCTCTCTTTGCCGCCTGAGGCCGGGCGGTCAACGCGGGCGGTTGGCTCGGTTATCTGGAAATGCGTCCGTTTTGGAGCATTTCGGTTCAAAAGCGTTGGGCTCCCAGCCTTCGTCGAGACCGGCGCGATGCATATCAGAGGCGGGAAATCGGGCTTTCACCACGCAAGTGACAGGTTGACTGCGCTGATACAGGCGTCCGAGAAATGCGCTTCGACCGCCTTTGCGCCCCGCTCTCCCAAAATCGCGGCCAGCAAAGCCGAGGCATCGAGGACGTGCCGAACCTCACTCATGCTTGGCAGCGCGGCGGCGATCTTCGATCAGTTCATCGGACAGGCTTGAGCCCGCCGGGAGATGAGCACGCAGTCGGGCCTGCACCCGGCCTAGCGCGCTGTGTACCGGTCGTACATGCAGTTCACCGTCGACGACGCGCAGCAACACCTGATCGCCATCTGCGAGTCCGAGGATGCGACGGATTTCAGCGGGAACCTGCAACCGCCCGCCGCTGACCAATCTGCCTCGCTGCACAGTCATGTATATGAATCCGCTTTTGTACAATTGGCGGTGATATATACATTTCCCGCTCCCCTGTATCTGAGTGGTTGTGGGGTGAACTCTGAGGGACCCCGCCCGCCTTACAGCGCCAGTTCAGCTTGCTGCGCTACAGGAACTTTCGCGAGGGACGGGGGTCTATCCTCCGGAACCGAAACGACTCATAGCGGAATGCGATGTTCGACAGACGTGAAATTCTGGCGCTGATCGGCGCCCTAACGGCGGCGGGGCCGGCGCTGGCGGCGGCTCCCGGCCGAAGCCGCAGCGTTGGAACGGTTACGCCCGCGCTCGGTGCCGCGCAGCCGTTCGACTGGGCCTGGTTGCAGGCGGAGGCCGAGCGGCTGGCGGCTCGCCCGCCGCGCCCGCCGCACCAGGCCGATCCGCGCACCCATGCGGTCGACTATGACGCCGCCAACCGCATCCGCTTTCGTGAGGATCGCTCGCTGTTCGCCGATGACGGCTATGCGGTGCGGCTCTTCCCGCTGGGTCGCTATGCGCCGACGCCAGTCGATCTGTTCATGGTCGAACGTGGCCGGGCGCGGCCGATCGAGCATAGCGAGGACATGTTCGAGGTCGCCCCAGGCGAGGGTGCAGCGCCGCAGGTCCTGCCCGGCATTTCCGGTTTCCGCGTGATGAACCGGGGCGGGGTGGGGGACTGGCTCGCCTTTCAGGGCGCGTCCTATTTCCGCTCGGCCGGCCCGCTCGATCAATATGGCCTGTCCGCGCGCGGGGTCGCGATCGACACCGGCATCGACGGGCGCGAGGAGTTTCCCGCCTTCACCGCCTTCTGGCTCGAACGCACGGACGCGGGGCTTACCATCTATGCGCTGCTCGAAGGGGCGAGCCTGACCGGCGCCTACCGCTTCGTCTGCATCAAGGGCCGGGACGCTGTGGTGCAGGATGTCTCCGCCGTCCTTTTCTTTCGCCGCGACGTCGAGCGGCTGGGCATCGCCCCGCTCACCAGCATGTTCTGGTATGATGAGGGCAATCCGCAGGCGCGGATCGACTGGCGGCCGGAGATCCACGATTCGGATGGACTGCTGATCCACAATCGCTCTGGCGAGCGCCTTTGGCGGCCCTTGCGCAATCCCGATCGGCCGACCGTCAACCTCTTCGCAGACGAACGCGGCGCAAGTTCCTACGGGCTGTTCCAGCGCGATCGCAGCTTCGACCATTATCAGGACGACGGCGTCTTCTACGAAAAGCGACCCAGTCTGTGGGTCGAGCCGAAGGGCGATTGGGGCCCCGGTGCCGTGACTCTGTACGAGATTCCGACCCGGCGCGAGACCGACGACAATATCGTCGCCTTCTGGACGCCGAAAGCACCGGCGCGTGCAGGGATGCGGCTCGCTTACGACTATCGGCTGCGCTGGCTTGGAGGAGAGCCCTATACCGCGCCGATCGCGCGCGTCGTCGATCGTTGGACCGGGGTCGCGGGTCGGCCAGGAACCGATCCGATCGCGGGTGCCCAGCGTCTGGTGACGGACTTCGCCGGGCCAACGCTCAAGGGGCTCGATCGCGGCTCGGGGGTGACGCCAGCTGTCTCGGTCGATCGCGGTCGAATCCTAAGCGTCGCGGCCTATCCCGTCGTCGGACAGGCGGCCCGCTGGCGCCTGATCGTCGATGTCGCGCGCGAACCCGGAAGCGCCAATCTCCGGGCGACGCTCGAAAAAGGCGGTTCGCCGCTCAGTGAGACGCTGATCCACCAGTTCGGCTGATCATGGCCTGTCGCCCGCCGAGGAAACCTGCCATGGGCCGCCGCGTTGGGGACATCATAGGCTGAACGACGTGCAACCCCGGCACTGCATGCGGTGCCGCGAACGACATGAGAGTGTGAGCTTGTACCGACCCGAAGACGATCCCCGTCGCCCGACGGCTCCCTCAGTGGGACAGAGGACGAAGCCGGACCTTCCGCCGGAAGCCCCGCTGGACATGCCCGTCCAGGATTTGCGCCGCCTGCCACCCGGCGGGGTCGAGGAGCCGATCGGCTATGTCGGCCCGCTCGTCCAGCGCCGCCTGTTCCTGATCCTCGGCAGCTTCTTGTTCGGTCTCCTCGCCGCGCAGGAGATGTTCACCCCGCTGCGCTCGGACGGCATCGACTGGATCGATGCGGGGTTCTTCCTGCTCTTCTTCGGGCTGTTCGCCTGGATCGCCTTCGGCTTTCTCACCGCGGTGGCCGGGCTGTTCGTGATGCTGGGCCGGGGACCGATGGAAAGCGTGCGGCGCAGCCCGCTGGTGCTGCCTCGGGCGCGGACCGCCGTGCTGATGCCCATCTACAATGAAGAGGTGGGTGCGGTCTTTCGCCGCCTGCGTTCGATGGTGGAATCGGTCGAGAAGGTGGGCGCTGCCGACCGCTTCGACTTCTTCGTGCTCAGCGACTCCCATGAGTCGGCCTATGCCCGCGAATATCTCGCCTTCCGCCGCCTGACCGAGGATGCGGCATCGGGCGTCTATTATCGCCGCCGCCAGCAGAACACCGCGCGCAAGCCGGGCAACATCGCCGACTGGGTTCGCCGCTTCGGCGCGGCCTATGATTTCATGCTGGTGCTCGACGCCGACAGCCTGATGACCGGCGCTGCCATGGCGAGGCTCGCCACGGCGATGGAAGCGCGCCCGTCGATCGCGTTGCTGCAGACCGTGCCGCAGCTGATCAACGGCCATACGATGTTCGCGCGCTGGCACCAGTTCGCCTCGGCGCTCTATGGCCCGGTGGCGTCGGCCGGCCTGCGCTGGTGGTCGGGCACCGAGTCGACCTTCTGGGGCCACAATGCCCTTATCCGCGTCCGTGCCTTCGCCGAGAGCTGCGGCCTGCCCGAACTGCCGGAAGACAGTCTTCTTGGCGGGCATATTATGAGCCATGACATGGTCGAGGCGGCGCTGCTCCGCAGGCGCGGCTGGGCGGTGCACATGGTGGCGATGCCCGAGGGCAGCTATGAGGAATTCCCGCCGACGATGATCGACCATTCGATCCGCGACCGGCGCTGGTGCCAGGGCAATCTCCAGCATCTGCGCCTGCTCGACACGGCCGGATTTCACTGGGTCAACCGGCTGCAACTGCTGATGGGCGCGTCGGCCTATCTGACGTCGCCGCTGTGGCTGCTGCTGATCGGTGCGGCGATCTTCGAAACATTGCGGGCCGATTTCGACGGCTATGTGCTGATCTCTTCGGGCTGGCTGCTCGGCCTGACCCTGCTGATGCTGCTCGGGCCAAAGGTCGCGGCACTGCTGTCGCTGCCGCTCGACCGCGATCTGCTGCGGCAGATGGGCGGCTGGCGGAACGTCGTGAAGGGCACGCTGCTCGAGATCCTGATCTCGGTCGTGATGGCCCCCGTCACCATGCTTACCCAGACCTTCGCGATCGTCGACATATTGCGCGGTCGGCGGAGCGGCTGGTCGCCCCAGCGCCGCGAGGTCGACGGGCTCGATTTCGTCGAGGTGATGCGCTTCTACCGCTGGCACATCCTGCTTGGGCTTGGTCTTACGGCCGCAATGATTGCGGGTATCGACGGCATGCTGTGGACGCTGCCGGTCGCGGTGGGTCTCGTGCTGTCGCCCGCCACCGTCTGGCTCACCGCGCGGTCCGACGTCGGCGACGGGCTGGTACGGCGCGGCTGGCTGCTGTCGCCTGCGGATCATCGCCATTTCGAGGAGGCGCCGGGCGAGCAGCCCGCCGACCTCGTCCTCGGGCCGCGCTTTGCGATTGCACAGGGTTGAGCGCCGCGCCTAGAAACCGGCACCGGCCAGTGCCGGTCGCGGTGCAAAAGGACAGACGATGAATTTGCTGGGCCGCCCGATCGGGCTGAACGAACCGCTCTTCGCGATTGCGGGCCCCTGCGTGATCGAATCCGAAGCGCTCGTGCTCGGTGTTGCCGAGCGGCTCCGTGTCATTGCCGACCGGCTCGGCATGATGATCGTCTTCAAGAGCTCGTTCGACAAGGCCAACCGCAGCTCTAACGCCTCCTTTCGCGGCCCCGGCCTGGAAGAGGGGCTGCGTATTCTTGAGAAAGTCCGCGCCGAAACCGGGCTGCCTCTCCTCACCGACGTCCATGATGCAGAACAGGTGCGCGCTGCCGCCGAGGTGGTCGACATCGTCCAGACCCCTGCCTTTCTCGCGCGGCAGACCGATCTGATCGAGGCGGCGGGCGCCTGCGGCAAGGTGGCCAACATCAAGAAGGCCCAGTTCATGGCGCCGCACGACATGGCGCATGTCGTCGCCAAGGCGCGTGCGGCGGCAGAGGCCGCCGGCCGCGAGGCGCAGATTCTCGTCACCGAGCGCGGCACCTCCTTCGGCTACAATAATCTGGTTACGGATCTGAGGGGGCTCGTCATCATGCGCGACACGGGGTGCCCTGTCGTGTTCGACGCAACCCATTCGGTGCAGCTGCCCGGCGGGCTGGGCGCATCGTCAGGCGGACAGCGCGAATATGTGCCGGTGCTCGCTCGCGGCGCAGTGGCGGTCGGCATCGCAGGCCTGTTCATGGAAACCCATCCCGACCCTGCAAAGGCGCTGTCGGATGGCCCCAATGCCTGGCCGCTCGACCGGCTCGAACCGCTGCTGGCCGAGCTGCAGGCCCTCGACGCGCATGGCATCGAAGCGCGTAGCCGCTGGCCCGATCAGGCCTGAAGCACCCTTGTGTACATGGCGGCAAGGCGCTGGCGATAGGCGTCTTCGCTGAACTTCGCGACCTGTGCCGGCCCAGCTTCGATCAGCCGCTGGGCAATCGCGGGGTTGGTATCGAGCGCGCGGATCGCTTCTGCGATCGCATTGCTATCATAGGGATCGACGAGCAGCCCCGCATCGCCGACCACCTCCGGCAGTGAACTCGTCGTCGACGAGATGACCGGCGTCCCCAGGCGGATTGCTTCGAGCGCAGGCAGGCCGAAGCCTTCATAGAGCGACGGGAACAGCACCGCTTTCGCCCCACGAGCGAGGCGCAGGAGGATCGACCGGGGCAGATAGTCGAGCTGGCGGATAGTGTTCGCGGTGGGTCCGCCATATAGCGCGATCCCGCCGCCGCCGAAGACCCGGCTCTCCTGCTCGGTCCCCCAATGCCGGGCGCCGACGATCACGAGCGGCGTCTTCGACTGGCTGGTCAGATAGGCTTCGATGATCCGGATCAGGTTCTTCTTCGGATCGAGCGCTCCGAAGAACAGAAAATAGTCACGATGCTGCAGCGCGAACATGCCCTCGATGAACCGTGCGTCCTCGGCGGGATCACGATCGAGGAGCGCTGGGGGGACCGGCGCTGTCTGATAGCTGTTCGTCACCTTGTCGGCGGGAACGTCCGGGAACAGCTGCAGGATGTCATTTCGGCTTGATTCCGAGACCGTGCAAATATGGTCGGCGACCGAGACGCACTGCCGGATAAGGCGGTGGTAATTATCCTTCCGGTCGAGCGTCGTGTACGGCAGTTTCAGCGGCACGAGGTCGTGCAGCGTGTAGACGTTCTTCGCCCCCGCGATGCGCACCGGGACGGGATAGGTCCAGTGCATGATGTCGGGGGGATTGGCGATGTGCAGCGTCAGGAAGCTGTTCAGATGCTGCAGTCGGCGGTCGGCGATCTCGAACAATCCTCCCAGGCTGACGAGGCGGTCGAACGCCGGTAGCTTCTCCGCGAAGGCCCGTTTCTCAACCCGCTCGGTCATCGGCACTTCGGCGGCGGTGGCGCCGCGCAGCATCTGCAGCAGTTCGCGGCGGGTCCGTCGGCGACGTTGTCGCTTGGTCTCGGGCTGCCGCTCGCGGCCGACCCTGTCGTAGAAGAACAGTTCGCGCGTATCGCTGTGCGTGCCGACGTCGACGCCGAACACGCCCAGCGTCGAATGCCCCATCTCGCGGATCGCCTCGGTGAGGCCGAAGCCATAGGTGGCGACGCCCGTACCGCGCGGCAGCGCGAGATTATAGCCGTCTATTCCGATGCTGAGCCTTGTCATCCGCTTCCGTTCCGTCCGTCGCTGTCCGGCGACTAGACCGTCCTCGCCGCTTTTGCCAGCCGGTGACGGTCAGACTGCTCCCAGCCGCCGGTGCAGCGCGCCGAGCCGCGCGGCGAAGGCATCGAGCGTAAAATGCCGGGCCCGCTCGAGGCCACCGGAGCGGAGGCGTCGCAGCAGAGTCTCGTCTTCGAGCCGGCCGATCGCCATGGCGAGATCCTCGACCGAATGGGGATCGGCCAGTAACGCGGCGCCGCCTGCGACCTCTTCGGTCGCGCCACCGCAGGAGGTGAGCACCGGCGTTCCCGCCTGCATCGCCTCGATGATCGGAAGGCCGAAGCCCTCGGCCAGCGTCGGGAAGAGCAGGGCGCGTGCCGAGGCGATCATCGCCAGCAGCACAGGCCGCTCGACATAAGGCATGCGGATGAGTCCGGGTACGCCGTCCAGCGCCGGTGTAATCTCGTCTGCGCGCCATCCGTCGGGGCCGGCGACGACAAGCGGATGAGGCACACCGCTGCGGCGCCAGGCCTCGACCAGGCGCAGGAGATTCTTGCGCGGCTCGACGCTGCCCACCGCGAGCAGGAAGCGGCCGGCCTGCAGTCCCGACGGCGGGGAAGTATCAGCCTCCGTCGCTTCGAGGCCGGGCGGGCAGGCGGATACACGGTCGGGTGGGCAGTCGAGGGTCGCCACGATGTCGTCTCGGGCGGCGTCGGACACGGTGATCAGATGGTCCGCCCGTGCGGCGATCGCGCCCAGCAGGGCGCGATGGCGCAGCGCGTCGATCTGGCTGAGCTCCGGGTGGAGCATCGGTATGGCGTCATGCACCGTGTAGATGTTGATCCAGCCATCGAGCCGGATCGGCAGGGGATAGGTCCAGTGGACGACGCCGGGCCTGCCATTGGTGCGCAGCCGTAGGAGTGTGCCGTGCAGATCGAAATGGACCTGTGCGAGGCGGAACAGATCCCGGCTCCATAGGCGTTGGCCGGCCTCCGACTGTCGAACCTTGAGCGGGCGTGGTCGTTCGATCATTGCGTCGGCCCAGCGGAGCCAGCGGTCGGCCCGGGGTGCGCGCTGCATCGGGCCGCCGCAGCTGGGATCCAGGACCCGTTCGACGCTGTGCCCGAGGCGGTGCAGCGCATCATCCAGCGCCATGGCATAGGTCGAGACGCCGGTTCCGGGGCGGTCGAGCATGCGGCCGTCGATCGCGAAGCGTGGGTTTTGCGTTTGCGCAGCCATCGTCTATGTTCGATCGCATTGCAGGCGGGACGGTACTCGTCCAGCATTTTGTCGGTCCGCGTTGCGTGTTGAAGAGAAGGCCGTTCGAATGATCCGCTTCGACAATGTTTCGAAGACCTACCATATCCGCAAGTTCAGCAAGCAGGTGTTCAGCAATCTGAGCTTCGAGATCAAGCGCGGCGAGAGCATCGGAATCTGCGGCGCCAACGGCGCTGGCAAGTCCACGTTGATGCGGCTTATCGCCGGCGTCGATCAGCCTACCACCGGACGCATCGAGCGGACCATGACGACCAGTTGGCCGATCGGCTATGCCAGCGCCTTCCAGGCGAACATGACGGGCAGCGACAATGTCCGCTTCATCGCGCGTATCTATCGTCAGCCCGAGCAGCAGGTGCTCGATTATGTCGAAGATTTCGCCCAGCTCGGCGTCTATTTCCACCAGCCGGTGCTGACCTATTCGTCGGGCATGGTCAGCCGCCTGGCCTTCGGCATCTCGCTGGCGATCAATTTCGACTGCTATCTGATCGATGAGGTCACCAGCGCTGGCGACGAGCGCTTTCGGCAGAGGTCGCAGGAAGAGCTGATGAAGCGCCGCGAGGAGGGGACGCTGGTGATGGTCTCCCACGATCCGCATACGCTGCAGCAATATTGCGAGCGAGGGGCGGTGCTCTATGGCGGTAACCTGACCTTCTATGACAGCGTGGTCGAAGCCTGCGAGGTCCACCACGGTCTCCAGATGCGCGCCGCATGATGCTGCCGCCCGGTTCGTCTGCCGGCCATAGGGAAAGGATTTGCGCTTGACGGCCGTGCCGCTCCCGCGCTTCTCCTCGCCCCCGACAATTTTCCTTAATCACGACACAAGGTCTGCCATGCCCGCAAGCCCCTCTCTCCGCCTCCGAATGATCGGCTCGATGTCGATCCTGGCGGTCCTGCTGTCCGGGTGCGCGACGCTCCCTTCGAGCGGTCCAACCGGAAGCCAGGTCATGCGCGGGGCGAAGGATCCCGAAGCCGAACTGAAGTTCCAGGTGGTCGACCTCGATGGTGCGGCGTTCAAGCGCCTGCTGGCGGTGCAGCCGGCAGGGCGGGGTGTGGGTCAGCTCGCGGCGCTGTCGCGGGAAGGGCGAGTAGACAGGATCGCGCCGGGCGATGCTTTGCAGGTCAATGTCTATGAAGTTGGCATGACGCTCTTCGGTGCGAGCACCCAGAACCTGACCGGCGGCATCGGCGCCCAGATGGGGGTGATCCAGGATGCGACCGACGCCAGCGTACGGTCACAGCCGTTGAATGTCGTCACGGTGGCGGCCGATGGCACGATCCGTCTTCCCTATATCGGCCGGCTGATGGTCGCGGGTACGACGCCTTATGACGTGCAGCGGATGATCGAGCAGGCGCTGCAGGGCAAGTCGCAGAGCCCGCAGGCGCTCGTGACGGTGGTGAACAGTCCCGGCAACAGCATCTACATATTGGGCGATGTCACGCGCACCGGCCGTATCCCTTTGACGGCGGCGCGGGAGCGATTGCTCGATGCGGTAGCGAGCGCAGGCGGCGCGAAGGCGTCGGCGGCTGACACCGTCATACGCCTGAGCCGCGGCGGACAATATGCGGAGATGCGGCTCGGCGACATCCGCCCGGGTAGCAGCGACGATGTGGCACTCTTGCCGGGAGACCGGATCGAACTCGTCATCGAGCCGCGCAGCTTCAGCGCCTTCGGAGCGACCAGCAAGGTATCGCAGGTGCCGTTCGAGTCGCCGAGACTGTCCTTGGCCGAAGCATTGGCTCGCATTGGCGGTCCCAATGATGCGCAGGCGGATCCCAAGGCGGTGTTCCTGTTCCGCTACGATGCTGCGGCGATCGCAGCGGGCGAGCCACCGATGATCTATCGTCTGAATCTGATGAATCCCGAGAGCTACATCATCGCCCAGAATTTCCCGATGCAGGACAAGGACCTGATTTATATCGCGAATTCGGCCTCGAATCCGGTCAGCAAGTTTGTCGCGATTCTGAATCAGCTGTTCGCGCCGCTGCTGACGGCGAGGATTCTGACCGACAACAACAACTGATTCGGGCAGGGGCTGCGAGAGCTGGCCCTTATTTTTCGGGCTTCGCGAGGCAAGTAAGGCAGAAAAATAACGGCCTGATAAAAGTTGCTTGACGCTATGGGGTGGTTCGCATAGAAGCCCCTTCACCGGCGGCGGCGAGTTGGTTTTCCGGATCGCTTCCGCGCCTCATTATCGGATCGGTAGAACGATCTCCTCAGGGTTCAGGCTCTGGGAATAAAGAGGCTGTC
>NZ_JBLTWO010000015.1:0-73448 GCF_049889055.1 Rhizorhabdus antheiae | reverse complement strand
CCGCCCCCCCCCCCCCCCCCCCCCGGTAAGCGTAATCGGCTCCTCTTGGCCTGTAGGCTCTAAAGAGGATTCCGCCAGCAACCGGCGCGATTTTAGCTACTCAGGCATCTGCCCATAGTGATGAACGCTCGTCCCGCGTGCACTACTGTCGAGTGTCGTATCGGTATGACCTTAAGCAAAAATAAGGGGATTTTGATTCCCTTGTTACTGATTGATCTTCCCCCAAGATTTTTCATTGATCTTCGTTAAGGCGCTTTCGGTGAGTATTCTCATAATATTGTCGCGATAAACCGCCCGTAATTCGTCTACGGATGATGCTAATTCTTTGTCATTTTTGGGTGGAAAGGTCGGAACTGACCGACCGTATGCTCCAAATTCCGCATACGTAGGGATGTCGCCGGAAAACTTACGATAAATAAACCCATTCTTTACGTTGCTTTTAATCGTAGATTTTGTGTAATTTTGTACCGTCAAAATAATTTCTTCGTAGCATTCGCTCGATGAATCTGATGATTCACGGGGTCTTTTTTTGATATCTTCTAAAAATTCTTTCGTACCCGTTCTAACAAAATCCGGGAGAGGTTTGTCGTGAACTAGGACAATTCTCCCCGCTCCTTTAAGTGTTTTCGAGTAATCAATCTGTCGTAAAAATTCGATCTGAAATGGCAAAGAGGCGGCGGAAGCCATGAATTGTTGGATTGCCGCAGGATTTTTTACAGCAAACCATTCATTCATCAGTTCGGGGAGCAAACCTAAAAATGGCGACTGGGTTGCGTCCGTCACCTTCGGGGATTGTGCGGGGAAAATATGCAACTCGCAGCCGTCGGTATGCTCCGGCACCGTGATAGCGCCCCAAGATACAGCCTGCGCCGCGCTCGGAACTGAATTAACAATCGCTACCCAGCTCAGCGCTAATGCCAGAACTCTCATCAAAGCAACCGGCTCCTGTTCCATAATCCCTCTGCACCCCTGCACTGGGCAAGCGCAATGCCAAGATCTTTACCGCATCTAACTATTTCGCCGACTGATGGCTGAGAGGTGGAGGCAATTTGCCTTTTCGGTAAGAACGAGGTCAGGCTTGATGCTTATGCTAACACCTGCCGCTCGGATCAGATTATATACCAATTTCTCGGAGGCGGCGAGAAATGTGTCCGGTGATCGCACTTACTTCTGTATGAAGATTGGCAGAAGCTAAGCCATTACCCAGTGCTGACGATGGACGAAGAAGCACATGGCGCCGAAATTTAGTTAATCGGGCATTCCCGTCGGGTGATTTTCTACCGTCGAGCGTCGGCCACGGCTGATCACCCCCTAAATATCGTCCGGCAGGACGAAGGCACCGTCGGCCGGTGCTTCGGCGATCTTTTCGATGCGTCCGCGCGATACCGAGATGAGGATGTGGCGGTTGGCGAATTCGACCACGGCGAGGCGTCCGGTCGCGCCCATCGGGATCGCGTCGATCACCTTGAGCGTTCTCTCCCTGTTGCCGATCGCCATGCCGGGCTGGAGCTTTCGCCACAGCCACAGCGAACCATAAGCCAGCCCGCCCACCAGGGGAACGAGCAGCAGCAACCGCAACAGGTAATCCGTCATCATTGTCGGCGTTCGATTCCCGAGAGCCGCGCGTCGGCGGCGACAACATCGACGACCCTTATCCCGAACTTTCCGTTCACTGTCACTACCTCGCCCTTCGCGACGAGCGTGCCGTTGACCATGATGTCGAGCAGCTCGTTCGCCTGGCGGTCCAGCTCGACCACGCTGCCGGCATTCAGCTCCATCAGTTCGGCCAGCCGCAGCGATGTGCTGCCGACCTCGACCGACAGGCGCAGCGGGATATCCGACAGCAGGCGGAGGTTGGCTGGCATCGACAGCTCGGCGCTCCCGGGGACCACGGGAACATCGGACATATCGCTCATCTCAGGCTTTCCTTGTTGATGGTCTCGATCATCATCGCGGCCCGGCCGTCCTGCTCGCCGATCGTGCCTTCGGCGAAACGCCGATTGCCGACCAGCAGGGGAACCGTCTGCGACAGGGTGATGGGGATGACGTCGCCGGCTTTCAGGGCGAGCAGCTGGGCAACGGTGATTTCGGGGCGCGCCAGAACCGAGCGGACCGGCAGCGAGACGTTCTCGAGGGCGGAGAACAGCTTGTCCTGCCACTCGCTGTCTTCGGCGGCGGGGCCGGCCTGAGCCCGCGCGGCGATCTCATCCTCGATCGGCTGCAGCATCGACAGCGGATAGAGGATCTCGATGCGGGTCGACTTGGCCAGGCCGGGCTTGACCGTGAAGCTCTGCACCACCACCGCTTCGTCGGCGCGGACCATGTTGACGAAGGCGGCGTTGGTTTCGTGGGTCGAGAGCTCGAATTCGAGCGGATAGGTCTCGCCCCAGCTCTTGGTAAGCACGTCGGCGATGCCCGCGACGATCCGCTTCAGCAGGCGCTGCTCCGACGGGGTGAACTCGCCGGACTTCGCCGCGAGCCCGCTGCCGGTACCGCCGTAGAAGGCGTCGACCATGTTGGCGATGAAGCCGGGCTCCATCACCATCATCATCATGCCCTTGCCGGGGCGGATGCGGAACAGGCTCAGGCTCATATAATCGGCCTGGTTGCGCTGCCACTCGTCGAAGCGCCGGGTTTCGAGCGGGTTGGCCTCGACGCGGCTGCGGGTCTGCGCGATCGGTTCGATCACGTCGCGCAGGCGCCGGGCGACACGCTCGTTCATTCGCTCGAGATGGACCAGATGGGCCGCCGGGCGGTCCTTGCGCTGGCCAAGCTGATAAAGCTCGACGTCGCGCATCTGGCTCACTTTGGACCGCGGCGCGACCTCCTTCTGGTCGAAGGAGATATCGCCGAGCTCGTCCATCAGCGCGGCGACTTCGTCACCGGAGAGGCTGGATGCTGCGCGCGTCATCGAATCAGCGAAATCCCGAGTGTTCCAAACCGGAGAAATCCGGCAGATTCGTCATACGGGAGAGGTGGTTAACGAAATGATGATGCCGCCACTGCGGCTATCCGCCGGGCGCCTTGACGGCCCGGCGGCGGCACGGGCTTCAGCCCTCTTTTGCGGACTTCTGGACGAGCTTGTAGGCGTGCTCATACCATTTGCTGCCGGGATAATTGGCGCCCAGCACGGCGGCGGTGCGCTCGGCTTCCGCAGGCACGCCCAGTTCCAGATAGCTTTCGGTCAGCCGCATCAGCGCCTCGGGCGCGTGGCTGGTCGTGTCATATTGATCGACGACCGCACGGAAACGGATCACCGAGGCAAGCCAGTCGCCGCGACGCTGGTAGAAGCGGCCGATCTCCATCTCCTTGCCGGCGAGGTGATCCTTCACCAGGTCGACCTTCACCCGGGCATCGGCGGCGTAGCGCGAATCGGGGTAGCGGCGGATCAGTTCGTTGAGCGCGTCGAGCGCCTGCTGGGTCAGCTTCTGGTCGCGCGTAACGTCCTGGATCTGCTCATAATAGGCCATGGAGATCAGGTAGAGCGCGTAAGGCGCGTCGCGATTGCCGGGGTGGATCGAGATGAAGCGCTGGGCCGAGGCGATCGCCGGCGTGTATTGCTTGGCCAGATAATAGGAAAAGGCGCTCATCAGCTGGGCGCGGCGCGCCCAGACCGAATAGGGATGCTGGCGCTCGACTTCGTCGAACAGCGCGGCAGCGAGCTTGTACTGGTGCCGGTCCAGCCGTTCCTTCGCCGCGTTGTAGAGCGTGTCCACATCGCGGGCGACATATTTGGTGTCGCCCTTGTTCTTGCCGGTGGCGCAGCCGGCCAACGGAATGAGGGAAGCGGCGGCTGCCAGCAACGCGATCGGACGGAGGACTTTACGCAGCATAGGCTGGCTTCTTTAGGGGGCAATCGCAGCCGCCGCAATGGGCGCGACAAAGGAGGGCTGCAACGCCGTGCCGAGACGCTAAGAAGGGGCGATGCTTCGCGTTCTGACCCTGTCCAGCCTCTACCCCAGCGACGCGCGACCCGGCTTCGGCGGTTTCGTCGAACGCCAGACGCTGGCGCTCGCGTCGAGGAACGACGTAGAGGTGAGAGTGGTCGCGCCCTTTGCGGTGCCGCCTTTCGGTGCCGGGCGCTGGCTGTCGGCCTATCGCACGGTGGTCGACCTGCCCGAACGCGAACTGCGGAACGCGGTCGACGTCTATCGGCCGCGCTTCCCGACCGTTCCGGGCGTGGGGGGACGGATCAACCCGTGGAGCCTGGGCCGGACCGTCGCGCCGCTGCTCGCGCGGATCCGGCGCGATTTCGCATTCGATGTGATCGATGCCGAGTTCTTCTACCCGGATGGGCCGGCCGCGATCGCGCTGGGGAAGCGATTCGGGGTGCCCGTGTCGATCAAGGCGCGCGGCAGCGACATTCATTTCTGGGGGCGGCAGAAGGGCTGTCGCGACCAGATCGTTCGCGCGGGGCGGGCGGCGGACGGTATGCTCGCGGTCTCGGCTGCGCTGCGCGCCGACATGATCGCGCTCGGCCTTCCCGCCGACCGGATTCGCGTTCACCACACCGGGGTCGACCAGAGCCTGTTCGCACCGATGCCGCGCGGGGAGGCGAAGGCTGCCCTCGGCGTCGATGGACCGCTGGTGGTGGTCATCGGCAACCTCATCCCGCTCAAGGGGCATGATCTCGTGATCGAGGCTATGACGGCCTTGCCCGGCGTCACTCTGCTGATCGCCGGCCAGGGGCCTGATCGAGACCGGCTGGCGAGCCGGATCGCGAGCGCCGGCCTGGAGGATCGGGTGCGCCTTCTCGGTGCCTTGCCCCATGCCGATTTGCCGGCGCTGCTGTCGGCAGCGGACGTCATGGCGCTGGCTTCGGCGTCGGAAGGACTTGCCAATGTCTGGGTCGAGGCGCTGTCCTGCGGCACACCGGTCGTGATCACCGATGTCGGTGGCGCGCGGGATGTGGTGCTGCGCCCCGAGGCCGGCCGGATCGTCGATCGCACGGCCGAGGCCCTGGCCGCCGGGATTGCAGAAATGCTGGCCGAGAAGCCCGACCCTGCTGTCGTTCGCTCGACCGTCGCTGACTTCACATGGGAAAGGAACAGCGCGGCGCTGTTCGATCATCTGTCGGGGCTGGTCGCGGCGCGCCGCTGATCGGTCAGAGCGGCATCAGCGCCGCGACGATCCAGCGGTCCTCACCGCGCAGCACATTCCAGGCGCGTGCGGCGGTACGGCTGTCCATCACCTCGACGCCATAGCCCCGCGCCTCGATCTCCGCGACGAAGGCCGGGCTCGGCCGGACGATTGCCGGGCCGGTGCCGAGCAGCAGAAATTCGGGGGGCGGGGTGGTGTCGATCAGCGCCGCGACATGCGAAGCGCGGAGATCGGCGATGGCCGGCGCTGACCAGTCGACCGCATTGTCCGGCGTCAGCCACAGCCCGCCGGGAACGATCCGGTCCTGAACGCGGAAGGCGGTACCGGAAAAGCCGCGTATCGTCGGCCCTCCCGGCGCTTCCTCGCGATCGAAGGTCACCATCGCCCGCGCCTCAGGGGCCGACGCGCTCGGCTTCGGGGCGTCCGGACTGCGGCTTGGCGATGCGCAGCGGCTGGAGGCCGAGGCTGATCAGCAGCGAGGAGGAGACGTAGATCGACGAATAGGTGCCGACGACGACGCCCAGCAGCATCGCAGCCGCAAAGCCACGCAGCACATGGCCGCCGAACAGCAGCAGCGCGCCGAGCGCGAGGAAGACGGTGACCGAGGTCATGACCGTGCGCGGCAGCGTCTCGTTGACCGACAGGTCGATCAGCGCCTTCATGTCCATCTGCCGGAACTTGCGCATATTTTCGCGGATGCGGTCGTCGATGACCATCTTGTCGTTGATCGAATAGCCGACGATCGTCAGCACCGCCGCGACGATGTTCAGGTCGAACTCGAGCTGGGTCACCGCGAAGAAGCCCAGCGTCATCAGCACGTCGTGGACGATCGCGACGAAGGTCGACACACCGAACTGCCATTCGTAGCGCAGCCAGGAAAAGACCGCGATGCCGAACACGGCGAGGACGACAGCGAGCACGCCATTCTGGATCAGCTCGCCCGAAACCTTGCCCGAAACGGTGTCGGTGCGGGTGAAGACGACCCCCGGAAACTGGCCCTTGAGCGAGGCCGATACTTTGTTGACCACGGCGTTGGTCGCGCCCGGATCGTTGCTCTCCGGCACCGGCAGGCGGATCGAGATCGTGCCCGGGTCGCCGAACTGCTGGAGCGAGCTGGTGCCAACGCCGAGCGCGTCGATATTGCTGCGCACCGCGTCGAGCGAGGGCGGGGTCGAGAACTTCGCCTCGATCATCAGGCCGCCGACGAAGTCGACGCCCATGTTGAGCCCGCGCGTGGCGACCGCGCCGATGGCGGCGACGGTCAGCAGCGCGGTGAGGATGAAGGCGACGAAGCGGAGCCGGACAAATCCGATATTGGTATTGTCGGGAACCAGTTTCAGCAGACGCATGGCACTGTTTCCGATCAGATGTGGAGGGACGCGGGGCGCGTGCGACGCAGCCACAGCGCTACCAGCATGCGGGTGAAGACGACGGCGGTGAAGACCGAGGTGGCGATGCCGATCAGCAGCACGACCGCGAAGCCCTTTACCTGGCCCGAGCCGAGCAGGAACATGATGATGCCGGCAATGGCATGGGTCACGTTCGCTTCGAAGATGGTGCGGCTGGCTTCCTTATAGCCATGCTCGACCGCCTGGGTGGGCGATCGGCCGCGCCGGAGTTCCTCGCGGACGCGCTCGTTGATCAGCACATTGGCGTCGACCGCCGTACCGATGGTGAGCACGAAGCCGGCGATGCCGGGCAGGGTGAGCGTCGCGTTGAGCAGCGCCATCACGCCGAGGATCACGAAGATGTTTATGACCACGGCGAGGTCGGCATAGAAGCCGAAGCGGCCATAGCTGACGAACATGAAGATCACGACGGCGATGGCGGCGATCGCGCTGGCGATCGTGCCGGCGCGGATCGAATCGGCGCCGAGATCGGGGCCGACGGTACGCTCCTCGACCACCTTAAGCGCGACCGGCAGTTTGCCCGAGCGCAGCGCGATGGCGAGTTCGTTGGCGCTGTCGGTGGTGAAGCGGCCCGAAATCTGCGCCTGACCGCCCAGGATAGGCTCATTGATGTTCGGCGCCGACAGCACCTTGCCGTCGAGGATCATCGCGAAGGGCTTGTTCACATTCTCCTGCGTAACGCGCGCGAATTTGCGGCCGCCTTCGCTGTTGAAGGTGATCGACACGACCGGTTCGTTGGTCTGCTGATTATAGCTGAGCTGTGCATTGATCAGTTCGTCGCCGGTCAGCATCGCACGGCGTTTGACCGCGATCAGCGGGACACCCGAAGGGTTGTCGGGATAGGGGATGATTTCGCTGCCCACCGGTGCGCGCCCCTGGGCGACGTCCTGCGGGTTGGCGGTCAGGTCGACCAGCTTGAATTCGAGCTTGGCGGTCTTGCCGAGCAGTGCCTTCAGAGCCGCGGGATCCTGGAGGCCGGGAACCTGGACGACGATGCGCTCCGCGCCCTGACGGATGATCGTCGGTTCGCGGGTGCCCATCTCGTCGATGCGCTTGCGGACGACTTCGGTTGCGACCTGCATCGCGGCGTCGGTGGCCTGGGCGAGGCCGGCCTCGGTCGGGGTCAGCACCACGCGGGTCGAATCGACGACCTGGACGTTCCAGTCGCGCTGACCGGTCATGCCCGAAGGCTGGGTCAGCGTCCGCAGCCGCTCGACCGCAGCATCGACGCGCGCTCCGTCGCGAACGAAGAAGGAGAGGCGGCCTCCCGTCGTCGAAATGTCGCCGATCGCGATCGGCGGGTCGGCCCGGCGCATCTCGGTGCGGACCAGTTCTTCCATGCGGATCAGATTCTGTTTGGCGAGGTCGGTGGTGTCCGCCTCGAGCATCAGATGGCTGCCGCCCGAAAGGTCGAGGCCCAGATTGACGCGCGGCATGCTGCCGATGCCCCAGCGCTGCGCCACCGATTCGGGAATGAAGGTCGGGATCGAGATCAATACGCCGATCGCGAGCGCGAGGCAGATCGACCAGATTTTCCAGCGCGGGAAATCGAGCATGGTGGGATCAGTCGTTGGCGGGCTTGCCGGCGCCGGCCGGACGGACTTCGGAAATTGTGCCCTTGATCAGCTTGATCCGGACGTTCGGGGCGATTTCGGCCTCGACCTCGCCCTCGTCGACGCGGGTGACCTTGCCGACGATGCCGCCGCCGGTGACGATCATGTCGTTCTTCTTCACCGCGTCGATCATCGCGCGATGCTCCTTCATCCTCTTCTGTTGCGGACGAATGAGCAGAAAATAGAAGATCACGAAGATGAAGATCAGCGGCGCGAAGCTCAGAAAGGAAGCGACGCCACCGGCAGGAGCCGCACCGGCGGCCTGGGCATAGGCGGGAGAAGCGAACATGTGTCTGGCATCCCGGAAAGAGAAAGGGCCGAAAAATGGCCTCGAAGTGGCGCGCGCCTATCACGTTCCGCATGGAAGTGGCAACCGGGCGCTTGCCAAGACGCTTCGACCCTCCTAAAGCGCGCAGCCTTGGTCGGGGCGTAGCGCAGCCTGGTAGCGCATCAGACTGGGGGTCTGGGGGTCGCAGGTTCGAATCCTGTCGCCCCGACCATTGAAAAGCTGGACGAAAAGCCTCCCCCAGGGGCTCCAGCGCAGAGCGATCCGAGCACCCCTGTGCCTCCTATGCCCGGCCGATCCCGTCAGATAGTTTCGAAATCTGCTCGCCGCTATTGACCTGCTGAACCGCCGCATGAACGCAGGGAGGCCCTCGCCAGCCTTTCCTCGATATCCTTTTCGACGCGCAGTCACGCCCGCCGCCAGCCCGAGGTTGATGCCCTCGGCTGCTTCGGACAAGCGGGGGATATAGTCAGCGGCGATCATTCCATACCGCATCGAGCGGCGGACAATCATCTGTCCAGGTTCGATACCGGACATCGCGTGCGAGCGAGGAGGCGACAAATGTCGCTCCGTGATCACTCTGTTCGCGGGAGAAAACGGAAAAAGAGGTGCTCCGCCCTAGGAGGATGCTGGAAGGTTAGGCGGGCGGAGCACCAGAAAGTTGTGGCACGAGGGGGATGGCCACAGTCCTCATATCGTCGAGATCGACTTTTTGGTCGATACGACCATAAGGACATGTACGCTCATTCACTGTCTATTAACGATTACTCTTCTGTCTGAAGGCCTTTTGGGTCTCCGATCGTGCGGTGCAGGAAGGAGGCGAGGACGGCCCGATACAGGCCGTCGTCGAGGTCGCACATCGCGGCATGGTCGCCGGCCTCGACCAGCCAGAGGCTGCGGTCGCCGCGCACGGCGGCGAAAAGGTCGCGGGTTTCCGCCGCTGTCGTCGACTCGTCGCCGGTGCTGCCCATCACGAGTACGGGTCCATTGAAGCGCGAAAGGCCTTGCCGCGGGGACAGGCGGGACGGCGGGACGCCGATCCGAATCGGCGTCTGCAGGCTGAGCATCGGTTCGAGAATCGCGGGCAGGGGAGCGGGCAGGCGCTGCGCGATACGGTTGCGGATGGCGTTCCGCAGGTCGGGATAGACCGCCTGGAGAATCAGCGCATCGGCCGGCAGGGGGCCGGCTTCACCGATCAGGCTGGCGGCTCCGCCGAGCGAAATCCCGAGCACTGCGACCGGAGCGCCCTTCTGCCGCGCCTTCAGCCAGGCGAAGGCCGCCTGGGCGTCGAGCGCCTCGGTATAGCCGTTGGTGCGGGTCGCCAGGTCGGACTCGCCATGCCCGCGAAGGTCGATCGCGAGCGAGGCATAGCCGAGACGGGCCAGCCATTCGGCGCGCGCGGCCATCGACTGCCGCGACTGCCCCTTGGCATGGAGCAGCAGCACGGCTGGACCTGCGGGTGAACGGCCGGGCCGATATGTCGCAGCGATCGACAGGGCGTCGCTGGTTCGCAGGCGCAGATCCTGTGCCGGCGCGCGGGCCGGGGGTATCGGCCATCGCTCGCCGCGCGACAGGCGCCATCCAACCGTCCAGCTGGCGGCAATGCCGACCGCCAGTAAGGCGCCCGCCAGCGCGGTCCACCACGCGATCGATCGCCTGCGCATGCCCTAGCCTTGGCCGGAGGCGGGGCTTCCATGGCCGAGGTCCGCCAGGGGAAGATAGCCCTCGGCCTCCTCGCCGCCGATCAGGGCGACGCCGCCCAGCAGCAGCCAGGCATGGGCTTCGAGCTTGCCGTCCTGCTTGCGCACGCCGAAGCGGATCGAGCCGCTGCCTATTCCCCGGCGCGTCAGCAACATCTGTCCTGCGACGGCGCGCACGAGACAGGTGCTGTGCCAGGGGAGCCGGTCCGCCACGCGGCGCAGGCGGCGCGCCATATCCTTCGCGCGCTCGAACGGCTTGCCTTGCGGAGGAGCCATGGCCCCGTCGCCGTCGCCGGGCGCTTCCATCGCGCCGAACAATCGGCGGGTGACGCGCAAAGGGACGACGAACACCAGCACCCAGGCGACATGCAGCGCGATGGCGGTCTCGATCCGCAGCAGGATGGACATCAGCTTCCGCATCGAAAAATCGTGGCTCCTACGGAAGGCTCTATCTGGTCCGACCGAACTATCCCCGTACGACCTTCTTGCCAAGGCTTGCCGCAGTTTTCCGACCAGGCGGCGATCACGGCGGATCGTCCGCCGTTCGGAACGCCCTGCCTTGTACGAGGCGGCGGACGGCCGGCGCTGCGGCTTGACCCGGCGCGACCATGCTCCATTACAGCAGCCATGGCTTCGAAACGGCACCGGCGTTGGCTTTCTGCGCCCTTGAGCGGATTGGCGGCGGCGGGTGCGCTGCTCCTGCCCGGCGCCGCGCAGACGGCAGAACCGGCCCCCTTCGATCTGGCGGGGCCGGCGCTGCGGATCAGTGTGACGCGCGGCGCGGTGACCTTGCCGATCGCGCAGGTACCCAGCCTGGAGGAGGGCGACCGGATCCGCGTCTCGGCCGACTTCCCGACCGACCAGCGCGCCCGTTTCCTGCTCGTCTCGGCTTTTCTACAAGGCGCGACCAATCCCCCCGCCAGGGACTGGATCGCCTCGGCCGAACCGTGGAAGAAAAAGGAGAAGGACCGCCAGCTCGATCTGACCGTGCCCAAGGGCGCGCGTCAACTGGTCCTCTTCCTCGTGCCCGAAAGCGGTGGTGCGGCGGGGGCGATCGGCGATGCGGTGCGGGGCAAGCCGGGCGAGTTCGTTCGGGCCACCCAGGATTTGAATCAGGCGTCGCTCGATCGCGCCCGGCTCGACAGCTTCATGGGCGCTATCCGCGCGCAGGAGAACAGTCACCCCGAATATCTGCGCAGCGTAGCGCCGATGCTGGCCCGCAGCCTGTCGATGAAGCTCAACGCCGACTGCCTCGACAAGGTGATCGATTTGCAGGCGGCCTGCCTGCTCGAACATCGCGAGGCGCTGGTCCTCGCGGACGTCCATAGCTCGTCATTGACCGAGACGCTTGCCGGCGCGCCGGTCGACCTCGCCCTCCAGCTCAGTTCCACACGGGAAGCCGGGATGGGCTATTACAGCCCCTATATCGGCGTCGTCCGCGACATTGCCCGCGTGTTCGGGGCGTTCAGCAATCCCCAGCTCGATTATCTGCCCAGCCTGGCCCAGCGCCAGGGCGAGGCCGTGACGTTATTGCTGAATGCGGCGCCTTCCTTCGCAAAACCGCGCTCGGTGCTGGTTGCCGGCATGCCCGCAATCGAAGCCAACAGCCCGCCCCGCCTGCGTGCAGCGGTCGACCGCCCGCTGTGCGGTGCCCGGTCCGATCTGCTGCTTCCCGTCGATGGCGCGCCGCTGATCTATGCCACCGATTATCTGCGCGAGATGGAGCTGCGGATCGAAGCGCCGGGCGGGACGGTGGACGTTCCCGTCCGCGCACGGGCCGACAAGGGCGGCTATCTGATCGATGGACCCGTGCCCGGAGGATTGACGGGCAAGCTGACCGCGCGGCTGCACGGCCTGTGGGGGTTCGACCCTTATGAGGGGCCTGCGTTCAGGCTGGAGTTTCCGGCAGCCGGCGATTGGCGGGTGGCGGGAGAGCCGGCGAGCCTGGTCTCCGGGCGGGACAACCCCCTCGAACTGGAGGGGCCTTCGCCGGCCTGCGTCGCCAGTGCATCGGTCCGCCGTGGCAATGATCCCGCTCTGCCGGTCGATGCCACCGTCACCGATCAGGGGCGACTGCGTCTTACCTTGCCGCTGAAGGACATGCGGCCGGGACTGTTGACGGTCGAACTGCGACAGCTGGGGATGGCGGAACCGGCCAGTCTCTCGGTGCGCGCCTATGCCCAGGCGAGCCGGCTCGATGGTCTGACGATCCATCAGGGCGATCGCTTCGGCATCTTGTCGGGGCAGAGGCTCGACCAGGTGGAGCGCGTCTCGCTGGGCGATCGCGAACTGCGCCCGATGGCCCTGCGCAGGGATGGCGATGTCGACCGGCTGACCATCGCCGCCGAAGAGGGCGGCCCGCTCGAAGACGGCACCTCGCGAGCGCGCGTGCGCCTGAAGGACGGGCGCACCCTGTCGGCATCGGTGGCTTTCGAGGCCGCGCGGCCCGGCATCTCGCTGCTCCAGCGGACTTTGAAGATTGGGAATTCGTCGGGGGCGATCGCACTGACGACCAAAGGCGACCAGCTTCTGCCCGACACTGGTCAGATGGTGTTCTCCGCGCGGCTGAACGAGGGGCCCCGTCTGACCGCCAAGGATCGCATCGAGGTCGCCACGACCGACGAGGAAACGCATATCGATCTGGTCCCAGGGCCCTACCTTCAGATCCAGGGCAATGACGTGCTGGTGGCCGCGCTCGATCCGGCGAAGCTAGGGCCGGCCGCTTTCGGTCCGCTGCAGTTCCGCGTGGTACGGGAGAGCGGACCGAGCGACTGGCAGCCGCTGGCGATCCTCGCGCGGCTTCCCCGGATCATTTCGGTCGATTGCGCCGGGGCCGGGCCATGCGTCGTGAAGGGGGAGCGGCTCTTCCTGATCCAGTCGATCGGGTCTGGCAAAGGCAATCCGCTGACCATTGCAGAAGGCTTCACCGGCGACACGCTGCGCGTTCCGAAGCCCGTGGGCGACACATGGACGATCCGTCTGCGCGATGCGCCGGGCGAGGTGGTGACTCTTGCCGCCCGGTCGGCGACAGCCCCGGAATCAGCGAAATGATCCGTCCATGAAAAAGGGCCCCGGCAGCGATGCCGAAGCCCTTGTTCATGCGACTTCCGACCGGGATCAGAAGGCGAAGACGAGACCCGCCATCGGACGGATGCTGTCGAAGTCGTAGGTGTCCGCCTGCAGACGGATGCGCGGGCCGGCCTCGCCGAAAACGCCGCCCAGACCGATTTCCTTCGGTCCGACTTCGACGCCCACGCCGTACATCCAATCCTTCTGGTCGGAGAAACCGCGGCGGCCATTGACCCACTGATAGCCGGCCGAGACGTAGATCAGGCCGCTCTGGCCGGCGCGCATGCCGACGCGGCCCTTCACGCCATATTCCCAATCGATGTCCTTGAAGCCCTTGGCGGCATTGCCCTCGACGCCGACGAAGATCGGACCGAACGGAACATTGACGCCCGCGACGCCTTCGACGAGGGCGCCGTCCATCTTGCCGCGCGGGCCGACGGTACCGAACTCGCTGGCGCGGTCGAAATTATGATAGCCGCCGAGAATGCCGACATAGGGCTCGATGCTCACGGCCGGCTCGCTGCCGTCGGGCGAGCGGTCCTGAGCAAAGGCGGCGGTGCTGAGGGTTGCTGCCAGGGCGGCGGCAATGACTGCGAACTTCATTCCATTTTCTCCAATCGACAGCCCTAAACGCTGGGCACCCCCGACGACGGCCGGGACGCGATGTAGAACCTGCCGCTGGTGCAAAGGTTTCCCATGGATTCATTGAAGATCGCGACCGTTGCAAATGTGCAACATACTGAATTTTCGTGAAGTGGCGTGAATGGATGCAATGAAACAGGCAGAGAAACAGGCAGATTTCGTTATCATGGAGAAACGATAATTTGGTTCCCAATTCTATAGATGCTTATTCATTCTCGTATATGTTGCGTGGACTGCATATCATGTTATATAACGTAATTTTATTACGCATGGTTATTGCTCGTTCACTTGTCATGTTGCGACTGGTTGGCCGATAGCTGTGGGTTCCGGTCCGGCCGGTGCGTTCGCCAGGGGCGGTGTCGTCCATAGTGATCACATCGGCAATTGCGCGGTCGGCTGTTTCCAGCCGGTCTTGCTCTGCGTCGGACAGCAGCTTGCCCCTACGCGCGAGCGATCGGAACGAAGCGTCGAGCCCAGCCTGTGGCGCGACATGACGGTCAATTCGGCGATTCCTGCGGCGGAGAAGCTGCTGGGGGGCGAGCCGCGCGTGGTCATCCGCCATGGTGAATTGCTGGCCGACAATCTGCGGCGCGACCGTCTGACCGAGGCTGAGATCGAGAGCGAGATGCGGCTGGCAGGCTATGCCCGGATAAAGGACGTCGCTTGGGCGATCCTCGAAACCAACGGCAAGATCAGTTTCATCGCTCCAGATGGCGCCTCGGGAGGCGCGCAGGACCGCGACGATCCGGCGCTCTGAAGAGAATCTGAAAATTATGGGGTCGCGCGGAACCAGACGCCGCACAGGGCGTTTGGCCTCCAACCGGTTTATTCCCCCTTCCGGTTTCCCCCTATGCCCGCCGGTTAACTCCGGCGGGCTTCTTTTTGCCCGATACTCTTGGGGCGGGCGTTCCGTCAGGCGGCCATCAGTTCCGATACCGCCTTACCGAGCGCCTTCTCGAGCAGTTCGACGCGCTCGCGCACACAGGCGCTGACTTCGCGCGTCAGGCGCACACTGGCGCGAACATGGGCGATCGAATCGGTCATCTCGCGCACCAGCCCGCCGACCGCGTGCGATTCCCGCTGCGCATGTTCGACCCGTTCGCAGATCGCCTCACCGGCAACCTCATGCACGCGCACGGCGGCGTCGGTGGCGCTGATCGACTGGAGGATGTCCTGAAGGTCGGTGTCGATGCTCAGGCTGGCATCGACGCTGCGGTGGACCGATTCCGTGACGGCCTTGAGCCGTTCGGCGATTTGCCCGGCGGACAGGCGGCTATTTTCGGACAGGGTCTTGATCTCGCGCGCGATGACCGAGAATCCGTCATGCGCGCTCTGGCCGTGGGCCGCAACGATCGCCGCGTTGACGGCCAGCTGCCGCGTCTTCTTGGTAACGGTCAGAATCGCGTCCGAGGCCGATCCGATCCCGTCGACATGCGACAGCAGCTGTTCGTTCCCGATCGCGGTTTCCGAAGAATGGCGCGCGGCGGAGGCGACCGCGTCGCGGGTGCTCTCCACTTCGCGGCGGATCGACTGGACCGCATTCGCCATCCCGGCGGTGGCGCTCAGCACCTCGTCCAGCGCGGCGGCGGCATTGGCGCTCTTGGCGCCGACCCAGCCGGCATGGCTTTCCTGTGCCAGGGTCGCGGCCCAGGCGGCATCCGCAGTCTCGTCGAGCTGCCCTGCCAGCCGGGCAAGATCCTCGACCAGTGCAACCAGATGCGCCTGCAGGTCCATGCCCGTCGAGCGCGCGGCCTGCTTGAGCGCGGCGGCGGAGCGTTCGCGTTCGCGTACCTCCGACTGCGCCGCCGCTTCGGCGCGGCTGCGCGATATGTCGGCCTCGCGCCGCGCCAGCTCGGCCCGGACCGCCGCGCTTTCGGCCTCGCGCGCCATCGCCTGATATTGTTCGTTGCTCGCTGCGAGCTGGGCCTGCTGCCGGCGCATGATGCGGTCGAGCGCCCAGGTGAGCCCCGCAATCGCGCCTGCGATCAGGATCAGAATGGGCAGGATCGCCTTCAGCCCCGCGCTGCCCGGATGCTCGGGCGTCCAGGCAATCGATGCCACCGCCTCACCATGGATATTGTCCAAGGGGAAGGAGGATGGCGCGTCGATCCCGTCGGTCCGCAGACCTGCCAATTGGTAGCGCTTTGCGAAAATGGTCATGCCCGACGGAGTCAATGTGTCGATATAGATCAGATATCGGAGCGCCCCGCGTGGGCGGGCCGCCTTTGCACTGAGCGGGATGATCGGCATAACGCCGAAAACGGCGGGCTGGCCCCGATAGTGGTCGAAGAAGGCGATACCCTCTCTCAGCCGGTCCGCCGTGCGGGCATCGCGGGGCAGCTTTGCGAGCATAGCCCGCACCGCCGCAGGCGCAGCCTCGGCAAGCGGTGGGTCGACCGTGCCGTCGGCGCGCCGCGAAAACAGCGTCCGCCCCCGCGCGTCGATCACATAAGCGACATAATCGCCACTGATGTTGCTGCGCGCCCAGGTTTGGTCGAGGGTACCGTAGAGATGAAGCGTCGCATCGTCCCAGCGTCCGTTGCTATAGGCGCTGCTGGCCTGCGCGTGGAGCAGCGAGGACACCACGCCGCTCGCGGTGGCGTGGCTGTGCTCGGCCGCGTCGGTGTCGAGCCGGGCCACGAGCGCTGCGACGACGATGGCACCGCCCAACAGGCTTATGGCCGCAAGCCCGCCGAGCATGGCGCTGCTGTTGCGCGTCCACTGCCGCGACCGGAGGCCGGAAAGCCAGTCCTCGAACATCCTCACCCAACGCATGGAGATCGCCATGGCATGGCGGGGGGAAAGATTGGGTTAATGGGGTATTGTAAGCGGACGGCGAAGCTGGGCCCGCAAGATCAGCAGGTCGTCCTCAACCGAGCGCATGAGGACGCACGCCATGTAGCATCGGACGATGCACAAAGCCTGAAAGGGCGTTCTGGATATCGGGAAGAAATTGGCGCGCCCGGAACGATTCGAACGTCCGACCCTCAGATTCGTAGTCTGATGCTCTATCCAGCTGAGCTACGGGCGCGCTGTGGGAGGGGCATCTAGTGGGGGATTTCGTCGGGCGCAACCCCGTTGCGCAGATTTTCTGCGCGGCCTAGACCCGGCGCCATGTTCAGCCCCGCTTTTCGCCGTTTCCCGGCGCCGTCCGCGTCGGCCTTGCTGGCCGTGCTCGCGCTGTCCGCCTGCGCCGACCCGCGTACCGGCTATCCATCGCTCTCGCCCCGCCCGATCGAGCGGGAAGTGCTCAAGGCCGATCCGGTGCCGCCCGCGCCCGAATCGACGCCCGCGCCGCTGCCGGCCTCGGCCGATATCGCCGCGATCGTGGCTCGGGCCGACGCGGCCGATGCGGCGTTCCGGGACAGCCTTTCCAAGGAGGGGGCCGGAATCGCCTCGGGGCTGCAGCAGGAGGCAGGCAGCGAGGCCTGGGTCGCGGCGCAGCAACGCTATAGCAGTCTCGATTCGTCGCGGACGCCCGTTGCCGAGGCGATGGCCGAGCTCGACCGTCGTCGCGAGGCGGCGGTGACGGCGGGCAATGTCGCCGCAGCCGATGCGATCACCGAAGCGGCGGTGCGGCTCCAGGCCGTCTATGATGCCCAGCGTGCGGCGCTCGACGCGCTGATGCCGACCGGAGCCTGATGTCGATGCTGCCACCGCCCCCCGTCGCCGCACAGCGGCCGCATGCCTATACGCGGCACGGCCAGACGATCGAGGATCCCTGGTTCTGGCTGAAGGACCAGAAATATCCGGTGATCGATGATCCCGACGTGCTCTCCTATCTCCGCGAGGAGAATGCCTATTTCGAGGCGGCGATGCAGCCGCACGAGGCGCTGGTCGAGACGCTCTTCGCCGAGATGAAGGCGCGGCTCAAGGAAGACGATGCCAGTGTGCCGCAGAAGGACGGCGACTGGCTTTACTGGTGGGCCTTCCGTCCGGGTGGCCAATATCGCGTCTGGTATCGCAAGCCCGTCGCAGGTGGCGAGGAGCAGGTCATCCTCGACGAGCCGGCCGAAGCCGAGGGCCACGACTATTTCCGCCTGCAGGTGCTCAGCGTCAGCCCCGACGGGCGGCTGGCCGCCTGGTCGGCCGATCGCAGCGGCGCCGAGCGCTTCGAGCTGCGCATCCGCGATCTCGCGACGGGCGCCGATATCGAGACGGTCACGACTGTCGCCAACGGCGCAGTAGCCTGGGGCAATGACTCCCGCAGTCTGGTTTATACCGAGGTCAACGAAAATTGGCGGACCTATCGCGCACGGCTCCACCGGTTGGGCAGCGACCCTTCCGGGGCCGTCACCGTCTATGAGGAGACCGAGGAACTCGGCTTCAACGTTGGCGTCGGCAAGACGCAGGACGATCGCTGGATCGTGGTCGCGACCGGCGACAACCAGACGAGCGAGGTGCGCCTCGTCCCCGCCGACGATCCTGCGGCTGCGCCGCTGCTGGTCAGCCCGCGTCAGGTGAAGCGCGAATATTCGGTCGACAGCGCCCATGGCTCGCTGTGGATCCTCACCAATGACGAGCATGTGAACTTCCGCGTCGCGAAGGCGGACCCCGCCGCACCCGGCGACTGGGAGACGGTCGTCGCCGGATCGGACGCGGTCTATATTCGCGGCATCACCGCCTTCGCCCGCCACCTGATGCTGGTCGAGCGGGTCGACGGGCTCGATCAGATCCGGCTGCGCGCCTATGACGGCAGCGAGCATCGCATCGCCTTTCCCGAGGCGAGCTATACCGTGTCGCCCGGCAGCAACCCCGAATATGATCCGCCCGCCTATCGGCTCGGCTATGCGTCGATGGTCACCCCGCAGACGGTCTATGATTATGATCCGGTCGTGCGGCAGCTGACGACGCTGAAGGTGCAGGACATACCGTCGGGCTATGATCCGTCGCTTTATGAGACCGAGCGGCTGATGGTGTCCGCGCGCGACGGGCGGAGCATCCCCGTCTCGGTGCTCTACCGCAAGGGCTTCCCGCGCGACGGATCGGGCAAGCTGTTCCTCTATGCCTATGGCGCCTATGGCCACGCCATTCCGCCGGGCTTCTCCACAGTGCGGCTGTCGCTGGTCGACCGCGGCTGGGCCTATGCCATCGCCCATATCCGCGGCGGCGACGACCTTGGCTATGACTGGTATCTGCAGGGCAAGGCCGAGCAGCGCTGGAACACCTTTCGCGACTTTTCCGATGCCGCACGAGGGCTGATCGACGCCGGACTGACAAGCGCGGGTCGAATCGCAATCAACGGCGGGTCGGCCGGGGGCGAGCTGATGGGCGTCGTTGCCAATACCGATCCCGACCTGTGGGGCGCAGTGGTGGCCGATGTGCCCTTCGTCGACGTGCTCAACACGATGCAGGACGAAAGCCTGCCGCTGACGCCGGGGGAATGGCCCGAATGGGGCAATCCGATCACCGATCCGGCGGCGTTCGAGCTGATCCGCAGCTACAGCCCCTATGACAATGTCGAGGCCAAAGCCTATCCGCCGATGCTGATCACGGGCGGGCTCAACGACCCGCGCGTGACCTATTGGGAGCCGGCCAAATGGGCGGCGCGGCTCCGCGCTACCAAGACCGACGACAATCTGCTGCTGCTCAAGATCAACATGGGCGCCGGCCATGGCGGCAAGTCGGGCCGCTATGACTCACTGCGCGAGGACGCCGAGGCCTATGCCTTCGTGCTGACTCAGGTCGGCGGGCCCCAGGTCGGCGGGGTATAGCGCGGAGGCCCGCCCAGGGCCCGGATCAGGTCGGTCCGCCTTCCTGGCGGGTCAGGCCGCGCGTTTCCGGCTTTCGTCGTTTGCACGACCTATCGTCAGAGGGGCAGGCCGCAACCCGTCGAGGTGGCGCTGGTGCGCGAGCTCATAGGCTCGCTCGATATTCCGGGTGAAGGCTTCGGTATCGAACAATGGCGCCGTTTGCCGATTTGCAGCGATCTTCTGCTTGATGGCGGCGAGGCGATCGGGCTGCCGTGCAAGATCGATGGCCAGCCGGGCATAATCCGCCTCGGTCTCGGTGACGAGTTCGGGCAGTTCCAGCCCATGGAGCAGGCTGCCTGCGACGCGGGCGGCGAAGCTCTGGCCCAGCTTGGTGATGACCGGCAGGCCCGCCCACAAGGCATCGCTGGCGGTCGTATGGGCGTTGCAGTTGAAGCTGTCGAGAAAGATGTCGGCGCAGTGGTGGCGGGCCAGATGCTCCGTCACCGACAGCTTGTCGGAGAAGATCAGGCGGTCCGGACCCACGCCGCGCGCTGCGGCTTCGCGCTTCAGATTGGCCTCCACCCATGGGTTGTCCCTCAACAGCCACAGCACGCTGCCGTCGACCTGTCGCAGGATGTCCATCCAGATGGCGAACTCCGGCGGCCTGATCTTGTAGCTGCTGTTGAAGCTGCAGAAGACGACGCCCTCGGTCGGCAGGCCCTGTTCCGCGCGGGTGTGAAGGGATTCGGGCACCGTGCGACTGTCGTCGTTGACCTGATAGCAGCCGGGGAGGCGGATGATCTGCTCCGAGTAGAACTGGCTATGCGTTTCCGGGACCACGACCTCGTCGGCAATGAGATAATCCATGAAGCTGGCGCCAGTCGATCCCGGATAGCCGAGATAGGCGATCTGCACGGGCGCCGGGCGGTGGGAGAAAATGCCCAGCCGTGCCTCGTGGGTATGCCCTTTCAGGTCGACCGCGATGTCGATCTGCCGGTCCTTGGCAAGTTGGGCGATGGCCCGATCGTCGAGGCCGCTGACGTCGTGGAACGCATCGACAGCCCGCGCGGCGCGATCGCTGAAACCGTCCTTGATCAGGCCGTAGGAAAAGGCGTGAATCTCGAAGCGGGATCGATCATGCCGCTCCAGCAGCTTCGCCATCAGGTGCATGGTGGCGTGGTTATGGAAGTCGGCCGAAAAATAGCCGATGCGGATGCGGGGATCGCTTGACCGCTTGCGCGGGAAACTGAGGCCGGGGCCTTTGACGTTCTTCCCGACCCAGGTCTTCGATCGCATCAGATGCCGTTCGGCATCATCCTCGATCGCCAGCATGGAGAAGGGCGGGATCGCATCGTCCGAGGCATTGATCACGGAGAGCGCCGCGCTGTCCTCGGCTTCGTCCCACGCGCACATCCGCGCGCGCTGATAGAGCAGATGAGCTTGCGCCTCCGCATAGTCCGGCTTCAGCGCAACGGCGCTGCGATAGCAGGCGACGGCTTCGTCGGCGCGATGGAGAAGATGCAGGACATTCGCGAGGTTGTAATGGCTCGTGGCGTCGTCTGGACGATGCTCCGCCACTTTGACGAAGCTTGGCAGCGCCTCTTCGAACCGGTGCAGCGCGATCAGCGCACTGCCGCGATTGACATGCGCATCGAGATGGTCTGGTTCGATCAGGATGGCGCGATCATAGCTCGATACGGCTTCTTCCAGGCGGTTCAGATCCTGCAGGATCGTCGCGTGGTTGTAGAGGATCGCGGCTGAATCGGGCTGGAGAGCTGCGGCCCGTGCGCAGCTTTCCAGCGCCTCGTCGCGTCGCTTCAGATCGCGCAGGACGATACCCCGATTGGAGTGAGCCTCCGAAAAGCCCGCATCGATTCCGATAGCGGCGTCGTAGCTCGCCAGCGCCTCGAATTGCAGACCCAGCTTCCGTTGGGCATTGCCGCGATTGCAATGGGCTGCCGCATAGCCTGGTCTCAGCTCGATCGCCGCGTCATAGCTGGCGATCGCGTCCTGGTGCTTGCCGAGATCCTGGAGCAGGTTGCCCCGATTGTAGCGAAGCTCGGCAGAATGCGGGTCGAGTTCGACGGCCCGTTCGTAGCCGGCGGCGGCTTCCGCCGAACGTCCCAGCAGCCGCAGCACCATGGCGCGGTTGGAATGAGCGCCTGCCGAACGCGGCGAGACTTTTATGGCGCGGTCGCTGGCCTCGGCGGCCTCCTCCAGACGGTGGAGGCGCAGAAGGGCGATGCTGCGGTTGGTATGCGCGTCCCCATCTGCGGGATTGATGCGAATGGCCTCGCCGTGGCTCGCCAGTGCATCCTCCCACAGGCTCAGGGCACCTTGAATGGCACCGGCCAGATTGTGAAGGTCGGAGCGCTTCGGAAACAGGTCGAGCATTGACCGGATGGCGTCGAGCGCCTCGGGCATGCGGCGCTGGTCATAGAGTGCAAGGACGGCTTCGAGACCTTGCTCGTAGGAGCAGGCGGCGAAGGGGTTCGACAGTTCGCGCAACCCCGCCAGCGCACGCTTGTTGGCGGGGAAGGCGGCCAGGATATCGCGGTAGATCTTTTCGGCCCCGGCGGTGTCGCCGGCGCGCGCTGACGAGAGCGCTTTGCGCAGATTCTGCTCGACATTGAATTTCATCGCATCTCTCGCAATTCCGCTCGCAGTGCGTCCGTCCGCTCTGGAGTCGTTGTCCGACAGCTTGTGGCTATCCTTCGCGACTTAAAAATCGATTAACCATTTTCCGGGGGAAAGGAGCAGGCGTTTCGGGCGCTGCTTATCGGTTTGTTAACCCTGTTTTGCTTAGCCACGGAAGTGGCCTGGGCGATCCCGATGCTCTCGTCTTCAAAGGCCGGCCGGGCCCGCACGCGCGGCGACAGACAGGGTGACGCGATGATTCCGAAGATCATGCATTTCATATGGGTCGGTGACGAAACGAAGCGCCCCGACAATTGCATAGACAGCTGGCGCGCGCGGCATCCCGACTGGCAGGTGCGTATCTGGGGCAACCGCGAGCTGCAGGATATCGAATGGATCAACCAGCGCCACATGGTCGACATGTACGAGCGTGAGCTCAACGGCGTCGCAGACCTCATGCGCTGGGAAATCCTGCACCGGCATGGCGGCATCGTCCTCGATGCCGATAGCGTCTGCGTGCGTCCGCTGGACGACCATCTGCTCGATTGCGAAGCCTTTGCATGCTGGGAGAATGAGATAGCCAGGCCGGGTATGATCGCCGCCGGCTATTTCGGGAGCGAGGCCGGTACTGCCTTCCTCGGGCGGATCGTCGCGGACATCGCCGCCGAGCCCTCGGTCGTCGGCGACATGGCGTGGAAGACCGTCGGCCCGCAGCGGTTGACCGACGCCTACCGCAAATATCAATATTCGGCGCTGCGGATCTACCCCAGCCACTATTTCATCCCCCGGCATTTTTCGGGTGTGAGCTATGGCGGCAGCGACCCCGTCTACGCGCACCAGCTGTGGGGATCGACGCTCGACGCCTATGACGACATGCATCGCCAGGACGTCGTCGCCGTAGCCGATGGCGTGGTACCGAAACCCGCCGCGCCGAAGCCCGCTGCGACGCGAGCGCCTGAAGCACGCCGCGCGCCGGTGCGGCGGCAGGCCGCTGGCGTGCCAGCCTGCGGGTCCCCGCTGGAGGCGCAACATTCGCCCTATTTCGTGCAGCGCGTGACCGTTAGCGAGGAGATCGCCGAACTCGGCCGGCTCGAGGTCTTTCGGTATCTGTGCGAGGGAAAGCGCGTCCTGCATATCGGTTGCGCCGACTGGCCGATTACCGATCCGGCAACGTCGCTTCATCTCGCGCTGGAGCCCTATTGCGCCATGCTCGACGGCTTCGACGTCCATGTCGAGGCCCTTGAACAGCTTGCGCCTTATGCCAAGGGCCGGCTCTTCTCGAGCTTCGACCAGATCGACCAGCGCTACGACGTCGTGCTCGTTCCCGAAGTCCTCGAGCATGTACCCAATGTCGCCGAGTTCATGGCACAGCTCCAGGCCATCGATGCGGATTGTTTCCTGATATCGGTGCCCGATGCCTATCAGTGCCAGACGCGTCATTTCGACTTCGTCAGTCAGTCACAGACATTCGTTGAAGTGGTCCATCCGGATCACAATGTCTGGTACACGCCCTATACCTTCTCGAACACGATCCAGAAGTACAGCGACCTGGCGATCGAGCGGATGTGGTTCTTCAACCGTATATCGTTGCTGGCATTGCTCTCGAAGCAGTCGGTGGCACTCGCCGCCTGAGCGGCCTGCCACCCAGCCTGGGTCGATCAGTCGCGTGCAGCGCGGAGCGCGGCGCCCGCCGCGAAGGGGGCGAGCGCGGTCAGCAGCAGCGCTGCGGCGCCGAGCAGCTTGAGTGCGCCCATGCCGTCGGGGCCGAGCGCGCCCGCGCCGAAGATGAGCAGCGGCACCGCGAGCGGCAGCATCAGCAGGCCCGCGAGTGCACCCGCGCCCCGCAGGCCCAGGATCAGCGCACTGGTCATCACCCCGAGAGCCGCGAGCGCGGGCGTGCCGATGGCGAGGCTGAGTTCGAGCCGCAGCAGCGTCGTGCCGTCGAGACGGAGCAGAGCTGCGGCGGGCAGGGCGGCCAGCAGCAGCGGCGGGCCGAAGCCCAGCCAGTGGGCGAGGATCTTGCCGGCGGCGATGGCCTCGTCCGAAAAGCCGCGTACCGCGAACTGGTCGAGCACGCCCTGTTCGGCGTCGGGGGCGATCAGCCGGTCGACCGGCAGCAGCGCCGCGAGCAGCGCCGCCATCCACAGCGCGCCGCCGCCGACCTTGGCGAGCAATGCGCCGTCGGGGCCGACCGCGAAGGGGAAAAGCGTTGCCACCAGCAGGAAGAAGACGAGCGGCAGCAGCGCGCCGCCACCCTGATAGGCGGTCCGCACGTCGCGCAGCACGATGGCCAGCCAGCCCTTCATGCCGTGGCCTTGCCCAGCTCGATCGGCAGCGCATCGGGCAGGTCGAGCGGCTGATGCGTCGCCAGCAGCACGATTCCGCCGCCCGCGCGATGATCGGCCATCGCGGCGGCGAGCCTGCCGAGCGAGGCGGTGTCGAGGCCGTTGCCCGGTTCGTCGAGCAGCCATATGTCGGCGCGCGCCGCGAGGATGCGGGCCAGCGTCGCGCGCTTGCGCTGTCCGGTCGACAGCATGTGCACCGGCACCTCGGCGAGGTTGGCGATCCCCATCCGGTCGAGCGCGCTGCGCACGGCGGTTTCGTCGCTGCCGTCGATGCCCGCCCAGAAGCCGAGCGCGCTTGCGAGCGGCAGGCGCATGTCGAGCGCGGGGGCTTCGCCGGCATGGGCGATCCGCCCTTCGTGATCGATCGTGCCGGCGGACAGGGGCAGGAGGCCCGCTGCCAGGCGCATCAGGCTCGACTTGCCCGCCCCGTTCGGCCCGGTCAGCAGCGCTGCGTCGCCCGCAGCCAGTGCGAAGCTCAGCCCCTCGAACAGCAGCCGGTCGCCGCGCAGGCAGGCGACCCGATCGAAGACGAGCCGCGCCGTCATCAGCCGGCCATCGCCTCCAGCGCTTCCATATCGGCATCGGACAGACCGAAATGATGTCCGATCTCGTGGATCACGACATGTGCGACAAGTGCCTCCAGCGAGACGTCGGTCTCGACCCATTCGTCGAGGATTGCGCGGCGATAGAGGTGGATCATGTCGGGCATGGTGCCCGAATGGTCGACTGACTTCGACCCCAGTGGCAGGCCGGTGTAAAGGCCGGTCAGTTCGAACGGATTTTCGATGCCCATCTCGTCGAGCGTGGCGTCGTCGGCAAATTCCTCCACCTTCAGCACGACATCGCCCAGATGGCGGGCGAATTCGGCGGGCAGGCGCGCGATCGTGGCGCGGGCGATCGCCTCGATCCGGTCGGTGGTGGGCGGGAGGGTTTGACCTTCACTCATCTTGCGTCGACATAGAGGCGAGAAACCGAACACGCCAGCGGAGGATGATTTGTCGATCGAAGCCCTGAACGAAGCCGAACGTGCCGATGCGCTCGATGCATTGCCCGACTGGGACTATGACGAGTCGCGCGATGCGATCACCCGCCGCTTCACCTTCCCCGACTTTTCGGCCGCCTTCGCCTTCATGACGCGGGTTGCGCTCTATGCGGAGAAGAACGACCACCATCCCGAATGGTCGAATGTGTGGAACCGGGTCGACGTGCTGCTGACCACGCATGACGCGGGCGGCCTGTCGCATCGCGACATCGCCATGGCGGAGGCGATCGAGGCGCTGCTCGACTGAGCCTTGCGGCTCAGTCGCGGTGCCAGCGGGCGAAGATCGCGGTCGGCAACAGCAGGCCGCGTGCTTCCTCGCGCACCGCCATCTCGCCGACCTCGACCGCGCCGCCGAGATCGGCGGTGGCCTGGCGTAGCAGTTCGCCGATCGCCAGCGCCGACATGCGGATCGCATAGACGGTCAGCACGAGGAATTTCGACTTCTCGTCGAGCAACGCGCGGCAGTCGGCGATCAGCGCCGGGAGATGCTCTTCCAGCCGCCAGGTCTCCCCATTGGGACCGCGTCCGAACTTGGGTGGATCGAGGAAGATGCCGTCGTAGCGGCGTTCGCGCCGAACCTCGCGCGCGGCGAACTTCGCGGCGTCGTCGACCATCCAGCGGATCGGGCGATCGGCCATGTCCGACAGAAAGGCGTTGGCCTTGGCCGCCTCGACCGACTTCTTCGATGCATCGACATGGGTCAGGCGGGCACCCTTGGCGGCGAGCGCGAGCGTGCCCACGCCTGTATAGCCGAACAGGTTCATCACCTCGTCGCCCTCGGCCGTACGATCGCGCATCCACGACCATTGCGGGGCCATGTCGGGGAAGAAGGCGAGGTGGCGGAAGGGGGTGTTCTGTGCGGTGAAGCGCACCTCTTCCCAGCGCATGTGCCAGCCGCCGCGCGGCACGTCGCGCGACAGGTGCCACTTGCCCCCGCCATCCTCGTCCGAAGCGCCGATGAAGTCGCCATCGGCCTCCCAGTTGGTCGAGGCGGGAGCCCACATCGCCTGTGGCTCGGGCCGGATGAAGCGGAAGCGGCCATAGCGTTCCAGCTTGCGGCCATGGCCGGAGTCGACCAGCCCGTAATCGGTCCAGGGTTCGGTGACGATCGTGGTCAGCTGCATGATATGTCCGTCTCGAAAGGCCTCGCCGCCGGTCGTGCCGGCCGCGCCATGGTCAGGCCGCCGCCTTGAGCGCCGGTCCCACCGTCGCCAGCGTTTCCGTGCCGCCGAGCATCCGGGTGCCCGCCGCCCGGACCTCGTCTAATGTGCAGGCGTTGACCTTGGCGACGATCGTCGCGGGATCGATCGGCGTGCCATGGACGAGTGTCTGGAAGCCCAGGCGGTCGGCGCGGCTCTGCACCGATTCGAGCGCCATCAGGATCGTCGCCCTGATCTGGGCCTTGGCGCGGTCGAGCTCGACCTGCGACAGGGTCACCGCAGTCTCCCGCAGCAGGTCGCGCGACAGATCCGTGGCATGTTGCGCCTCGCGCCGTGCGGTCGCCAGATAGACGGTCAGCATTCCGGTGTCGCGCCAGGCGGCGACCGATGTGCCGACCGAATAAGCAAGGCCCCGCTCTTCGCGGATCGCCTGGAACAGGCGTGAAGAGCTGCCTTCGCCGGCGGCCTGGCTGAACAACAGCAGGGGGTAATAAGCCGGGTCGAAATAGCTGACGCCTTCCCAGCCGAACAGGATATGCGCCGATTCGAGTCGCCGCCGTTCGACGAACAGCCCGCCCTGATAGGCGGCGTTCTCGGCCACCGGTCGCGGCGCCGGCTCCATGTCGCCGAAGCGGCGCTCGGCCAGGTCGACGAGTTGGTCGATGTCGATCTTGCCCGCCGCCGCCAGCACCATGCCCTGCGGCCGATAATGGGTACGCGTCCAGCCGTGGAGATCGTCGACGCCGATCGCGTCGATGCTCTGTTCCTCACCCAGGACCGGGCGGCCGAACGCCTGATCCGGCCAGGCGGTCGAATGGAAATGGTCGTTGATGATGTCGTCAGGCAGGTCGCGCGCTTCGCCCAGTTCCTGAAGCACGACGTCCTTCTCGCGGACGAGGTCGTTCGCCTCGAAATGCGGCTTGCGGACCAGATCGGCCACCAGCTCGACCCCCAGGTCGACATTCTCGGCCAGCAGGCGCGCCTGGAAGGCGGTCTGGTCGCGCGACGTATAGGCGTTCAGATAGCCGCCGACATTTTCGACCGCCTCGGATATCTGGCGCGCATTGCGACCGCCGGCGCCCTTGAACACCATATGCTCGAACAGATGCGCGAGGCCGTTGGTCCGCGCATCTTCATGCCGGGCGCCGCAATCGACATGCAGGCCGAGCGCCACCGTCTCGACGCCGATCATCGGTTCGGCGGCGATGGTGAAGCCGTTGGCCAGCCTGTGGATGTGCGGGCCGTCGGTCATGCTCAGGCGGTTGCCACAGACTGGTCGGCGACGAACTGTTCGATCGCGCCGATCTCTGCCGGCAGCACGACATAGCGCTCCTGCCGCTCGAACAGCTCACCGATCCGCGCGGGCAGCGTCGGGCGTACGCCGGTGGCGCGCTCGACGGCGTCGCCGAACTTGGCCGGGTGGGCGGTCGCCAGCGTGACGATCGGCGTCGATGCATCGAGATCGGCGTCCTGCGCCGCGGCCAGGCCGATCGCGCTGTGCGGGTCGATGGTTTCGCCGGCGCGGTCATGCGCCCAGCGCATCGCCATCTGCATCCGGTCGGAATCGATCCGGGCGCTTGAGAACAGGCCTGCAGCCTCGCTTCGCATCGCGGCGGGAATGTCGAGCCGGCGACTGGACTCGAAGCCTTTCATCGTCGCATTCAGCGCGGTGCCGTCGCGGCCGTGCAGGTCGAACAGCAGCCGTTCGAAGTTGGAGCTGACCTGGATGTCCATCGAGGGAGCGGCGGTCGGCGTCACCGTGCCGACCGAATAGTCGCCGGCCGAAAGCGCGCGGTGGAGGATGTCGTTGACGTTGGTCGCGACGATCAGCTTCGCGACCGGCAGGCCCATGCGCGCGGCGACATAGCCGGCGAAGACGTCGCCGAAATTGCCGGTCGGGACCGAGAAGGCGACCGGGCGGTCGGGCGCGCCGAGTTGCACGCCCGCATAGAAATAATAGACGATCTGGGCCATCAGCCGCGCCCAGTTGATCGAATTGACCGCCGACAGGTTGAAGCGGCTGGCGAAGCCCGCATCGGCGAACATCGCCTTCACCAGCGCCTGCGCGTCGTCGAAGCTGCCCTCGATCGCGATATTGTGGACGTTCGGCGCCAGCACCGTCGTCATCTGGCGGCGCTGGACCTCGGACACACGGCCCTTGGGATGCAGCATGAAGATGTCGACCTTGGCGCGGCCCGCCAGCGCATCGATCGCCGCCGACCCGGTGTCGCCGCTCGTCGCGCCGATCACGGTCAGATGGGTGTCGCGCTTGGCCAGGAAGCGCTCGAACAGCAGGCCGAGCAGCTGGAGCGCCACATCCTTGAAGGCGAGGGTCGGGCCGTGGAACAGTTCGAGCAGCCACTGGCGATGGTCGAGTTGCTTGAGCGGCACGATCGCGGCATGGGCGAAGCGACCATAAGCGGCCTCGCACAGCGCCTTCAGTTCCTGGTCATCGAGCGCGCCCGCGACGAAGGGCCGCATGACCGCGACGGCGGTGTCGACATAGGACAGGCCGCGCATCGCCGCGATCTCGGCGGTCGTGAAACTCGGCCACTGATCGGGCACATAAAGTCCGCCGTCCGAGGCGAGGCCCGCGAGCGTGACGTCTTCGAATCCGAGGCGGGGGGCCGAGCCCCTGGTGCTGACATACTGCATGACCGGCGGCCCTTAGCGAGCGCGCGCCGTTGCGGCAAGGAATTGGGAGTATGAAGGCCCGAAACATCGCGCCTGTGGCGGATCGGCATCGCCCAACCGCTTCGTGCTGTTGTTGATCAGGAGAACCAGGCGATCAGAAAAGATATCAAGGTCGCGCCGCCGATGGGGGCGACGAGGAGGAGCAGGAGGTTGATCGCCACCACGATCGCCAGCGTCTTTTGTTGGCCGGCGTTCAGCGTGGGTCGCCGGTCGGGTTGCTTAGGCTGCCAGGGCGGCGGCGGCGGTTGATCGCGGAAGTCCATGAACATGATGGCTGCCTCGCTCGTTTCGGATGCTCCGGCGTGGCGGCTGGGGCTTGTGCCGTCGACCTGCCGTTTGGGGTAGCGGCTAGAAGTCGAGGCCGACCGACAGCCGTACGTCGCGCGCCGAAATCTGCCCGGTGTCGGGCACTGCGCGGTAATTGCCGATCCGCGCACCGACATTGACGGGTCCCTTCGCCTCGGGCGGCTGGACCGTGATCGACTGACCCTCGCTCGCCATCCGGCGATAGCCGGTCCGCGTGGCCGAGGTGGTCGATCGGTCCTCGACTCCGAGGGCTCTCGCCGCGCGCTTCGCCTCATTTTCGGCGCGCGCTGCGCGGGCAGCGTCTTCGATCGGCGCGATCGCGGCGCCCGCGGGCAGGTTGCGGGGCGGGTCGCTCAGGCGGAAGGAACCCGACCAGTCGAGCACGACCGGCTGTGGCAGAGCGGGGGAAACGGAGGGCTCGTCCTCGACCGGCGCGGCCTGGCCGGGGGGGCTCGTGACAGCGGTCGCCAAGGCCGCTCCGGTCAGCAGAAACCGGCAGCATCGGTGCTGCGAGTCGACAAGAAGCGTCCACATGCCGTTGCCCTAGCATCGCGGGCTGGTTTTTCCCATCCGGTCGCAGGGGAATCGCGCGACGAAGCGTTTGACGAGCATGGGGCTGCGTCACTATATGCGCGCTCCGTCAGGCGGCCGGTGGCCGCCTTTTTGCATTTTCGGAGCGATTTCAGAGCCGATCGAAAGGAAAGGGAGTTTTTGCCATGACCATCACCCCGCTCATGCCGGTATATCCGCGGTGCGGCGTGCGTCCGGTGCGAGGCGAAGGCTGCTACCTGATCGGCGAGCGCGGCGAGCGCTATCTCGACTTCGCGAGCGGTATCGCAGTCAACCTGCTCGGCCATGGTCATCCCGAACTGGTCCAGGCGATCGCCGACCAGGCCGCGACGCTGATGCATGTGTCGAACCTTTATGGCAGCCCGCAGGGCGAGGCGTTCGCCCAGAAGCTGGTCGACCGCACCTTCGCCGACACGGTCTTCTTCACCAACTCGGGCGCCGAGGCGGTGGAGTGCGCGATCAAGACGGCGCGCCGCTACCATCATGTGAACGGCCAGCCGAACCGGACCAAGATCATCAGCTTCACCAACGCCTTCCATGGGCGGACGCTGGGGACGATTTCGGCCACCAACCAGCCGAAGATGCGCGACGGCTTCGAGCCGCTGCTGCCCGGCTTCGAGGTGGTCGCGTTCAATGATCTGGACGCGGCCCGCGCTGCAGTCGACGCGAACACGGCCGGCTTTCTGGTCGAGCCGGTGCAGGGCGAGGGTGGCATGACGCCCGCCAAGCCCGAATTCCTTCAGGGTCTGCGCCAGATCTGCGACGAACAGGGGCTGCTCCTGATCCTCGATGAGGTCCAGTGCGGCTATTGCCGGACCGGTACCTTCTTCGCGCATGAGCAGTACGGCATCACCCCCGACATCATGGCGGTGGCAAAGGGCATCGGCGGCGGCTTCCCGCTCGGTGCCTGCCTGGCGACCGAAGAGGCTGCCAAGGGCATGGTCGCGGGCACCCATGGCTCGACCTATGGCGGCAACCCGCTCGCCATGGCTGCTGCCGAAGCGGTGTTCCGGGTCGCGGTGAACGACGCGTTCCTGGCCAATGTCCAGACGATGGCCGCCCGCCTGCGCCAGGCGATCGAGCAGATGATGCCGAACCACGATTCGGTGTTCGACAGCACGCGGGGTCTGGGCCTGATGATCGGCATCAAGCTGAAGGACGCCGTCGAGGCACGCGCCTTCGTCGCCCATCTGCGCGACAATCACGGGTTGCTGACGGTCGCGGCCGGCGAGAACGTCGTTCGCATCCTGCCGCCGCTCGTCATCGACGACAGCCATGTCGCCGAGTGCGTCGAGAAGCTGTCGGCCGGCGCCCGGACGTTCGAGGCCGCGCAATGAACCGGTCCTTCATCGACCTCGCCGATGCCGGCACCGCCGGACTCACATTGATGCTCGACGAGGCGATTGCTCGCAAGCAGGCCCGCATAGGCCTGCCCAGGGGCCGGATCGACGCCGATGCGCCGCTCGCGGGCTACACGCTGGCGATGATCTTCGAGAAGAACTCGACCCGTACCCGTGTGTCGTTCGACATGGCGATGCGCCAGCTGGGCGGCACCACGATCGTGATGGACTCGGGCAGCATGCAGCTCGGGCGGGGCGAGACTATCGCCGACACCGCGCGCGTGCTCGGCCGCTATGTCGATGCGATCATGATCCGCACCGACGATCATCAAAAGGCGCTCGATCTCGCGCGCTATGCCGATGTGCCGGTGATCAACGGTCTGACCGACCAGTCGCACCCGTGTCAGATCATGGCCGACATGCAGACGGTGATCGAGCATCGCGGTTCGCTCGCTGGCTCGCGCTGGGCGTGGTTCGGCGACGGCAATAACGTCCTTCATTCGATCGTCGAGGCGGGCAGCCTGCTCGGCTTTCCTGTCGGCGTTGCTTGCCCTGAAGGCTATGATCCCGATCCGGCGGTGATCGCAGCGGCGCGGGCACGCGGCGGCGACATCCGCCTGTCGCGCGACGCGGCCGAGATCGCCGCCGGTGCAGACGTCATCGTGACCGACACCTGGATCTCGATGGGGCAGGCGCATGCCGAGGAAAAGCTCAAGGCGATGATGCCCTATCAGGTCGACGAGGCGCTGATGGCGCGTGCGGCACCGGGTGCGGCCTTCCTCCACTGCCTGCCGGCGCATCGTGGCGAAGAGGTCGTCGATGCGGTGATCGACGGGCCGCAGTCGCTGATCTGGGAGGAGGCCGAGAACCGGCTGCATGCCCAGAAGGCGGTGCTGCTCTGGTGCCTGGGCAAGATCGGCTGAACATGGCCGGGCAGGCGGTGGCATCGGCTCCTGCCTGCCCGCTTCAGCTTGAAATCCATAGGATCCGTATCGATTTGGTGGCGGACAGGAAATCGCTTTGACCATCAACACCACCCTCGACACTGCCCTCGGCTTCACCATTCCGGAGCGCCATGTCCGCGGCCGCGTCGTGCGTCTCGGGCCGACGCTCGACCGCATTCTCGGCGCGCATGGCTATCCGCCCGCGATCGAACGGCTGCTGGCCGATGCGCTGGTGCTCGCGGCCTTGCTGGGCTCGACCTTGAAGCATGAGCAGGGGCAGCTCACCCTGCAGGCGCAGGCCGAAGGCGGAGCCGTCGAACTGCTCGTCGCCGATTACAAGGCCGGCGAAATGCGCGGCTATATCCGCCACGATCCCGAGCGGGTCGCCGAAATGCCCGCCGATCCGACGCTGTTCGCGTTGTTCGGCAAGGGCTATCTGGCGATCACTTTCGACCAGGCCGTCACCGGTGAACGCTACCAGGGCATCGTCCCGCTCGAGGGGGCGTCGCTTGCCGAGGCGGCTGAAGCTTATTTCACCCAGTCGGAGCAGTTGCCCAGCCTCGTGCGCCTGCACAGCAAGCGGCTCGACGACGGCAGCCATGTCGCAGGGGGCATCCTGATCCAGCATCTGCCGGAAGGCGAAGAGGGCAGGGAGCGACTCCATACGCGGCTCGACCACCCCGAATGGGAGCATGTCCTGGCCCTGGCCCAGACGGTCACGACCGCCGAGCTGGCCGATCCGAAACTGACGCCCTCGGCTATCCTGTGGCGACTGTTCAACGAGGACGAGGTTCGCACCTTTGCGGCGGTAGACCTGCAGCGCGGTTGCCGCTGCGATCCGGGGCATATCCGGTCGGTTATCGCGCGCTTCCCGGTCGAGGAGCGTGCCGAGATGGCTGATGCGGCGGGCCAGATCCATGTCGACTGCGAGTTCTGCGCCAAGCGCTTCTCGCTGTCGCTCGAATCGATTTGATGCAGCGCTTCCCGAATCCGTAACGCTTTCGGTACAATACAGCTTTCTTCAGCGTTCTCGCTGTCCGTCATCGGCTATCGACACTTGGTCGAAAAGGGATGGCGCGGACGGCGGGGCAAGCGAATCGCGACGTCGACTTTGATCGAGCGGGGGATGTGATGCGTAGGGTGGTCGTAGCGGTTACGGGGATGGCGATGATCCTGGGCGTGATCGCTGGCGCGCGCCTCATCGCCGCACCCGCCGCTCCGTCAGCGCCCGTCTCGCCTGCGACGGCATCGGTGCCGGACGCGCTCAAGCAGCTTGAGCCCGGCTCGTGGCAAATCGAAGTCGAAGGGCGACCAAATCGTCAGCTCTGCCTCGCCGAGCCGATGGCGCTGGTCCAGATCGAGCATGATCAGACGGGCTGCACCCGCTTCGTCGTCGCCAACGAGCCGCGCAGCGCCACCGTCCAATATAGCTGCCCGCGCGCGGGCTGGGGTCGCAGCACCCTTCGCGTCTCCACGCCGCGCCAGGTTTCGATCTCCACTCAAGGCATCGCTCACAACGAACCGTTCGACTATAATGTGATAGCGCACCGGGTCGGAGATTGCAGCGCGGCAGAAGCCGGTTCGTCGCGCTGAGCGGTAGCGTCATTTGGCTCGGCCGGGCTTGGTGCCGCACCCGATCAGACCAAAGTCGAATCGCCCAGTGCAGTCATGACGTCGGCTGGTTAATCCTTTGTTTAGGCAGGCCGTAGTAGAGAGAGGATGTGCCTCCCCCTTGGGCACATTTTCCTCCCTTAGCAGGCTTTCAGCCTCCCTGGGCCGCCTCCGGGCGGCCCTTTCTTTTGGCATGCCGCCTCCGGGCGGCCCCTTCCTTTTGGCACTCCGCCTTCGGGCGGCCTTTTCTCTTTTGGAAAGATCCTCACCCCTTGGCGCGGAGCCGGTCGACGATGTCGCTGGCGGGATCCTCGGAGCGCAGGAAGGGCGGATCCGGGATCGAAGCGCGGGATTCGTTCAGCAGCATCGACCAGCGCGCCGAGAGGTTGCGGAAATAGGCGTCGTCGGCCTCGATCCGCCGCGAGACGACCGGAGCCGTAACATCCTGCCGGATGAGGATCAGGTCGAAGGGCAAGCCTACCGACAGATCGGACCTGATGGTGGAATCGAACGACAGCAGCGCCACCTTCACCGCCTCTTCCAGCGAACTGTCATAATCCATGGTCCGGTCGAGGATCGGCTTGCCATATTGGGTCGCGCCGATCTGGAAGAAGGGGCTGTCCTGCTGGCACTCGATGAAATTGCCGGCGTCGTAGATCAGGAACAGCGACAGCGGCCCGCCCGCGATGCGCCCGCCCAGCAAAAGCGAAATGCCCGAAGGCACGCCCGCTGCGTAGAGTGCAGGCTTCAGCTGCGCGCCGGCCGCCATGACCGCTTCGCCGACCAGCTGGGCGGCCTGGAACATGCTGGGCATATGTTCGATCCGACGGGGGCCTTCCTCGTCGTTTCGCGGCGGCAAGCCTTCGGACAACATGCCGCGCACGAGCTGCGTCACCGACAGATTACCTGCGCTGGCGAGGACGACGAACCTGTCCGGCTCATCGGCGAGGATGTGGAGCTTGCGATAGGTGGAGATGTTGTCGATGCCGGCATTGGTCCGCGTGTCGCCGATCATGATCAGCCCCTCACGCAGCATGATTCCCAGACAATAGGTCATTCTGCCCCCGCTTCGCCTCTCCACTCCACCGCGCAGGATATCCTATGGGCGGGATTTGTCAGCGGTCGAATTGTCGGGGCGGGCGGCGAGAATCATGTGCCAGACTAGCGGTGGATTCGCGCGATCGAATCGCCTAAACGCGCGCCATGTCTGACATTGCGAACAGCGAAAGTCGCCGCGCCATCGTGCTGCTGTCGGGCGGGCTCGACTCGATGGTATCGGGTGGTCTCGCGCGGGAGCAGGGCTATAGCCTCGCTGCGCTGACGATCGATTACAACCAGCGGCACCGGGTCGAACTCGAAGCGGCCAAGCGGGTCGCTTATGCCCTGGGGGTCGACCGGCATGTCACATTGCCGCTCAACCTGCGCGCCTTCGGCGGGTCGTCGCTGACCGACGACATCGACGTGCCCAAGGACGGCGTGCAACCCGGCATCCCGTCGACCTATGTGCCGGCGCGGAACACCATCTTCCTGTCGCTGGCGCTCGGCTTCGCCGAGGCGACCGGCGCGCGCCACATCTTCCTGGGGGTGAACGCGCTCGACTATTCGGGCTATCCCGATTGCCGGCCCGAGTTCATCTCCGCCTTCCAGCATCTGGCGGATCTTGCCACCCGCATGGGGGTGGAGGGGCAGGGGTTCACCATCCATGCCCCGCTCCAGCACATGACCAAGGCCGACATCGCGCGCGAGGCCGATCGCCTGGGGCTCGACGCCGGCATGAGCTGGTCATGCTATGATCCGACGCCCGACGGGCGCCACTGCGGCCTGTGCGACAGCTGTCGCTTGCGGTCCAGGGGGTTCGAGGAAGCGGGACTTCCCGATCCGACGGTCTACGCCTGACATGGGCAGCTATGCGGTCAAGGAGATGTTCCTGACCCTGCAGGGCGAAGGCATGCAGGTCGGGCGTCGTGCCGTGTTCCTGCGCTTCGCCGGGTGCAATCTGTGGAGCGGGCGCGAAGAGGACCGGGCGACCGCCATATGTCGCTTCTGCGACACCGATTTCGTCGGTCTCGATGGCGACAATGGCGGGCGCTACGACGCCGCTATGCTCGCCGACAGGGTGCTGGCGCTATGGGGCGCGCTTCCCGAGCCGCTGGTCGTGATGACGGGCGGCGAACCGCTGCTGCAGGTCGACGCCGAGTTGATCGACGCGCTGCGCGCTCGGGGAATCGAGACAGCGGTGGAAACCAATGGCACCCAGCCGGCCCCCGACGGGATCGACTGGATCTGCGTCAGTCCCAAGGCCGGCAGCGAGGTTGTTCAGCGCAAGGGGCAGGAACTCAAGCTGGTCTGGCCCCAACCCGGCATCGACCCGGCCGAGCTTGAACGCTGGGACTTCGAGCACTTCCTGCTTCAGCCGATGGACGGCCCGGACCTTCCGGCCGCGCGCGAAGCGGCGATCGCTTACATCCTCGATCATCCCCGCTGGCGGCTGTCGACCCAGACCCACAAGGTCGTCGGGATCCGATAGCCGCTGCGTGGCGGCTGTCTCAGCCGCCGGTCTTGCCCACCTCGGTGCTTGCCTGCTGCATGCGCGGCGCGCAAACCGCCTTGAGCTGATCCTTTTTCGTCCAGCAGGCCTGATCCATCGACGGGGTCTGGACCGAAACCTGAATGTAACGGCGCGCATGGATCATGTCGCCGGTCGGAATCAGGCTGTTGCGGAACTCGCGCATGCGATCGACGGCGAGCTGCGTCAGATGGCCGCGTCCGAGCTTGCGGGCGTCGCGCCCGATCGCCGAGGCTGTCTCGCAGAAGCCCAACTGGGCGTGCATGGTCGAAAAGCCGTTATAGGTCCGGGTCGTGTAATCGTCGAACGCCTTTTGCCAGCTCTTGCCCTGGGTGCGTTTGAAATAGGCACCGAGCGTCTTGTAGGCAGCGTTGAGCTCGTCGGCATTCTTCGACAGCAGATCGTTATAATTGGGAACGGCGAGGAGGATGGGTGAAAACTGACACTGAAGCGCGGCGACGTTGAGACCCGCGCGCATGTTCCAGAGGAGATGCGCTCTGAGCTCGGCCGGGGTTGCCTTCGGCATCGCGATGCCAAGGCCGGGCTCGTCGCCCTGGACGGGCGCCGCCTTGAAATTGGGGCCGAACCAGAAAAGATAGGCCGACGCTGGTGCCGCCTGCACCGTCATCGCCACCAAGGCCAAGGTCGAGGCCAAAACGCGCACCATATTACCGTCCTCCGATATGTCTGAACCCGGCCGGCCCCACGGCCCGGTTCTTCATGCATTACATTGCGTTGCTTGCGTTCCCCGCTTCGATCCCGTTGGCAACTTCGCTGCCGGCCTTGTCGAGAACCGAGCTTTCCACGATCGTCATGTCGTTCATGGTGCCATCGCTGGCGTTCATCTCGACCACGTTGGTCTCGGCGCCTTTATCCTTGCTCCCGCAGCCGGACAGGCTTGCGCAGGCCAGAATCAGGCCGGCAACGACGAGACCGTCGATCGAACGCTTCATGATGTCCCCCGGAAAGGCTGTTCGGGGCAGGATATAGCTAACGACTCGGCGGCTCAAGAGTCCGTGGTGGTGCAGGCCGAGCGCGACATAAGGCTGAGAAGATCCGGAAAATGGCGCAGGAGCGCGCTGTCGAGTGCCTCCATGCCGGTCGGTGCCCCCAATTGCGCCATGCTGGTTACCGGATATTCGCCGAGGCCGCACGGCACGATGCCCGAAAAGTGCGACAAGTCGGGCTCCACGTTGAGCGAAAATCCATGAAAGCTGACCCAGCGGCGAACGCGAACGCCGATCGCGCCGATCTTCGCTTCACTGGGACCATGGCCGACCCATATACCGACCCGGCCCGGTTCGCTGCGTCCCTCGATTCCGAAGTCGCCGAGCGCCGCGATCAGCCAGCGCTCGATTCCCGAGACGAAGCAGCGTACGTCGCGTCCGCGCTTCTCAAGATCGAGCAGGACATAGCCGACCCGCTGGCCGGGCCCGTGATAGGTGTATCGTCCGCCGCGCCCGGCGCGAAACACCGGGAAGCGATCGGGCACCAGCAGTTCGTCCTCGGCCGCGCTTGTCCCCGCAGTGTACAGCGGGGGGTGTTCCAGCAGCCAGATCAGCTCGCGCGCCTCACCCATCCGGATCGCCGCGGCGCGCGTCTCCATTTCGGCCAGGGTTTCGGCATAGGGCGAGAGGCCTGGGGTTACGCGCCACTCAACGCCGTCGAGAAGGTCGTTCATCATTCCGCATATCGCCGCTTTTTTCGTCCGATCAAGAGCCATGGATTGCGCTGCCGTCGAAGCGGGAATAGGCGAGCGCGATGACGATCGGAGCAGCATGCGCATGACATCCTTCTCGCTGGGCTCGGTCTGGGAGGAGACCATCGCCTTCCTGCGGCGCGAATGGGCGCTGGTTTTCCCGGTCGCGGTCGCCATCTTCGCGCCCGCGCAACTCCTGATCGGGCAGGCGATGCCGGCGATCGCGGAGGCGAGCGCGTCGGCGTCGCCGACCATGCCGGTGCAGATACTTCTCCTGGGGCCGGCGCTGCTACTGACCTTGTTCGGCCATATGGTGCTGGCCCTGCTCGCTACCGTTCCCGGCATCAGCGTGGGCGAAGCGCTCGCGGGGGCCACCCGGCGCTTCGGTGCGGCGCTTGTCGCCATCTTCGTCGCCATGTCGGTGGCCTTCGCCGCCGCGCTGGCCGTGATGGTCGCCGCTACGCTTGGCGTCATGATCTTTCAGTCGGGGGTGCCCTCGGCTAACCTTTCGGCGCAGATCGCGACGCTGTTCATCATCCCTTTCGCGGTCGTCTGGGTGCGGCTTCCTATGCTTCCCGCCGTGGCGGCGTGCGAGCGGCAGGGGGCGGCTCTGACCCTCCGCCGCGCCTGGATGCTGAGCCGCGACAATGTCATGCGGCTCGTCGCCATCTGGCTGGTCATGATCCTGCTCGGAACCCTGCTCGCCTTCATCGACCGTATGGTCGTGGGCTCGCTGTTCGAGCTGATCAAGCTCGGGACCGGGTTCGAGGCGGTGCCTGACGCGCTTCGCCTGATCGTCAGCCTCGGGCTCGAAGCGACGCTCTCGCTCGGCTTTTCGGTCTATGTGGCGCTCGTCTATCGACGGCTCGCCGCCGGCGCCTAATCGGTCTGGATCGCCGTTCCGCCGAACAGCGGGACATGGGACGCCGATTCCACGGGAAGCACCCCCGCCAGTCGCGGATCGGCAAAGGTCTCGACCGCCCGGGCATAGGGTGTGAAGCCATGCTTGCGGTAGAAGCCGAGCGCGCCGGGATGGTCGAGCGTGCAGGTGTGCACCCACATCCGGTCGATGCCGGTCCGCCAGCCCAGGCCCAGCGCCTGCGCCATCAGCCACCCGCCATGGCCCTTGCCTGCCAGTTCGGGCACCAGGCCGAAAAAGGCGATCTCCGCTTCGCCCGCGATACGGAAGTCGAGTTCGAGCATCCCGATCTCGATGCCGCGCCGATCCTCGACCGCGTAGATCTCGACCGCCTCGTCCTGGATGATTGCGAGCAACTCCGGCTCGGGCATGACGAGCCGGGAGAACCACATCCAGGGTTCGCCGACCCGGCGGAACAGGGCCCGATATTTCTCGGCGCCGGGCTGCTTCCAGCGGTTGAGGCGGAAAGGGGCCGCCGGCATCGGGCGCGGACGCGGGCGTTCGCGCATCTCGAGCGAGGTGACGATAGTCGCGACCTGATCTGGCGCCACGGGGGTCAACGGCATGGGGCTACTCCCAGGTCGCGACTGGCGGCAGGCTCATCAGGATCGCGTCGATGTTCCCGCCGGTCTTCAGGCCGAACAGAGTGCCCCGGTCGTAAACCAGGTTGAACTCGGCATAGCGCCCGCGGAAGTTCATCATCCGGCGCATGTCCTCGGCATCGGCCGCCATGCCCATGCGGCTCCGCACGATGCGGGGGAAGATGTCGAGAAAGGCCTCGCCGACATCGCGGGTGAGGGCGAAATTGGCCTCGAAGCCGGCATCGTCGGCGCATTCGAGATGGTCGTAGAAGATCCCGCCGACGCCGCGATGGACCTGCCTATGCGGAATCCAGAAATAGTCGTCTGCCCAGGCCTTGAACCGATCATAATAGTCGGCACCGTGCGGATCGCAGGCCGCTTTCAGCCGGGCGTGAAAGGCTGCCGTGTCTTCCTCATAGGGAATGGGTGGATTGAGGTCCGCGCCACCGCCGAACCAGCGCTTTGTCGTGACGAGGAAGCGGGTATTCATGTGGACCGCCGGCACATGCGGGTTCGTCATATGCGCGACCAGGCTGATGCCGGTGGCGAAGAAATCGGGATTCTCGTCGCCCGCGCCATGGATCGTCCGGGCGAAGTCGGGCGCGAAGGCGCCGCCGACGGTGGAGACGTTGACGCCCACCTTTTCGAACACCTTGCCCTTCATCAGGCCGCGCACGCCGCCGCCGCCGCGGCCCTCGGGGTCGTTGTCGCGGTTCCACGAGGTGTAGCCGAACCGTGCATCGCTGCCGGCTTCGACCTCGATCGCCTCGAAGGTCGCGCAGATCCGGTCACGCAGCGTTTCGAACCAGGCTCGTGCGGCGCTCTGCTGCGGATCGAGTACGAGCGTCATTCGGGCCATCCTCCGGTCTGTCTCAAAGCTTCGGCAAGCGCGATGCCAGCCGAGACGGCGACATTCAAGGATCGGAAATTCGGCCGCATCGGAATCCGGACCCGCAGATCGGCGCGATCATGCACCTTGTCGGGCACGCCCGCGCCTTCCGAGCCGAACAGGAGCGTATCATCGGCGCAGAAGGCGGCTTCCCAAAGGGGAACTGCAGCCTTGGTCGACAGCAGCACGAGGCGGCCGGCAAGTCGTGCTTCAAAATCAGTCCAGTCGGCATGGCGCGCTATTTCGACACCGTCGGCATAGTCCATGCCCGAGCGTCGCAAGCTCCTGTCGGAAAAGGCGAATCCACAAGGCTCGATGATATCGACCGGGACCCCGAGACAGGCCGCTAGTCGCAGAATCGTACCGACATTTCCTGCGATATCGGGTTGGTAAAGAGCTATCCGCATGACTTTGCAGAGTAACGAATGCGTGCCGATGCGCCAATAAACGGAAAATGGGATTGGCAAAGCCGCCGAAGCAGCGCTATCAGCGCGCAGCCGCCGGGAATTTTCGCGGGCGGTTGCGCATGCGCAGGGGGCATGGAGCTGTCGGCTCGAACCCTGGGACGCATGTGTCTGATATCGTGGCAGCGCAAGGGTTCCGGAATGGCGACGCTCGAAACTATGGAAACGCCCGGCGAAGAGGCAGGTGACGGCGTCCGTCGCCGCGACTTCATCAACGTGGCAGCGGTCAGTTTTGCGGGCGTGGGTGCCGCGACCGTACTGATCCCCCTCATCAATCAGATGAATCCGTCCGCCGACGTGTTGGCGCAGGCATCGATCGAAGTCGATCTGTCGGCAATCCAGGAAGGTCAGGCGGTCAAGACCATCTTCCGCAAGCAGCCGTTGTTCGTCCGGCACCTGACGGCCGCCGAAATCGCGCAGGCCGACAAAGTCGATCCGAGCTCGCTGCGCGATCCGCAGACGCTCGAGCAGCGCACCGTCGGCGGCAAGAAGCAGTGGCTGATCACGATGGGTGTCTGCACCCATCTCGGCTGCGTTCCGCTCGGCGCGGGTGAGGGCGAGGTCAAGGGCGAGTTCGGCGGCTATTTCTGCCCCTGCCACGGGTCGCACTACGACACTGCGGCACGCATTCGCAAAGGCCCGGCACCGAAGAATCTCGAAGTGCCGAAATATGCGTTCAAATCCGACACCGTCGTCCAAGTCGGCTGAGGTAGAGAGATATGAGCTTTCCCTGGGCAAATCAGTACGAGCCGAAGAATCCGGTGATGAAGTGGCTGGACAGCCGCCTTCCGCTCCCGCGCTTCGTCTATAACGCCGTCGGCGGTGGATATCCGGTTCCCCGGAACCTGAACTACTTCTGGAATTTCGGCGTCCTCGCGGGCGTTGCGCTGACGATTCAGCTGGTCACGGGCATCGTTCTTGCGATGCACTATGCGGCCAACGGTCTCGTCGCGTTCGACTCGGTCGAACATATCATGCGCGATGTGAACTCGGGCTGGATGCTGCGCTATGCGCACGCTAACGGCGCGAGCTTCTTCTTCATCGTCGTCTACCTCCACATATTCCGCGGTCTCTTCTACGGGTCGTACAAGGCTCCGCGCGAAATGGTGTGGCTGCTCGGCCTGGTGATCTTCCTGCTGATGATGGCGACCGCCTTCATGGGCTATGTCCTTCCCTGGGGCCAGATGAGCTTCTGGGGCGCGAAGGTGATCACCGGTCTGTTCTCGGCCATCCCGGTCGTCGGCACGCCGATCCAGACCTGGCTGCTCGGTGGCTTTGCGCCTGACAACGCCGCGCTGAACCGCTTCTTCTCGCTGCACTATCTGCTGCCGTTCGTGATTGCGGGTGTCATCATCCTGCACATCTGGGCGCTGCACATTCCGGGTTCGAACAACCCGACCGGCATCGACGTGAAGGGTCCGCAGGATACGGTTCCGTTCCATCCCTATTACACGGCAAAGGACGGTTTCGGCCTGGGCGTGTTCCTGATCGTCTACTGCTCGGTGCTGTTCTTCGCGCCGAACTTCCTCGGTCACCCGGACAACTATATCCCTGCCAACCCGCTCTCGACGCCCGCGCACATCGTTCCGGAATGGTATTTCTGGCCGTTCTACGCGATCCTTCGCGCCTTCACCGTCGATTTCATCCTGCCGGCCAAGCTGTGGGGCGTCGTCGCCATGTTCGGCGCGATCCTCCTGCTGTTCTTCCTGCCGTGGCTCGATAAGTCGCCGGTCCGTTCGGGCAATTACCGCCCGGCGTTCAAGAAGTTCTTCTGGCTGCTGGTGATCGACGTTCTCGTCCTCGGCTATTGTGGCGGTTCGCCGGCTGAAGAGCCTTACGTCATGATCAGCCAGCTCGCGTCGGCTTATTACTTCGCGCACTTCCTGATCATCCTGCCGATCGTTTCGAAGATGGAGCGTCCGCTCCCGCTGCCGAACTCGATCACGGAGGCGGTTCTCGAGGGCAAGAGCGGGGCTACCCTCGCGACGAGCACCCAGGCCTAAGGGGATATAGAAACCATGGTTCGTCCCATTGCATTCTTCGCAGGCGCTGGCTTCGTCTTCGTCCTGCTCTTCTCGCTGGTGATGGGCGCGATCGCCTTCATCAGCGAGCCGCCGGCCAAGACGGTGGAGCATGAGTTCCACCTCCATCCGAAGCATGTCTCCTTTGCTTCGGACGGCCCGCTCGGCAAGTTCGACCGCCAGCAGCTGCAGCGCGGCTTCCAGGTCTACAAGGAAGTCTGCTCGGCCTGTCACTCGATGAATCAGGTCGCCTTCCGCGATCTCGAGCAGATCGGCTTCACGCCTGCGGAAGTTAAGGCCATCGCCAAGAACTGGGCGACCGAGGTTCCCTCGATCAACCCGGAGACCGGTGAACCGGCAACTCGCAAGGCCACTCCGGCCGACAAGTTCCCGTCGCCATACGCGAACGAAGTCGCTGCTCGCGCCGCAAACAACAATGCGCTGCCGCCGGATCTTTCGCTGATGGCCAAGGCACGCCATGACGGCGGCGCTTATGTCTACTCGCTGCTGACCGGCTACGCCGATCAGGCGGGTTTCAAGAACGAGAAGGGCGTCGAGCTGCTCAAGGAGTTCCCCGAAGCAGCGACCCCCGTGGGTCTGCATTTCAACCCCTATTTCGCCAATCTGAACATCGCCATGCCGCCGCCACTCGCGGCTGACGGCCAGGTGACCTATGCGGACGGCACGACGGCGACGATCGACCAGATGGCAAAGGACGTTTCGGCGTTCCTGATCTGGACGGCAGAACCCAAGCTGGAAAATCGCCATTCGCTCGGCTGGGCGGTGGTCGGCTTCCTGCTGATCGCCACCATCCTCGCCTTTATGGCCTATCGGAACGTCTGGGCCGGCATCAAGCACTGAGCCTGACCTGACGAGATGACAGGGGGCCGTCCGGATCACCGGGCGGCCCCTTTTCTTTTGCGGAGAACAGCATGCGCGATCAGGGGCGACTGGGGCTGATCGGGGGCAGCGGACTGTACCGCATGCCCGGTCTTTCGGACGGCGAGTGGATCGAGGTCGAGACGCCTTGGGGGGCGCCTTCCGATGCGCTGCTGATGGGAGAACTGGCTGGGCGCAAGGTGGCTTTTCTGCCGCGCCACGGTCGCGGCCACCGTGTCGCGCCCGGGGAGGTCAATTATCGGGCCAATATTGCCGCGTTGAAGGCGGCGGGATGTTCGGAGATTCTGGCGGTGTCGGCGGTCGGCGGCTTCCACGAAGAGGTACCGCCGGGCACCTTCGTGCTCGTCGACCAATATGTCGACCGCACGGTGCGTGGCGGGCGCAGCTTCTTCGGCGACGGCATCGTTGCCCATGTTGCTTTCGCGCGGCCGACCTGCGGGCGTCTGGGCAGCGTCGTCTCGGACGTGCTGGCTGCGCAGAGCGGCCCCTATCGGATCGGAGGGACGATGCTCGTGATCGAAGGCCCGCAATTCTCGACGCGCGCGGAATCGTTGCTGCACCGTCAGTGGGGCTGCGATGTCGTCGGTATGACCGGCCTGCCCGAGGCGCGCCTCGCGCGTGAGGCGGAGCTTTGCTACGCGAGCGTGGCGATGGTCACCGATTTCGACGCCTGGTCGGACAGCGAGGTCGACGTGGCGAGCGTCCTGTCGACGATGAACGCCAATGTCGCTCGGGCGCAGTCACTCGTCGAGGCGGTTGCAGCACGAGCGGGTGGCGGACACGGTTGCACGCAAGGCTGCGACCATGCCCTCGACGGAGCGCTCATCACCGCACGGGAGAAGTGGCCGACGAAAACGAGAGCCAGGCTGGCAGCGCTGGCGCCTCGCCTGTTCGGCTGATTTCCTTCAGGCTGCCTGGCGCAGGGGCTGGATGTTGGTGACTTTCATGGTCATCACGACGTCGCCGTCCTGATTGAAGATGGTCAGGCGAAAGTTGATGAAGCCCATCGATGGCCGCGACCGCGGCACGGACTTCGACAGAACCTCGCTCTCGACCGTAAGTATGTCGCCCGGATAGACCGGACGGGTCCAGCGCAGCTCGTCCACGCCGGTGCCGCCCAGCGAGAAATGACCGTCTTCCATCCACTCGTCGGTGAGCATGCGCATCACCATCGAGCAGGTATGCCATCCGCTTGCGGCCAGTCGGCCGAAGATCGGGGAGGCGGCGGCGGCCTCGTCGTCGAGATGGAAGGGCTGCGGATCGAACTTCGATGCGAAGTCGATCACCTCTTCGCGCTGCACCGGATAGGCGCCGAAGCGGTCGACCCGCCCGATCTCGAAATCCTCGAAATATCGCATGCCCTGTCCCCGAAGATCGGCCGCTGCGTGGCGCGCCGCCCTGTTGATATCGTTGGCTGTCGGCCGGTTCAGACGTTGAAGCGGAACAGCATGATGTCGCCGTCCTGCACGACATAGTCCTTGCCTTCGGACCGCAGCTTGCCCGCTTCGCGCGCCGCCGCTTCGCCGCCCAGAGCGACATAGTCGGCATAGGCCATCGTCTCGGCGCGAATGAAGCCGCGCTCGAAATCGCTGTGGATCGCACCGGCCGCTTGCGGTGCCTTGGATCCCTTTTCGATCGTCCAGGCGCGGGCCTCCTTGGGACCGACCGTGAAGAAGGTGATCAGGTCGAGCAGTTCGTAGCCGGCGCGGATGACCCGGGCGAGACCGGTCTCGTCAAGGCCGAGGTCCGACAGGAAATCGGCCCGGTCGGCGGGATCGAGCGTCACGATTTCGGCCTCGATCGCGGCCGAGACGATCACGGACTTGGCGCCTTCGGCCTTGGCCTTCGCGGCGACCCGCGCCGACAGTTCGTTACCGTCGGCCGCTGCGCCTTCGTCGACGTTACAGACATAGAGCACCGGCTTCGCGGTGAGCAACTGGGCCTGCGCGAACAGGCGGGCCTCATCGTCGTCCTTCGGCTGGGTCAGGCGAGCGGGCTTGCCTTCGCGGAGCAGGTCGAGCGCCTGGCCGAGAACGGCGGCGGCCGCTTTCGATTCCTTGTCGCCCTGCGCAGCTTTCTTGGCGAGGTTGGGAACGCGCTTCTCGAGGCTTTCGAGATCGGCGAGCATCAGCTCGGTTTCGACCGTCTCGGCATCGGCGATCGGATCGACCTTGCCTTCGACATGGGTGACGTCGCCATCCTCGAAGCAGCGCAACACGTGCACGATCGCATCGACCTCGCGGATATTGGCGAGGAACTGGTTGCCCAGACCTTCGCCCTTGGACGCGCCGCGCACGAGACCGGCGATGTCGACGAAGGCCAGCTGGGTTTCGATGATCTTGGCGGAACCGCCGATCTTCGCGATCTCGTACAGGCGCGGATCGGGGACGGCGACCTGCCCGATATTGGGCTCGATCGTGCAGAAAGGGTAGTTAGCCGCCTGCGCTGCCGCGGTCTCGGTCAGTGCGTTGAAGAGGGTGGACTTGCCGACGTTCGGCAGCCCAACGATACCACAGCGAAAACCCATATCGATTCCAGACTTGTTCGGTTGCGCGCGCGATAGCGGGTGCGGCCGCCAAAGGCCAGTCTCTGCAAGCAGTCCGCACCTTTGGATGAGAAGGCTTGGCTCAGACGGATGTGCTCAACAGGCGCGGCGTCCGGAGGATCAGCGTCACGCATGCCCCCTGATCGTCTTTGCTGACCGTCAATGTGCCGCGATGCCGCTCGGCTATGGCGCGGACGATCACCAGGCCGAGGCCGTGCCCGCCGAGCGTCGAGCGCGGCTCACCTGGTTCGGCCGGCATATTTGCGAAGCCCGGCCCTTCGTCGGTCACGGACAGGGTGAGCGCGGCCTCGCCATCCAGTTCTCCGCTCTGCGCCGCGACACGGATGGCGCTGCCGTGCGGTGCGACCTTGAGGGCATTGTCGATGAGGTTGGCCAACGCGCGGACCAACAATTCCCGGTCGCCGATGAAATATGAGGCGCGGATGTCGCGGACGATGCGCACGCCCTTTTCGTCCTCGGCCACCGCTTCGTAGAGTTCGACCGCCGTCTCGACAGCTTCGGCCACATCGAACGGGCTTGCCGGGATTCCGACGTCGGCCTCGATCTCGCGCAGTTCGAGGAGGGCGTTGAACGCTGCCATCAGCCGCTCGAGCTCCTCTGCCGCCCGGGCGGCCTGGAGCGCTACCGCTTCGTCGGGAGCATTCTCCATCGTCGACAGGCGCGCGCGGACCCGCGCAAGGGGCGTTCGCAAGTCATGCGCGATATGGTCCGACGCCGCCCGCAGTCCGTGGATGCGGCGTTCCAGTTCGGCGAGCATGCCGTTCATGTGCCGCGCGAGGATGCCGATCTCGTCGGCTGGTCCGGCTTCGGCGATCCGCCGGCCAATGTCGCCCTCGGCGACCTGGTCGCACACATCGTTGAGCCTGCGGATGCGCGCGGCGGTCTGTCCGCCCACCATCAGCGCGGTGACGACCGAAAGGCCCAGAAGGAGCAATACGATGCCGCCGCCCCATAGGCCGAGCGAGGTGCGCAGCGCGCTGGCCGACTGAACGGGGCGTGCGAAGAGAAGGGTGCCGCCGCGCGGCAGCGGCCTGATGAGGGCGACGATATCGCTCCCCGACGCGGTCTTGCCGATCGCATAGCCGTCCCGCCATGGACGCAGGCGCGGCCAGGCGGGGGCGCTGCCGCTGACCCCGCCCTGCGCATCGCGATAGAGGAGTATGCGAGGCTGCCCTGTGCGTGCCGCATAGCTGCCGATCTCGCGGACGGCGCCTGCGAGCAGAGGGGTGGCTGCGGGATCGTCGAGCACGCCCGGAAGCTTTTCGGCAAGCGCTTCATAGTCATAGCGTGCGGACTCGGCCGCCGCGATCCGCCGGGCGTCGCGGTCGACCATGAACAAGGCGGCGGCACTGAGCGTCAGGGCAAGCGCCGAGAAGAAGGCAAGCAGCAGCGCGGTCTTGGCCGGGAGCAGCAGGGTCTTCAAACGGCGTCGTCCAGCCGGCGCAGCATCAACCCCTGACTTCGCACCGCCACGATCAGCGGGCTGAGATGCGGCGGAATGCAGCTGGCCGCCGCCTCCAGCTTGCGGCGCAGCCGCGACACATGAACGTCGATCGTGTTGGCAAAATTGGCGGGCACGAAATTATAGGTGGACCAGCAGGTCGACCACAGCATCGAGCGCGTCACCGGCAATCCGGCATTGCGGGCGAGGAGGCTGAGGATCGCAAACTCCCGTGCAGTCAGGTCGAGCTGCGTACCGCAGAGCGAGGCCGTCATGCTGCCGGGGTCGATCCTGAGCGGACCGCACAGAAGCGTTCCATCTTCCCCGGCGCCGGAGTCCCAGGCGCGGCGACGGAGCAGAGCGGCGAGCCGTGCCAGAAGCTCGATCTCGGACAGCGGTTTGACGGCATAATCGTCCCCGCCGCCCGCCAGCCCTTCCACCCGATGTCGTTCCGATCCGAGCGCCGTAAGGAACAGTGCCGGGGCCCGCATCGACTGGCCCGATGCGTCGCGGATGCGGCCCAGCGCGCCGAGCCCGTCGATGCCCGGCGTCTGGCGGTCGAGGATCAGCACGTCGAAGCTCCGTTCGTCCGCGAGCCTGACCGCATCGAGACCATCGCCCGTCACTTCGACCTGTTCGAAACCTGCGCGCCGCAATGCGCTTGCAAGCAGGTCTGCCACTTCCTCCTCATCCTCGAGAATGAGCGCGGAGCGCCCCAGGAACAGACGCCGAAACGTCTGTTCGATCCCCTTCTCGTCTCCCTGCTCCATCGACCCATCATGCCCAGTGCACAGCGAAAGAAAAGCGTTCGAAGCCGCAGCGTCAGATAAATTCAGGTGTCTGATGCTGGTACGTCGCTGGGGGGAGGGCTAGACCGGCATCATGAAGCCACTGACCGCTCTTGTCTGTCTGCTCGCGGTGGGGGCTACCGCGCCTTCGCCGATCGAGGACGCCATATTGGGCTTCCGCCTCGCCGAAGCGGCCCGACGGGCCAGCGATGCCGATCTGATGCTCTCCGCTGCACGGCTGGTCGCCGGTAGCGGGCTGCGTGGCGCGACCTTGAAAAACGGCAGGCTGGAGGCGAGGGAGGGCTTGCCCGATACATCCGACGAGGCCTTGGCGCTGGCCGAAGAAGCGCGCCTGCTGGCGCCCCGCGACAGACGAATCGCAGAGGAGGTCGATCGCCTGCGCAGCGCACGCCCCAAGGGGATCATCGGTGGAAGCTGGGGAAGCGGCCCGCTCGAGTTTCGTGAGGTGCTTGCACCCGGAGGCATCATCGCCTGGACGGTCGAGGCACGGGGCGCGGAGACGGCACTGGTATCGGCGATCGGCGATGGCGATGCCGGGCTGCGCCTGCGTGTGGTCGACGGGCGTGGACGTGCGGTGTGCGACCAACGGGGCGACAGCCACTACCCCCTCTGCCGCTGGTCCCCGCCGAGAGCGGGGCAGTACCGGGTTTCGCTTGGCAATGCCGGTCGCGTACCCACGCGCGTCGTCGTCCTCAGTAACTGATCGACCTCAGGCTTCGTTGTCCGGGGGACTGTGCATCGCCACGCAATCGCGACCGTTGTTCTTGGCGATGTAGAGCGCCTCGTCGGCACGCTTGATCAACTCATGCCGAGTCATGCCGGGTTTGGCCTGAGCGACGCCGCAACTCAGCGACATGACGAGCCGCTCTCCATCACCCAGCACCACCGGGTCGCTCGACACGGCGATGCGGAGCGCATCGGCGATCGACTTCGCCAGTTCGGGCGAGGTTCCGTCGAGCACGATCGCCAACTCATCCCCGCCGAGCCGTCCGATCACGTCATGGTCGCGCAGCAATGCGCGGAGGCGATTGTGGAGCTCGACCAAGACCTGGTCGCCTGCGAGGTGACCGAAGCTGTCGTTGACGCTCTTGAACCGGTCAACGTCGATCATCAGGAGCGACAGGTTGGAGGAGGGCAGCGCGCTCATGAGCCGATCGAGGTGGCGCATGAACGCGGCATGGTTGAGCGCGCCGGTGAGGCTGTCGGTAGAGGCCGCCAGCGCAAGGGTCTGCTCGCGCTCCTTGCGCAGCGAGATGTCGCGGACCGCTCCGACGACCCCATAGGACCGCCCCTCGTCGTCGACCAGGGCGCGCATCGTGCACTCGAGATAGTCGGTGGGCCGGCCGAGCGGGCGGAATTCGCAGCGCGACACCGATCCGGGACTGACGAAGGCTGCCGAGAAGGCCATTTCGACCTGTACCGTATCCGCTTCCTCGGCGAATGCAGACAGTCGCGATCCGATCAGTTCGACGCCGTGTCGTACGGCCAGCAGCGCGGCGTTGCCCGAAGCCTGAACGCACCGCCCGCGATGGTCCAGCCGCACCAGCATGTCTGCCGAGCTGGAGGCGAGCAGCCGCAGGCTCTCCTCGCTTTCGCTCAGCTGCCGGGCAAGGCGCCGCCGCGCATTGAGATCGGCTGCGACAGGCAGGGTCGTAAGCAGCATCAGCAGGAGATAGATTTGCAGGAAGGTCGAACGCTGGGTGAGCTCGGCGAAAGCGCGTGCGATCGGGCCCTCACCCGCCATGGTCAACTGGCTCGCCATGGTGGCGAGCAGGATCAGGGATAAGGTGGTGCCGACCGGGCCCAGGCGGAAGATGGCGAGCAGCAGGGGCGCGCTCATCAGAAAGAGTAGCGGATTGCGCGCGTAGCGGAAAATCAGCAGCGCTATCAGGGCCACGATCAGGAAAATGATGACGGCTTCGACTCTGCCGCGACGCCCAAGACCGTCATACCATCGTGGCAATCCACCCGCGAGCGCCGTCATGAACAGCGGAGCGAACAGAATGAGGCCCAGAGCATCTGCCAGATAGCGGCTCTGGAGCGTGATCCAGAACATGTCCTGGCCGAAGCCATGGGCTGCCACGGCCGCACCGGGGGCACCGACGACGGCGGCGGCAAAGGCGGAAAGGACGAACAGCAGGATCGACCGCACGTCGTGGAACGGCTCGGACGCAGCGATCGACCCACGCAGGAGAGCGACCGCGACCATCACCTCGGCCATGCTGGTGGCAGCACCGATGAGCGCGCCGGGGATCGAATCGAGGCTGGCGTAATCCGCCAGCGTTGCTGCGACGAAGGCCGTCGCGACGAAGGTCGGCCAGCGCGAGGGGGCCAGCGGCAGCAGCAGTGCGAGCAGGAGCGCATTTTGCGGCCATATGGCCACGATCGGTTGCGCCTCGCTGGTCAGGGCGACCGTTCCCCATGCCAACAGGAAATAGCCGGCCGCTCCGAATAGCGCACCGACCACGTCCCGCCGACCTTTGTCGTCGTCACGTCCGCCCACGATCAGGAATGCCCCCGCACTCTTTCGCCGTTCTTTGCCGTACATGGACGTCGACGCAACCGATTCCGGTAAAGAAATGGTGAGGCGTGTCTTTGCTATGACCGCTGTTGCGGTAACGCCACGATCATTTGCCTCGAAAGTGCAGGATAGTCGCTGCCGTCGCAATTCCCGCTTCGTCCCGCGCGATCAGGATCAACTGCTCTTCACCCATCGGCAAGGGGCGCTGACTGACCGGATCACGCGTGACGAACGTGAAACCGACATTGGCCCACCGGCCGGGCAGCAGTGCCAGACCGGCTGGTGGTGCCAGTCCGGAATAGCCTCCTCCAGCGTCGCGATACCAGGCTTCGAGGCGCAGCGGCACGCCCGGTTCGCCGAAATCGACCCGGACATGATCGCAATGGTCGAGCGTAACCGTGCGGCCCGCGTCGATCCGCAGCGGCCCGGTGACCCGCCCCTTCTTCGCACAGGCACCCCGATCGTCGATCGATAGTCGTGTGGCGAAGGGCAGGGGTGGCAGCCCCAGCGCAATCTCGATCAGATCGGGTGAGCGCCCGTCGAACAGGACCGGAGCGGAAAGCTCTCCTGTCGTCCAGGGTATGGCAGCTGCGCCGCCCTTGGCGGCGAGAGCCGCAAATGAGTCCGGACGGGTCTGAAGCGCGGCAGCGAGGGCTTTGGTGAAGCGACCACCGTCGCCATCGTCCCATGCCACCTGACCTGGCCCCGCAGCGGCAAAGACGACGAGGCGTCCGCCCCCTGCCAGTCCCGCGTCGACGAATCCGCTGGCGTCCGCTGCACCGCGCGAGGGCGCCACCTGAGCTATGCCGAGCAGGGCGCCAGCGATACTCTTCGCCGTCGCCTGGCTGCCACGCAAAAGGCCGCCGCCGGCGCAGCTGTCGATCAGCACCCAAATATCGACCCCGGCAGCGCGCATCGCGCGCACCCGGCGACCGATTTCGTCATCTTTGATGGCCCCGGCCAGCGTCTTTGAGGCGGGATCCCATGGGCCGGCATCGGCCGCCAGAAACCATTCGTCGAGGCCGTCAGGTTCCAGTCCGTCATCGGCCGATGTCGGCGCTTGCGCTCCATGGCCCGACAGGAAGAGGATCGCACGATCGCCGCTGGTCGACTGACGGGCGAGATCGTCGAGCGCGGCGCGGATCGCGTCGGCAGTGGCGGCGCGGCCGGTCAGCAGGCGCAGGTCGCCCGCATCCAGATCATAGCCGGTGAGGGCATCTGCCATGCGATGCGCGTCGTGCGCTGCTCCGGGCAGAGCGAAACGCTGGAGCGAGGTCTCCTCGAATTCGGAGGCGCCGACCAGCACCGCCCTTATGCGGGCCTCCGCTCGCCCGGCGGAGAGCCCGATAGCAAGCGGCACGGCGACCAGTGCGAGCAGCGGGGCGATCCTGATCATGATGCCTGTGTACAGGCGCCAGCCGCCACCCGCCAGTTCATGTCAGGAAACGTCAGTCGGGAAACGACTCTGGCCCGTGGCACATCGCCGTAGGGGAAATCAGGGGAGTTCTCGTGACACGTAGCATATGTTTCACCGCCGGGGCGGCTCTGGCCGTCATGCTGGCATCGGCGCCGGCGACGGCCGCGATGGATGAGGTGCTGACGCGCGCCGTAGCGCTGCAGAAGCAGGGCAAGGCCACCGAATCCTATGATCTGCTGGCGCCTCTGCTCGCCAGCCGGGCGCAGGATGCCGACTATAATTACGCCTTGGGGCTGGCGGCGGCCGACAGTGGCAGGACCGGTGAGGCGATCCTCGCTTTCCAGCGCGTCCTCGCGGTGCAACCGGGCAACAGCCAGGCGCGCGCGGAACTGGCGCGCGCCTATGCGCTGTCGGGGGACGTCGACACCGCGCGCGCCCAGTTCAACACGGTGGTGCAGGATCCGACCCTGCCCGATCCTGTGCGGCACCGTTTCGATAGCATCGTCCGCCGCTATGATCGCGCAGTCGCCGGTGGCGGCACCGACGTCTCGGGCTTCTTCGACCTGTCGGGCGGCTATGACAGCAACATCAACAGCGCGACCAGCCTGACGAACATCACCATTCCCCTGTTCGCGGGTCTCGGCCCGGGCCAGCTCGGCGGCGCGGCTCGACGGATCGACAAACCCTTTTATGAGGCGCAGGGCGGGCTCAGCATCGCAACGCCGGCCAGCCGGCAGATGCGGGTGTTCGGGAGCGTGCTCGGCAGCTGGCGCGACAATGTCGGGGACAGTCGCTTCGATCAGGCAAGCCTGACGGGCACGTTGGGTGGCTCGTACAGCTTTGCCAGCCGCGACGTGCTGTCGCTTTCCGGGCAGGTGCAGAAATTCTGGCTCGGCAATGACGGTTTCCGCAACGCCTATGGCGCGATTGGCCAATATACCCATCTGCTGGGCAATGGCGCGGCGCTCAGCCTGGGCGCGCAGCTGTTCCGCTTCGACTATGCCAACGACCGGCTCCGCGATGTCGATCGCTATGCGCTGGCGGCCTCCTATGCCGATCGGACGATCGTCGCGAGCATCGCAGGCGGCAAGGAGGAAGCCCGGCGCGCTGCCGGCGACAATTTCTCCAACGGCTTCGTCAACGCCAATCTGGGCTTCGAATATTCGATCGCGCCCAGCTTCAATCTGGTTGGCGGCATTTCGGGCGAGGTGCGCCGATACGACGACCCCGACCCGCTGTTTCTGCGCAAGCGGCGGGACGAGCAGATCGATGCGTCGGTGGGGTTGAAATATCTCGTCGCCAAGTCGGTCTATCTGCGTCCGCGGGTCACCTATTCCCGTAATTTCAGCAACATCGGCCTGTATGATTTCGAGCGTTGGACCGCCAGCATGGGCGTCCGCGTCGAGTTCCGGGGGAACTGACCATGACGAACATCCATAGCATTTCGCGCCTGTCGCTGGGTCTCCTGGCGTCGGTCTCGGCCTTGGCGGTGTCCATGCCGGCCGCCGCCGGCAAGATTATCTTCTCGGACGATCCGGCCCTGGTCGGAACGGAAGCGACAAATGGCGGCGAGGTCCGGACCTCGGGCGGCACGACCCAGATCATGACCGACAGCGGTGCGATCGTCTCGCTCGTCGGAGCGGCCTCCGTGAAGGTCGACGGCAGTGCCGTCTCGATCCTGTCGGGCAACGTCACCGTGGCGGCACCGAGGAACGCGATCGACACGACCATCAGCTTGCCGGGCGGTGCCACGGCGCGGCTCGCGGGGAGCAACCCCTCAGGTTCGTTCACCGTGCAGGGCAACAGCTTCACCGGCCACACGCTGGGCGGCAGCGTCGCGATCACCAGCGGCGGCCAGCGGCGCATTTACAGTGTGGGTTCGGCTTGGCAGGGCGAGGCCGGCCGGGGCTCGGACCGTGTGTTCGCCAACCGCGCCGATGCGGCACCTGCGGCACCGTCTTCGACCTCCGCCGAAGCGGAACCCGCCGGCGACACCGCAAAGGCCGCCGCAGCCGGCATTCCCGTCAATCTGGGTGAGGCCCTGGCAGCCGTCGGCGCAGCGGGCGATGTCGTCCAGGCCGCCCGCAATGTCGAGGCCGCAGCCGCCAATCCTGCCATCCCCGCCTTTCCGGCAGGCGATGTGGCGACCCTCGTGGGCTTCGCGACGCAACTGCAGGAGGCCTATGGCGGGCGTGCTTTCGTCGGTGCCGAGCCGGGCATCATCCAGGCCTATCTGGGCTTCCTGGCCGAAGGCGGCGCTGCCGACCAGTTCAAGGCGACCTATGCCGCGCTGATCAACCAATATATCGAGCTGATCCGCAGCGGCGCGGCGCCTTCGAGCTTCGAGGGGGCAAACCAGCAGGCGGTGAACGCCTATCTCAAATATCTGTCCACGACGGGCACGCTCCAGGGTCTGTCCGAGCAGAATGCCGCGCTGGCGAGCGCCTATCTGAACTTCCTCTCGACCGGCGGTGGAGCCGACGGCTTCGTCGACAGCTACACCGACCTGGTCAACGCCTATATCGACTTCATCCGGGCCGGGGGCGCTCCTGCCGAGTTCACCGGCGCAAGCCAAGAGGTGATCAACGCCTATTTCACCCTCCTCCAGTCGAGCGGCTTGGTCGACCTGATCGGCCAGTCGAACCGGGCGATCTTCGATGCCTATGCGCAGTTTCTCGCCAATGGCGGGACCGGTGTGTTCGTGCCGCCGGCCACGGGTGGAAATGGTGGTGGAACAGGAGGCAATGGCGGCGGTACGGGCGGAGGCACGGTCGTACTGCCCGAATATGCGTCGATCCTCCAAGCCTATATCGACTTCCTGCGCGGTGGGGGAAATCCCAACGGCTATGCGGGGATCTCGGCGGATCTGATCCGCCAATATCTCAATCTTGCGATCGACAACGGCCTGTTTGCCGGGGTGCCGCAGGCGACAGTCCAGCTGATCCGCAATGCGGTCGACTTGATCGCCCAGACGGGCACGCTCGATGCGGTTGCATCGATCCTGGCCGGATTGACGCTGACCCTGCCAACTGTTCCCACGACTCCGGGCATCCCGACCGGGCCGGGCACGCCGACGGCGCCCGTCAACGGGAACGAGCTCTCGGGCCAGATGGTCGCCTATGCGGGAGACGTGATCGGGATCGACGCGCGCGATGAGAGCCGGACGACCCTCGGCGATGGCGGCCAGCTGCTGAAATATGTCTGGACCGTCAATCCCACGGGCGAAGCGCCGGAGATCGGCACGAACAAGGCATTGGAGACAGGCAGCGTCGCCGGCGTCATCGGCTGGACCCGCTGGGCTGGGGGAACGACGGCCGGAACCTATTTCGGCAACCCGCCGGTGACACGTTCCGAGCGGCAGGGGCTGCATCTGGTCCATGGCACACCCGCGACGAATCTGCCGGCGAGTGGCACGGCCACTTATGCACTGGTTGGAGCAACGCGCCCGACGATCAATGATGGCTCGCTGGAACCTGGCACGCTCAGCGGGAGCGCCGCAGTTGCCTTCGGTTCCACGCCCAAGGTTGGCGTCGACCTGCAGGTCGGCATCGGCGGACACAGCTATGCGGTGGCGACCACAGGCGGCGTGACCGATCCGACGCGCAGTCAGATGAGCGTCGGGAGCGGCATGAACTTCTCGGCCTATGGCCTCTCTGTAGCACCGGGCGGTCCGGTGTGCACCGGGGGGAACTGTGAAGCCAATATAACCGGTTTTCTCGCCGGCCCCGGAGCAAGCCATCTCGGCCTGAGCTTCCACGTCTATGCCCCGGGAACCAGCACGACCGTTACCGGCGCGGCCGCCTTCGGCAAATGAGCTCGCGGGGGCAGGCACTCCCACCACCTGCTCCCACGGGAAGCGGCGCCGGGCCTGGCAGTCCGGCGCCGCTTTTCGGCTGCTAGCCGTTGCAACCTTTTCTGCTCACCCCTAGGCGAGATTGCAAAAGGGGCGTGCGACATGGCTCAGGAAAAGCCGGTAATTGTCGGATTGATTTGCGGAGACGACGCCACCCGCGAGCTTATCTGGGAGTATCGGCGGGAAGCGATCGTCGCCGGGAACAATGATGCGCTCGTCCTGCTCAAGCTGCTGCGTCCGTCGATCGAATTGCGGCGCATGCATGTCGCACCCAGCTATTTTCGTCAGCCCCGTCGCTATGATTTCCAGGCTTGCGACGTCCTGTGGAACGCGATCACGGACGAGATGCAGAATCCGAAAACGCTGGAAATCGTCCAGCGCATCGTGGCGAAGGAAAAGCGTCCCGTCATCGGCAACCCGTTCGAGGTGCCGAAGACGAGCAGGACCGAAACCGCAAAGCGCCTTGCCGGGATCGACGGCGTTCATGTTCCCAAGGTCCTTCAGATCAAGAATCCCTCGCGGGAGCGCGTCGCCCGTGCCGTCGAGCAGGCCGGTTTCCGCTTTCCGGCAATTGTCCGGCGGGTGGGTACGCATAACGGAGAGGTCGTCGGCATCGCTCAGGACCTCGACGGCCTGTCGGCGATATTCGGCGATCGCACCCATCTCTACAATCTGATCGAATTCGTGGATGTCCGGCAGCACGACGGCTTCTATCGCAAGACGCGCTTCTTCTTCGTCGGCGACCGGATCATCACGCGGCAACATGTGGTCTCGGACGACTGGATGATCCACGGCCGAAGCTCACGCCGGGTCATGGAAGCGCATCCCGAACTGGTCGAGGAAGCGCGCGATCGTCTCGTAAACGGCTTCGCCTCATTGCCCGATGCCGTTCGTGAGCGCGTCCAGGCGATACGGTCGCGCGTGGATCTCGATTATGTCGGACTCGACTGCTGCATCCGCGAGGATGGCGAAATCGTGCTGTTCGAGTGCAACGCTACGATGAACTTCAACCCCAGCTTCGCCAATCCGATCACGCAACACAACCGGGCAGCCTTGCCGCGGATGATGTCAGCCATCAGGGCCCTGATCGAGCAGCGCACCGGGCGCGCCGTGCCGCCCGTGCCGTCTCCGGACCCTGCGCGAAGCATCGCTTGACCGGGGTTCAGGTGGTCGCGACGAAGATGTGGCTTCGTTTGACGATGGTCTGACCGGCAGCTTCCAGCCGGGTGCTCTCTCCGCTTTCCTGATGTTGGACGAGGACGAAGCCAGCTTCGCGGAGAAGATCGGTCACTTCGTCGGGAGTGTGGAACGCGTGTAGGCGGGATGTGCGGACAGCCATATAGTCCTTAAGCCTCAACGGCAGCTCGGGGCCGGCGAAGCGACTGAGGTCCTGATGATCGGCAAACAGGCGCATGGCACGCTCGAACCAGACATCATCATGCGCGAGCGCTGCAGCCTCGGTCGGTTTCGGCGCGGTCCGCAGGACAAGCAGAAGCGTCCCGCCCGGAACAAGCGCGCGTCTCAGCCGGTCGAGGAACGGCGCCCTCGATGCAGCAGGCACGAAGGACAGCATCGAATGCGAAAGGATCAGATCGTAGCGTCGCTCGTGGGTCAGTTCGCGCAAGTCCAACTGCATCGTCCTGATCGACACCCTATCGGGCGCCTCGATGCGATCGATGAGGGCGAGCGGGGCAGGACAGCGATCGGCGACGCAGACATCGAGCGGCCGATCGGGTAGTGCGTGGACGACCAGCTGGAGAAGCCCCGCATCGGCGGCGCCCGCGATCAATATGCGGCCCTGACCTGCTTTCACGTTTCCCAGCACCGGGCCGAGAAAATCCTCGTCGACCTTCGGCCCGCCGACTGCGCCTGCCAGGCGCATCAGGCCCCAGATCTGATGATAGGCGCCGCAGCTGGTGCACAGCTTGGAACCTATGTCCCACGCTGCCCGCGCCTGGGCTTCCACATCGTCCAGCGGCAGCAGGGCGTTCACGGGCATATCCTTGTCATGAGTCACAGGGCGGGTCTCAGCAGTGTCAGGCCGGCCGTGGCTAGCGCCGTGAGCGCGCCGGCGAGGATGGTCTTGGTTCTCCATCCATCGAGACGGACGAGCAGGCCGATGACGACCAGCCCCGCTGCGGATGCCACGCCGATGATAGGTATTGCCACGGCAAAGCAGACGAGGCCGGCCAACTGAAAACTGTCGGGGGAGGAGGGGGCGGTATCGGCACCGCGCGGTGCTGTCCCGGCGATACGCCAGAACAGCTGCAGGCTTGCGCAGAGCCCGGCAATCCCGGCCAGGCCCGGCAGCAGGCGTGTAGGCGTCGGATGATGCCAGAGGGCTGCAAGCGAGCCCACCATCAGTACGCCAAACAGCGTCACTACGAGCGGCAAAATGGCGGCCCGCTCGGCGGGCGCCGTGTTGCTGCCCCGGCGCCAGCGGGCTAGCGCAGGAACCGCAATCACCGCGCCGATACCGAAGATCAGCAGCACGCCCGGGCGGTAAAGGGCGGCGTCGCCATAGATGGCAACCGAACGAAACAGGCCGGACTCGAGCATAGGTGCAAGGACGAAGCCCAGCAGCAGCGGTGCGCGGGGAATGTCGGTCGCCTTCATCACAAGGCCGAGCAGGGTCATGGCGGCCAGTACGAGCAGGGTGACCGGCGAAGGATCGGTCATCCACGTGACGCCGATCGCTGCGGTCAGTGCGAAGATCGATACCGCATCTTTGCGGAGCGTTGCGATCCGGCCGATCACTGGCAGCACCGGAAGGCTGATGGCGACGGCAAGAAGATTGGCGAGAATGATCGTCGCCGCCATCAGATAGACGAAGGAAGGCTGTCCGCCCGCCATGCGCGGCCCCACTTCCAGCCCGATCAGCGCGAATGCGGCGAGGAGGATGCCCATGCCGGATGAGCTGGGGATGCCGAACAGCAGGGTCGGGCCCAGGGCGCCACCCTCCTTGGCATTGTTGGCGGCTTCGGGCGCGATTACGCCCGCCAGCGCCCCTTGACCGAACGGGACTTCGGGCTTTTCGGTCTGGCGGGCATGGCCATAGGCGACCCACACGGCGACGCTGGCACCGAGCCCGGGCGCGAGGCCCACGGCCGCGCCGATGATCGAGGTCCGCAGGAGCAGCCACCGCCGCGTGAGCGCTTCGCGGAAGCCCGCTCGCACCGCTCCGGGATCGATATTCGCTTCGACATGCGTCGCGTCCTTTGCCGATGATGTCCGGATCAGCTCGGGGATCACGAAGAGCCCCGTCACTACGGCAGCGGGACTCAGGCCTTCATGCAACTCGATCAGGCCGAAGCTGAACCGCGCCACGCCGGAGAAGTTGTCTAGGCCGACCAGCGCCAGGATCACGCCCGTGGCGGTCGACAGAATGCCGCCGGCCAGGCCTCCAGCGACGCCGCTGCCGGACAGGGCCGCGATCGACAACAGTCCAACCAGGGAGAGCGCCGCAATCTCGGGAGCGCCGATCTGCCGGGTCACGGCCAGCGCAGCAGGCGCGAGGGCCATCAGGAAGAGCGCGCCGATCACACCTCCCGCCGCCGAGGCGCCGAGGGCGGCCCCGATGGCGCGCCCGGCTTCGCCGCGTCGCGTGAGCGCATAGCCGTCGATGACCGTCGCCGCCTCGGTCGCCGAGGTCGGAGCGCCGAGAAGGATGGCGGGGATTGCACCAGTGCTGTGCACGACGGCGTGGAAGGCCACCAGGAAGGTCGCCCCCGCCACGGGACCGAGACCGATCGCGAAGGGCGTCGCAAGCAGCAGCCCCGCCCGGCCGTTGATCCCCGGGGTAAGCCCTGCCAGCACACCGCCGACGGTTCCCAGCAGCAGCGCCAGACCGATCAGCTCGATCGATGTCCCCAGAATCTCCGGCATGTCAGAAGATCGGCGGTTGCGCCGCGATGGCGCGGCGGAGGGCGGGTACCAGCGCCGATCGCCGGCGGTGGAGCAGTTCGTCGAGCATGTTCGCTACGGCTGCTCCGTTCAGCCCGCCTATGACGAAACCGGCAGTCGCGGCTTCGCGGCGAAATCCATGGTCCCCGATCACCAGATCGAACAGCGTGCGCCACCGTTCGACGATGGCGGGTGGCGTAGCCGGCGCCATCGCAACGATACGGCCAAGCTTCGCATGCCCTTCCACCAGATCGAGGAGAGCGGGTGCGTCCACACCGCGGGAGACGTCGCGGAGTAGCGGCGCGCGCTCGGGTGCTCCGGCGGTCCCGGGCGGAATGGGAAGCCCGTTAAGGCGCAACAGGACGGTCGCACCGGGCATGGCCAGCAGCTTGGTCAATCCGTCGATCGAGGCGATCACACCGTCCATTTCGCCGGAGATCAGCGCAAAATTCCGCGCCCCGCCGGTGTAGCCGGGCACGCTTCGGATATTGGCTCCGGTCAGATAGCGGACGATGGCCGCCTCATAATAGCCGGGCGACACGGCGCTGACTGTGGCCAGAAGCATCGGGCGTTTGCGCCCGGCCAGATCCTGAAACTGGCGGACCGTACCGCCGGGTCGGCCCATCAACACCCTGCGGTCGCTGGAGAAATTGCCTATCCACTGGAAGGCGGCGAGATCGGTCGTCAGGCCTTCTTCGCGCAACAGATCTGCGTAGAGCAGGCCGGTCGGAAGCATGGCCATCACCGTACCGTCGGCCGGTGCCTCGAACAGATGGCGGGCCGCCAGCTTTCCACCCGAGCGGGGTACCGCCTCGACCGAGGCATCGATCCCATAGCGGTGGAGGTGGCGCGCGAAGATCGCGAGCAGGTGGCTCGAAGCCGATCCGGCGCCGCTGCCGCTGATGATACGAAGCCGCCGCGCCCCGCCGGAGCAGCCCACGACCGATGTCGCGGCCAGACCGGCAAGCACTGCGCGGCGCGTGGGAGTTGCGACTCGACCCATTCTAAAGCGTGTAGCGCAATCCGACGAAATACTGCCGGCCGGTATGCGACGATTCCTCGATTTCCAGCCGCTCGAGGCTGATCCAGCGATTATCCGTCATGTCGGTCAGGTTCAGCGCCTGTAGCGTTGCCAGCAGCTTCTCGGTGATTTGCACAGTCAGCTGGGAATCGAGGGTGAAACTGTGCAATTTCCCGCGGGCGTCATTGCCATTGCCGGCCGGCACGCCGCCGACATAGCGGCTCCGATAGGCGCCCGATATCCGCGCCGAGAAGCGGCCCTTTTCATAATAGGCCGTGGCGTTCCAGGAATTGCGAGACATGCCCGCCAGCGGGAGGCTGAGTGTCACGGGCGGGTTTGCGCCTGCATCGAGGATATAGTCGACGTTCGAGCTGGCGCGGGTAAAATTGGCCTGGATCCCGAACCCATCGAAGGGTGCGGGCAGATAGCGCATGGCGTGCTGCGCGCTCAGCTCGAACCCTTTCAGCTCGCCGCCGCCCGTGTTCGTGAACTGCGACACGAGGAAGATGGTGCTCGCGTCGTTGCCGTTGCTGAGCAGTTCGGCCGGCAAGCCCGTAGCGCTGAAGGGCACGGCGATGCTGGAATTCTGGATGTAGGAGGAGAGCTTCTTGTAAAAGACGCCGATGGCCAGTTGCGTGTCCCGGTTCGGATACCATTCCACATTGAGATCGGCCGCCCGGGCGCGGATGGGATTGAGGCGTGGATTGCCGATGGTCAGCGACCGGCCCGTATTGCTGATCGAGCCCCCGGGCGTCAGCGCGGCGAGCTGAGGACGTGCCATCTGTTTGGCAAGCGCAATCCTGACCAGCACGTCCTCGCCCGGTTCGATCGTCACATTGGCCGTCGGCAGGACATCGTCATAGCGGTTTCGCACGCGGACGAAGCGGGTGCTTGCGAAGCCGCCAGATCGCAGACGGGTCCGCGCATAGCGCAAGCCGACATCCCCGCGCACGCGCATGCCCGCCACCGATGTGTCGAAATCGAGCTGCAGATAGCCGGCGAGCGCCGTTTCCCGCACGTCGCGATTGGCGCCGAGCTGGTTGGCGGAGTCGACCCGGAAGTCGCCATATTGGTTGACGCAGTCGCAATCGAGATCGAGCAGGCGTGAAATCAGTCGGACATCGGGCGCAAGCCAGCTGGTGGGCGTGCCCGACGGAACGCCGAACCCTTTGCCGAAGCCACCGACCAGCCGGCTGATGTCGGTAACGCCGATTCCTGCAGGCAGCGGCACTGCCGCATCGGTCTGCCCATTGATGATGAAGCGCCGTTCCTCGCTGGTCGCGAAGTCGTAGCGCTTCGCGAGAAGGCCGCTCTTCAGCTGAATATCTGAGCTCAGTTCGTACCGCGTGTCCAGCCGAGCGGTGCTGATCCTGTTGGTCGTCCGGTTCGGACGAAGCCGGATCAGCGACGCATCTCCCTGAGCCGCGCTGCTGCTGAACGTCCAGTTGGCCGCGTCGGTGACATCGAAGCCATAAAGGAACGTCGGGCGCTTCTGGCTCTGCGAGAAATCGTAGGAATAGCCGTCGCTGTCGTAGTGATCGAGCGACACGGTGGTCTGCACCGGATTGCTCTGGACGGAGCGAGCCTGGCCGATGTTGACATCGACGCTCAGTCCATCGCCGATTTCCTGCTCGAGGCGCACGCCGAACTGACGAAAGGTAGAACGCAGGACGTCGAACCGCGCCTCCGAACGGATGTCGACATCGTCGAAGGTGGCTTTGATCAGCTGATTCTTGGCATTGATCACATAATCGCGAACGTCGGTCTGTCGGTTCGACTGGTTGCCGCCCCGATTGAGCGAAGCGACCTCGAGATAGTTTTCGAGGCGCGTTCCGGACACGCGCGAGAACAGCCCGCTCAGCGTGATCAACGACGTTTCCGTTGGGCGGAGCTGGACGGAGCCGGTGACGCCGAGGCGTTTCCAGTCATAATCGAGCCGGCCATAACGCGGGAAGCGCGCGTGCCATGCCGAGTTGACGTCGCTGTAGACGCCCGCCGGGCTGTTGCAAGGGCCCGGCGACTGGAAGCATCCGGCCGAGGCGCCGGCGACGCTGGGATTTTCCCACCGTCCGCTGCTGGAGCCTTCCTCCCTGATCCGCCGCGAGCCATAGGCAACGGATAGCAGGGCTCCCAGCTTGCCGTCCGCCCAGCTGTTGCCGATCACCGCGCTGAAGCGTGGATCGTGGCGCTTGGAGAGATCGTTATAGCCGACCTCGGCGCTCATCGACCCGAATAGCCCCTCATGATCGAAGGGCAGGGCGGTCTGCAGGTCGACCACGGCGCCCAGCGCGCCTTCTTCGGTTTCGGCCGACAGCGTCTTTCGGACCGTTGCCCGATCGAAAAGTTCGGCTGCGAACAGCTGGAAGTCGAAACCCCGCGACCGGTTCGCCCCGCCTTGCCCGCTTGCCTGATCTTTTCCGCCGGTGGTGGCGAGCGCCTCGATCCCGTTGATCCGAACCCTGGTGAAATCCGGGGATAGGCCGCGCACGGTGATCTGCCGCCCCTCGCCGCCATCGCGGTCGATGGCAACGCCCGGAACGCGTTGCAATGCTTCTGCCAGATTGAGGTCGGGAAAGTCGGCTATGCCTTCGGCGTCGATCACTTCGGTTATGCCGACCGCAGCCCGTTTAGCCGCAGCTGCAGTCGCCAGGCTTTCGCGATAGCCGCTGACGACGATCGTCTGTTCGCTTCGCTGCGGCTCTTCGGCGGCATCTGCGGCCATCAGGCTGCCTTGCCCGGCTGCAAGCCAGGCCATGACTACGCTAAGCACTCTGATCGTCCTTCCCCAAAAGGCGCTTGCGGCATTCGGCTTTGCACGTGCCTGTGTCAATCGCCGCGCCGCGCCGCGCCGCGCCGTCCCTTCTACCGTGTCGCAACGAGGATGAATGGCGCCCACAGCGACGGATCAGCGCCGTCGGCCTGCGATCGATCATCGATCAGGTCGAGCATTGCGCGGCGCAGCGCCTCGGCGCGGCTCCTTCCGTGCCTTGCCTGCTGCGCCGTCTCGACCGTCAGCCTAGCCGCGACATCGTCGCGGACGGCCCAGTGGCTGACCAGCAGCGATCGGCCCCCTGCGTAGAGGAAGGCGCGCGCCAGGCCGGACAGAGCCGGTGCGGAGGTGCTCGATCCGGCTGCGGTATTGCAGGCGGACAGCACCACCCAGTCCGCATCGATGTCGAGCGCCGCGATCTCCGACGCGGTGAGCAGGCCATCGTCGGTGGCGTCGGGCCGGTCCGGCGGAGTGAGCACCAGACCGGGCTCGGAGTTGCGATCGACTGCCCCGGCGACCAGGCCATGGGTCGCGAAGGCGAGGACGCGGACATTGCGCAGGTCCTGCCGCTTGACGGCAGCTTCGGTCGCCGCCGCGCCGACCAGCAGTGCGGGTTGCAGGCGCAGCGCATCGCGCATCCGGTTCAACTCGCGTTCGGCCTGCGGCAGCGGCGCCAGAGCTGCGATCGCGTCGCGGTTTATGACACCGCCGCGATAGAAGCTGCGAACCTCGCCGGGGGCGGCCTTGCCGTCGAGCAGGGGCGCTCCGATACCGACGAAGCGCTCGCCCGGCTTCGTCGAGAGCGTTTCGGTGCCTAGGCCCGACACCGCCGGTATCTGTGTGAGCGCGGCACGACGGATCAACCATGCTGTCCTGCGCAGCGTGGCGGCTTCGCCGTCCTTGCCTTCGGGCGAGCGCGTCACGAGCGCAGCGAAGGGCAGGGCGGCGAGCGGGCCGCCCGGGGCCACGATCCAGCTCTGGCTGCCGGCCAGCGCCTTCTCCAGCCGCTCGGCTATGATCGCCCGGTAGATGCGATAGGCGAGCGCCCGGTCGAAGGCGGGCCGGGCGGCGGCCTGGTCGGCGAGCGCGCCGCGTGCCGACAGGTCGACGTTCAGCGAAGAGCGCATCGCGGATATGTCCGCCAGCACCGTCGATGCCTCGGATCGCGCCCAGTCGGCGCGGTCGCGGCGGACCACGAAGGTCAGGATGTCCTTGCCGAGCGGCACCGGCATCAGCAGGGCCTCCTTCCCGTCGAGGCGGGCGGCAACCGACTTCTCGTCCAGCGATTGGAATCGGGTCAGCGCGGTATCGGCAGGGCTCAGGCTTCGCAGAGCGGTCTCGGTTTCGACCAGTGCCGCATCGACCTTGGCCACCGCGGCGGTCGCCTCGCGATAATCGGCGTCGCCCTTGCCGTAGGCGCGCAGCGCAGCCTGGGTCGACCGGTCGCGTTCGGCCAGCAGATCCTGCCGCCTGCGGACCAGCACGGCCGCCTCGGGAACACGCGCTGCGGTGCGGGTCGAAACCGCGTAGATGGCGCGTCCGGCCTCGTCCAAGGCCATTAACTGCGCGATGCGAAAGCCTGTTGCGCGGTCTCCGGTAAGCCAGCTCGCGTCGAGCAGGCGCGCAAGCAGGTCGGCGACCGAACTGGCGCGGCGATCGGGATCTGCGTTGGCGAACAGTTCGCGTTCGACATCGGCTGACAGGGCGGTCAGCCGCGCTTTCGCGTCAGGTTTTCCGAGCTTCGCAGCGAGCAGCACGCCATAGCTGCGGATCTCGATCCGATCGGGATGGGTGTCGGGTAGGGTCCGGGCCTGCCATTGATCGACCAGGTCGAACTGCTGCCGGGCGCCCTCGTCGTCGCCCATCTTGAGCAGCGTCTTGCCGAGCGAGCTGCGCAGCCGCATCGCCCGCTGCTGGTTGCCATTGCCCAGTCCCGCGATGGCCCCGCGCCGGATCTCGACCGATTCCGCTTCCCGGCCGAGATCGACGAGCTGGTCGGCGAGATTGTCGCGGAAAGCCGCCAGCACCTGGTCGGCGGGATCTCGCGTCTTTTCGCCTATGGCGACCGCGCGGCGTGCATAGGGCTCGCCCTCCGCCGCCCGGCCGAGAAACAGCAGATTGCGGGCGAGGTTGTTGTAGGTGATGGCCAGCGGGGGATAGTCCGGGCCGAACCGCTTCTCGCGCAGCGCGGCGATGCGCTTCAATATGTCGACCGACTCCTCGCGCCGGTTCTGCGCCGCCAATACGGCGACCCAATTGGTGAGCGCGACGATCGCGGTCGGATGGTCCTCGGGCAGGATCCGGCCCGCCAGTGTCATCGCCTCGCGGGCATAGGCCTCGCTCGCCTCCAGCTTGCGCGCCTGCAGCGTGATCGTCGACATGTTGCCGATGAAGCCGACCAGTTCGGCATCCTCGGGCGCGCCCGACCGGCGGTAGAGTTCGATAGACTGGACGCCGACCCGCTCGGCTTCGGCGAGGTCGCCCGCCGCGAAGTGGACCGTCGCCAGGATGTTCAGAGCGATCGCCTCTTGTCCGCCGCCCTGCGGAGACATGCCGCGCCATGCGCCGATGGCCCCGGCCAGTTTCGCCTTCGCATCGTCGAGCCGGTTGGCGTCGGCGAGGGCCGAGCCGAGCAATGTCATCGCCCTTGCGCGCTGTTCGGGCCTCGCGTCGCTGGCACGCTCCACCTGCTCGAGGATGGGGATAGCCTCGTCGCTTCGCGAGGCGGTTACCAGCGCTTCGCCAAGGCCCAGCAGCGCACGGGCCCGCGCGCGGGCGCCGGCTGGCGTAGTCGCGAGCACATTCTGCCACGCGATCACCGCGCCGCCCGGATCGGCGGCGGTGTCGATGCTTTCCGCCCGCGTCAAAAATGAAGGGCTCGCTGCCGTCACCGGGCCGCAAGCCAGAAGCCCGGCCAGAACGGCCGTGCCCATGATGATCTTCCCCACGCCACTTCCCCCGTAACGCCACACCCACCGGGAATCACCCTAATCCCGGCCTGACGTTACGTCACCCCTTGGGCTGCGGATCAGTCGGCGAGACGGAGGGCGACCTCGCTCATGAAGCGGGCATCGTCGCCTGCAGCGAGCCAGGGGGCTTCGGCGGCGACGGCTCCGAGCATGTCGGACAGCGGATCGATCTCCGCCTTCGCGAAATTGCCCAGGACGTGACCGGTGACGCGGTCCTTGTGGCCGGGATGGCCGATGCCCAGGCGCACCCGGCGGAAGGCGTTGCCGATATGCGCCTCGGTCGAGCGCAGGCCGTTATGACCGGCGGTGCCGCCGCCGGTTTTCACCTTGACCCGGAAGGGCGCGAGATCGAGTTCGTCGTGGAACAGCGTGACGTCGCCGACCTCGCATTTGAAGAAGCGCATCGCCTCGCCCACGGCGCGGCCGCTTTCGTTCATGAAGGTGGCGGGCTTGAGCAGCAGGATGCGCTCGCTGCCGATCCGCCCGGTCGAACTCCAGCCCTGGAATTGCTTCTTCCACGGATCGAAACTATGGATCTCGGCGATCGCGTCGACCGCCATGAAGCCGATATTGTGCCGGTGCATCGCATATTGCGCGCCGGGATTTCCCAATCCTACCCAGATCTGCATCGCGGCTTCCTACAGTCTGATGTGCGAAGGGCAAAGAAAAAGGCCCTGCCGGACCTGGACCGGCAGAGCCTCTGTCTCGTGCGACGAAAGGCGATCAGCCCTTGGCGGACTCTTCGCCTTCGGCAGCGGCCTCACCCTCTTCGCTCTTCAGAGCGGAGGGGGCGACGATCGTCGCGATGGTGATGTCGTCCTGGTCGACCGCAGTCGCGCCCTTGGGGAGCTTGATCTGCGACAGGTGGACGTTGTCGCCAACCTCGAGACCCTTGAGCGAGACCACGATCTCGTCGGGGATCATCGCGGCGTCGACGGTCAGGCCGAGGTCGTGAACGACGATGTTGAGAACGCCGCCACGCTTCAGGCCGGGCGACAGGTCCTCGTCGATGAAGCGAACGGGAACGTCGACGGTCACCGTGCTGTGCTCACCGATGCGGAGGAAGTCCGCATGCAGGGGGCGGTCGGTCACCGGATGGAACTGAACGTCCTTCGGCAGGGTCCGGATCTTTTCGCCACCAACGTCGAGCATGACGACGCTGTTGAAGAAGTGCCCGGTGTGAAGCATCTTCATTAGGATCTTCTCCTCGATGTGAATCGAGGTCGGTTCCTGCTTGTTGCCGTATACAACGGCGGGGACGCGGCCTTCGCGGCGGATCGCGCGGGAGGCTCCCTTGCCTGCCCGCTCGCGCACCTCGGCCGACAGGTCGAGCACTTCGCTCATGACATGTCTCCAGTTCGCTTAGTGTTAAAAAAAAGCCCGCACTGCCTCCAGGGATGACCAGAGCGGGATGGGGGCGCATAGCGGCGAAGCGGGGAAAAGGCAAGGAACCACTTTGCAGCCGCGCTCCGGCAGTGCATGGGGGCGGGGTGCTGGACGAACATATTCTTTTCATCGATGGCGAGGCCATTGTCATCGACAAGCCCGCGGGCCTGCCCGTCGATCCCCCGCGTGACGGAAGTCTGAGCCTGGAGAACCATCTCCAGTCGCTCACCTTCGGTTTCAAGCGCTGGCCGAGCGCGGTTCATCGCCTCGACCGCGATACCTCGGGTTGCCTGCTGCTCGCGCGCAATCCGAAGGCGCATCGGCGCTACTCGCAGAGCTTCGAGGATGGGCGGGTGGAAAAAGTCTATCTCGCGATCCTCGACGGCATGCCCGAGGCGGCGGAAGGCGTAGTCGACCTGCCGCTCGCCAAACAGTCGAGCCGCGAACAGGGCTGGCGCATGGTCGGCGATCCCAGGGGCAAGCCGGCGACCACCGCCTGGCGGGTCCTCGAGAGCGTCGGCGGCAAGGCGCTGATCGAATTTCGCCCCACGACGGGCCGCACGCACCAGATTCGCGTTCATGCGGCGACCGGCGTCGGCGTGCCGATCCTGGGCGATCCGGTCTATGGCCGTGGCGGCAAGGACGGGCGGACGATGCTCCACGCCGCGCGCCTCGTCCTGCCGCGCGAGGGCAAGCCGGCGATCGAGGCCGACGCCGCCATGCCCGACCGCTTCCGCGCGCTGGGCTTCGGCACCGGCGCCTGACCCGTGCCGCGCATACCGGTCACGCAGCATATTTCGATCGACGAGGAGGAGGTCGAGGAGCGCTTCGTGCGGGCAAGTGGCCCCGGCGGGCAGAATGTCAACAAGGTGTCGAGCGCGGTCGAACTGCGCTTCGACGTTCGTCATTCGCCGTCGCTTCCCGCAGCGGTGGCTGAGCGGCTGGAGCGGCTGGCGGGGTCGCGGTTGACGCAGGAGGGCGTCATCGTCATCCAGGCGCAGGAATATCGCGATCAGCCGCGCAATCGCGAGGCGGCGCTGCAGCGCCTGATCGACCTGATCCGCGACGCGACCTTCGTCCCCAAGAAGCGCAAGCCGACCAAGGCGACCTATGCGTCGAAGCTGCGGCGGCTGGACGGGAAGACCAAGCGGTCGGGGGTAAAGGCGGCTCGGGGGCGGCCGAAGATCGACTGAGCGGGCTCGTCAGAAACCGGCGAGGTGGAAGATGCCGAAGGCGGCCACAGCGCCCATGAACAGGCCGCCGGACAGAATCGCTACCGTCATGGCGGGGGGCCTCACGACGTCTTCCTTGAGCGCCGCGCGCCACAGCAGCAGCGACAAGGGCAGATAGACCAGCGCGCCCGACAGCATGCCGGGCGAATAGCGCGCGAACATCAGCATCAGCACCGCGTGGAAAACGAAGTTCCAGAACTGGTGAGCGGCGCTCCAGCCGATCAGCCAGGCATTGGCCCTGTCGGTTCGCAGGCTGACCGCCCGGCGCTGGAGCAGGACGAGGATCACGAGAAAGGCCAGGTTGCTGCCGAGGAACAGCGGCAGATCCATGGCGTGGCCGCTAATCTCGCCCGCATAGGCCGGGAAGCCGGTGACATATTCCTCGGCGACGTGCAGGGCGAAGGCTGGTGCGAGCAGGGCGGTCAGTCGATAATAGGACAAGGCCATCGGCTCCGCTCCCCCGGAATTTTGGCGAGGATATCGTTCGGCGCTTGAAGCGCAAGCCAAGTGCCGCCAGATCGGGAGCCATGTACAAGTTCGATATCGACAAACATGGCGACAAGGCCGTTCTCTACGACGATCTCTCGGCGGCGCTCGCGGCACTGACGGCGGACGAGCCCGACGCGATCGCCAACATGGCCAATGCCGCCGCTCTGATCTGGGAATATCTGCCCGACCTCAACTGGGCGGGCTTCTACCGGGCGGTCGACGACGGGCTGGTGCTCGGCCCCTTCCAGGGCAAGACGGCCTGCATCCGCATCCCGTTCGGAAAAGGCGTCTGCGGCACTGCCGCCGCCACCCACGAAGCGCAGTGTGTTGCCGACGTCCACGCCTTTCCGGGGCATATCGCCTGTGATTCGGCCTCGGCGTCGGAACTGGTGATGCCGATCGTCCATGAAGGTCGGCTGATCGGCGTGCTCGATCTCGATAGCCCGGTGAAGGGGCGGTTCGACGAGCAGGACGTCAAGGGATGCGCCGAGCTTATGGCGGTGCTCGGTCCGCGCATCGCGGGCTGAACCGGCTCAGCTGACCCGGTCGAGCGCATCGTCGCTCAGCGATCCGGGGATGATCATGACGGGGCAAGGGAACTGCCCTGCATCGGCGCCCGCGAAATGCGACACCAGCTTGCCGGGATTGCCGGCGGCAGCGGCGCCCAGCACGAGCGCGGCGACGTGCGGCTGTTCGGCCAATATCTCCCGGACGACCGCAACCGGGTCGCCCTGTCGGACGGTGATCGACGGCATCACGCCGGTATCCTCGATCAGCGCACTCGCCGCCTGGGCGACCATCGCCTCCGCGCGCAGCCGGGCTTCCTCCTCCATCGTCGCCTGGACCGCGCCCCACTGGACGAACTCCTGCTGCGGCACGAGCGCCAGGATTTCGACGGCGCCGCCCGTCTTCGTGGCGCGACGCGCAGCGAAGCGCAATGCGACCCGCGAGGCGTCATTTTCGTCGATTACCACCAGATAGGTACGCACCCTTCGCCTCTCCCATGATTTTTCACCAGATAGGTGAAAGGGTCTATGAATTTACCGTCCAGCGACCATTCCCGGCCTTGACCTGCCACCGAGGAGGGGGAATGAGTGTGGACCGCATCGACCCCAATTCCTTCCCCAGGGGACAGTTTATGCCGATAGAGTTGAAGATGCCTGCCCTCTCTCCGACGATGGAAGAGGGTACTCTCGCCAAATGGCTCGTCAAGGAGGGCGACAAGGTCGGCCCCGGCGATCTGCTCGCGGAGATCGAGACCGACAAGGCCACGATGGAATATGAGGCGGTCGACGAGGGTGTGATCGCCAAGCTGCTGGTCGAGGAAGGCGCCGAGGGCGTCAAGGTCGGCACGGTGATCGCCCTGATCGCGGAAGAGGGTGAGGACGCCTCGGCGGCCTCCCCGGCGCCTGCGAAGAAGGAGGCTGCGCCGGCACCTGCCGCACCCGCCGCCGAGGCAGTAAAGCCGGCTGCAGAGGAAAAGCCTGCGGCTTCTGCGCCTGCTGCCGCCAAGGACAGCGGCGGTGAGCGCGTCAAGGCCAGTCCGCTGGCCCGCCGCCTCGCGGCCGCGCAAGGCATCGATCTTGCCCAGGTCGAGGGTTCGGGCCCTGGCGGCCGCGTGATCAAGGCCGATCTCGAGACTGTTTCCGGCGGCAAGAGCGCGCCTGCGCCGACTGCCTCGGCTCCTGCGGCGGCCAGCGCCCCGGCGGAGACGCCCAAACCGGCGCCTGCACCGGTAGTGGCGGCGGACGAAATCCCGCACGAGGTCGTCAAGCTCTCCAACATGCGCAAGACGATCGCGCGCCGGCTCACCGAGTCGATGCAGCAGAGCCCGCACATCTTCCTCACGGTCGACATCATGCTCGATCCGCTGCTGAAGCTGCGCGGCGAGCTCAACAAGGCGCTCGAGGCGCGTGGCGTGAAGCTGTCGGTCAACGATCTGTTGATCAAGGCGCTCGCCGTGGCGCTGGCCGAGGTGCCGGACTGCAACGTCTCCTTCGCGGGCGACACGCTGATCCGCTACCAGCGGTCCGACATTTCGGTCGCGGTCGCCATTCCGGGTGGCCTCATCACGCCCATCATCAAGGGCGCGGACACCAAGTCGATCGCCACCATCGCCAGCGAGGCGAAGGACCTCGCGCAGCGTGCCAAGGACGGCAAGCTGCAGCCCGTCGAATATCAGGGCGGGACCGCCTCTATCTCGAACATGGGCATGTTCGGGATCAAGCAGTTCACCGCCGTGATCAACCCGCCCCAGGCGATGATCATGGCCGTCGGCGCAGGCGAGAAGCGGCCCTATGTCGTCGGTAACGAGTTGACGACGGCGACGGTGATGTCGGCGACGGGCAGCTTCGATCACCGGGCGATCGACGGCGCGGTCGGCGCTCAGCTGATGCAGGCGTTCAAGCGGCTGGTCGAGAACCCGCTGGGCCTGCTCGCCTGATGGACGAGGCGGTGGAGCAACCGCCGACGGGCGATCCGGCCATCCGGGTCGTCGCCATGCCGGCGGATACCAATGCCAATGGCGACATCTTCGGCGGCTGGCTCGTCAGCATGATGGACCTTGCCGCCGGGACGATCGCGTCCCAGCGCAGCCGGGGGCGTACGGCCACGATCGCGATCGACGGGATGACCTTTCATCGCCCGGTCAAGGTCGGTGACGTCGTGTCGGTCTATGCCGATCTGGTGTCGATCGGGCGGACATCGATGAAGATCGACATCACCGCCTGGCGACGCTCGCGCGATGGGCTCGAAGTCCACAAAGTGACGCATGCGACGTTCACCTTCGTCGCGATCGATGAACAGGGGCGGCCGCGCGCCGTCGACGAATAGAGCTGCAAGGAGCGGACAGTGGCGGATACCTACGATCTT
>NZ_JBLTWO010000014.1:0-82340 GCF_049889055.1 Rhizorhabdus antheiae | reverse complement strand
GTGCAGTAATTCCGGTTTGACTGGCGGGTGATCTACCCGCTGCTATGTGAGATGCGGCTTTATTGCTGCCCCGTCATCATCATAGCCTCGTTTATCAGCTTACTCCGCGCGGCAATGTCTCAGGCTTGGTAGCGCCGTAGGCGCCGCCAACCCTTACACCCCCTCACGCCGCCCCACGCACCCGCGCCAATAGTGCCTCGACATGGGCAATCGGGGTTTGCGGCAAGATGCCGTGGCCGAGGTTGAAGATGTGGGGGCGGTCGCGGAGCGCCGTGGTCACCCGGTCGATCGCGGAGTCGAGTTCGGCGCCGCCGGCGAGCAGGGCGAGCGGGTCGAGATTGCCCTGGACGGGTAGCCCTTCGGGCAGTGCCGCGTTCGCCCATGCCGGGTCGACGGTTTCGTCGAGGCCGATCGCATCGGCGCCGGTTTCCTTCGCATAGGCGACGAGCTTGCCGCCCGCGCCCTTGGGGAAGCAGATCACCGGCGTTTCGGGATGGCGTTCGTGGAGCGCGGCGACGATCCGGGCGGTCGGGGCGATTACCCAGCGGTCGAACTGGGCGGGGCTGAGGGTGCCGGCCCAGCTGTCGAACAATTGCACCGCCATCGCGCCGCACGCGATCTGCCGCGAGAGATAGTCGATCGTCAGCTCGGTCACGACATCGATGATGTGCGCGAAGGCCTGCGGGTCGCGATAGGCGAACTCGCGCGTCTCATGCTGGTCGCGGCTCCCCTGACCGGCGACCATATAGGTCGCGACGGTCCACGGCGACCCGGCAAAGCCGAGCAGGGTCGTCTCCGGCGGCAGCGCGGCGGCGACGCGGCGGACGGTTTCATAGACCGGGTCGAGCCGGTCGAGCGCGGGGGGCAGGCGGTCGATGTCGAAATCCGCCAGCGCCGGGGTGAGCTGCGGACCTTCGCCGGGCCCGAAGCTCAGCGCCTGGCCGAGCGCCCATGGCACCATCAATATGTCGGAGAACAGGATCGCGCCGTCGAAGCCGAAGCGGCGGATCGGCTGGAGCGTGATCTCGGCTGCGGTCGCGGGATCGGTCGCGAGTTCGAGGAACCCGCCCTTGTCGGCCCGCAGCGCGCGATATTCGGGCAGATAGCGCCCGGCCTGCCGCATCAGCCACACCGGCGGGACGTCGGCGCGCGTGCCCTTGAGCACGGAGAGCAGCGGCGGCGTCATGCCCAGGTCGCACGCGGCGGGAGGCTCATCAGGATCGCGTCGATATTGCCGCCGGTCTTCAAGCCGAACAGCGTGCCGCGATCATAGACGAGATTGAACTCGGCATAACGCCCGCGCCATTCGAGCATCGCCGCCTCGTCCTCCGGCGTCCACGGATCGTTCATCCTCCGCCGGACGATGCGCGGATAGGCGTCGAGGAAGGCGCGCCCGACATCCTGGACGAAGGCGAAGTTGGTGGCGAAATCGCCCTCCAGATGATCGAAGAATATGCCGCCGACGCCCCGGTTGACGCCGCGGTGCGGGATGCGGAAATAGTCCTCTGCCCAGGCCGAGAAGCGCGGATAGTCGCCCGCCGGGTGGGCGTCGCAGGCGCGTTGCAGCGTCGCGTGGAAATCTGCGGTGTCTTCGGGATAGGGAAGCGGCGGGTTGAGATCGGCGCCGCCGCCGAACCAGCGTTTGGTGGTCGTCAGGAAACGGCAGTTCATGTGCACCGCAGGGACGTGCGGATTGGTCATGTGCGCGACCAGGCTGATCCCGGTGGCGAAGAATTGCGGGTCTTCGGCCGCGCCGTGGATCGACTTGGCGAAATCGCCCTCGAATGCACCGCCGACGGTCGACACATTGACCCCGACCTTTTCGAAGACGCGGCCCTTCATCACGCCGCGCACACCGCCGCCGCCGGGTTCGCCGGACGGATCCGAGCGGTCCCAGGCTGTATAATCGAAACTGGCATCGGAGCCCGCCTCGCGCTCGATCGCCTCGAATTCGGCGCAGATCAGGTCGCGGAGATGCTCGAACCAGTGCCGGGCCTGGGTCTGTTCGGAGTCGAGAGGCTTCATGCGGCGAACAACTTTCGGATGGAGTCGGGTGCGCGGGCCAGCAGGTCGCGCGCCAATGATGCGGGATCGTTGCCAGAGCCGGCGACATGGGCACTGCCGTCTTCGGCATAGAGCTCGGCCCGGATCAGGCCGCTCGTGTCCGCCAACGCCGCCACCGGCGAGTGGCAACCGGCGTTGAGCCCGGCGAGCAGAGCGCGTTCGGCCAGGACGCAGCCATGGGTCGGCGGGTGGTCAAGCACCGCGAGCATCGCGCGCATGTCGGCATCGTCGCTCCGCGCCTCGATCCCCACCGCGCCCTGCGCAGGGGCGGGCAGCATCACGTCGAGCGCGATCGGGGTGCCGACATCGGGCCGCTGGAGGCGCTCAAGCCCTGCCGCCGCGAGCAGCGTGGCATCGGCCTCTCCCGCCGCCAGCTTGGCGAGGCGCGTGTCGACATTGCCGCGAAACTGGACGATCGTCAGGTCGGGGCGCATCCGCAGCAATTGTGCGCGACGGCGCGGCGAGCTGGTGCCGACTGTGGCGCCCTGCGGAATATCGGCGATGGTCGCAGCGCCGATCAGCCGGTCGCGCACATCCGCGCGCTGCAGCATGGCGACGATCGCGATGGCGGCGGGACGGATCGTCTCGACGTCCTTCATCGAATGGACCGCGCAGTCGATCTCGCCCGCCAGCAGGGCCCGGTCGAGTTCCTTGGTCCACAGGGCCTTCCCGCCGATATCGGCCAGAGGACGGTCCTGCACGACATCGCCGGTGGTCTGGATGATGACGATCTCGGCCGCGACGCCGTGAGCGGCGATCAGTGCGTCGCGCACCATCCCGGCCTGGACCAGCGCGAGCGGCGATCCACGGGTGCCTATGCGAAGGGCCTTCACGAATGCGCCGGCTGATGACGGCGGTACATTATTCCGACGGACATTCGTTCCCCATCCCCCTGTCGCTTTGGCAAAAGGTAAGAGCAGGCTTCGGCACTGTCAAACGATCTGGACAGTGTTGCTTCAGCGGAGAGCGGTCAGCCAAAGGGGCCGTTGAGGCGCACGATGGCGTAGTTCAGCCAGGCGGCGAAGCTGACCCAGAGCAGATAGGGCAGGATAAGCAGGCTGGCGAAGTGCGAGATCGGCCAGAGCCCGATCACCAGCGCGACCAGCGACGACCAGAGGAATATGACCTCGATCAGCGCCCAGTCGGGGCGGCGCGCCCGAAAGAACAGCGGGCTCCAAAGCGCGTGAAACAGGGCGTTCGTCGCGAAAAGGATGATCACATTGGTTCGTGCAGCCGCATCGGGGGCTGCGTTCCACGCGGTCACCGCCGACCAGGCAGCAAGGCCGAGAATGATGGTCCAGGCCGGACCGAACAGCCAGTCCGGCGGCTGGAGCGTCGGCTTGGAGAGCTTTCGGTACCAGGTGCCGATCGGCGTCATGAGCCCGCCGAGCACGCCGAGAAACAGGGCGCCGCCCCCGGCAACGATGATCGGCGTCCACATGTCTCACTATCCTGTCTTGTAGAGTGTCCAACCCGTGTTACAGTCCGCCGGTGCGTGTGTCATTTCCATTCTCCGCGATCGTCGGCCAGGACGAGATGAAGCGCGCCTTGCTGATCGCGGCAGTCGATGCCCGGATCGGCGGGGTCATGGTGTTCGGCGACCGGGGGACCGGCAAGTCGACGGCTGTGCGCGCGCTTGCCGGGCTGTTGCCGCCGATCGATGCGGCCGCTGCAGGCTATCAGGACGGTACGCCCCGCAAGGGCAAGGTGCCGGTACCGTTCGTCGACCTGCCGCTGGGCGCGACCGAAGACCGCGTCGTGGGGGCCCTCGATCTCGAACGGGCGCTGGGAGCCGGCGTCAAGGCGTTCGAGCCGGGGCTGCTCGCGCGGGCCAATGGCGGCTTCCTCTATATCGACGAGGTCAATCTGCTCGAGGACCATATCGTCGATCTGCTGCTCGACGTTGCGGCGTCGGGCGAGAATCTGGTCGAACGCGAGGGGCTGAGCGTGCGCCATCCCGCGCGCTTCGTGCTGGTCGGCAGCGGCAACCCCGAGGAAGGCGAACTGCGCCCGCAATTGCTCGATCGCTTCGGCCTGTCCGTAGAGGTGCGGACTCCTGGGGATCTGAAGCAGCGGGTCGAGATATTGAAGCGTTGTGACGCGTTCGAACGCGATCCGCAGGGTTTTTCCGAAAGCTGGAAGCGCGCGGAACGCAAGACATTGAAGCAGATTGCGCGCGGTCGGGAAGCGCTGTCGACCGTGACGATACCGGACGCCGTGCTGGCTTATGCCTCGCGCCTCTGCATGACGGTCGGAGCCGATGGACTGCGCGGCGAACTGACGCTGATGCGGGCGGGGCGTGCGCTGGCTGCACTCGATGGGGCCGACGCCGTGAGCACGGACCATATTGCGGCGGTCGCGCCGATGGCGCTGCGGCACCGTCTGCGCCGGGGAGTTCTCGACGATACGGGCTCGACGGCGCGGATCGAACGCGCGCTGGAGGATATGGTGGCGTGACCGGGTCGCGCGAAGCCGCGCCCGATGCCTTTGCGGATGCAGTGCTGGCGGTGCGGATGTGCGCGATCGATCCGGGTCTTGGCGGCCTGATCCTGCGGGGCGGGGGCGAACGCCGCGATACGCTTGTGCCGGCCATGCGGGCGAGCCTCCCGGCGGATGCCCCGATGCGACGCTTGCCGGTTCATGTCGATGATGAGCGGCTGCTGGGCGGCATCGATCTCGCCGCGACCCTCGCCCTCGGGCGCGCGGTGAAGAGCCCCGGTCTGCTCGACGAAGCGGCCGGCGGCGTCCTCGTCGTGCCGATGGCGGAGCGGATTTCTGCGGAGACGGCGGGGCGCATCGGTGCGGCGATGGACGGCGCCGATGAGCCCTTCCTGCTCATGGCCCTTGATGACGGCGTCGAGCCGGACGAACGCCCGCCGGCGACGCTGGTCGAACGGCTCGCTTTCGCGATCGATCTTTCCTCCCAGACTTCGGGCGAGGGCTCCTTTGCCGCACGATGGCAGGACGACATCGCAAGCGATCCGACCGTCGCGATTCCGCCGCCCGAACTTGTGATCGGCCCGCAGCCCCATGCCGGGGAGGACATGATGACGGCGCTGGTCACCACCGCAGCCGCGCTTGGCATCGAGTCGGCCCGCGCGCCGATCCTGGCGCTCCGCGCGGCGCGGGCCTCGGCCAGGCTCGCGGGGCGGGTCGATGTGAGCGAAAAGGATGTGATGCTCGCCGCGCGTCTCGTCCTGGCACCGCGCGCAACGCGTCTGCCCGCAGCGGCCGAGGAGGATGCGGCGCCGGAACCGCCGCCGCCTTCGTCGGACACCGACGCCGGCAATGATGAACGCGGCGAACCTGGCCCCGTCGAAGACATCATTCTCGCCGCCGCGCTGGCGGCCTTGCCCAAGGATGTGCTGGCGCGGATCGCCGCCGGGCGCAGCCGAAAGGCCGGCCGCGCCAACGGGGCGGGGGAGCGACAGCCTTCGGGCGCGCGCGGTCGGCCGATGAGCGCGCGTGCCGGCATGCCCGGGAGCGGGCGTCGGCTGAGCCTGATCGACACGCTGCGCGCGGCAGCGCCGTGGCAGAGGCTGCGCGGCGCCGCTGGCGGCCGGGTCGCTGTCCGCCGCAGCGACCTGCGCATCCGCCGGTTCGAGACGCGCGCGCGCGCGCTCACCATCTTTGCGGTCGATGCTTCGGGCTCGTCGGCGCTGGCGCGGCTGGCCGAGGCCAAGGGGGCGGTCGAGCTGTTGCTGGCCGAAAGCTATGTGAAGCGGGCCGAAGTCGCGGTCGTCGCCTTCCGGGGGACCATGGCGGAGCTGTTGCTGCCGCCCACGCGCTCGCTGGCGCGCGCGCGCCGCTCGCTTGCCGAACTGCCGGGGGGCGGGGGGACGCCGCTGGCAGCCGGGCTGAATGCGGCCCGCGAAATCGCCGAGAGCGCACGGGCGCGGGGCCGGACGCCTTTTGTCGTGGTGCTGACCGACGGCCGCGCCAATATCGCCGCCGATGGCAGCGCGGCGCGCGAGGCGGCGGAACGCGACGCCATTGCGGCCGCCGGCGCGATCGGCGCGGCGGGCATCGCGAGCGCCTTTGTCGACATATCGGCGCGGCCCAGGCCCGAAGGCGCCAGGCTCGCGCGGGAAATGGGTGCGCGCTATCTGCCGCTGCCGCGCGCCGATGCGGCGGCGATGCACGCCGCCGTCACGGCGGCGCAGGCCGGATGAGCAGGCCGCGCTGGGACGTCGAGGGCCGCGACTGGCCCAATCGCGCCCACAGCCGGTTCGTCGAAGTCGGGCGGATGCGCTTCCATGTCCAGATAATGGGCGACGGGCCGGTGCTGCTGTTGCTGCACGGCACCGGCGCAGCGACGCACAGCTGGCGCGCTCTGGCGCCGTTGCTCGCCGAACATGCCACCGTCATCGCGCCCGATCTGCCGGGGCACGGCTTCACGACCGGGCGTCCGGCCGGCGGGATGGGGATAGTCGCGATGGCGCGCGCTGTCGGCGAGTTGCTGGACGTGCTGGAGATCCGGCCACAGGCGATAGCGGGCCATTCGGCCGGGGCAGCGATCGCCATCCGCATGGCGCTCGACGGCGTCGCCGATCCCGCCGCGATCATCGGGCTCAACGCGGCACTGCTGCCCTTTCCGGGGCTGGCCGCAGCGCTGTTTCCCACGCTCGCACGCCTGCTGTTCGTCAACCCCTTTGCGCCGCACATCCTCTCGCGATTGATGCGCACGCCGGGCGAGACGGCGCGCTTCCTCGCGCGCAGCACCGGCTCGCGCATCGATCAGCAGGGCATAGGCTGCTATGAGCGGCTGTTCGCCACCTCGGACCATTGCGCGGGCGCGATCGGGATGATGGCCGATTGGGATCTGGAGGCGCTGAAGCGCGACCTGCCCCGGCTGCACACGCCATTGCTGCTGGTGCATGGCGAGGCCGATGCGGCGATCCCGCTTGCGACCGCGCGCGGGGCCGCCGCCATGGTGAGCGGTGCCCAGTTGCAGACCTTGCCCCGTCTCGGCCATCTCGCCCATGAAGAGAAGCCGGCGGATATTGCCGTCATCATCAGAAACTTTCTGGAGGCATCCCTATGAGTCTGGGTCTGCTCGACCTCGCGATCGCCGGCATACCCGCGCTCGCCTTCGGCATCTGGCAACTCCTATCGATCAACCGCGAGATCGCGCGCGACCGGCAGAAGCGCGAGGAGGCGGCGCAGAGCGCGTCACCAGAAAGCTCTGGGCATCCTGTAGGGGAGCATCGACTGGATGATCGGTGAGCGGAAGCGACCGAGCGACAGGCTTTCGTGCACCGCGTGCACGTCCTCGCCGAACAGCCGGGTCGCCAACGCCGTCCGCGCGTAGAAGGGCGCGTCGATCCATGTCCTGAGGACATGAGGCGTGTGGCCCGCGTCGGCGCGCGTCGCCCGCTTGACCAGCCAGCCGCTGCGCGGCAGCGGCGCAGGCGCTGGCTGGACTACATCGTGCCAGCGCCCCTGCCGATCGAATCGCAGCGCCAGATCGAAAGGTGTGCCGTCGCGCCGCCGCCCTTCATAGAGCACCGCCACATCCTGCTTCAGATGCGCGCGCGACCAATGCCATTCGTCGAACCCGTCCTCGAGCGGCTCGTCGCCGAAGTTCGAATCGAAATAGCCTTCGCCTTGCCAGGTCACGCCGGGATGCGTCATCGCCACTTCAACGCGCGCACGCGGCGCGACCGGATGCCAGCGATGCATACCGGCCGGGTCGAGTGCGAAGGCGGTAGTGCCGATCATCTCGGGTGTCACCCGCACCGTGCCACGTACGCGATAGGGGATTGGAGCCGAAATCTCGGCGATCTCGATCACCAGCGTGTCGCCGTCCCAGCTGAGTGCGCTCGGGCCGACGGCGAAGTGATCGCGCCCCCGGTCGACGCGGGCCGCGCCGCGCTCGGTCATCGCCCAGGCGCTGCCGCGCGGTCCGGCGAGCGAAATGTTGATCGCGCAGTGATTGTCGGGTCGCTGCCGTCCGCTGAACTTGTAATAGGGCGAGAAGACGCTGCCGATGAAGGCGATGATCGTCAGCCCGTAACGGCCGTCCGCGCTGGTTGCGTCGATGTACCACCAGGCATAGCCGTTCGGCGCCACCGCGACATCGAAGCGCGGTCCCTGAGCAGACAGTCGACGGCTAGCTGGCCGGAAAGCGCCGCCATCGGGACGCCCGCGCCGGGGTGGGTGCTCCCGCCCGCGCAATAGAGCCCAGGGATCGCTGTCCGGCTGCCCTGCCGGCGGAAGGAGGCCGCCCACCCGTGCGAGGCCGGTCCATAAAGGGCTCCACCCGTCGACGGAAACAGCGCCTCGAAATCGTTCGGCGTCGTCAGTACCGCCGAGGCTCCCAGATCGAGCGAAAGTCCCGCCCGCGAAACGCTGTCCAACATGCGCTGTGTGCATAGGTCGATCTCCGCTTGGGATAGGGGGGCGCCGTCGCCGGTGGCGGGAGCATTGACGATGATCTGGACGCGCTCTCTGCCCTCGGCGCGCAGCGCACCGTCATCGTCGCGATCCTGCGCGCAGAGATAGACGCTCGGGGCATCGGCCAGCCGACCGGCGCTGAGCGCTGCGAACTCTGCGGCGTAGTCCTTCGAGAAAAAGACGCTGTGGTGGACCAGCGGGAAGCCCGTTGCTTCCGCCTGCGCGGTCCACACCATTGCGCTCAGCGAGCGGCGCTGGGGGGAAATCCTGGCAGTTGCGTGCCGCGCAGCATGGCCGAAGGCGCCGGAACCGATCGCGGCGGGGTCGGCGTTGCACAGCACCGCACTCGCCTCGATCCGTTCGCCGTTCGCCAGGATGACCCCCGAAGCCCGGCCCCGCTTGACGAGGATCTCACGGACGCGCGCGCCGTAACGAAAGCGCGCGCCGACGCGGCGCCCGAGTGATTCGAGCGCGCGTGCGAGTCGATGCATGCCGCCGTCGATCAGCCACACCCCATTCGCCTCGACATGGGAAATCAGCATCAGCGTCGCCGGGCACAGGAAAGGCGAAGACCCGCAATAGGTGGCGTAACGACCGAACAGCTGGCGCAATCGCGGATCAGCGAAATAGGCGCCCAGTGCGCGCCACATCGATGTGTAGGCCCGCAAGTTCAGATAGTCGGGGAAGCCCCGCATGCCCATCCGCCAGCCAAGGCTGATCGGATCGGTCTTGGTCCTCCGCAGGAAAGGGCGATCGAGCGCGTCGAACAGCCGCTTCGCCTCGGTCCGGAAGGCGCGGTAGCCGCGCGCTTCCTTGGCGCCGGCGAAGTCGCCAATGGCCTCCTCGCTGGCGGCAGGATCGGCATAGAGGTCGAGGCGCGAAGGCCCCCAGGCATGCCGCGCCAGCCGGTTCGCCGGTCGCAGCTTCAGATGATCGGCCATGGTTTCGCCGCACGCGTCGAAAATGCCCTGGAAAATCTCGGGCATGGTGAAGACGGTTGGCCCGCCGTCGATGGCGACGCCGCCGACATCGACCGCGCGGAGCTTGCCGCCGGGTGCGTTGCCCGACTCGACCACCAGCACGTCGGACCCCGCAGCCGCCAGCAATGCGGCGCTGACAAGTCCGCCGACACCTGTTCCGATTATGACGATGGGTCCGTCCGGCATCGCTTTTCCTGTTCGATTGACGCAATGCTATCATGTGTCCAGACTATTGGACATATGATTGTGTCCAAAAAAACATATTCCGGCTGGCGCGGCCGTTGGTTGGCCATCCGCAATCGCGTCCTGTCCTCGCAGCGATTTCAGCGGTGGGCGGCACGGTCGCCGCTGACCCGGCCGATCGCACGGGCGCGGGCAGGAGAGTTGTTCGATCTCGTCGCCGGCTTCGTCTACTCGCAGATCCTGGCGGCCTGCATAGAGACCGATCTGCTCCGCCATCTTGCCGGCGGACCTCTGACGGCGGAACAGCTTGGCCCCCGCATCGACCTGCCGGCCGAGGGCGTAACGCGCCTGTTGCGGGCGGCAGCGGCGCTGCGACTCGTCGAGCCGATCGGACCGGCCTGGACGCTGGGGAGCGCCGGTGCGGCCATGACCGGCAATCCTGGAATTGCGGAGATGGTGGCGCATCATCGCCTGCTCTACGCCGACCTTGCCGATCCGGTGTCCCTGCTGCGCAGTGGCGGTGGCAGGGGCAGGCTGGCGGGGCTGTGGCATTATGCACAAGCCCCCGGCCGTGGGGAGGATTCGGCGGTTGCCGCCTATTCGGCGCTGATGGCGGCATCGCAACCTCTGGTCGCCCGGCATGTGATAGACGCTTATCCGTTTCACCGTCACCGGAGGCTGCTCGACGTGGGCGGCGGCGAGGGGGCGTTTCTGGCCGCAGTCGGCGCGCGCGCGCCTGAACTCCAGCTGGCGCTGTTCGATCTTCCCGCCGTCGGCGAGCGCGCCCGCGCGCGGCTCGATGCTGCGGGCCTGGCTGTGCGCACGCGAATCCACGGCGGCAGTTTTCTCAGCGATCCGCTGCCCGACGGACATGACGCGATTTCGCTGGTCAGGGTGCTCCATGATCATGACGACGCGCCCGCCATGACCCTGTTGCGCGCGATCCATGCGGCGCTTCCTCCGGGCGGGACGCTCGTCATCGCTGAACCGATGGCCCAGACTCGGGGCGCCGAGGCGGCGGGCGACGCCTATTTCGGCTTCTATCTTCTCGCGATGGGATCGGGGCGTCCCCGAACATCGGAAGAGATTCGCGAGATGTTGCGCGCCGTCGGATTTAGCAAATCGCGCGAAATTCCGACGACTATTCCCCTAACCGTCCGCGTAATCACGGCTGCGAAATAAACAAGTGTCCAAGTACGTTGACATGGAACAGTGTCTAGCGCACATTACACCAGCGTTAGAGGCCAGCATGTGCTCGACGCCGGGGAGCCAAGTCTGATGGAGGCTGTTGCAGTCATTCTGGAAGCGCCGGGGCAGCTGTCGCTGCGACCGCTCGCGCTGACCCGGATGGCTGCGGGCGATGTCCGCGTCGAGATCGACTGGAGCGGAATTTCCTCCGGCACCGAGAAACTCCTGTGGACCGGCCGGATGCCGAATTTTCCCGGCATGGGCTACCCGCTCGTCCCCGGATATGAATCGGTCGGTCGCATCGTCGATGCGGGCGACGACGCCAGCGCGCGGATCGGCGAATATGTGTTCGTCCCCGGCGCCAATTGCTACGAAGGCGCGCGCGGCCTGTTCGGCGGGACGGCGCGGCAGGTGGTAATTCCCTCCGCCCGGGCCATCCCCATCAGCCAATCGCTGGGCCGCAATGGCACGCTGATCGCACTGGCAGCGACCGCCCACCGGGCGATCGCGGTAGGCGGGGTGCCCGATCTTATCGTCGGTCACGGTATTCTGGGTCGGCTGATCGCGCGGATCGCCATAGCGACCGGCGGCGACGCCCCCGTCGTGTGGGAAGCCAATCCGGCCCGGCGCGAGGACGGCTTCGGTCAGGCGGGCTTCGACTATTCGGTGATCGATCCGGACGCTGACGACCGCCGCGACTATGCCGCGATCTGCGATGCCAGCGGTACGCCCGATGTGCTCGACCTCGCCTTCGCCCGGTTGGCGAAGGGCGGGGAAGTGACCCTCGCGGGCTTCTACGACCGGCTGTCCTTCGCCTTTCCGCCTGCGTTCATGCGGGAAGCGCGCATGCGGATCTCTGCCGAATTCACCCCCGCTGATCTCGCTGCGGTCGTCGAACTGCTCGATATCGGGCTGCTCGAGTTCGACGGGCTGATCAGCCACACCCGGCCCGCTGCGGAAGCAGATGCCGCTTATCCGCAGGCGTTCACCGACCCTGCGTGTCTCAAAATGGTCCTGGATTGGAGAACGCTGTGAGCATGCTGGACCCGAGTACGCTGCGCGAGGAAGCCTCCTGGGAGCCCGATCCCGTGCCTTCGGGGCCGGTGACCAAGGAGACGCAGATCATCGCGATCTACGGCAAGGGCGGCAGCGGCAAGTCATTCGCGCTCGCCAACCTCAGCTATATGATGGCGCAGCAGGGCAAGCGCGTGCTGCTGATTGGCTGCGACCCGAAGAGCGACACGACCAGCCTGCTGTTCGGCGGCAAGTCGACGCCAACGATCATCGAGACATCGTCGAAGAAGAAGCTCGCCGGCGAAGAGGTGGGGATCGAAGATGTCTGCTTCCAGCGCGACGGCGTGTTCGCGATGGAGCTGGGCGGCCCGGAGGTCGGTCGCGGCTGCGGCGGGCGCGGGATCATCCACGGCTTCGAGACGCTGGAGAAGCTCGGCTTCCACGAATGGGGCTTCGACTATGTCCTGCTCGACTTCCTCGGCGACGTGGTGTGCGGCGGCTTCGGCCTGCCGATCGCGCGCGACATGTGTCAGAAGGTGATCGTCGTCGCCTCCAATGACCTGCAATCGCTCTACGTCGCGAACAATGTCTGCAAGGCGGTCGAATATTTCCGCAAGATGGGCGGCAATGTCGGCGTCGCGGGAATGATCCTGAACAAGGATGACGGCACCGGCGAAGCCAATGCCTTTGCGGAAGCGGTGGGCATCCCGGTGCTGACCGCGATCCCCGCGAATGAGGATATCCGCAAGAAGAGCGCGAATTACCAGATCATCGGCAAGCCCGGCGGGCAATGGGCCTCGATCTTCGAGGAGCTGGCGACCAATGTCGCGGAGGCGCCGCCGCTTCGCCCCACGCCCCTCGATCAGGACGGGCTGCTGGGGCTGTTCAGCGCCGATGTGACCGGAGCGGACTTCACGCTCAAGCCAGCGACCCAGGCGGACATGCGCGGCGCGGCCTATGCGCCCAAGCCGAGCCTCGAAGTCGTGTACGACGCGGTCTGATCGTGGATATCGATAATCTTTCCCGCGATCGCGACCGGATCGACCTTTCGGCGCCCACCGAGGGCGGCTGCTCGTCCGGCGATACGCTGCGTGCGGCGGCGGTCGAGGCGGGGAAGTCCGACATTCTCGACCGCTACGCTGCCGACTATCCCAAGGGCCCGCACGATCAGCCGCAATCGATGTGCCCCGCCTTCGGGTCGTTGCGCGTCGGCCTGCGCATGCGCCGCACCGCGACGGTCCTCTCGGGCTCCGCATGCTGCGTCTACGGTCTGACCTTCACCAGCCATTTCTACGGCGCGAAGCGCAGCGTCGGCTATGTGCCCTTCAGCTCCGAAACGCTCGTCACCGGCAAGCTGTTCGAGGACATCAAGGAAGCTGTCGAGGGGCTTGCCGATCCGGCGCTCTACGACACGATCGTCGTCACCAACCTGTGTGTGCCGACCGCATCGGGCGTTCCGCTGCAACTGCTGCCCGATCAGATCAACGGCGTGCGCGTCATCGGGATCGACGTTCCCGGTTTCGGCGTTCCGACGCATGCCGAGGCGAAAGATGTGCTGGCGGGCGCGATGCTCGCTTATGCCCGGCGCGAGGCCGAGGTCGGACCGGTCGCTGCACCGAAAGAGCGCTCGGCCCGCCCGACCGTCACCCTGCTGGGCGAGATGTTCCCGGCCGACCCCCCGGGCATCGGGCTGTTGCTCGAGCCGCTCGGCCTGGCCGCCGGCCCGGTCGTTCCCACGCGCGAGTGGCGTGAGCTGTACCAGGCGCTCGACTGCGCCGTGGTCGGTGCTATCCACCCCTTCTACACCGCGAGCGTCCGCGAGTTCGAGGCCGCTGGGCGCACCGTCGTCGGCTCTGCCCCGGTCGGTGCCGATGGCACCGCAGCCTGGCTCGACGCGATCGGCGCGGCCTGCGGGATCGCTCAGGACAAGGTCGATGCAGCGAAGAACCGCTTCATCCCGGCGATCCGTGGCGCGCTCGCTGCCCGACCGGTCTCGGGACGCGTCACCGTCTCCGGCTATGAGGGCTCGGAGCTGCTCGTGGCGCGCTTGCTGATCGAGAGCGGGGCGACCGTGCCCTATGTCGGCACCGCCTGCCCGCGCACGGTCTGGTCCGATCCCGATCGCGACTGGCTGGAGGCCCATGGTTGCCGGGTGCAATATCGCGCCAGCCTGGAGCAGGACATCGCTGCGGTCGAGGAATATGGCCCCGACCTCGCCATCGGCACCACGCCCGTCGTCCAGCATGCCAAGCAGAAGGCGATCCCGGCGCTCTACTTCACCAACCTGATCTCGGCACGGCCGCTGATGGGCCCCGCGGGTGCGGGAAGCCTCGCCATGGTGGTCAACGCCGCGCTCGCCAACAAGCACCGCTTCGACCGGATGACCGAGTTCTTCGAAGGTGTCGGCAGCGGCGCGACCGCCGGCCAGTGGGAAACCACGCCCGTCGATCGCCCCGAGTACAAGGCCAAGTTCGCGGCCAAGCGCATTGCCGCCGCCAAGGCGGAAGAGAGCGTCGGCGTATGACCCTCATCCTCGATCACGACCGCGCCGGCGGCTATTGGGGGGCGGTATACGCCTTCACCGCGATCAAGGGCCTGCAGGTCATCATCGACGGCCCGGTGGGCTGCGAGAATCTGCCGGTCACGTCGGTGCTTCACTATACCGACGGCCTGCCGCCGCACGAACTGCCGATCGTGGTGACGGGGCTGGGCGAACAGGAGCTCGGTCGCGACGGAACGGAAGGCGCGATGCGCCGGGCGTGGAAGACGCTCGACCCGGATCTGCCGGCGGTCGTCGTTACGGGCTCGATCGCCGAGATGATCGGTGGCGGCGTCACGCCCGAAGGCACCAACATCCAGCGCTTCCTGCCGCGCACGATCGACGAGGATCAGTGGCAGTCGGGCGACCGCGCGCTGACCTGGCTGTGGACGCAGTTCGGGCCGAAGAAGGTGCCGCCGGCCAAGCCGCCGCTCGCGGGGCAGAAGCCCAAGGTTAACATCATCGGTCCGATGTACGGCACGTTCAACATGCCTTCCGACCTGGCGGAGATCCGCCGGCTGCTCGAGGGCATCGGCGCCGAAGTGAACATGACCTTCCCGCTCGGCAGTCACCTGGCCGACGTCAAGAAGCTGGCGGCGGCGCAGGTCAATGTCTGCATGTATCGCGAGTTCGGACGCGGCCTGTGCGAGGCACTCGAACGGCCCTATCTCCAGGCGCCGATCGGGCTGGAAAGCACAACGCTCTTCCTCCGCAAGCTGGGCGAACTGACCGGCCTCGATCCCGAGCCGTTCATCACCCAGGAAAAGCATACGACGATCAAGCCGCTTTGGGATCTGTGGCGCTCGGTCACCCAGGATTTCTTCGGCACTGCCAGCTTCGGCATCGTCGCGACCGAAACCTATGCGCGCGGCATCCGCAAGTTCCTCGAGGACGACATGGGTCTGCCGTGCAATTTCGCAGTAGCGCGCTGTGCCGGCGCGAAGTCGGACAATCAGGCGGTCAAGGACATGATCGCCACCAATCCGCCGCTCGTCCTGTTCGGCAGTTTCAACGAGCGGATGTATATGGCGGAGGCTGCGGGCGGTGCCGGCGGTATGCGCGGCTGCTACATCCCGGCGAGCTTCCCCGGAGCGGTGATCCGCCGCCATACCGGGACGCCGTTCATGGGCTATGCAGGCGCGACCTACATCGTGCAGGAAGTCTGCAACGCGCTGTTCGACGCGCTTTTCCACATCCTTCCGCTTGCCGGCCAGCTCGACGCGGTCGAGGCGACCCCGGCGCGCAACCAGAGCGAAGTGACCTGGGACGCGGCAGCGAAGATCGAACTCGACGCGGTCGTCGAGCGTGCTCCGGTTCTTGTCCGCATCTCGATGGCGAAGCGCATCCGCGACGCTGCCGAGCGCGCCGCGCGCCGCGCTGGCGAGGCGTCCGTGACGCCTGAACGCCTCGCGATAGCGATTTCCGAAAGCCGCGGGGCATGACCGCGGCCAAGCCTTACCGCGCGATGCGACTTGGATCGCTGCGGGCGCACCAATCCTGCCGGGCATGTTGCTCGGGTGGATGCCGTCGGGGAGCGCGTTTCACGCTCCTGCCCTCGTCGGGAATAATGGAGACGTAGAGATGAATGATCCGAACGAAAGGATGGGGCTCGCTACCTACCTGAGCCCTGAAGAAGCCAAAGAATTCCACAAGCTGTTCATCACCAGCTTCCTGATGTTCACGGCAGTGGCGATCGTCGCTCACTTCCTGGTCTGGAACTGGCGCCCCTGGCTGTAAGCAGCATCGCTGCGGAATTCTGGACTGACTGAGAAAGGAACCACGACATGTGGAGGATTTGGCTGATATTCGACCCGCGCCGTGCGTTGGTCGCGCTGTTCATTTTCCTGTTCGTGCTGGCACTGCTGATTCACTTCATCTTGCTGAGCACCGACAAGTTCAACTGGCTCGACGGCCCCCGGACTGCCCCTGCGGCGGCCACGGCCCCGGTCGCGCCAGCGAGCTGACGGCACGTCAGGTGACTTCGAGTGGGCGGGGCGGTCCCAAGCGTCCGGCCCGTCCACTGAATTTTTAGATTTTTCGAAGGGTCGCTGTCGTTGATCGACGCGGCCGGGAGGTTTGGCCATGGCCTTGCTGAGCTTTGAGCGAAAATACCGTGTCAGAGGCGGCACGCTTCTCGGCGGCGACCTGTTCGATTTCTGGGTCGGCCCGTTTTACGTCGGCTTCTTCGGCGTCATCAGCGCCATTACGGCGGTGCTTGGCACGCTGCTGATCCTATATGCGGCCTCGCTGGGGCCGACGTGGAATCCGTGGCTGATCAGCATCGCTCCACCGGACATCAGTTACGGCCTGGGCCTCGCGCCACTGCGCGAAGGCGGGTTCTGGCAGATCATCACCGTCTGCGCGATCGCGGCCTTCTCGTCCTGGGCACTCCGGGAAGTCGAGATCTGCCGCAAGCTCGGCATGGGATATCATGTCCCCTTCGCCTATGGCTTCGCCATTTTCGCCTATGTCAGCCTCGTCGTGATCCGCCCCGTGTTGCTGGGCGCCTGGGGATTTGGTTTCCCCTATGGCATCTTCAGCCATCTCGATTGGGTGTCGAACACCGGCTATCAATATCTGCATTTCCACTACAATCCGGCGCACATGCTGGCGGTCAGCTTCTTCTTCGTGACCGGCGGCGCACTCGCCTTCCATGGCGCGCTTGTCCTCTCGGCGGTCAATCCGCCGCCGGGCGAGGCGGTCAAATCGCCCGAATATGAAGACGCATTCTTCCGCGACACGATCGGCTATTCGGTCGGTACGCTGGGCATCCACCGGCTGGGCCTGTTCCTGGCGCTGTCGGCGGGTTTCTGGAGCGCGATCTGCATCATCATCTCGGGCCCGTTCTGGACACGCGGCTGGCCGGAATGGTGGACGTGGTGGCTCAACCTGCCGATCTGGTCGTGAGAGGGGGATAGACGATGCGCTATCAGAACATGTTCACGCAGGTGCAGTTGCGCGGGCCGCTGGAGATGGGGCCGCCATTGCCCCCCAGCAGCTTTGCTCGCGGTGACCTGGCAATCTACAATTATTGGGCCGGCAAGCTCGGCGCCGCGCAGATCGGGCCGATCTATCTCGGCAAGCTCGGCATCGCCTCGCTCGTCTGCGCCTTCCTTGCCTTCGAGATCATCGGTCTCAACATGTGGGCCAGCGTAAACTGGGATCCGATCCAGTTCGCCCGGCAGCTGCCGTGGCTGGCGCTCGAGCCGCCGGGGCCCCAGTGGGGCTTCACGCTCGCGGTGCCGCTGGCCGAGGGCGGCTGGTGGCAGATGGCGGGCTTCTTCATGACCGCCGCGCTGCTCCTGTGGCTCGTCCGCACCTTCCGCCGCGCCAGCGCGCTGGGCCTGGGTAATCATGTCCCCTGGGCGTTCGCCGCCGGCATCTCGCTGATCCTGACGCTGGGCTTCATCCGCCCGTTGCTGATGGGCAGCTGGTCGGAGGCGGTGCCGTTCGGCATCTTCCCGCACCTCGATTGGACGGCGGCTTTCTCGATCCGCTACGGCAATCTGTTCTATAATCCGTTCCACTGCCTCTCGATCGTGTTCCTGTACGGATCGACCCTGCTCTTCGCGATGCACGGTGCGACGATCCTGGCGGTCGGGCGCTATGGCGGCGAACGCGAGATCGAGCAGATCACCGATCGCGGCACGGCTTCTGAACGCGCGGCGCTGTTCTGGCGCTGGACGATGGGCTTCAACGCCACGATGGAATCGATCCATCGCTGGGCCTGGTGGTTCGCGGTGCTGTGCCCGCTGACCGGTGCGATCGGGATCCTCCTGACCGGGACGGTCGTCGACAACTGGTATCTCTGGGCGATCGAACATGGCTATGCGCCGGGCTATCCCAGCACGGGCGTGATCGATCCAGCCACCTTGCCGGGAGCGCCGCAATGACCCGCATCATGATCAAAGTGGCCGCCGCCAGCATCGGGCTGATCCTGCTGGCCGGGTGCGAGCTGGGGCCGAAGGACACCGCCCAGGTGGGCTATCGCGGCACCGGCATGAACCTGATCGTCGACAAGGACAATGTGCCTCCGCCGGCGACCATTCCTCCGATCGCCTATCCGCTTCCGCCCGAGGGCGGGGACCTGGCGTCATCGGCCTACCAGAACGTCCCGGTGCTCGGCAGCATGAGCAAGGACCGGTTCGACCATATGATGGCACAGATCAGCCAATGGGTCGCGCCGGCCGAACAGGGATGCAATTACTGCCATAATCCCGAAAATATGGCGTCGGACGAGAAGTACACCAAGATCGTCGCCCGACGCATGCTGTTGATGACGCGCCAGATCAACACGGGTTGGTCGAGCCACGTCAAACAGACCGGCGTCACCTGTTTCACCTGTCACCGCGGACAGCCGGTGCCGGCGAACATCTGGGCGCAAGAGGAAGGACCGCCCAATCCGCGATCCATCCGCGGCAACAAGCATGGGCAGAACACGCCTACTCCCGTAGTTGCCTATGCTTCGCTGCCGTCAGGCGGGTTCAGCGCCTATCTCGCCGGGAAGGAAAATATCCGGGTGGCGTCGACCAAGGCTCTGCCGTCCGATCACACGGCGTCGATCCACGCCACCGAGAAGACCTATGGCCTGATGATGCACACCAGCCAGGCACTGGGGGTGAACTGCACCTTCTGCCACAACAGCCAGTCCTTCGCCGCCTGGAACCGTAGCCGGGCCCAGCGTGCTCAGGCCTGGTACGGCATCCGCATGGTGCGCGATGCCAACAACAGCTACATCACCCCGCTTGCGTCGGTCTTCCCGGCCAATCGCAAGGGGCCGATGGGCGATCCGTACAAGGTCAACTGCACCACCTGCCACCAGGGCGTGAACAAGCCCCTCGGCGGCGTGAGCATGGTCGACCAGGCGCCCTGGCTGATCCAGGCGCCCGCACCGGCGGCACCGGCGCCCGCTCCGTCCATTGCGATGGCGCCGGCAACGGGCACGCAGGTCGCGGCAGCCCAATGACGATGGCCCGCGCCGCTGGTTCGAGCGGCGCGGGTCCAGACTTTCCGACACTGCGAGCGCGCGGGGCATGATGCGCAATCACGCCCTGCGCGCTTCGCTGTCGGAGGAGATGCACGTCCGGCGGCTTCCGCGCCTGTCGGCGCCGTGCCGCCTCATGCAGATCATCACCCTGACCGGCGAGGGCGGCGGCGAAGCGAGCCGCGCGCATATGGACGCGCTGGCCCAGGGCAGCCGGGCGATCGTTCCGGTCGCCGCCAAATATGGCGTCATCGCCCTCGACGGCTTCACCCTGGTGTGGGAGCGGCACACCGAATTCGTCAGCCACACGCTGATCCGTGAAGGGCCCTATGATGCGCCGTTCGACGAGGCGCTGTTCGAACCGCTGCTCAGCCGGATCCTGGCCGACCTGCCCGGCGACGTGATCCGCGCGACCCAGATCGCCTTTGCCCCGCGCGATCGACCGGAACCGTCGGCGGAGGAACGCGATCGCTGGTTCTCCTCCGAGGCGACGGTGGTGTGCGACGTGGCGTCCGGCGCCGCCAGGATCATGTCGGATTTTCGCTTGCACGAGGACGGCTATGGCCGGCTGCTGGTGCTCGATCGGGATCTGGCGCTCGACGAGCCCGCGCAGCTTCTGATGCGGCTTCAGGAACTCGGCAATTACCGCAATATGGCGCTGCTCGGCCTGCCGCTCGCGCAGCGGCTCACTCCGCGCGTGTCCGAGCTCGAGGCGCGGCTGGCGGAGCTGACCGGCGCGGTGTCGGAGCGGACGTCGCAGGACGACGAGCTGCTCGACGAGCTGACCTTTCTCTCGGCCGAACTCGCGCGGATCGTCGCCGAGACCCGCTATCGCATGAGCGCCACGCGCGCTTATGCCCAGCTCAGCACCGACCGGCTGGCCTCGCTCCAGATCGGGCTGGTGCGTGGCCACCAGACGCTGGCCGACTTCACCGAACGGCGGCTGACGCCGGCCGTGCGGACCTGTGACAGCTTCTCCGCCAGGCTGGAGGATCTGTCGCAGCGCGCCGCCTGGACCAGCGAATTGCTGCGCACCCGGATCGATACCGCGCTGGCTAAGCAGAATACCGTGCTGCTCGCGTCGATGGACCGCCGGACCGAGGTGCAGTTGCGGCTGCAGCAGACGGTCGAAGGTCTGTCGGTGGTCGCGATCAGCTATTATCTGGTCGCGTTGATCGGCTATGTCGTCGGCGCGGTGCCGGGGCTGTCCTACAAGGTGGCTATGGCCGGCGTCGTGCCGCTGGTGCTGACGATCGTCGCGCTGGCCCTGATGCGGGTGCAACGGAAGCTGCACGAGTAGGTGGATCGACGAAGCTCGCCGTGGTAGAGAGCTTTCCCACTTTCACAAAGGTGCAAGGCGAGCTGCCTTCTGCGTCATCGGTGCAGAACGGCCTGCTATAGAGCTAGAGCGGACAGCAAGATCGCAAACCCGCCTGTCGGCTCTCAACCCATTGCTGGCGTTCTAAGAACTCATATAACGATAGCATGAAGCTGCTAGTATTGCCGTCGCTCCTGCTCATAGGAGGTTGTGCCCACTCTCCAAGCGGGCACGACCGATTGATGCAGCACATCGAGCAGCGTGTTACCCTGCCGCCCGATGCATCCCCAATATCGAACTACAAACGCTATTATAGTTGGAAAGCTAAGGAGCGCCGGAAAACTGTTCGAGCGTTGTATGTGGTCGAAGGGGCAGGTGGCCGAATTTGGGTCAGCGATAAAGATATTCCGTTCGTAGTTCACGGTGGATGCGCCGTCGTCTGGTTCACCTTTGACGTGAAGGAAGATCACGCATGGGCCGTTCAGTGTAACGATAATGGGCCACATCGCAGCGAATGACAGCTACCCACCCCGCGCGGATGCTAAGCGGTCGCAGCTGAAAGCTATCGATCACGGATCGACCCGTAGCGGAAGTTCAGCGGATGGAATATTGGGTAGCGAATGTGCCGCAATCGTGGATTTTGGTTCGCAATCATCGCCTCTTTGGCGTCCGCCTGTGCGGCGGCGGCTCCGGAGACGGATGCCTTATTGGGCCGTATCGTCTCCGGGCACAGCTTGGATGATTGGACGGTTGAAACCAGCCACTCTTGGTGTGTGCCGTCTGGCAAGTTTAACGACCAATGCTTGATGGTGCAGCTTCGGAAGGGGACGACCATGGTCGTTGCCCTAACCCGCCCAATCGAGCGCAGTCCTTTGGGTGGCGTCGGGACGGAGATGATCTATCGGGTGTTCTCCATCGAACTTCCCGTTGGCGCTGAACTGGCAAACTGCCGCGACGTGGAAGGGAAGGCGGCCGTGCTAGGATGGTTGAACCGACGCATGCAGACCGCGACGATTTTCACAACCGATGGAATATCCCTGAAGCGAACCGACCTCGAGTATAGTTCAGATGAGCCTTGCGAGATAGGGCAGGACTAGCAGCGCCGCCGCCGGCTCCCGCCAGCGGCGCGCTCTTCGTCAGGCCGCCATTTCCCGGCGCGCCAGGGCGCATTGCGACCAGATTTCGCTGAGTGCCGTCACCAGCCGGTCGACGTCGCCGTCGGTGTGGACCGGCGACGGGGTGATGCGCAGCCGCTCGGTGCCTTTGGGCACGGTCGGATAGTTGATCGGCTGCACATAGATGCCGTGCTTGTCCATCAGCCAGTCGCTGATCATCTTGGCGTGGTGCGCGTCGCCGACCATCACCGGGATGATGTGGCTGGGATTGGGCAGATGCGGGATGCCGAGCGCGTCGAGGCGCTCGCGCACCATCTTCACCCGGTTCTGGTGCCGCACTCGCTCGACCTGGCTCTCCTTGAGGTGCCGGATCGAGGCGGCCGCACCGGCGGCGACGGCGGGCGGCAGCGAGGTCGAGAAGATGAAGCCGCTCGCAAAGCTGCGGACGAAATCGCAGAGATTCTTGGACGCGGTAATATAGCCGCCCATCACTCCGAAAGCCTTGCCGAGCGTGCCTTCGATCACGTCGATCCGGTCCATCAGCCCTTCGCGCTCGGCGACGCCGCCGCCGCGCGGGCCATAGAGGCCGACGCCATGGACTTCGTCGATATAGCTGAGCGCGCCGTGCTTCTCGCAGACTTCGATGATCTCGCGGATCGGGGCGATGTCGCCGTCCATCGAATAGACGCTCTCGAACGCGACCAGCTTGGCGCGGCCCGGTTCGACCTGGGAGAGGAGCTCGTCGAGATGCGCGACGTCATTGTGGCGGAAGCGGAGGCATTCGGCTCGGCTGTGGCGGATGCCTTCGATCATGCTGGCATGGTTGAGCGCGTCCGACAGCACCACGCAATTGGGGAGGCGCGAGGCGAGGGTGGAGAGGGCCGCCCAGTTGGACACATAGCCGGAGGTGAAGATCAGCGCGGCTTCCTTGCCGTGCAGATCGGCGAGCTCGCTCTCGAGCAGCACATGCTGGTGGTTGGTGCCGGAGATGTTGCGCGTGCCGCCGGCGCCGGCGCCGCAGCGATCGAGCGTCTCGTGCATCGCGGTGAGCACCTTCGGATGCTGGCCCATGCCGAGATAGTCGTTCGAGCACCAGACGGTGACGTCCTCGACCTGGCCGTCCTCGGTCCAGCGGCTGGCGCGGGGAAAGTTGCCGGCCTGACGCTCGATCTCGGCGAAGATGCGGTAATTTCCGGCCTCGCGCAGAGTGTCGAGCTGTTCGGCGAACAGGTTGTCGTAGTTCATTGCCCTCTCCCCAGAAAATCGATTTTGGCGGGCTTAGCCCAGCTGAACAATTTGGCGTCGCGCATCGGCAGCACCAGAAACAGATGTTCGACCACCCCGAGAGCCGCGAGGCCCGCGAGCAGGGTCGCGCTTGCCGCCGCGCCGTCGGCCGACCCTTCGGCGACGGTCCAGGCCCAGACGGCCAGGCCGATGCTGCCCATGATCGAGAATGGGAACAGCGCGTTCATGCGACGCTTGCGAAAATAGGTCTTGAGGTAGGCGAGGTGCTCCGGAAACACCTCGTCGCTCAGGTTCGGCACGCCGAAATAGAGATTGAACTTGGCCGACAGCCGGAGAACGAACAGCAGCGCGAAGGTCAGCGGTGCGGCCTGATTGGGCTGCCCCCAGGTCAGCGCGAACAGCGCCAGCGCCGTCGCGGCGATAGCCAGTTCATGGTGGATGACGGTCGCCGTCGCAGCCTTGAAGCGCGCCCAGCCGGACAGTCCGGGCGGGCAGGATGCGCGGTTGGGACCGGCCACCTCGCCCATCAGGAAGCTCATCTCATGCCAGCCCCAGATGGCGATCGCCGCGCCGAAGCCGACATAGGCGCCGTCCACGGTCGTGCTGCCCGCATATGTCCACACCAGGCCCATCGCCGCGATCGCCACCACCCCCGCCAGCGACAGGCTGGTGCGGAAGGTGTCGCGCGGGCGGCTGTCGAGCCAGACGACCGTGGCGGTGCCGATGAACCACATCAGCAGCGCGAAGAGGAGCGGCGGCAGTGTCACCAGGCCGGGACCATCCGCACGCGTGCGGGAAGTGCATTGGGCTCGGCGCGCTGGAAGAAGAGCCGCACGAAGGTCAGGCCCGCCGAGGCCATGGTGCCGAGCCGGCGCGCCTTGTTGAGGATACCGGGCTTGCCGCGCAGCGTGTCCATATGCCGCGAGATGCGCAGCAGATCCTCCATGCGGGCGCGGAACTGCGGCGTGTCGGTGTCGATCGTGATCGGGAAGGCCTGGCGGCTGATCTCGGTCGTCAGGCGGAACACGCTATAGTCATAGTCGGTGATATCCATCCCGAACGCCTCGTACAGCGCCGGACGGGTGTGATCGCGCACATACATCGTCGCATAGACCGACAGGATGAAGAAGCGGATCCACAGGCGGTTGATGCCCTGGGTCATCTTCGGGTCGGCGCGGATCAGCAGCGCCAGCGCCTCGCCATGGCGGAACTCGTCGTTGCACCAGCTCTCGAACCATTCGAAGATCGGGTGAAAGCGCTGCTCCGGATGCTTTTCGAGGTGGCGGAAAATCCGGATGTAGCGCGCATAGCCGATCTTCTCGGACAGATAGGTCGCGTAGATGATGAACTTGGGCTGGAAATAGGTGTATTTCTTGGCCTTGCTCAGGAAGGACAGGTCGATCCCGATCCCGGCGTCCTTCAGGCTGTCGTTGATGAAGCCCGCATGCCGGCTTTCGTCGCGCGCGAGGAACTTCATCAGCCGCTTCATGTCGGGGTTCTTCGTGCGCTTCGCGATCTCGGCGTAGAGCAGACAGCCCGAAAATTCGGAGGTCATCGACGAAATCAGGAAGTCGATGAAGTCGCGGCGCAATTCCGGCGGCATCCGCTCGATCACGCCGTCGAAGGATGAATCCTTCTTGAAATGGGTCTTGTTGGGATCCGATTCCATCTCGGCCATGAGCCCGTCCCACTCGGCGCGCACGCGCGAGACGTCGATCGCGTCGAGCGCCTTGAAGTCGGTGGTGTAGAAGCGCGGGCTGAGCACCGTCTCGTTCGACACCTCGCGCTTCAGTTCCTCCACGCTCGGCATCGGCAGATCGTGCTGCGGCGCCGGGACGACAGGCGCTGCCGATTTGAGGGCCATGGTGCTCATCGATGATCTCCCGGCGAGAAGCCAATTTCATATAATTCGGTCAGCGCCAGCCGCGCCTTGATGCGGGTCAAGGCCCGCTCCCAAGGCCGCGCGCGCGTTACCGTCGCGGTGCGCCGCTCGGTCAGCGATCCGCCGAAGGGGACGATGATGCGCGCGCCATGGACGATCACGCGGTCGCCCGCATCGAGTTGGACATCGCTGTCGAGCGTCACATGGGCATGGAGATGCTCGAAGCTGTGCGCCACCTCGACGGTGCAGCCGATGTCGAACCGGCGGCTCATTTGAGCAGCGCCGCGAAGGTTGCGCGATTGGTCGCGCCGAAGCTCGAAAGTTCGATCGTGCGCCCGGTGGCGGTGTCGGTCAGCGACAACTGCCCGTTCGCCCAGGCGGTCAGGCGGAACGGGGGCTCCGCGCCGATGCCGCGCATATGGCGGTCGCGGGCCAGCCCGCGCATCACGCCGCGGGTGAAGCCGGTCTGTTCGCCGGGGGCGATCACCGAAGCGGTCCGTCCTGTGCGGACGTCGTCGATCACCACAGCGCCGTCGGCGCGGTCGCTGAATCGCAACACACGCTCGGCGAGCGGCGCGACCTTCTGCTCTGCGCGCTCGGCGACCGGCGAGGCGGCCGGCGGCATGCCGGTGATCCGCACCAGGGTCGTTGCCGTCAGCGCGAACGCCACCATGGCGCCCGCGATGACCAGCGTGCCGCGCGGCAGCATATTGGCGTGATCATGTGCGGTGCTCATGCGACCTGCGCCATGGCCGGCATCGGCTGCGTCTGAACCTCGACGGCCGCAATCTGCCCGCCGGGATTGGCCGCGAGGCAGGCCCGCGCGACCAGCGCCGCGACATTCGCCGCATCGGGTATCGCGCGCAGCATCGGCCGGGGCGTGCCGACCGTCCAGGGGCGGACATGCGGCCAGAAGGCGAGATAGCCCATGCGCGGGCTGCCCAGCAGGGTCAGCGGCAGATCGCCGGTGCCGTCAGGGCGGCAGGCGAGGTCGACCGAGGCGATCTGGCTGAGCGGCAGGTTGATGCACTTGGGTACTGCGACGCCGATGCGGAACACGATGCGCCGGTTGGTGAGCGTGTACAGCGTCGTCCGTGCCGAAGCGCGGGCGAGCAGATGGAGCAGGCCCAGCGCAACGCTGCCGAGAGCGGCTGTCATCACGACACCGGTGATGCTTCCGAAAGCCAGCGAGACGGCGATGAGCAGGCCGAAATAGCCAGCGATCCCCCGCGTGTGAAAAGCAGATCGAGCCAGAACGCGCCACTCGGGCGAACCTTGCCACAATATCCGCTCGCCCGGCGGCAGCTGTCCCGGCAGGCCGGGGATCGGCTCGATCTCATGCTCGGTCATATGATCGGCTCCTGACGGCCGGCATTGGCGTAGAGATAGCCACCGCCATAATAGGAGGCGACGCGCTCCTCCTCGTAGAGGGTGATCTGGTCGGCGGCGGAGAGGCGGGGCACGCCCGCGAACTGCGCAGCGTTGATCGCGTCGATCACGACACAGCGCTGCCGGCGGTTGACCTTCGCCATCATCATCGGCGCCAGGATGCCGTCTTCCAGCTGGATATAGCGGACCAGACGATCGGCGGTGTCGATCCACAGGTCGGTGACATGGCCTGCGACCGCGCCGTCGGCACCGATCACCGGCCAGCCACTCAGGTCCGAATCCTCGCGCGCGATGCTGAAGCCATTGGCCTTGCTGAGCGGCAGGATGCGCGGATGGCCCTCCATGTCGAGATCGGGGTGCTTGGCGCGCTCGGCCCAGGCGGCCGGGCCGATGCCGTCGGCGAGCGGATTGCCGGTGGGCTCGTATGGCGCGCCGGCGAAGCGGTCGGTGCGACGCGCGGCGATGTCCACCGGCTCGCGGCCCTTGGTCGGCGCCGTGACGAAGCCGTGGCCGAAGGGCAGGCGGAACGCCTTGGTCGAGGCGGTGCTGAGCGGGCCGCCGGGCGTTTCGACCCGACCGGTGAACTCATCCTCGAGCGGATAGCCTTCGCGCCGGTCTTCGCGGCGCAGGTAGAAGACCAGGCAGACGAAGAAGAGGACGAACGACCAGAAGACCAATAGGGCTACATCGATGCCGGGCGTGAGTTCCAGGTTCATGGCAGGACCTTTCAGATCGGAAATTCGCTGAGGCCGAAGCCGCGGGTTGAGGACGGGGTGGATCGATAATTGCGGACGAGCGGTCCGAGTGCGACCAGTGCCGCGACGAGAAGCAGGATCTCGATGGCGTAGACCAGTGCATAGCCTGTCGTCGGCGCGGCCAGCGTCGCGCCGAAGCGGTTTTCGACCGCCGCAGACGACACCGCGTCGCGGACGATCGCGCCGATCGCGATGGCGAGGCCTGCGGCCGTCGCCTGCACCGCGCCCCAGGCGCCCAGCGCCAGGCCGGTCCGCTCCGCATCGCTCAGCGCCATCGCCGCCGTCAGCGTGCCGACAGAGAACAGCCCAGCGCCGACCCCGATGAAGGTCGCGCCGATACCCAGAAGCACCGGCAAGTGGAGCGGTCCTGCGAAGATGACGCAAAGGAAGGCGCCGATGCCTGCCACGCTGCCGAACCCGGCCAGCCGGTGCGGGTCGGCTCCGGCGGAGAGCGCGCGGGCGGCATAAGTGAAACCGGCGAGCATGCCGACCGCCCAGAGCGCGGTGAGCGACGTCGTCGCCCCGACCGAGAGGCCCAGGATCTGCCCGCCATAAGGCTCGAGCAGCACGTCCTGCATGCTGAATGCCGCAGCGCCCAGCCCGACGGCGACCAGCAGTCGCCGCGTCCGCGCACTGGCGATGAACGGGGCCCAGACCGCACCAAAGGCAGGGCGCGGCACCGCCGGCACGGTCGAGCGCGGCATGCGGGCTTCCTGCTTCCACAGCGCGACGACGTTGAGCACCATCGTCAGCATCGCCGCACCCTGGACGATCTGGACCAGCTTGGTCGGTGTGAAGTCCGCCAGCAGACGGCCGATGACGAGCGCGCTGACCAATGTGCCGACGAGCAGCATGACATAGAGCAAAGCGACCACGCGCGGCCGGCTATCTTCGGTGGCGAGGTCGGTCGCAAGTGCAAGGCCTGCAGTCTGCGTCGTATGCATCCCCGCGCCCACCAGCAGGAAGGCCAGGGCGGCACCGATCTGCCCGACGATCGCGGGCCCCGTTCCGCCGCCGGTCATCACCAGCAGCCCGAATGGCAGCAACGCCAGCCCGCCGAACTGCAGAAGCGTCCCGAACCAGATATAGGGTACCCGCTTCCAGCCGAGCACCGAACGGTGCGTGTCGGAGCGGAAGCCGATCAGCGCGCGCAGTGGTGCGAACAGCAACGGCAGAGAAACCATGGCAGCGACGATCGACGCCGACATGCCGAGCTCGACGATCATCACCCGGTTGAGCGTACCGGTCAGCAGTACCGCGGCCATGCCGACCGACATCTGGAACAGCGACAGCCGCAGCAGGCGGCCGAGCGGGAGGTCGGCCGTCGCGGCATCGGCAAAGGGCAGGAACCGCGTACCCACGCGGTTCCAGAACGCACCGTTCCGCAAGGCGGCCACGCGGCTCATCCCGGCAGCACCTCCAGCGCATGGCTGGTGTAGAAGCCGCTGCCTATGCGCTCGCTGCGGCCGATCCGGGCAGACGGCATCGCGCCGCCGATCAACGTGTGCAGCAGCCGCTCGCGCACCGGCTCGATCGCCGGCGCGCGGTCGCCGCGCGGGAACAGCTTGCCGATCGCGTGCATGACGACGAGCGGCCGCGTCGACGGCGCGAAGGTGAACAGCAGCGATCCGTCGGTGCGCTCCGCCAGACCCGACAGCACGTCGACGATATCGAACGCGCGGTAATGGATCAGCGAGTCCATCGCCACGATATGGTCGAAGCGGCCAAGCGCGGGATCGAGCAGATCGCCGACCCGCCAGTCGATCTTCAGGCCCTGCGGCGTACGATGATGGGCGACCTCGACCAGGCTGCGCGCCACGTCGATCGCCACCACCGATGCCCCGCGCCGTGCGGCTTCGACCGCCAGCGCGCCGGTGCCGCAGCCCGCGTCAAGCAGCCGGAGCCCTTTCATGTCGGCCGGCAGCCACGACAGCAGGGTGTCGCGCATCCGGTTGCGGCCTGCACGAACGGTAGCGCGGATGCCGCTGACCGGTGCGTCCGATGTCAGTTGCTCCCAGGTCTTCGACGCGGTGCGATCGAAATAGGTTTCGAGCGACGTGCGGCGATCCGAATAGGAGGAGGAGGGCGCAGCGCTGGCCATCACTCGAACCCCAGGAATTCGAAGATGTCGCGATCCTTCATCGGCTCGGCATCGAGCGGGTCGACACCGGCCCACAGCATCGCTGCCAGCCGCTTATATTCATCGCAGGCCGCCGCGACCTCGGGCGTCTGCTCCATCTCGAACAGGGTGCATTTCTTGAGACGCGAGCGCCGGATGGCGTCGAGATCGGGGAAATGCGCGAGGCGCTTCAGACCGGTGGCGTCGTTGAAACGGTCGATCTCGTCGGTCGCGGCAGAGCGGTTGGCGATGACGCCCGCCATGCGCACGTCATAGTTTTTCGACTTGGCTTTGATGGCGGCGACGATGCGATTCATCGCGAAAATGCTGTCGAAATCGTTCGACGCCACGACCACGGCGCGCTCGGCATGCTGGAGCGGGGCGGCGAAGCCCCCACACACCACGTCGCCCAGAACGTCGAACAGGACGACGTCGGTGTCCTCTAGCAGGTGGTGCTGCTTGAGCAGCTTCACCGTCTGGCCGACGACATAGCCGCCGCAGCCCGTGCCTGCAGGCGGTCCGCCAGCCTCGACGCACATGACGCCGTTATAGCCTTCGAACATATAATCCTCGGGGCGCAACTCCTCGCTGTGGAATTCGACGGTCTCGAGCACGTCGATGACGGTCGGCATCAGCTTCTTGGTCAGCGTGAAGGTGCTGTCATGCTTGGGATCGCAGCCGATCTGGAGCACACGCTTGCCGAGCAGCGAGAACGCGGCAGACAAGTTCGACGAGGTGGTCGACTTGCCGATCCCACCCTTGCCATAGACGGCGAACACCTTGGCGGTGCCGATCCGGTCATTGGGGTCGAGCGCGACCTGGAGCGAGCCTTCGCCATCCAGTTTCTTCGCAGGGGGATCGAACAGGGCCATCATCAATTTCCTTATGCCGCCACGGGGGTGACGCCTTCGAGGCGGTCTTCGAGTTCGTCGCTGGCCGCCTGAAGCGCGGCGAGAGTTTCCGGATCGGGCATCCAAAACTGGCGTTCGCTGGCCTCGATCAGGCGGTTGGCCACGCGGGCCGAGGCTTTCGGATTGAGCGCAGCGAGGCGCTCGCGCATTGCCGGATCGAGGACATAGGTTTCGCTGATGCGCTGGTAGATCCAGGGCGCGACCTGTCCCGTGGTGGCCGACCAGCCCATGGTGTTGGTCACGTGGCTCTCGATGTTCCGCACGCCTTCGAAGCCGTGCTTGAGTTGCCCTTCGTACCACAGCGGGTTGAGCATCCGCGTCCGCGTCTCGAGATCGACCTGCTCGGCGAGCGTGCGGACCTTGGTCGGCCCTTGCGTCGCGTCGACGATGTAGATCGGAGCGGGGCTGCCCTTGGCGCGCGTGATCGAGCGGCTGATCCCGCCCAGCGCATCGACATAATGGTCGATGTCGGTGACACCCAGTTCGACCGAGTCGAGATTCTGGTAAGCGAGTTCGACCGTCGCCAGCGCGGACTTGAACAGTTCCGCCTGACGCGCCGGCTTGCCATCGGGGCCATAGGCATAGCCCTTCTGGCGCTCGAACACTTCGGCGATCTCGTCGGGATCGGTCCATGCACCGTCGTCGATCAGCATGTTGACGTTGGCGCCGTACGAACCTTCGGCGTTGGAGAAGACCCGCAACGCCGCCGTCTGGAGGTCGCAGCTGTGCCGGTCGGCATGCGCAAGGCTGTGCTTGCGAACGAAATTCTGCGTCAGCGGTTCGTCGGCCGAGGCGGCGAGCCAGGCGGCCTCGGCGATCATGCGCGTCTGGAGGGGCAGAAGATCGCGGAAGATGCCCGACAGGGTCACGACCACGTCGATGCGCGGGCGGCCGAGTTCCGCCAGCGGCACCAGCTCTGCCCCGGCAAGCCGGCCATAGCCGTCGAACCGCGGGCGCGCGCCGATCAGCGTCATCGCCTGCGCGATCTGCACGCCTTCGGACTTGAGGTTGTCGGTGCCCCACAGCACCATTGCCAGCGTCTCGGGCAGCGCACCGTCGGCGCCATGCCGAGCGAGCAGCGCATCCGCCTGCCGCTTGCCCTCGGCCATCGCATAGGCGCCGGGGATGCGGAAGGGATCGAAGCCGTGGATGTTGCGCCCGGTCGGCAGCACCTTGGGGTTGCGCAGCACGTCGCCGCCCGGTGCCGGCCGGACGAAGCCGCCGTCGAGCGCATGGACCAGCGCGTCGAGTTCGCCATTATGCTCCGGCAGCTCGGCACCGGCTGCGATCATCTCGGCGCGTTGAGCCTCGGGGATCGGCTGGCCCAGGACGTGCAGGCCGTGCGGGATCAACTCACGCTCGATCTCGTAGATGCGGCTCGAAAGCACCGCGATGTCGCTGGCATCGAGGTCGAGCAACTCCGCCGATGCCGCGATCATCGGCTCCAGTGCGGCGCGCTCCTCGATCGACGGCGATGAGCGCCAGCGCTCGATCAGCGCCTTGAGGTCGGTAAGGCCCTTGTAGAGCCCCGACTGCGCAAGGGCGGGCGTCAGATAGCTGAGCAAGGTTGCGCCGGAGCGGCGCTTCGCAATCAGGCCTTCGGACGGGTTGTTTGCGGCGTAAAGATAGATGTTGGGCAGATCGCCGATCAGCCGCTCCGGCCAGCAATCGCCGCTCAGCCCGGCCTGCTTGCCGGGCATGAACTCCAGCGCGCCATGGGTGCCGAAATGGAGCACGGCGTCCGCACTGAAATCCTCGCGCAGCCAGCGATAGAAGGCGCTGAACGCGTGGGTCGGCGTGAAGCGGCCCTCGAACAGCAGCCGCATCGGATCGCCTTCATAGCCGAAGGCGGGCTGGATGCCGACGAAGACGCTGCCGAATTGCGCGCCCAGCACATGAATGGTGCCGCCGTCGCTCTGCTGCTTGCCGGGCGCGGGCCCCCATTGGGCCTCTATCGCTGCCAGATGCGGCTCGCGGCGCACATGGTCGTCGGTCTGGATCCGCGCATGGACATTGGCGTCTGCGCCGTAACGGGCGGCATTGCCCTTGAGCACCGCGTCGCGCAGCGCATCGACATCGGCGGGGACAGCGACGTCATAGCCTTCGCCAGCCAGGCGGGTCAGCGTTGCATGAAGCGATTCCCAGACCGCGAGATGCGCCGCCGTGCCGGTCGCACCGGCGTTGGGCGGGAAGTTGAACAGCACGATCGCGAGCTTGCGCGCCGCGCGCTCGGAGCGGCGCAGCGCTGCCAGCTTCGCGACCTTGCCCGCCAGCGCCTCGGCGCGTTCGGGGCAGGACTGCATCTCGCGTGTCAGCGCCGCAGCGGGGAAGGTGCAGCCGCGCCCGCAACCGGTGCAGGGCGCGCCCGATCCGTCCGCCCGCCCGCCGAACACGCTCGGCAGGATCGCGCCGTCGATCTCGGGGATCGCGACCATCATCGTCGCCTCGATCGGCAGCAAACCCTGGCGGCTGGCGCCCCATTGCTGGAGTGACTGGAATTCGATCGGGTGCGCCGCGACATAGGGCACGTCGAGCGCGGCCAGCATCGCCTCCGCCGCCGCCGCATCGTTGTAGGCGGGGCCGCCGACCAGGCTGAAGCCGGTGAGCGATACGACCGCATCGACCGTCGCGCGTCCGTCGGCAATGAAGAAGCGCTCGATCGCGGCGCGGGAGTCGAGCCCGCTCGCGAAGGCGGGGATCACGCGCAGCCCGCGCGCTTCCATCGCCGCGATGACGCCGTCATAATGGCCAGTGTCGCGGCTGAGCAGATAGGAGCGCAGCATCAGCAGGCCGACCGTGCCGTTCCTCGCCTTGGCTGCGGGCAGCGCCTCGATCCGGTCAGTCATCCGCTCGGCAAGCCGGGGATGATACAACCCGACATCGGGATAGTCGCGGGGGCTTTCGGCGCGCGTCGCGTGACCAGCGTAGCGATGGGCCAGCGCGCGGACCATGCCGACGACATTGTCGTCGGACCCGGCGAGCCAATATTGCAGCGTCAGGAAATAGGCGCGGACATCCTGCGCGGTGCCGGGAATGAAGCGCAGCATCTTGGGCAGGCGGCGCAGCATCTTCATCTGCCCCGCGCCTGACGAGCCGCCCGACTTGGACGACCCGCGCAGCCGCTTGAGCAGCGCGAGCGGCCCCTTTGCGGGCTTGTCCATGCGATAATCGCCCAGCCGGGTCAGTTTCACGACCTCGGCGCCCGACATCAGGCCCACCATCGCCGCGCAGGTCTCGCGCCGTGCTGCGAGTGCGGGCAGGACGGCGCGGATATGATCGTCGAGAAACAGCATCGACGCGATGATGATGTCGCCGCGCGCGATGTCGGCGAGGCAGGCAGTGAGGCGGGTTGGATCGCGGTCCCAGTCGGCGGCGGCGTGGAAGCCGATCGTGATGTCGGCCCCGTCTGCGGCGAACCGCGCTGCTGCGCGCTCGGCGGCGCCCGACAGATGATTGTCGAGCGTGACGATCACGACCCGGAGAGGGGTCTGGCGAGGAGGAGCGCTATTAGCGGGCATAATGCGCCTTCGCGTCATACAGCGTGTCGAGGGTGATCGTGGCGAGGCCGCGCTCGGCTGCGAATTTCTCGGTGTTCCGCCGCGCCTTGCCGCGGACGAAGAAGGGGATCTTGAGCAGTTCGCGCTCGGCCTCGGCGGCCCAGCCCCCGACCGCGTCGACCAATGGCTCGAGCGCGGCTTCGGCGCGCGGCTCGGACACGGCCACTGCGGGGGCGCCGTGGCCCAGATGGCTTGCGCCATGCGCATCGGAAAATTCGAAATCTTCCCGGAACATCGTCAGCAGATGCTCCTCAAGCCCCATCACCAGCGGGTGGACCCAGGTGTCGAACAGCACGTTCGCGCCCTCGAACCCCATTTGCGGGCTGTAGCGCGCGGGGAAATCCTGGACATGGACCGGCGCGGAGATCACGGCGCAGGGAATGCGCAGGCGCTTGGCGATGTGCCGCTCCATCTGCGTACCAAGAACCAGCTCGGGCTGGATCGCCTGGATCGCGTCCTCGACGGCGAGATAATCGTCGGTGATCAGCGGCTCGACGCCGTAGCGTGCCGCCGCCTCGCGCAGGTCGCGGGCGAATTCGCGATTGTAGCAGCCGAGCCCGACGACTTCGAAGCCGAGTTCGTCGCGCGCCACACGGGCGGCGGCGATGGCGTGGGTCGCGTCGCCGAAGATGAAGACGCGCTTGCCGGTCAGATAGGTCGAGTCGACCGAACGGCTCCACCAGGGCATATTCGACGTGTCGAGCGCGGCTGCCGGGTCGATGCCCGCAAGGGCTGCGACCTCGGCGATGAAGTCGCGGGTGGCGCCGTAGCCGATCGGCACGGTCCGCACCGTCTTCTGCGCATAGGTGCGCTCGAGCCAGCGGCAGGTAGTATCGGCGATCTCTGGGTAGAGGCAGATATTGAAATCCGCGTCCGCCAGCCGCGCGAGGTCGGCGGGCGTCGCACCCAGCGGAGCCACGACGTTCACGTCGATGCCGAGCGTGCCGAGCAACCGGCTGATCTCGATCACATCGTCGCGGTGGCGAAAGCCGAGTGCGGTCGGTCCGAGGATATTGGCCGACGGCTTTGCCCCATCCACTCGCGTCGCCTTCGTCACGCCCGCGCACATCCGGCGTACGAGCTGATAGAAGGTCTCGGCCGCGCCCCAATTCTCCTTGCGCTGATAGCTCGGCAGTTCGAGCGCCACGACCGGGCAGGGCAGGCGCATCGCCTCGGCGAGTCCCGAAGGATCGTCCTGGATGAGCTCGGCGGTGCAGGATGCGCCGACCAGCATCGCCTGCGGCTGGAACCGCGCATAGGCATCGCGCGCCGCCTGCTGAAACAGTTCGGCGGTGTCCTTGCCAAGGTCGCGTGCCTGGAAGGTGGTGTAGGTGACCGGCGGGCGCTTGCCGCGCCGTTCGATCATCGTGAACAGCAGGTCGGCATAGGTGTCGCCCTGCGGTGCGTGGAGGACGTAATGGACGCCCTGCATCGCGGTCGCAATCCGCATCGCGCCGACATGGGGCGGGCCCTCATAGGTCCATACGGTCAGTTGCATAGGCCGCCCTCCAACCCGTTCGCTTCGAGCGCCGCCGAGCAGCGCCGATCAGCCGCTGAGGGCCGCTTCTCAACGGCGCGCGAAGCGAACGGAGGCTGTGTGTCGTTCATAGCCGCAACACATCTCGCCGCCGCAACGGGCGCGCGAAAAGCTCGGCCAGGTCGCCGGCCTGGTCGAAGCCGTGAATCGGCGAAAAGACCAGCTCGATCGCCCATTTTGTGGTCAGCCCCTCGGCCTCCAGCGGATTGGCGAGGCCGAGGCCGCACACCGTCAGGTCGGGCCGGGCGGCACGGACGCGGTCAAGCTGACGGTCGACATCCTGGCCTTCGCTGATGAGCGTTCCGGCGGGCAGCAGTGCCAGTTCCTGCGCGAGGTGGCGGCGGTGGAGATAAGGCGTGCCCACCTCGACCGGCTCCATGCCCAATTCGGTCGCCAGGAAGCGCGCCAGGGGCACTTCCAATTGCGAGTCGGGGAGGAAGGTGATGCGCTTGCCCGCCAGCTTCGCACGGCTGTGTTCGATGGCCCGCTTGGCGCGCTCGCGTCCCGGCGCGATCACGCGGCGGAAGTGCATCTCGTCCACGCCGAACGCTGTCGCGGCGGCATGCAGCCAGTTGGTCGTGCCTTCCGCGCCGAACGGGAAGAGCGCGTCGAGCCGTGTTGCACCGCGATCCTCCAGCGCCCGAGCGGTTTCGCCCAGAAAGGGCTGCGCCAGCAGGAAGCGCGTATCGGGACCGACCGGCGGCATTGCTTCGGCACGGCGGGCGGGGAGCATGTGGACATTCGCGATGCCGAGCTCGGCGAACAGGCGGAGGAACTGATCCTCGACCACGTCGGGCAGAGCGCCGACGATCATCAGGCTCGGTACCCCCGTCGTGTCGGCGGGCAGATCGGCCACCAGCGCGGCGAGGCAGGCATCCTCTCCCTCGGTGAAGGTCGTCTCGATGCCGCTTCCGGAGTAGTTCAGAATCTTCGTGGCGCCCGTATGCTTGGTCGAAAGCCGTGCGGCCGCGCGCGACAGGTCGAGTTTGATGACCTCCGACGGGCACGAGCCGACGAGGAACAGCAGCTTGATGTCGGGCCGGCGAGCGAGGAGGCGGTCGACCACGCGGTCGAGCTCTTCGTTGCAATCGGCGAGGCCCGCGAGGTCGCGCTCCTCGATGATCGCGGTGCCGAAGCGCGGCTCGGCGAAGACCATCACGCCCGCCGCCGATTGCAGCAGATGGGCACAGGTGCGAGAGCCGACGACGAGGAAGAAAGCGTCTTGCACCTTGCGATGCAGCCAGATGATTCCTGTCAGTCCACAGAAAACTTCCCGCTGCCCGCGCTCGCGCAGTACCGGGGCGGCGTCGCAGCCCAGGGTCGCGGTGGAGGACGGAGGGGGCGTCACGCTTCGAGCGCCATTTGTGATGGCGCGGTCAGGCGAGCGGCGCGCAGCTTCAACAGGAATTGTGCGGCGTTGATGACGTAGCTCGCATAGGCGGCCAGCGCGAGAAGCATCAGCCCCCGTTCGCTGCCAAATCCGGCGATCAGCATCACCAGATAGCCGGTGTGCAGCGCCAGGACGAGCATGCTGAACACATCCTCCCAGAAGAAGGCGGGCACGAACAGCCATTTGCCGAACACGACCTTCTCCCAGATCGAGCCGGTGATCATGATCGCGTAGAGAAGCATCGTCTTGGCGACGATCGACACGGTCGCCGCAAAAGCCCCTTCGCCGGTGGCAAGGTAGCGGACGATCAGAATGACGCTGGCGAGGAAGACGAAAAACTGAAGGGGGGCGAGGATGCCCTGCACCAGGGTCCAGCGCGTCGAGTCACGCCGTTGGCGCTGCTCGATCGTGTAAAGCGGAGCGGCTCCCCGTCCCTTTGCGGAATATGCGTCGTTCGACCGCATCGCCCCGTCGTGCCCTTCTCCAGTGAGATGCCAAGCTACGACCAAGTTGACGAATGTGTCAAACAGAAATGACGTCCAATTGTTTGGACATATTTTCGTCAAACCCCCAATGCGAGGTTGCTACGCATCGACAACAGGCATAGTGTCACGACTCGTGGGGATGCCAGATCGCAGCTCCATCAACTGCCTGCGGGGCATCAACCAGCGAGAGGGACGGGCAATGGCGTCGTTAGCGCCTCGAGATCCTCAGACCGTTCCGACTGAGCGCACGCGGGGATTGGCGCGACTTGCGCCTGATCGCCTCCAACTGGCTGATTTCCACAGGGAAGCTGCAGAGGCGACATGTGATCGGTCGTTGTCCACGCTGATCGAAAATGAAATCATTCCTCGGCTGATGGTCGCGCATGCTGTTCGCGCGCACGACGTAGCCGAGGGCAGAGCCGCCCCGGAAGATATCGAGGCGCTCGCGCGTCTGGCTCTGCAGGTCGATGCCGATGCGCTCCTGAGCCATGTCGAGTCGATCCTCGCCCGGCGTGTCGGGGTCGACACGATCATGGTCGATCTGATCGCCCCTGCGGCGCGCCTGCTCGGCACCTATTGGGAAGAAGACCGGTACAATTTCGTCGATGTGACGATGGGGCTCTGGCGCTTGCAGGAGGTCGTTCGCGAGATTGCCGCGCGTGTCCCCGCCGATCGGCGGATGACCACTGGGGGGCGTCGGGTCCTGTTCGCGGCGGTACCTGGGGATCAGCATACATTTGGCGCGGTCATGATCGACGAAGTGTTTCGCCACAACGGCTGGCTGACCGACCTGATGGTGGACTGCGAAACATCCCAGCTTCTGCGACGCGCGAGCACTGAATGGTTCGACCTTGTCGGATTGACTGTCAGTTGCGACTGCCACATCGCCACCCTCCCATCGATCATATCTGCACTGCGGAACGTTTCCCGAAATCCGGGCCTTAGCATCATGGTAGGCGGGAGGGTGTTCGCCACCGATCCCGATCTCGCGATGCAGGTTGGTGCTGATGGCACTGCCGGCGACGCGAAGCTTGCCCTCAAAGTGGCTGCGGATCTTGTCCGCGTCCGCGAAGGGAATATTTCCGCTTGTAGCTGATATTATTTTCTGGAAAGCGACGCTCGTCGATGACCATGCCTGTCGCCCCGTACCAGAAAATCGCCTTTGCGCGGCCTGACATGATGCCGGGGCCCCTGTCGGCAGACGACGCTGCTTCGCTCATGTCGGCGGTCGGAGACGTGACCTTCATTCTGTCCGGAGTCGGGCGGATTCTGGATGTCGCGGTGTCGCAGACCGGCCTTGCAAGTCAGGGTTTCGCCGAGTTTATCGGTGAGGCGTGGATCGACACGGTGACGATCGAGAGCCGCCCGAAGATCCAGGAAATGTTGTCGGAGGCCGCTGTCGCCGGATCGGCGCCGCGCTGGCGTCAAGTCAATCATCCAACCGCTGGTGCCGACGTGCCCATCAGCTACATGACTATGGCGGTGGGCGACGGAGACCGTTTGATCGCGGTCGGGCGCGACATGCGTGGAGCGGCGGCGATGCAGCAGCGGCTGCTTCAGACCCAGCAATCGCTTGAACGCGACTATATCCGACTGCGCCAGGTCGAGACACGCTACCGTCTGTTGTTCGACATGTCGTCGGAGCCGGTGCTCATCGCCGATGCAGCGACAAGACGCATCCGCGAGGCGAATCCCGCAGCGCATCGTCTGCTCGACGCATCCGAGGGATCGCTGGTCGGCAAGTCGCTGGCGACGATCGTCGATCCGCGTGACCGCGACGATTTCATTGCGTATCTGGGGGCTTCCGAAGCGACCGACGATCTCGTGCCTGCCTCGCTCCGGCTCGGCAAGGCGCGCGGCGAAGCGCGGATTTCGGCGCGGCTTTTCCGTCAGGCGCGCTCGCCTCTCATGCTCGTCCGCATCTCCATGGCCGATCGTGCGGTCTCCGACCATCCCTATGACGCTGCACTCGGCGCGGTGGTGGAGCGGATGCCGGACGCCTTCGTCCTGGTCGATCGGGAATTGACCGTGCTGGCGGCCAACACCGCCTTCATCGAACTCGCCGAGATGCCGTCGCTGGAGCGTGTGACCGGTCAAGGCCTGGGAAACTGGCTCGGCCGTCCGGGAATCGACCTCGATCTTATTCTGACCCAGCTGCGAGAGCATGGCTGGGTTCGCAATGTCTCGACGATCCTGCGTGGCATGACCGGTGGCGAAGAGGATGTCGAACTATCGGGCGTGGTCGCGCCGATGGGCGACAGCGAGTGCTATGGCTTCACGATCCGCGCGGTCGCACGCCGGCTGGATGTGGTCGCGTCCGCACCGCGCGACGCGCCGCGTTCGGTGGAACAACTGACGGAACTGGTCGGTCGCATGCCGCTGAAAGACATCGTGCGCGAATCCACCGACATGATCGAACGGCTGTGTATCGAAGCGGCGCTTGTCTACACGTCCGACAATCGCGCTTCGGCCGCCGAAATATTGGGTGTCAGCCGTCAGAGTCTCTACTCGAAGCTGCATCGCCACCGGCTGGGCAATCTCGTCGGAGGACATGACTGACCTGCTGACCGTCAATTTGGTTTGACGCCTGCAGATGTCAGTTCTAGCGTTCCAAATATGGAGCGCACGAAGATTCCTCGTATCGCGACGCCGGTCCCCGATCCGCGCGATGTGCTGGAATTGCTCAAGCCGGTGACCTGGTTCCCGCCGATGTGGGCCTTTCTGTGCGGTGTCGTGTCGTCCGGGGTGCCCCTCGTCGATCGCTGGCCGTTCCTGCTGGCCGGCGTCCTGCTGGCCGGGCCGCTGGTCTGCGGCACGAGTCAGGCGGTGAACGACTGGTTCGATCGCCATGTCGATGCGATCAATCAGCCGGAGCGGCCGATTCCTTCGGGGCGGATTGGCGGCAGTTGGGGGCTGTGGATCGCGTGCACAGGCACGATCCTGTCGTTGTTCGTGGCATGGGCGACCGGCGCGTGGATCTTCGCTGCGACCTGCCTCGGTCTGGCTTGTGCCTGGGGCTATAGCGCGCCGCCGTTTCGATTCAAGACCAGCGGCATATGGGGCCCGGCGGTCGTCGCACTGACCTACGAAGGCCTGACCTGGTTCACCGGCGCGAGCGTCATGGCGGGCGCCTTGCCACCGACGCATGTGCTGATCATCCTGGCGCTCTATAGCGTCGGCGCGCATGGAATCATGACGCTCAACGATTTCAAGGCGATCGAGGGCGACCGCGCCACTGGCCTGCGCTCGCTCCCTGTCGTGCTCGGGGTCGGCCGCGCGGCTCAGCTGGCGTGCGTGGTGATGGCCATACCGCAGGCGGCCGTGGTCGCGCTGCTGGCAAGCTGGGGCCACATGCTGTCTGCGGGCATCGTCGCAGCTTTGCTCGGCGGGCAGTTGGTGCTGATGCGGCGTCTTCTGTCCGATCCCCGCCGTCATGCGCCATGGTATAATGCCACGGGGACAACCCTTTATGTGCTCGGCATGCTGGCCGCCGCGCTGGGTCTCGGTGGGGTGATCGGGCTGTGAAACCGCTCGGCTGGCTCGGGATCATCCGCCTCGGGCTGGTGCAGAGTGCGATCGGGGCGATAGTCATGCTGGCGACATCGCTGCTGAATCGCGTGATGGTGGTCGAATATATGCTGCCGGCAGCCCTGCCGGCCGGGCTTGTCGCGTGGCACTATGCGGTGCAGCTGTCGCGCCCTGCATGGGGGCATGGCTCGGATCGCGGACGGCGGCGCACCCCCTGGATCATCTTCGGAATGGTGACCTTGGCGGCGGGCACGCTGCTGGCGGTCAATGCGCTCGGCCTGCTCGCCGTGCGCTCTGCATGGGGATATGCGCTGGCGCTGTTGGCTTTCTCGCTGATCGGAGCGGGCGTGGGGGCGGCGGGAACGTCGCTGCTGGCGCTGCTCGCCACGCGCGTCGCGCCGGAGCGGCGGGCGGCGGCGGCATCCATGACCTGGACCATGATGATCGCCGGCATCGTCGTCACGGCAGGCATAGCCGGCGGACTGATCGATCCCTTTTCGCTGTCGCGGCTGGCGATGGTGGCCGGCGGGGTCGTCACGGTCGCAGTCCTGATCGCGGTGGCGGCAGTATGGGGCGTCGAAGGTCAGCCGGCTCGGGTAACGTCCGAACCCGTGGAGCGAGCGCCCGATTCGGCATTCGGCCCGGCGCTGCGCGAGATGTGGAGCGACAGTGCGGCGCGGCGCTTCACCGTCTTCGTCTTTTTGTCGATGCTGGCCTATTCGATGCAGGATCTCATTCTGGAGCCCTTCGCTGGCTTGCTGTTCGATTTCACGCCGGGGCAATCGACCAAATTGTCTGGCGTGCAGCATGCGGCGGTCCTTGCGGGCATGATCCTCGTCGGCGTGGGCGGTGGCGCATTCGGCGGGCGGAGGCCCGAAGGGCTGCGGATTTGGACGGCCGGTGGCTGTATCGCATCGGCTGTGGCTCTCATCGGGCTGGCGATCGGCGCGCGGTCCGGATCGGGCTGGCCGTTAACGGCCAACATCGCCTTGCTGGGATTCGCCAATGGCGTGTTCGCCGTCGCCGCCATCGGCGCGATGATGGGACTGGCCAGCAGCAACAAAGGGCGCGAGGGCATCCGCATGGGTGTGTGGGGCGCATCGCAGGCGATAGCATTCGGTCTCGGCGGCTTGCTCGGCGCGGTGGGTGTCGATGTGGGCCGGGCACTGACCGGGTCGATTCCCGATGCGTTCACGACCGTGTTCGCGGCCGAAGCACTGTTGTTCCTCGTTGCTGCAGGCCTCGCCGTTCGCCCCCTGCGGAGCGGCGCGATGCCGAGAATGGCCAGGGCGGCATGACCTACGACTGCGTCGTCGTAGGGGGCGGTCCGGCCGGAGCCACCGCTGCAAACGACCTCGCAAAGGATGGTCGCCATGTCCTGTTGCTCGACCGCGGCGGCCGGATCAAGCCGTGTGGGGGCGCTATCCCGCCGCGACTGATCCGCGACTTCGCTATCCCGGAGCAGCTTCTCGTCGGCCGCGCCGTTGCTGCACGGATGATCGACCCGCGCGACCAGATGGTCGACATGCTGGTCGACGAGCGCCGCCGGACGGGCTTTGTCGGGATGGTCGATCGCGACAGCTTCGACGAATGGCTTCGTGCGCGCGCCGAAACATCGGGTGCCGAGCGCAGGACCGGCACCTTCCAGCGGATCGAGCGCGATGCCGATGGCGGCGCGATCGTCGTCTACACTGACAGGCGTGGCGGGCCCGAACAACGCGTGTCGACGCGCTGTGTGATCGGCGCTGACGGAGCCCGCTCGCGGGTGGCACGGGCCACCTTGCCCGATGCCGCCGAAATGCCCTGTGTTTTTGCCTATCATGAAGTGATTGAATCTCCGCCGGCAGGCGACCCGCTGTTCGACCGCAGCCGCTGCGACGTCTTCTACAAGGGCGCCTTGTCGCCGGATTTCTATGCCTGGGTATTTCCCCATGGAAACACGACCAGCGTCGGCGTCGGCAGCGCGATCAAGGGATTCGGTTTGCGCGATTCGATTATGCGGCTGCGCGCGAATGCCGGTCTCGACAGCTGCGCTACCATCCGGCGGGAAGGAGCGCCGATCCCGCTCAAAACGCTGAAGCGGTGGGATAACGGGCGCGACGTGCTGGTTACAGGCGACGCTGCCGGAGCCGTCGCCCCGGCTTCGGGCGAGGGCATCTATTATGCGATGGTCGCCGGGCGGGAGGCGGCCTCTGCGGTCGGGGCCTTCCTGCTTTCGGGCAATCCCAAGGCTCTGCGCAGAGCGCGCCGCGCTTTCATGCGGGCGCACGGACTTGTGTTCTGGGTTCTTCGGATCATGCAATATTTCTGGTATCGGAATGACCGGCGCCGAGAGCGTTTCGTGACGATGTGCGAGGACCGTGACGTGCAACAACTGATATGGCCAGCCTATATGGACAAGCGGTTGGTCTATGCGCAACCGGCAGCCTATTTCCGCATTTTCCTGAAAGATATGCGGCACCTGCTGCAGACGGCGGGTCTGTCCAGATGAACCGCGCCTGGCTTTTCCCCACTCTGATCGCCGGTGTCGTGGCAACGGTCGTGGCGGTGATGGGGGCGACCATTACCGACATCGGGCCTTGGTATCGCAGCCTTGTCCAACCGAGTTGGGCGCCCCCGGACGCGGCTTATGGTGTCGGCTGGACGGTGATCTTTGCGTTCGCGGCTCTGTCTGCCGTCAGCGGCTGGTTGGCAATGCGCTGGAGCGAACGCGAGTGGCTGATCGGACTTTTTGCGCTCAACGGCTTCCTCAACATCCTCTGGAGCCTGCTCTTCTTCAAGCTGCACCGCCCTGACTGGGCGATGATCGAAGTGATCTTGCTCTGGGTTTCGATCCTGGGGCTGATCGTCTTCATCTGGCGCCGGTCGATCATGGGTGCCGTTTTGTTGTTGCCCTATCTGATGTGGGTCACCTTCGCCGGATATCTCAACATGACGATCGTGCGACTGAACGGACCATTTAGCTGAGCAGCTGGCTGGCCTGGGCCTTCTCCAGCGGTCATGCCGCCGATCTCGTCCTGCTGGTCATCGCAGTCGAGTTTGTCTGGCTGGTCAGGGCGCGGAGCTGGCTCCTGGCTGACGCAGCATTGCGACTCTTGCCCGGAGCATTGATGATGGTGGCGCTGCGATTGTCGCTGGTCGATGCGCCTTGGCCGCTGATCGCGCTGACCCTGGCGGCGTCATTTCCAATCCACCTCGCCGACCTGAGCCGGCGAGGTGGATCGAAGGTCATTTGAGTGTTGCGAGATAGGCGATCACGTCGGCACGCTTCTGCGCATCGGGGATCCCACTGAACGCCATCTTCGTGCCCGGCACGACACGCTGCGGGCCCTGCAGATACTGGAACAGCTTCTCGGGCGTCCAGGTGATGCCGCTGTTCTTGTTGGCCGGCGAATAGCTGTAGTCTGCAACGCTGCCGGCCTTGCGGCCAACGACGCCGCCGAGATGCGGGCCGATCTTGTTCTGGACCGGGTCATGGCAGGTCTTGCAGGCAACGAAGGCCGCTTCGCCCTTCGTTGCGTCGCCGGTAAAGCTGGCGAGCTTGGTGCCGTCGGTGGTATCCGTATTGTCTGCCGCAGGTGCAGCTGCACCTGCCGGCGCAGCCGCCGGTGCGGCCGTCGTGGCAGCCGGAGCGGCCGTATCGGTCGCGCTCGCCGTCGTCGTATCGGCAGCTTTCTCTTCGGTCTTGCTGGAACAGGCGGTCAGCGCCAAGGCGGAAACCGCAGCAAAAAAGGTTAGTCGACCAAAACGAACCATCGATTCAGATCGCATCATTACGTTCCTCTTAGCAGCATGCTCCCCGCACATATTCTCTACCGGCGAAATCAAAATGTCCATCGCTCTTTGCGTACAGGGGGGAGCGAACTGCCGGTGTCCTCCAATCGCTTGAACTTGATGCCAGGCCTTTGCCTCGCAAGGCGGTAGAGCGGGAGAAGATCATTATTCGATAGAACTGCGACGTCGACTTGGATCGCATATCGCGCATCGGTGCCGCGGCACGTCGCAGTCGAGGTTCACAGGCGTAAGGGTCGTGAAATCTGCCCAAAGAGTGCAAGAATGATTCGTAAACACAATGTGTTACGCCGCCCCGAAACTGTCTCTCGGCTATCGTGGCTATAATCTTCTCCATCGCCCGAAGAAGGTTGAGAACATTTGTTCCCTAAATGTTCTTGCGTTGTTGGGAAGTTTGTGGCTGCTTTACTCCCGGGATTTCGGGCCGAGCCGTGGGGTCGGCCTCCTTGGGGTGGTGGGCTATGGGCGGACACAATCAAACGCGTGGGACTTCGAACTGGGATAGCGCCAAGGCCGGGTTGCGGGGCGTGGTGGACTCGGCGCCGTTCGATTTGGGGGATTATACTCCGGCGGTGGTCAATGCGATTATCGATGCCGCACATGGCAAGTCGTTCCAGGCGGCCCTTGACCGGCGATTGAAGGCCGAAAAGGCACAGAATCGCTATGATGAGGCGGTTCACCCTTACGCCCGTTTGGCGGGCAAAGCGGCCGGAACATTGGCCCAGACCGCCGTACCGGGCTTGGCTCTGGCCAAGACCGTGAACGCCCCGCGCATGGCGGTCGCAACGCGGTTGATGGCGAGCGAAGCAGGCAAGCTTGCTGGGATCGGGGCAGGTGTCGGCGTGGGCACCCAAGGGGTAGGCGACGTCGTGCGCGGGAAGCGGGGTTCTCTCGGCGAATATGCGGGCAGCGCGATCGGCGGCGCGGCGGGCGTGGCAGCTGCTCTTGCGGGCAAGCCGCACTATGTCGGCGCGGTAACAGGGGGCGTCGCAGCCGGCGTTCAGGATCTTTTGGATCACGGGACGGGATCGCGACAGGACCTAGTGCGTCTGGCGAGCAAGGTCAGTACTGGTGCTGCGGACGGCAATGTCGCGCTGCTTCCCGGGTTCGGGGTCATGCGGAGTATCGAGAGACTCGCGCCGAAGAAGAAGGGTGAGATCGGCGAGATGCTGGCCCGCCAGCGGACAGGATTGCGAGGAGAGAGAGTCGAGCAAGGTCCGCCAAGACAATATCTTCGGGGCGGCGGTTATACCGTACCCGATCATCGGGTCCGGACGGCTGCCGGAAACGGCATCGTCGAAGCTAAGTTCGGCGCAAGCCACGCCAAGAAAGGGCTGAGCCGCGCGCAGACGAGAGCCAAGACTCAATATGGTGATCTTTACCGGGTCGACCATTTCCTGCCGCGCGATATTCTGGCCGGTGCGTCCGTTCCCGCCGGCTCCATCCTTTATCAGATTCCGGCACGAAATCGGTCGGAAAGACCGGTCAAGAAGGGGAAATAGTCATGAGCGTGCATGATAGCTGGATCGCGGTCCGCGATCTTCCGGGCGAGGTCCTGCTCGATCTGCTGGGGCTGGAGGAGACGGGTAAGGAGGATGTCGCTGCTTGTGCGGCGGACCCCTATGCCTGGGGCCGGACCGAGGCAGGCTGGACGGTGCTCTATGCCAATTTCAATGGCCTCGCCCATCCCGACAATCTGCGCGAGCTGTCGGGCCACGGCACGGTCATGGCCTGCGACTATCAGGATCAGGTCGATACGCTCAGCGGGCTGATGATCGCCGTGCGCGACGGCGAGACGCTCTGGAAGATCGATGTCGTGGGAGACGTGCTGGAAACAGAAGGGGCGCTTCCGCCCGAGTTCGGCCCCATCCGTGATCGGCTGAAAGCGCTCGATGACGCCGATCCCGACACAGCCTATCTCTGGGATATTCCGATCGAGCTGGGCGAGGCGCTCTGCGGGTTCAACCCGTTCAAGAGCGAAACGCAGTTCCGGTCGCTGCGTCCGCGCAAGGGTTCGACCTGGCACAGGTCGCTCACTTTGGCGGAGCACCGGAGTTACCCCGAGCCGCCGAAGTCTTCCTCCAATAATGTCCTGTGGGAGTTGGGCAGATATATGCTCTGGTGGATGTTGGGTCTGGTCGCGTTTATCGCGCTCTTGAATTTGGCAGACAGATAGCGCTGCCTCGATGCCAGCCCAACTGCGCACTGCACATGAGAATGACTGGCAATAGCGGGGAATGATCGCTATGGGCCGCTCCGACTTGGCGTTGGGGAGGCGGAATGAGTCGCGCGTTTCTGTTGTGCTGTGCTGCTTTGCCCGTTCCCGCAATGGCAGCGGATGATGTGGACCGGGGCGACGGCCGGACGATCATCGTCACCGGCAAGGCGGTCGGCTACAAGGCCGACGACACCGCCACCGCGACCAAGACCGACACCCCGCTGATCGACGTGCCGCAGACCGTCTCGGTGGTCACCCGCGCGCGGATCGACGATCAGGCGCTACGCAGCATGGCCGACGTGCTGCGCTACGTCCCCGGCACGACCGTGGGGCAGGGCGAAGGCAATCGCGACCAGATCACGCTGCGCGGGCAGAACACGACCGCCGACTTCTTCCTCGATGGCGTCCGCGACGACGTCCAATATTATCGCAGCCTCTACAATATCGAGCGGGTCGAGATATTGAAGGGACCGTCCGCGCTGACCTTCGGGCGCGGCGGCAGCGGCGGCGTGGTCAACCGGGTCCAGAAGACCCCCACGGCCGATCTTCTTCGCGCGACGGCAGAAGGCAGCGTCAACAGCTTCGGCGCCTGGGACATCGCCGCCGACGTCAACGCGCCCGTTGCCGACAATGCGGCGATCCGGATCAACGGCTTCTACGAAGAACTGAACAATCACCGCGACCGGTTCGATGGCGAGCGTTATGCCGTCAATCCCTATGTGGCGGTCGATCTGGGCGCCTGGAAGCTCGGCCTGTCCTATGAATATGTGAACGACGACCGGGTGACCGATCGGGGCATCCCGTCGGTGGAGACAGGGGCTGGGCGCCCCAACCGGCCCGTGCGCGGCCAGCGCGACACGTTCGTGGGTGTGCCAGACGCCAATCGCGCTGGGCTGGAGGCGCATATTGCCAAGGCCCGGCTCGACGGGGCACTGACCGACAGCCTCGATTGGTCGACGACCATCCTTTATGGCGATTACGACAAATATTACGACAATGTCTTCGCCAACGGCGCTGCAAAGTCGGACAGCGGCACCGTTCCCTTGTCGAGCTATGCCGACGCGACCACGCGACGGAATTTCATCGCCCAGTCCAACCTCGTCTGGAAATTCGCGCTCGGCGAGATCGGCAACACGTTGCTAGCCGGCGTCGAATATGGCGACCAGCGTTCCACCAACCAGCGCCGCAACGGCACCTTGTCGAACGCCGACTTCGATCTGTCGAACCCCGTCTATCCGACGGTCCGGTTCGGTGCGCTCGCCCGCGACACCAGGTCCGACGTCACCACATTGTCCGCCTATGTGCAGGACCAGATCGCCTTCGGCGACCATGTCGATGTGGTGATCGGCTTGCGCTACGATCGCTTCCGGATCGAGGGCACCGATTTGATCGGAGCCGCCCCGCGCCCCTTCGCCCGCACCGACGAGAAGATCAGCCCGCGCCTGGGCCTGATCCTCAAACCGCGCGAAAACATGTCCTTTTACGGGAGCTTCAGCCGGTCCTTCCTTCCCCGGTCGGGCGATCAGTTCCTGAGCCTGACCGCCACCCAGTCGAACCTCGCTCCGGAACGCTTCACCAATTACGAAATCGGCGCGAAGTGGGACATCCAGCCCGATTTGAGCGCGACGCTCGCGCTCTTCCAGCTCGACCGGACCAATGCGACGACGCCCGATCCCGACAATGTCGCGGCCACTATAAACATCGGCGGTACGCGGACCAAGGGCGTGGAAGCGGCGATCACCGGCCGGATCGCGCCGGGCTGGCAGACCAGTGCCGCTTACAGCTATCAGGACGCCAAGCTGCGCGGGAACGGATTCGTCCGGCTGGGGCAGGTGCCGCGCCATCAGGCGTCATTGTGGAACCGTTACGACGTCAACCCTCGCTTCGGCGTCGGTCTCGGCGTGATCCGGCAGTCGTCGCAATATGCCGCCATCCGGACGGTCCCGACCACCACGCGCCTGCCCGGCTTTACCCGGGTCGACGCGGCGCTGTTCCTCAAGGCCAGCGACCGCATCGACGTCCAGCTCAACATCGAAAATCTGTTCGACGAGACCTATTTCTCGGACGCACACAACAACAACAACATCTCGACCGGTGCCCCGATCAACGGCCGTCTGACCGTCCGCGTGAAGCTGTAGCCGGCGGTGCCCATCCTCCTCGACGAGGGTGGGCGCTGCCGCGATACCCCGAGGGACAGGCTGCACAGCGGCACCCGCGCGCCTAGGTCTGGTCGATGGCCTATACTGTCATCCTGCTTCTGGGCGATCAGCTCAGCCCTGATCTGTCCTCTCTGAAGGCGGCCGACCCTGCTTCGGATGTCGTGCTGATGGCGGAGGTGATGGAAGAGGCGACCTATGTCCGCCATCACAAGAAGAAGATCGCCTTCCTCTTCTCGGCGATGCGCCATTTCGCCGAGGAACTGCGCGCGGCGGGCTGGACGGTCGATTATGTGCGGCTTGACGATGCGGACAATAGCGGCTCGCTGCGGGGCGAGGCCGAGCGGGCGATGGCCCGGCACGGTGCGTCTCGGATTGTTGTCACCGAACCCGGTGAGTGGCGCCTGCTGGCGGAGATGCAGGGCTGGGCCGAAGCCACGGTTCTGCCTGACGATCGCTTCCTCGCGGACCGCCACGACTTCGTCGTCTGGGCCGAAAGCCGGTCGATGCTGCGCATGGAGCATTTCTACCGGCTGATGCGCAAGAAGACCGGGCTGCTGATGGACGGGGCCAAGCCGGTCGGCGATCGCTGGAACTTCGATGCCGAAAATCGCAAGCCCGCAGCCGACGACCTGTTCCTGCCGCAGCCGCTGAGTTTCGCGCCCGATGCGATCACCGCAGAGGTGCTCGACCTGGTCGAACGCCGCTTCCCCGACCATTTCGGCGATCTTCGCCCGTTCGGCCATGCGGTGACGCGCGAGCAGGCGGAGCAGGCCTTCGCCCATTTCCTGCGCAGCGCGCTGCCCGATTTCGGCAGCTATCAGGATGCGATGCTGCGCGGGCAGAAATTTCTCTTCCACGCCGTGGTCTCGCCCTATCTCAACGCTGGCCTGCTCGATCCGCTGGACATGTGTCGGCGGGTGGAGGCCGAATGGCGGGCCGGGCGGGCGCCGCTCAACAGTGTGGAGGGCTTCATCCGCCAGATCATCGGCTGGCGGGAATATGTCCGCTGTATCTATTGGTGGCGCATGCCCGGCTATGAGCGGGTCAACCATTTCGACGCCCGCCGGCCGCTGCCCGCTTTCTACTGGGGTGCCGATACGCCGATGGCCTGTATCAGCCAGTGCGTCCGCCAGACGAAGGAAGAGGCCTATGCCCACCATATCCAGCGGCTGATGGTGACGGGCAATTTCGCCCTGCTCGCCGGCATCGACCCGCATGAGCTCCACACTTGGTATCTCGCCGTCTACGCCGATGCCTATGAGTGGGTCGAACTGCCCAACACGGTGGGCATGAGCCAGTTCGCCGATGGTGGGCTGCTGGCGTCCAAGCCTTATGCCGCAAGCGGCGCCTATATCGACCGCATGTCGGACTATTGCGGCAGCTGCCATTATGACGTGAAGGCGAAGACCGGGCCGAAGGCCTGCCCTTTCAATCTGCTCTACTGGCGCTTCATCGGCACCCATCGGGACGGGCTGCGTGGCAATCCCCGGATGCGTCGGATGGTCGATCTGTGGGATGGGTTCGACGCCGGACGGCGTGAGACGATCATGCGTGAGGCGGAGTCATTTCTTGCCGGGCTTGGCTGAGCGGCAGCGGTCGGAGCAATACAGCACCGACTCCCAGTCGCGCTCCCATTTCTTCCGCCAGGCAAAGGGTCGACCGCAACTCGTGCAGATCTTGGTGGGCAGGTCACCCTTGCGAACCATCTTCGGCATGGCTGCAGTCTAGCGGAACACGGCCGAAGATCGATCTGAACCTTCGGCCGTCCGGTCCCTGATCGGGCTCAGTTATACCAGTCGACGTCGCCCGAGTCCGAGGGCTCGTCCTGAGTCAGCGAACCGCTGGCGTGGTGAAGCCGGGCGGTGATGCTTTCGAGCGTCGCCGCATAACTGGCCGCGCGGATGTCCTGCGAGCGGAGGATCGTCGCGACCGAGGCGCAGCGCTGGCTGACATGGTCGAGCGACTGCAGTTCGCGGATGTGCTGAGTCGCGGTCTTGGGGTCCGCGATCAGCACCATGCCGAGCTTTTCGAGCTGCACCTGGGCGGCATCGAGTTCGCTAGCCAGCATGGCCAGTACGTCATTCTGTCCGATTATCGTCATGGCATGACCTCTCTCGTCATGCTGCGTCCCGTACCAGACGGCAGCTGTTCAATATGGCGGCCGCGATGTCACCAAGGGGGAGGCTGACATCGACGGCTCCCGCCGCGCGGGCCGCCGAAGGCGCCTGATCGACCACGCAAGTCGATGCGTCTTCGGCGATGGCATAGCCACCCGCCGCGCGCAGCGCCTTGAGGCCAGCCGCGCCGTCGGTACCCAGGCCCGTGAGGATGCAGCCGACCGCGTTGGCCCCGGCGGTCTTGGCGACCGTCGCGAACAACAGGCTGGCCGAGGGGCGCGAACCGCCGACCGGATCCGAGCGCAGCAGGCGCAGCGAAGGATCGGGCCAGCGATCGATGACCGCGTGCGAGCCCAGGTCGGTGGCGAGGTAGATATGGCCCTGCTTCAGCGGCTGGCCATCCTCGGCGAGCATGATCTGTGCCTGGCAGGCGGCCTTGAGGCGCTTGACCAGCGGGTCGATGAAGCCCGGATCGATCGGCAGGCAGATGACGGTCGGGGGGCAATTGGCCGGGAAGGTCGGCAGCAGATTGATCAGCGCATCGACACCGCCCGTCGATGTGCTCATCGCCACCATCTTGCCGTTCCAGTCGAACGCGTCATGCGCAGTCGGCTTGGTCGCCTGCTTGGCCTTCTTCACCCCGCCGCTCGACGCGGCGATCACCAGCGCGGCGAGCTTCGGCGCCAGGGCGTTGAACTCCTCCGGCGTCGCGCTCTTCGGCTTGGGAAAGCAGTCCACCGCGCCCAGTTCGAGAGCCTTGAACGAAATCTCGGCGCCCTTCTGGGTCAGTGTGGAGAGCATCACGACCGGTGTCGGCCGCTCGCGCATGATCTCCTCGAGAAACTCGATACCGCTCATCCCCGGCATTTCGACGTCCAGGGTGATCACGCTCGGTTTGAGCCGGATCATCATCTCGCGGGCTTCGTCGGCATTGGCTGCCATGCCCACGACTTCGATCCCCCGCGCGCGCTCCAGCACCCCGCTGAACAGCGCCCGCATCGTCAGCGAGTCGTCAACAATCAGAACACGGGCGGTTTCCATCATCAATTCCTGGGTATTCGAAGTTGTCAGGCAGCCTCGGCGATCTGGCCGACGGGCACATCGATCGACAGGCGATCGAGCGCGAGGATCATCACCATACGGTCTTCGACCGAGGCGATGCCGTCGAGGCATTCCGAAGCTTCGTTGTCGCTCAGGCTCGGCGGCGGCTGCAGCGCCGACTCGTCGATCGTGACAATGTCGTTCACCGCGTCGACGATCAGGCCCTGGAGCTGGTCGTTGATGCGCACCACGATGATCACGTGGCGGGCAGTGGGGTCGGTCAGGCCCCAGCCGAGGCGGGCGGCGAGGTCGATCACGGGGAGCACGGTACCGCGCAGATTGACGACGCCGCGCACGTGCGACGGGACATGCGGCAGCATGGTCGTGGGCGTCCAGGCGCGAATCTCGCGAATCGCCATGATATCGACGCCGAGATACTGCTCGCCGATCTGGAAGGTGATGAATTGACGGCTCATCTGGATTTCCTTTCTCGCTGAGGAGGGAGACCGATCAGACGGTCACGCGGCGAATCGCCGAGGCGAGCTTCACCGGGTCGAAGGGCTTGACGATCCAGCCGGTGGCACCCGCCGCACGGGCGCGGGCCTTCTTCTCGTCCGAGCTCTCGGTCGTGAGGACCAGGATCGGCATATCGCGGTGGACCGACTTGGCGCGCACCGCCTCGACGAGACCGAAACCATCCATGCGCGGCATGTTGATATCGGTGATCATCAGATCAGGCTTCTCGTTCGTGGACAACCACTCGAGCGCGGCGATGCCGTCTTCTGCCTCGTGCACGTCATGCCCCTGCTCGACGAGCGTGCTGCGCAGGAGCATGCGCATGCTGGGCGAGTCATCAACCGTCAAAATCGTTTTGGACATCGCTTCATCCTTTTCCCGTTCCGCCGGGCCCACTGAGTGGCGCATCCCGGACGTTATGGACCATATCCGGTTAAAAAAGTTCAACCTCACCTTGATCTTGTACGACTGCGGGCCGCCGCACTTCGACTGGCACCTCGGCCTCGACCAGACGACAGCGCGCCTGCCCCATCGCGGCGCGGAATTCGACCCGCCGCGCCTGCGTTCCGCCGAGGTCCCTATGGGCCAGCGGTATGCGGTCGCGTGCCAGGAATTCCTCGGCGAAACGGGCGTTGCTCGTCCCGATCGCCTGCATGCCGGCATGCATGTTCGCGCCGCCGTAGAGGTGGGCGCGCAAGGTGCTGCGGGTGGCGCCGGCCTTGAGCATCTCGTTGACGAGAAGCTCCATCGCGAACAGGCCGTAGCGTTCCGCTTCGGTGTTGTCGCTGCGCATCCCTTCGCGGGGCTGCGCGAGCAAAAAATGGTTCATCCCTCCGACTTTCGCATGAGGGTCGAACAGGCAGCAGGCGACGCAGCTGCCCAGAACCGTCGTCAGCACGATCTTGGGATCGGCGGTGACGAAGTTGGTCCCCTGGATGACGTTGACGCGGTCGCGGATCGATTCGCTCGTCAGATGCTGCATAGATCGAGAACCTTCTTGCCGATGCGCTCGAGGGGCAGCACGGCTTCGCAGCCGCCCATCTCGGCCGCTGCGCGCGGCATGCCGTAAACGACGCAGGTGGCTTCGTCCTGACCGATGGTCCGGGCGCCCGCCTGTCGCATCTCGTGGAGGCCGGCGGCGCCGTCGCGTCCCATGCCGGTCAGGATCACGCCTACCGCGCGGTCGCCGAAGCTCTGTGCCAGCGAGCGGAACATCACGTCGACCGAGGGGCGGTGCCCAGACACGGGATCGGCGGCGACGAGGCGACAGATCGGATGAGTACCGTTGCCCACCATAAGGTGCGAAAGCCCGCCCGGCGCGATATAGACGCGTCCCGGAACCAGCGGCGCGCCGCTCGTCGCCTCGACGACTTCGGCCGCGCAGAGCCGGTCGAGCCGCGCCGCGAAGGAGGCGGTGAAGGTGGCAGGCATATGCTGCACCACGATCGTCGGCGGGCAGTTCTTGGGATATTCGCTGAGCAAAGTGGTCAGCGCCTCGACGCCGCCGGTGGAGGCGCCGATGCCGACGATTCTCTCGTTGCAGCGATAGTCGGTCGGCGGCGCCGCCTGCTGGTGCAACTGCGGCGAACGGCGGCGGCTGCGCGCGGCCTGCTTGACCATATTGGCGAGATTGCCGTCGTCGATCGCCAGCAATTCCTGCAGCGGGCGCTCGGGCTTGGCGTAGCAGTCGACTGCCCCGATTTCGAGCGCACGGAGGGTCGCCTCGGCGCCCTTGGTCGTCAACGTCGAGCACATCACCACCGGCGTCGGGCGCAGGCGCATCAGCTTCTCGAGGAAGTCGAGACCGTTCATGCCGGGCATCTCGATGTCCAGCGTGATGACGTCCGGGTTGAGTTCCTTGATCATTTCGCGCGCCGACTGGGCGTTCGGCGCGGTTCCGATCACTTCGATGCCGGGATCCCGGCCGAGCAGGCCCGTCAGCAGGGCCCGCATCATCGGCGAGTCGTCGACTATGAGACAGCGAACGCTCATCAGCGGATCTTTCGATAGATGGTCTGGCCGATCGAGGCGTAACGGGCGGTGCAATCGCCGATGAGCCTCTCGGAATGACCGATGTAGAGATGGCCACCGGGCGCGAGCTGTTCGGTCAGCCGGGAGAGCAGCGTCTCCTTGGTCGGCTCATCGAAATAGATCATCACGTTCCGGCAGAAGATGACGTCGAACTGCCCCTTGATCGGCCAGGGATTCAGCAGGTTCAGTTTCCTGAACCGGACCAGGTCGCGGACTTCCTTGAGAATGCGGACGTCGTCGCCGACCTTCTCGGTCCAACTGTCGAAATAGCGCCGCGGAATGTCGGTCGTGGCGGAGGTCGGGTAGACGCCTGCCTCACCGATGTTGAGCACATTCTGCGACAGATCGGTTGCCAGCAGCGCGACGTCGGTCTGGAGCAGCTGGCGCCCCTGGCCGCGGTCGCTGCCGAGCAGGACCATCGCCAGCGAGTAGATCTCCTCGCCGCTCGATGAGGCGGAGGACCACATCCTGACGCGCTCGCCCCGCCGCAGCCGGGCAATCATGTCCGGCCGCACCTCCTGCTCGAAATGGTTGAAGTGGTGATCCTCGCGGAAGAACTTCGTGTGGTTGGTGGTCAACGCCTCGATCGCGCGGGCGCGCTCCGGGGCGTCATGGGTGATCATCTCGACATAGTCGGCGAAGCTGCGCTGCCCGGTTTCGCGAAGCAGCTTGGACAGCCGCGAGTAGACCAGCATGGCCTTGCCGTCGGGCAGGCAGATGCCGGCATGCGCGTGGACCATCTTCGCGATCGCCTGGAAATCCGCCTTCGTATAGGGAAGTTCGGTTCCGGTCGAAGCGATCTGAGCGTCGAACTGCGTCATGCAGCGAGGCTCCGGGCGGGTTCGGGCTGATGCTTGATCGTCGAGGTGATCGCCTCGACGTCGAGGATCAGCGCGACGCGCCCGTCGCCCAGGATGGTGGCGCCCGCGATGCCGTCGACCCGACCATAGTTCGATTCGAGGCTCTTGATGACCACCTGACGCTGGTCGAGGATCTCGTCGACCATCAGGACCCGTCGACCGGTTTCCTCGGATTCGACGACGATCAGGACCGCATCGGTAGGTTCCGATCGGGAACCGGGGACCGAAAGTTCACGGCCGACCGACAGCACCGGCAGCCAGTGGCCGCGGACGTTGAGCATCGACTGGCCCGCGCCGATCGACTTCACGATGTCGGCCCGCGGCCGCAGCGTTTCGACGATGTGGTTCAGCGGCAGCACGAAGGTCTGCTGGCCCACCGTGACGATCATGCCGTCGAGAATGGCGAGCGTCAGCGGCAGCGCCATGGTGAAGGTAGAGCCTTCGCCAGGGCGCGAGGAAATGGTGATCCTGCCGCCCAGCGCGCTGATGTTCCGCCGCACCACATCCATGCCGACGCCGCGGCCGGAGATGTTCGACACGGTCTGCGCGGTCGAGAAGCCAGCCGCGAAGATCAGATTGTCGATCTCTTCGTTCGACAGCTTGGCGTCTGGGCTCACGAGCCCGCGCTCGATCGCCTTGGCCAGTACGCGCTCGCGGTCGATGCCCTTGCCGTCGTCGGACACGCTGATCAGGATGCGGCCCGAGCGATGTTCGGCGGAAAGCTTGATCCGGCCCTCGGGCTGCTTGCCGGCGGCAAGGCGCTCCTCGGGCGTTTCCAGGCCGTGGTCGACGGCGTTGCGGATGAGGTGAGTGAGCGGATCGCCGATCCGCTCGACGACGGTCTTGTCGAGTTCGGTCGATTCGCCCTCGAGTTCGAGGACGACGCGCTTTCCGGTGCTCGCCTGCAGTTCGCGCACGATACGCGGCACGCGGCCGAAGACCGAGCGGATCGGCTGCGCGCGGATCGACATCGCGCTGTCCTGCAATTCGCGGGTCAGATGGTCGAGATCGACGAGCTCGCTGATATGCGAAAGGCCGCAGTCGAGCAGGCGCTGGGCGAGCATCGACTGGGTGATGACGAGTTCGCCGACCAGATTGACCAGCCGGTCGAGCTTTTCCAGGTCGACGCGGATCGTCGGCGTGACGCCGACGGCCTGCGCCATCGCGCCGGCCTTGTCGGCATCGGCCGCAGCGTCCGCAGCCGGCTTGACTGCCGGAGCAGGAGCGGGGGCTACGCTCTTTGGCGCCGGCGCGGGGACTGCGGCGACGGCCGGAGTCGCCTCGACCGGGATGACCTCGACGAACGCCTGGGCGACTGGAGCGCTGTTCTCGTCCGCCGCGTCGGTGACTTCTGCGCTGACGGTCGCCTCGGCGACCGGCTCGTCCTGACTGCCTTCGGCGGCGTCGGGGCCGGTCTTGTCGAACGACAGCTGGCAGCAGTCGGAGACGAATTCGAAGATCTCCTCGATGTCCGACCTCTGGACGCTGGACGGAATTGTCGCATGCCAGCCGATATAGGCCTTGCCGGGGTCGAACTGCTCGATCGTCGGGATCGAAGAGAGGTCAGCCGAGCGCACGGTCGCACCGAGGTCGACCAGTTCGCGGATCAGAAGCAGCGGTTCGCCGCCATTGGCGAGCGCCCCGTCGAGCGGACGGACATAGAGATTCGTAAGCTCTTCCGCCCCCTCGGCGGCAGGCGCCTCTTCGGCGACGGCCGTGGGCGCTTCGTCGGCGGGACCCTTCTCCCAATCCTCGGCGGGCGCCATGCTGTCTTCGATCGCTCCGATCATCGCATCGAGATCGAAGCCGAGCGAGTCGCCCGAATTGTCGGCCGGCGCAGCAGCCTCGACTTCCGCGCCGGAGACGACCGCCTGCAACTGGGCAAGGACCGCGCTGTCTTCCGGCATCGGCTTTTCGCCGCGAATGGCGCCGACATGGTCGGCCAGCGTGTCGAAGGCGGCCAGCAGCAGCGACACGAGATCCGGCGTCAGGGCGCGCTCGCCGCTGCGCACCTGATCGAGCAAGGTCTCGAAATGGTGGGTGAAATTCTGCAGCGCCGAAAAGCCGAAGGCTCCGGCGCCGCCCTTGATCGAGTGGACCGCGCGGAAGATGGTGTTGATGGTTTCGTCGTCACCGCTTCCGGACTGCAGGGCGAGCAGTCCGGTCTCGGCATGGCCGAGCCCTTCGTCGCACTCCTGGAAGAAGATGTCCTGGATTTCCTCGATCTTCATGCGCTGGTCCCCGCGCTATTCGTTTGGTCGATGAACATGTCTGCAAGGCCCGCGAGGCGGATCACCGGTTCGATGCCCCTGCAGTCCTTGAAGCTGATGGCGATGTCGCGTTCGCGGCAGGTCCGCACCGCACTGGCAAGCAGCTGGAGACCCGCCTGACCGATCTGCTGCACCTCGCCGCAGCCGATTTCGATCGGCTGGCCAACCGCGAAGGCTGCCCGCAGCTCGTCAAGGTGCTGCACCACTGCGCTGCGATCTATGACCGGCGCCAAGGCGATCACAGTCGGCCCCGAGCCTTGTGTTTGCGTCATCACTTCCACTCCTGCAGGCTTCTCGCGCTCCGGAACGCCGTCCTGTCGACGACACCCCGATGTCCCCGACCGGCGCGACGGCTGAATTGCATGCGGTGCCCGACCGCCCCTTCGCGCCGCCGTTCACCCACGACCGCCGACGAAGAGCGATGGAGGGAATCGGTTGCGGAAAGAGACTGTTCTTCGGACATCGTTCGGACACGCTGCCCGAACTTGGTAAGATATTGGTTAAGGCTGGCGATCTCGCTGCGTCCTGGGCGGCGGGCGAGATGGTGCATTAGACGAAGGTCGCAGGGGGCCGCGCTGCAAAGGGCGTGCAGACGGGGCAAACCGATCGGTTCCGCCGGGCCAGTCCGCCTCATCCGCTTGAATCCTTCTTCATCGCAAGCCCCGGCGGGACATCCCGCAGAATCCGATCCGGGGATGCGATGAGGTAGCCGATGCGGGTAAAGTCGAAGTTAAGGCGCAGCGAAACAAGCGCACTGTTACTGTCACGTAATTGTACCTGTAATAGGTCATTGAGCGATTGCCGACGCTCTCCCTATGCTGTGTCATGAGCAGAACATGACGCCGGATCGATTCACGATGCCCCGCGAGCGGCTGTTCGAGTCGGGCGACTTTACTCGCCCGCTTGCGGCGACCGCGCTTGTCGTGCTGATTGCGGCGGCTGCCATGATCATGGTGCTTATCGGCCAGGTCGACCGCGACGCTGCCGCCCGCGAGCAGGCCATATTGTCGCACGGCGTGGATTCGCGCTTTGCCGAACTGGCTGCGTCGATCCAGCCGCAGCTGGCATGGGATGAGGCGATCGAGCGGCTCGATCATCGCTTCGACCCGTTATGGGCGCGCGACAATCTCGGTGTCTATCTGACGGACAATGCGGGCTTCGAGACGGTGACGCTCCTCGATCGCGCCGATCGCCCGATTTTCAGCCATGTGGCCACTGGGATATCCTTACGCCCACCGCCGCTATCCCAGGAGGCCGTCGCGGCCGTCATTGCCAAGGCAAGACGAGCCGAACGCGAGCGCCGGACATCGCCGGGTCGCAAGGCCGCCGGGCAAGCCTCGCCACCGCCTTATGCGATCGGCGCGGCCCGGATCGACGGGCAGGTCCATCTGCTGATCGCGATGATCGTATCCCCCGACCTGGGGCATGTCCGGCCGCTGGGTAGAACCGCGCCGCTGGTGCTCGTCACGCGACGCCTCGACCGATCCTTTCTCGATCTCATTGCCGTCCGTTTTCTGATCCGGGGACTGCACTATCGTGAAGGGAAAGAGGAGCTTGGTGGCCATGCCGACGAAGCCCGCATCGATCTGACCGACGCGCTGGGCAAGCCGGTGGCCTCGCTCGGCTGGGAGCCGGTGCGGCCCAGTGCCGCCGTGCTCGGCCGTCTCAAGGGGCCGCTGTTCCTGTTGCTGCTGCTCCTATGCCTTTCGGTGTTCGCGCTCCATCGGCGTACCCGGCGCATGGCGCGTGGCCTGATGGCGAGCGAGGCGCGCGCCACGCATATCGCCTTTCACGACATGCTGACGGGCATGCCCAACCGCACGCTGTTCGTCCGCCGGCTGCGCGAAGTTGCGGGACGCAACCGGCGCGACGGCAAGGTTTCGGCCATATTATGCCTGAACCTCGATCGCTTCCGCGAGGCGAACGACACCTATGGGCATCTCGTTGGGGACGAACTGATTCGCCAGGTGGGTGCCCGCCTGCTGCAGGCCTGTCGCCAGCATGAGATGCTGGCTCGATTCTCCGCCGACGAGTTCGCCATTTTGCTGGAGGACGCCAGTCCCGATGGTGCGGCGCGGCTCGCCGAGCGGCTTTGCGCTACGGTAGCCGAGCCCTTCGCTCTCGGGATCGGCCGGCTGACGGTCACCTGCACGATCGGCATTGCGATGCTGCCCGACGGCGACATCGACCCGGAAGAGGTGGTTCGCCAGGCCGACATGGCATTGCTCCGGGCCAAAACTGAAGCGCGCGGCCAGTATCGGCTTTTCGATGCGGAGGTCGACGCATCGGTTCGCGCCCGGCGCATCCTCGAACAGGACCTGTCCGACGCATTGCGCGGCGGTGGCTTGCGCGTCGAATATCAGCCGCAGGTCAATGCCAGCGAGCGGACAATCGGGGTCGAGGCGCTGGTGCGCTGGACCCACCCCGACAAGGGCGAAATATCGCCCGCTCTGTTCGTTCCCGTTGCCGAACAGTCGGGCTTGATCGAGCAGCTGGGCTTGTTCGTGCTGCGGCAGGCGTTCGAGGACAGCAAGAAATGGCCATCGCTGCGCGTCGCCGTGAACATCTCGTCCTGCCAGCTCCACGCGGAAGGCTTCGTCGACCGGCTCGGCGAACTGGTGCGCGACGTGAACGTGGACCCCCGCATGTTCGACCTGGAGATCACCGAGGGGGTTTTCCTGCGCGACGACCGGCATTTGCGGGAAAAACTGGCGCGGCTGCGCGACCTCGGCTTCGGCCTGGCACTGGACGATTTCGGTACCGGCTATTCCAGCCTCGGCTATCTGCGCAGCTATCCGATCACCAAGATCAAGATCGACCGCTCCTTCGTCATCGGCATTGGCGCCGGTGAAGCCTCCGATCAGGTGATTGGCGCGATTATCCGGCTCGCTTCTGCGTTGCGCCTGGCTATCGTGGCGGAAGGGGTGGAGACCGAAGCGCAATGGGCGTGGTTGATAGAGGCGGGCTGCCGCGATGCGCAGGGGCATTTGTTCGCCCGTGCCATGCCGGGGGATGCGATTACGGAACGGCTTCGCCATGAAAACGCGCAAGGGGGTTCGCCGGTCATGGCCGCCTGATCCCGACACGATGATACCCGACCGTGAGGCCGGGTATCGATCTTCGCATTGTTTGACGGGTCGAGGATCAGCTGGCCGCGCGGAGCCAGTTCTGGCTGTCGTCCCACGACGCGCTGGCGCTCTGCGCGGGCGAACGGCGGTTCGCATCCATTGAGAAGCGTCCGACCAGCCCGGACAGGCGGGTCGCTTCGGTCGAAAGGCTGTTGGCGGCGGCGGTGGCCTCTTCGACCATGGCTGCATTCTGCTGGGTCGAGCGGTCCATCGAGTTCACCGCGCCATTGACTTCGGCTATGCCCTGCGCCTGGGTCGCGGCGGTTTCTGCGATCTCGGCGGCCAACGCATTCATCTGCCCGATCCGGCTGGCGATGCGCGACAAGGCCTCACCGGTTTCGCCCACCAGATGCACGCCCTGCGTAACGCGGGCGGAACTGCCGGCGATAAGGTCCTTGATGTTCTTGGCCGCGTCGGCCGAGCGCTGCGCGAGCGCCCTGACCTCGTTGGCGACGACGGCAAAGCCCATGCCAGCATCGCCAGCGCGCGCAGCTTCCACCCCCGCGTTAAGGGCCAGCAAATTGGTCTGGAAGGCGATCCCGTCGATCATGCTCACGATTTGCGCGATCTCGTTCGAGGAACGCTCGATGTCGGCCATGGCACCGACCGCCTTCTGCACCACTTCGGCGCCGATCCCGGCGTCCTGCTGGGCATCCTGGACGGCGGCCCGTACGGCGTTAGCGCGGCTCGCAGTCTGCTTGACGGTGCCGGTGATCTGCTCCATCGCCGCTGCCGTCTCCTCGACATTCGCGGCCTGTTTCTCGGTGCGCTCGGCAAGGTCGGACGACGCATGGGCGATTTCGGACGAGCTCACCCGGATCATCTCCGAGGCGTCCGCGACCTGTGTCAGCGTTTCGTGCATCTGCGCGCGCATCTGCTCGAAATCCTGCTCGATCTGTTGATATTCGCTGCTCATGTCGGTCAGACGGTTTTCGAGGTCACCCTCGGCGAGCGAAGACAATGCCTGCCCGATCCGGCCGATCGCCTCGGCGCGCTTCTCGTCCTCTGCCTTGAAATAGGCAGACAGCGCCAGCTGCATGTCGAACAGCGCGGTCTTGACCAGCGTTCCGATCGCCTGGGTCAGCGCCTTGCCGCTCAGACGGCGGCGCACCGACTGCTTCATCATGCCGGTGATGACCTCGTCGAGGACCATCGCATAGGCGCCGATGTACCAGACCGGATCGAGACCGACCCGGGCGTGGATCAGGCCGATCGTCTCGGATCCCTTCATGAACTGGGCGTTGATGCCCTGCGTGAACAGCGCCGACCAATGTTCGAGCTGCTTCGTTCGCGCATGCTGGATGGCGCCCGGACTGCGGAAGAGTGCGCCGAGTTTCGGGTCGGCGGCGATCTTCGCATAAAGCTTGTCCAGCACGGGGCCGGCATGGTGCTCGACACCCTCGTGGATCAGAGGAAGATCCTCGTTCAGACCGGCAGACAGGCCGAAAAAGCTCAATTGCTCCGACTCGGCAGACGAGGACATCCTTATGTTGGTCATAGCACACTCCTAGTTGGGGGAGTGTCTACATCGACTCCGGTAAATATTTCATAAGCGCATCGAAAGTCTAATCGATCAAGCTGGTTCAAACTGCAAAATGGCTGATTTCCGATGTTTTCCTGAAATCATGAGAGAATCGGCGGTCAGTTTCCTGTCGGTACTTGTCGATATGTACCTAAGGTCAGGGTCGGATCGCGGGGGCGTCCAGCTTTGTGACCCCTGCTGCAACCGCGATTTTCAGCGCTTCGGCAAGCGAGCGCACACCCAGAGCGCGCATAAGTGCGGCGCGATAGAGTTCGACCGTGCGGATGCTGAGGTCCAACTCATAGGCGATGACCTTGTTCGCTTTTCCCTGGCTCAGTTTGACAAGAACTTCGCGCTCGCGCTGCGTCAGTCCGGCGATCTTGGTCTCGGCATTCTTTTGCTCCGCCGCCGTGATGCCGCTTGTTTCCATCCGGACATGCTCGGCACGACGCTGGAAATTCGCCAGCTTGCTGTCGATGGCCGCGATCAGAAGATCGAAATCGATCGGCTTTACCAGATAATCATCGGCACCGGCCTGACGGCCGTCGATCAAATGACTGTTGTCGCCATAGGCCGACAGGAAAATGAACGGGATCAGCCCGGTTCGCGACTCCTGCGCACGCAGCTCGCGCACCAGCGAAAGCCCATCCAGTTCGGGCATTTGCATATCGCTCACGATCAAGTCGGGCAGGCGGGCTTCCACGCGGGCCAGAGCCTCGATGCCATTGCCGGCGCCCTCGACCGAGAACCCTGCATTGGCGAGTTCTTCGACCAGATCGGCTAGTATTTCTGCCTCATCCTCGACGCATAGGATGTGATATTGCGAGCGTGTACTGGCCGCTGCGGCCGGATGCGTAGCCTTGTCGACGGCGGCGTCGACGGCGGCCCCACCATTGTTTTCTGCCATCGTCATCATACTCCCCAACACATCCGCCTCCGCATGGCTACGCCAAGATGATCCGAAAAGCGATTCCGCACCTGTCCGTAGATTTGTTTATGGAATAAAGACTTCTTCTGCCTTCAGTATTGTTCCGAGGGGTCGCCGCCTCTGGCGGAGAGGATCGGCTCCTCTTCGTCGACCTGCCACGTCACGGGTTTCGGCAGGCTGAGCGCGACGGTCGTCCCCCGGTCTTTCTCCGAATGGATTTCAAGCGCGCCGCCATGCGCGTCGAGTATCTGGTCGGCCAGGTAGAGCCCGATGCCAGCGCCCGGCGTGCCTGCGCTGTTCGTGCCCCGGAAGAAGCGCTGCTTGACCTGCGCCAGTTCTTCCGGCGCGATGCCGGGGCCGCTGTCGCTGACCGTCAATATGGTGCGATCGTCCTGCTCGCGCACCGATATGCGCACATGGCCGTCCTCACCCGCATAGCGCGCGGCATTGTCCACGACCGCCGCGACGGCGACGCGCATCATTTCGGGATCGATCTGGAGCGGAGTCTCCGGCAGATCGTCCACCTCGATCGTCCGACCCGGATATTGGTCGCGCAGTGCCTCCTGCGCCGGAGCGACCAGTTCGGACCAGATCGCGCGCGTAAGCCGGGGCGGCTCGCCGCGTCCGGTCTTTTCGACCCGCAGCAGTTGCAGCGCGCTGGCGAGGACGTCGTTGCAGCGGCGCACCGCGCGCCGCAGGCTCACTGATCTGTGTCGCAGATCGTCCGGTTTCAGCTGATCCGCGCGGCGCGCCAATATCTGGCCGCAGCTGTCGATAACCGTCAGCGGCGTCCTGAACTCGTGCGAGATCATGTCGATGAACCTGCGCTGCGCGGCGTTTATCGTAACTTCGCGCTGGAGTGCGGTACTGACCTGGCGCTCCTGCCCACTGATGGTCTGATAGGCATGGGCAAGCCCCCGCGACATGTGCACGAGGCTGTTCGCCAACGAGTCGATTTCGGTGACGCCGCAATGGGGGGCGGGCTGCTCGTGACGCCCGGCACCAATCTCGAAAATGGTCTCTCCGATCGCGTCGAGCGGGTCCGACAATTTCCTGCTGAGCTTCCGCGTGCGCGCATAGAGGTAGATGAGGAAGATGCAGTAGAAGAGAAACAGGGCCAGCGCCATGAGTTGCCCGATCGTCTGCAGCCGCCTACGCAGCGACTCCGCCTCGCTCAGGATCTCGTCTGCGGGAGCGAGTACCAGCAGCTTCCATCCCGGACCCGCGACGGCTCCCCTCGCGGCGATCATGCGTCGTCCGTTGAGCGTTACGTCGGTTGCGACGGTGCGATTGTCGCGAAAGAGTGCCGCGAGCGGGGCCAAGTCCTTCCGGCGCAACAGATTGTAGCTCTCCGGCTTGAAAGTGTCCGATGTCACGGCACCGTCATAGGCGTGATGACGCATCTCCTTGACACCCAGATCGCGTTCGCCGGGCCCCGGTATCGCCAGCATGGTGCCGTCGCGACCGACCAGGATGGCATAGCCTTTCCACGGGATGTTCATGGCCAGGACATGCTCGATCAGCGCTCCGATCGTGACATCGATCCCGACCACGCCTTCGAGCCGCTGCCGTAAGTAGACGGGGGCAATCGACGACACCATCCAGCCGGCGCCGGCTGGATCGAGATAGGCATCGGTCCAGGCCTGTCGGCGCGACGGATTATGTTTGGCGTCGGCCTCGTAAAAGAAATTGTAGGTCCGCACATCCATGTCGGCCGGATAGATCACCGCCGCATCCATATAGGGATAGATGCGGTTATAGCTGTCCCAGCTGTTGAAATAGGACTGTGCGACGAGAGGGTTGGTTTCCTTGAGGTCGCGCAGCAGCGGATCGATCCGGGTCAGCCTCCGCACCTTGTCGATCTGCGCAGCCCCGATGCCGCGCCGTCCGCTGTAGAAGCTGGCGCTCTTGTCGATGCCGGTGAAGGTGACCAGTGCACCAGCGGACGTGCGGCGGTGCCGCGCCATCTCGGTCGCGCTGTCCGGCGAAGCGGGCAGGTCGAGCGCGCGCCTTGTCTCGCGCGCCAATATGGTGGTCATCCCAGCAATGCTGTCGAGCGAGCCCGAAATCGACAGAGCTTCGCGCTGGGCCAGATCCGAGAGATAATCACGCGATATCTTCTCCACCGCCGCTGCGTTGCGGTCGTAGATGAAGTTGCTGCTAACCCAATAAATTGCGAGAAACGTAAGTTCGATCAGCAACAGCGGCAGGATGGCGGTGCGCAGATAGGATCCGGATATCCACGTGGCCAGATTGACCGACCCAGGCGCATCGTGGCGCGGACCATGCTCCATAAGTCTAATTCCAGATTTTTAACTTAGACAAAGATTTAATAGTCAGGATAGGGTGCCATAGCGGGAAATCAGGGGCGGCAGGAATTGCGGACAACCCTTAAGCAACGGAAGGAAGAGCAGGATCTGCCGTTGTTCGATACGGCTTACACCGTTGTGCTCGGTCAGCTTGCCAGTCCGATCTGGCTGTTTGATCTCGACAGCTTCGAGCTCATATGGGGCAATGATTCGGCGCTGACCTTCTGGGGAGCGGCGTCTATGGACGAATTCCGTCGACGCGATGCCAAGCCCCAATCGCCCGGCGTCCGGCAGCGTTTGGGCGTCGTTCGGCATGATCTGCTCGTCCATGGCATGGTCGAGGATGCCTGGACCCTCTATCCCAGCGGACAACCGACGCCGCTGACCTGCCGCCTGCGCGGATTTCGACTCGACAATGGTCATGTGGCGATGCTGGTCGAAGCGCAGACGGCGACGATCGCGCCCGACAAGATGAACGACCTCCGGCTGATGGAGGTGATCCGCCACACGCCGATGCTGGTGTCGTTGTTCCAGCCGGATGGCCGGAGCATCGTCAACAATCCGGCTGCGCATGCCTGGCTCCATGAGGTCGGGCTCGACGATGACGAGGAGGGGGACCTGTTCCTCGCGATGTTCGTCGACAGCAAGGCGGCGACTGCCCTGCGCCGGCGGGCGCTTACGACGGGGTTCGCCGAGGCGCGGCTGCGCGTGCCGGGGCGCGGCGTGCGACACCATGCGGTGCAGCTTCGCCGCGTGCTCGATCCGCTGACCGGAAGTCCGGCGCTGCTCGCCGCGCAATTCGACATGACCGCCACCATGCGGCTGGAGGCGCGGCTCGAAAAAGCCCTAAGCAAGGAGCGCGTGATCAACGAGAATCAGCGGCAGTTCCTGTCGCTGGCGACGCACGAGTTTCGTACGCCGCTGTCGATCATCGATGCGGCCACGCGACGGCTCCTCCGCCTCGGCACCAGCCTCAGCCCGGCGGTCAGCGAGCGGGTCGAGTCGATCCGGTCGGCGACGACCCGGATGCTGGCGGCGATCGAGAAGACGCTCGCGGCTTCGCTGGTCGAAGAGGGCAAGATCGCCTTTCAGCCCGAGGCGACGGATATCGGGCGGCTGATCGATCAGGCTGTGGCGACCCAGCAGGGGCTTGCCAGGGACCGGACGATCAGGCTGGAGCGTGAGGCGCTGCCGTTCCTGATGCTCGACCGCATCCTCGCCGAACAATGTATAGACAATATCCTGTCGAATGCGGTCAAATATTCCTATCCCGACAGCCCCATCGACGTGGCGGCGGTCGTGCGCGGCAACCATGTCGTGATCCGCGTCCGCAACGAGGGCATCGGCATTCCCGCGCACGACCTGCCACGGATTTTCGATCATTACTTCCGCGCCAGCAACGCGCGTGGGATCAAGGGCACCGGGATCGGTCTCTATACCGTGCGCCACTTCATGACCCTGCACGGGGGCATGATAAGCGTCCGCAGCAGCGAGCAGGAGTGGACCGAAGTCGAGTTGCGCTTTCCGATACCGGCCGCCACCTGAAAGCAGAGGGCCACCACGAGATCCTCGTGATGGCCCCTCAATGCTTGTCCGGATCCTTTACTTCGCGTTGGCGAAGTCGGGCTTCCGCTTGCCGAGGAAGGCAGCGACGCCTTCCCGTCCTTCCGGCCCCGCGATCGCGCCGGCGATGCCGCGCGCTTCGAGTTCCAGATGGGTTTCCCAGCTATTGTCATAGGCGTTGAGCAGCAGCGCGCGCGACCGGGCGATCGCGCCGATCGCGCCGCTGGCGAGCTTCGCCGCGACGGCTGCGCCTTCTGCGGCAAGCGCCTCGTCGTCGACTACGCGTGTGATCATACCAAGCGCCTCGGCTTCCTCGGCGGTCACCTTGCGGTTGGTGAGGATGATCTCCTGCGCCTTGCGCAGACCGACCAGGCGCGGAAGCAGCCAGGTCAGACCGCCGTCGGGCGATACGCCGAGCATGCCATAGGCCGCGTTGAACACCGCCGCGCGGCCGGCGAGGACCACGTCGCCGCTCAGCGCCATGCCATAGCCGGCACCGGCGGCGGGGCCGTTGACCAGCGTGACCAGCGGCTTGTTCATGCGGGCGAAGCGCGACATGGCGAGGTGTAGCGTCGAGGCGAGGTCGCCGACCATCGCACCGACCTTGTCGCCCGCCGCCGCCATCGCCGACACATCGCCGCCCGCGCAGAACATGCGGCCGGCACCCGTCATGGTGACGCAGCGTATGCTGTCGTCGCTGTCGCATTCGGTTGCGACCTCGAGCAGCGCGCGCGCAACTGGCATGTCGAGCGCATTGGCCGCCTCGGGGCGATTCAGCGTGACCTTGGCGACGGAGCCTTCGCGCTCCAGCAGGACCAGCGCACTCATCGCGGCGCCATCCGGATCGCGCCGTCGAGGCGGATCGTCTCGCCGTTCAGCATCGGGTTCTTGATGATGCTCTCCGCCAGCATCGCATATTCGCTGGGGTCGCCCAGGCGGCTCGGATGCGGCACCTGCTGGCCGAGCGAGTCCTGCGCGGCCTGCGGCAGGCCCTTCATCATCGGGGTCATGAAGATGCCCGGCGCGATCGTCATCACCCGGATCTTGTGCTGGGCGAGGTCGCGTGCGGCGCACAGGGTGAGCCCGGCGACGCCCGCTTTGGAGGAGGCATAGGCAGCCTGGCCGACCTGACCGTCGAAGGCGGCGACCGACGCTGTGTTGATGATCACGCCGCGCTCCTCGCCGACCGGCTCGACCGTGAGCGCGCGGGCGGCGAATTTCGACAGCGTGTTGAAGGTGCCGATCAGGTTGATCTCGATGACCTTGCGGTAGAGGTCGAGGTCGTGCGGGCTGCCGTCCTTGGCGACGACCCGCGCAGGCGGCGCGATGCCGGCGCAATTGACCAGCACGCGGGCGACGCCGTGCTTCGCTTCGGCCTCGGCGATGCCGGCGGCGACGCTTGCATCGTCGGCCACGTTGACCGACACGAAATGGCCGCCAATCTCAGCGGCGGCGGCTGCGCCGGCTTCGGCATTGAGATCGAAGATCGTCACTCTGGCGCCATTGGCGGCCAGCATCTTCGCGGTTTCGCCACCGAGGCCGGAAGCCCCTCCCGTGACGATCGCGGCAACGTCCTTAAGGTTCATTTACATCATCCCCTTGTCCTGGGCGAGCCAGCCCTAGAGGGGCGCCCGCCGAATATCCAGCGCCGTATCAGACCAGCTCGACCGCCATCGCGGTGGCTTCGCCGCCGCCGATGCAGAGGCTGGCGACGCCGCGCTTCAGGCCGCGATTCTGGAGCGCGCCGAGCAGGGTCGCGATCACGCGCGCGCCGCTCGCACCGATCGGGTGGCCGAGCGCGCAGGCCCCGCCGTTGACGTTGAGCTTGTCGGCCGGGATCTGCAGGTCCTTCGCGGCGATCATCGCGACGACCGCAAAGGCTTCGTTGACCTCGAACAGATCGACATCGTCGACTGTCCAGCCGGCCTTCTTCAACGCCTTCTCGATCGCGGGGACGGGGGCGGTGGTGAACAGGCCCGGTTCATGCGCATGCGCCGCGTGCGACGCGACGCGGGCGACGACCGGCAGGCCGAGCTTATTCGCGACGCTCTGCCGCGTCATCACCAGTGCCGCCGCGCCGTCCGAGATGGACGAGCTGTTGGCCGCGGTGATGGTGCCGTCCTTGGCGAAGGCGGGCTTGAGCGTCGGGATCTTCTCCGGACGCGCTTTGCCCGGCTGTTCGTCGGTCGCCACGGTCACCGGCCCGCTGCGCGTCTGCAGCGTCACCGGCACGATCTCGCGCTCGAACGCACCACTGGTGATCGCTTCGTTAGCGCGGCTCAGCGAGCGGATCGCATAATCGTCCTGCGCCTCGCGCGTGAACTGGTAGTTGCGCGCCGAATCCTCGGCGAAGGCGCCCATCAGCTTGCCCGGCGTATAAGCGTCTTCGAGGCCGTCGAGATACATCGAGTCCTTGATCACGTCATGGCCGATGCGCGCGCCGCCGCGATGCTTCGCGAGCAGATAGGGGGCGTTGGTCATGCTCTCCATGCCGCCCGCGACGATGACGTCGGCGCTGCCGGCGGCGAGGGCGTCATGCGCCATGATCGCGGCCTGCATGCCCGACCCGCACATCTTGTTGACCGTGGTCGCCTCGACATTCTTGGGCAGGCCGGCGCCGAGCGCCGCCTGGCGGGCCGGGGCCTGGCCGAGCCCGGCCGGGAGCACGCAGCCCATGAAGATCTGCTCGACCTGCTCGCCTTCGATGCCGGCGCGCTCGATCGCGGCCTTGACGGCGGCGGCGCCGAGTTCGGTGGCGGACGCGCCCGAAAGCGCGCCCTGGAAGCCGCCCATGGGCGTGCGGGCGTAGGAGGCGATGACGACGGGATCGGTGCTCATGCTGCTATCCTCATGCGAAAAGAAGAAGAGGTAAGTCGGGATCAAAGGCCGCGGGCGATCACCATGCGCTGGATATCGGACGTGCCTTCGTAGATCTGGCAGACGCGAACGTCGCGGTAGATTTTGGCGAGGCCATATTCCTCGAGATAGCCATAGCCGCCGAGCGTCTGGATGGCACCCGAGACGATCGCTTCGGCAGCTTCCGAGGCGAACAGCTTGGCCATCGAGGCTTCCTGCAGGCAGGGTTTGCCGGCATCCTTGCAGGCCGCCGCGTGGAGGACGAGGTGGCGCGATGCTTCCAGCCGGGTTGCCAGATCGGCGAGGCGGAAGCCGACCGCCTGATGTTCGATGATCGGCTTGCCGAAGCTGCGCCGGTCGCGGGCATAGCCGACCGCGATTTCGAGCGCGGCCTGCGCCATGCCGACGCATTGGGCGGCGATGCCGATGCGGCCCGCTTCCAGATTGGCGAGCGCGATATTGTAGCCGCGCCCCTCGGCGCCGAACAGCAACTCGTCCTCGACGAACAGCTCGTCGAAGCGGATCGCACAGGTGTCCGATGCTGCCTGGCCCAGCTTGTGCTCGACCTTGTCGACGACATAGCCGGGCCGGTCGGTCGGCACGAGGAAGGCGGACATGCCCTTCTTACCTGCTTCGGGATCGGTGACGGCGAACACCATCGTCAGGCCCGCGATCTTGCCCGAGGTGATGAACTGCTTGGCGCCGTTGAGCCGCCAGCCGCCGTCGACACGCTGCGCGCGGGTGCGGATCGCGGCGGCATCCGATCCCGCATCGCTCTCGGTCAGCGCAAAGGCGCCGATCATGCGGCCGCCGATCAGGTCGGGGAGGAAGCGCTGCTTCTGCGCCTCGCTGCCTTGCGCCAGCAGTCCGCCGACGAGCAGGCTGTTCTGGATCGATACGACCGTCGACAGCGCGCCGTCGGCTGCCGCCAGCTCGATCAGTGAGAGGGCGTAGGACACATAATCGGCGTCCGCGCCGCCATAGGTTTCGGGGGCCACCATGCCGAGCAGGCCCAGGCTCGCAACCTCTTCGAACAGGCCGTCGGGATAGCCGCCTGCCCTTTCGTAGGCGGCGCTGTGCGGCTTGATCCGTTCCTGCGCGAAGCTCCGTACTGCCTCCTGGATCGCAAGCTGCGTCTCGTTGAGAATCATGAAACCCCTCGGAAAATTCTATACTCACAGGTATATTGATTGCTGGCAGGTTTTGTGTCAACTCGGACGCAGAATGAAGATAGCCGATCAGCGCGACGCGCCTGCGTCCCCGTTCAGAACGCGCGAGCAGCGGGAAGAGGAACGGTCGGCCAAGCGGCTGGCGCTGCTCGTCGCGGCGGTGCGGATGTTCAACGAGCGCGGCTTCCACGCGACCCTGCTCGAGGATGTTGCGGCCAGCCTCGGTGTGTCCAAGCCGACCATCTACCATTATCTCGGCAACAAGGAGCGGGTGCTGCTCGAATGCATCCGTCTGGGCATCGAACAGTTCCGCGAGGCGATCGACGCGGCGCGGGCGCTGCCCGGCAATGGGCTCGACCGGCTCCGCCATTTCCTGCGCGCCTATGCCTGCATCAACATGGACGATTTCGGCCGCTGCGTGATCCGGACAGGCGTCGAGCCGCTGTCAGCCGAAGGCGCGCAGGTGATGCGCGACCAGAAGCGTGGCATCGACGCTGCGCTGCGCTCGTTCATCGAGGAGGGCATGGCCGACGGCTCGATCGCCGCGAGCGATCCCAAGCTGCTGGCCTTCACGCTCGCGGGCGCGCTCAACTGGCCGGCGCGCTGGCATGCGCCCGGCGGACCGATGAGCGCGGGGGACATCGCGACGCAGATGGTCGATATACTGACCACGGGGCTCGCGCCGCGCCGCGCTGAGCCGAGCGGAAAGCGGGGTAGTGGGTCAGTTTGAAATCAGCTCTGCAAAATAGCGCAGAGAGCGCTATATAGAGCGCATGACAGTTAGATCACCCGGAACGAACGCGCCGCTTCACCGGCGTACCGAAAAGGCCCTTGAGCGCAAAGCGGCACTTGTGGCTCGCTATTTGGAAGAGGGCATGACCGAAGAGGAAGCGACCGAGCGCGCACATGCTGAAATGCGCGACAATGGTAAAGGTGACTGGCGTCGAGGATGACCGCCAAGACACGCAAGCGCCCGCGTGATCCCAACCAGCTCGCGAAGCTAATTACGGATATTGCGACTGGCGAGGCGAGCGAGCCCGAGCAGACTACGTTCGAGAGGCGCGCTAGCAAGGCGGGGAGCAAAGGTGGCCCGGCTCGGGCAAAGGCTCTTACTCCTGCTCAGCGGACGGAAATCGCCAGTAACGCAGCAAACGCTCGTTGGAGGAAAGCCTAAGCGGCTTCCTCGCCCTTATAGCGCTCAGCCTGTTCAGCCGCCCGATGCTCGGCCACGTCGTCTTGAAATTCAAGGTGGAACGCTAGCTGGAGATCGGACGGAAAGTTCTTATTCATCCGCTCGACGTCGCAGACGGCACGATAAACATCGTGTGCGATTGCTTCTCGACGTTGCCGTATCGACATTTGCCGCTTCGTCGGCGTTCCTCCGTGGTCGATGTCGAAGTAGTGTTTCACCCCAACGCCGTTGGCATTGAACAACGTGACGCACTGCTTCGCGCGGTAAGTGAAGCTGCCTTCTTCATCGTAGCGTTTCGCTTGGCGCAGCGCTTGGGTGACCTGCTTGCGAAGTATCTGGCGGACGTCCTGAGGGCGCAACCCAAGCTTCCCATGTGCCATAGCCCAATCAATGAAGTCGTTAGGATCACCCGAATCCTGACCAGTCTCTTCCTCCCACTGATCCCAGTGACGGAGTAGCTGTTCGTTGTAATCGGCCATCACAAACTCCTAAAGGCCGGTTGGGGAGAAATGGCCCCAGCCGTCCTTGTGCTTCCAATCCATCAGATGGTCGCGAACCCCGATCTGATACTCGCGAAGCCAATTCCATTTCTTCGTGTGGTTTTGGATTTGCCCGACAACGATGCCGGGATGCACCTCCATACGAGCGGCAAACTGCACCACGTCCTCACGAGAAATGAAGGGGCTCTTTCGGGCGATGAAGGAGTGCAGTTGGGTGGCGGGCACACAGAACGTTGCCGCCGCCTCATTGGCAACTCGCTCGCATTCTAGTTCGGCATCCTTGCCGATATCGCTATCGACAGGAGCAAACGAGTATTCCTTGCCGTCACCGTTGAGCACATGCTCAATTTCGTGGCGCAGCACGAACGCAAAGTTGTCGATCCGGTCGAGACGCAGTGTCATTCCGATGACGGGCTGACCGCCCAACCAAACACAAACACCGTCAATCTTTGAGCCGGGGAGATGCTCAACCAGCACGAAGCGTACGCCGCACCGGTGCAAAATCTCCGGAATGTGGACCAGATCCTCCTTCAAGAGCAGATGCTCCTTTATGGAGGGCAGGCTCTTTCGCAGTTCATCCTCGGAATACGGCGGGCACTCCATCTGCTCCGCCATCTTACGAACTCGATTGAGCCAAACGTACTGGATTTCCGTGGTGCCCTCATAGTCACGCTTCCGCGCCGCGTGCGCGAGCAGCGGCGCATCGCTGACAAAAGGAATATCCTGAATACGGTTTTTGTCGAAGAAGCGCATCATCTGAAGATCAAGCAGGTCTGGTTCAGCGTCCTCGATCCAGCCACGCTTAATCATTTCCCGCAGAGGGAATACCGACAGCCATGTCGCTCGGGTCTTCACCCCGGGGTCGGCCTTTTTTGCCTTTTGAAGGTCGTACATCTTCTGCAGGTTCATGAAGAAGTCCGCAGGCATGTCGAAAGCATCGCCGAGCGCGACCGCCGTGTCCGGCGTGATTGAAGTCGCACCCTTGATCAGCTTATTCAGCTGGCTGCCATCCATCCCGAGAATGTATGCGAGATCAGCCTGCGCCCACCCTCGAGCGTCAAGCTCCTCCTCGATGAAGGTGCCGGGATGATCGACCGGCAATGGGGCGGTGGCCTTGGCCATTAGTGGTAATCCTCAATCTGCAATATCGTGACCGTCTGCGGCTCGGTTTCTTCGTCCAGTTCGAAAACCAATCGGAACTGATCGTTCAACCGTATTGACCGCTGACCTTCACGATCCCCCCTCAGCTGCTCGTAGTGCAGGCTTTTCCAATTCCGGAGTGAACGAACATCGCCCGCCGCTCTTAAGACCGTGAGCTTGCGCCGCGCCGACTTGATGATCGCGACGCCCAGACGGGTTTCCCCTGCTCGGTCAGTCTCGATCAGCGCCAGCTCCTTATTAGCAAACACGATCCTCATAACGAGGGCCTTATCATGCCCGGAATCTAGGGCGCAAGCATAAATTGACTACTAATACCAAACTGACTGTTATGCTTGACTTATACAATAAATGGTCAGATAGGTGGTACATGAATAGACTCTCAAACGACGACCGCTCTAAAATCCTCCACTTTCTGTGCGAGGGGGTTAGCATCCGCGCGATCACGCAGATGACCGGGGCGAGCAAGAACACTGTGGCAAAACTGCTCGTTGACGCGGGCAAGGCGTGCGCCGCCTATCACGACGCCAACGTGCGGAACGTGAAGGCGGCCCGGGTGCAGGTCGATGAAATCTGGTCGTTCGCCTACGCCAAGCAGAAGAACGTCGCGACCGCGAGGGATGCGCCGGAAGGTGCTGGCGATACGTGGACGTGGACCGCGCTCGACGCCGATAGCAAAATGATCGTGTCCTATCTGGTCGGCGGTCGCGGTGTTGAATACGCCATGTGGTTCATGGACGATCTGGCAGCGCGGCTCGCCAATCGCGTCCAGCTGGCGCACGACGGGCACCTAGCCTATCTAGAAGCCGTCGAGGCCTCGGTCGGCGCGGACATGGACTATGCGCAGCGAGTGAAACTCTACTGCGCTACGGTTGGTCCCGCCGGTCGCTACAGCTCCGCGGAATGCATCGGATCGAAGAAGGTCTGCCGCGAAGGCAACCCGGATATAGACAAGGTTTCGACCAGCTATGTGGAACGCCAGAACCTCACTGTGCGGATGCACATGCGCCGCTTCACGGCCCTGACCAACGCCACCTCAAAGAAAGTCGAGAACCATGCGTACGCGGTCGCGCTGCACATGATGCATTATAATTTCGTGCGCATTCATACGACGCTGCGCGTCACCCCGGCGGTGGCCGCCGGCGTCACCGATCGGCTTTGGGAGATTGCGGACATCGCAAAGCTGGTGGAAGATGCGGAGGCTAAGCCCGCGAGGCGGGGGCCGTACAAAAAAGGGGTTGAAACCCGACGATCTGCCACCGATATCATCGTCGCCGTCGTCTAGTGGTAGGACGCTTCGCTCACAACGAAGAAACTCGGGTTCGAATCCCGATGGCCCATCCAAGCCCGCTTCGGTCGGGTTTCCATTTCAGCGCCAATTTTCAAACTGACCCACTACCGACGGCGGGCTTCGATTGAGCTCACTGGCCAGGCGATGTATCCCGGCGCGGTTCGGAGGTCATGCATCATGCCGTCGCGTCATATCCTGTCCGCAGCGCTTCTTCTGGCCCTGCTCGCCCCGACCGCAACCGCCGCGGCTGAGCCTGCCGGCCGGATAACCGGCGTGGGGGGCGTCTTCTTCCGCAGCAAGGACCCCAAGGCGCTGATGCACTGGTACCGCGACGTGCTGGGCATCCCGCTCGAAAGCTGGGGCGGCGCGGTGTTGCGCTACGACGCGCCGGGCCATCCGCCGGCGGTGGTCGTCAACGCGTTCGAGGAGGCGGGGGACTATATGGCGCCCTCTACCCGGTCCTATATGCTGAATTTCGCGGTCGATGACATGGACGCCTTCCTCCGGCGCATCGAGGCGAAGGGTGTGAAGGTCCTGAAGCGCGACGACAGCGACCCCAGCGGGAAGTTCGCCTGGATCCTCGATCCGGACGGGACCAAGATCGAGTTCTGGCAGCCAGGTCCGGAACGCTGACGCTCCCGCCTCAGCCGAACAGCCCCGCCAAGAAATAGAAGAGCGCACCGATCGCGGCAGCGGCGGGGAGGGTGATCACCCAGGCGATGACGATGCTGCCCGCCACGTTCCAGCGCACCGCGGACAGCCGGCGCGATGAACCGACGCCGACGATCGCGCCGGTGATGGTGTGCGTCGTCGACACCGGAATGCCGAGCCAGGTCGCGCCGAACAGGGTGATCGCGCCGCCAGTTTCCGCGCAGAAGCCCTGCGCCGGGGTGAGGCGGGTGATCTTCGATCCCATGGTGTGGACGATCTTCCAGCCGCCCATCAGCGTGCCGAGGCCCATCGCCGACTGGCAGGTTATGACCACCCAGAAGGGGACGTGGAATTCCCCGCCGAGCATGCCCTGCGAATAGAGCAGGACGGCGATGATCCCCATCGTCTTCTGCGCGTCGTTGCCGCCATGGCCGAGCGAATAGAGCGAGGCCGAGATCAGCTGAAGCCGGCGATATCGGCGGTCGGCCGCTGTCGGTGTCGAGCGGACGAACACCCAGCTGGTGATCAGGACGAGCAGGAGCGCGAGCACCAGGCCGATGGTCGGGGAAAGCACGATCGCGAAGCTGGTCTTGAGCACGCCCGACCAGACGATCGCGGCGCTCCCCGCCTTGGCAGTGCCGGCGCCCAGCAGTCCGCCGATCAGCGCGTGGCTGGACGAGGAGGGGATGCCGAGCAGCCAGGTGATGACGTTCCAGCTGATCGCCCCCATCAGCGCGCCGAAGATCACGCGCGCGTCGACGATCTCTGCACTGACGATGCCCTTGCCCACGGTCTCGGCCACATGGAGGCCGAAGAACAGGAAGGCGATGAAGTTGAAGAAGGCCGCCATCGCCACCGCATGGTGCGGCTTGAGCACGCGGGTCGAGACCACGGTCGCGATCGAATTGGCGGCGTCGTGCAGGCCGTTCAGAAAATCGAACGCCAGCGCGATGCCGATCAGGCCGACCAGCAGCGGAAAGGAAATGATCGGGTCCATCGTCAGGCGTGGTCGAGCACGAGGCCCTGGATCTCGTTGGCGACATCCTCGAAGGCGTCGGTGATCTTCTCGAGATGGCTGTAGATTTCGCGGCCGATGATGAAGGCCATCGGCGACTTCTCGCCCTTGGCCTTGAACAGCACCTTCAGGCCGAGCGCATGGATTTCGTCGGCATGACCCTCCAGCCGCACGATCCGCTCGGTCAGGCTGTGCAGCCGGCCCGAATTGCGGCCGAGATCGCGCAGCAGCGGCATCGCGTCGGCGGTGATCCGGGCGGCTTCCACGATGATGCCCGCCATGTCGCGCATATGCGGCTCGAACTCCTTGACCTCGTAGAGCATGATCGCCTTCGCGGTCTGGTTCATCTGGTCGATCGCATCGTCCATCGAGCCGATCAGGCTGGTGATCGCAGTCCGGTCGAACGGGGTGATCAGCGTCTTGCGGACGTCGACCAGCACGTCGCGGATGATGTCGTCTGCGTCATTTTCCCGGTCGAAGATTTCCTGGCTGTGGGCCGGCATGTCGGGGCCGCCCTGCAGCAGGCGCCCGAGCGCATCGGCGGCCGCGACGTTGAGCGCGGCATGCGCCTCGAACTGCTCGAAGAAGCGGCCCTGCTTGGGCAGGAGTGCCTGGAACCAGCGCACGATGGTGAACCTTTCTGCTGAGTGGCGGCGCGTGGCCGAAACGACGCGTTCCGCCAGCCCCGGATTCCAGACCGGGGGGGTGAACTGCGCCAATATGAGTTTGAGATCGGGCTCGTCGACGGCCGCCGCGGCGTCGGTCGGCATGAACCAGCGGGTCTGCCGCTCGTCCTTTTCCGGCCATTCGTCGAGCTGGGTGGTGACCGAGAAGGGGAAGATATCGACCGTCGCCGGGCGCGAGGTGCCGTTGCGGCGCTGCTTGCGATAATCGTAACTGCCGATCGCATAAGGGCAGGCGATGCCGACCAGCCCCGCCTCCTCATAGGCTTCCTGGCTCGCCGCTTCGTGGCTGCTCAGTCCCTTGATGCGGTTGCCCTTGGGCAGCACCCATCGGCCGGTGTCGCGCGACGTGATCAGCATGACCTCGATCAGGCCCGCTGGGGTCGTGCGATAGGGCAGGACGGCAATCTGGCGAATGATTCGAATCCCCGGAGCGAAGGGGCTCCCTACAAATGTGACAGTTATGTTGCAACGTCGACGGCGAATCGGCCGCCGTGGCTCCCGCTTTCCCTTACGCCTGTCGTTCGTCGAACGTCCCCGTCGTTTCGTCGGCAGCATTCGACTTTGGTGGAGGCGGTGCGACGGTCGGTCGAAGCTCGCATGCGGCGAGTCGGGCAGGCGCCTATCCCAGGATCAACGGCACGGCACATCGAAACGCCGGGCCGCAGACAAGGATTTCACCGGGCAGACGAACGCCACGTCCTCCCGGCGCATAACAGGAGAACGACCATGACCCGCATCTTCACCGCCTTCGCCGCCCTCGCTTCCGTCAGCGTCCTCGCCGTTCCGGCTTTTGCCCAGCGCACCGCCGAAATCGCCTATGGCGATCTCGACCTGACGAGCGCAGACGGCGCCGCCACGCTCAAGGCCCGCGTTCAGCGCGCCGCCAAGCGCGTCTGCGCCTCGGAAGGCGACCGTTCGCTGAACAACGTCGCGCAGAGCCGCGCCTGCTCGACCGTCGCGATGGCCAAAGCGATGCCGCAGGTCGAACTGGCGCTGGCCAAGGCCGGCACCCAATATGCCGACGCCGGCCGCCTGACCGTCGCCGCCAAATAACCAGCCCCCGGCGCGCTTCGCCCCCAGACGCCTTGCCGCAGCGCGCTGCAGCGACGGACATCCGCAGGGATCGTCCGTCGCTGCTCTGGCACGAACCATCTACGGCGTCGCTTGATCGCGCCGAGGCATTGCCCACCTCTACAGATACATGCGGCCGGACTGGCAATTTCCTCCGCATGGGACGCACCCTCGGGTTCCCTTTCCCGGGGGTGCTTTCCGTTTCTCCCCGTTCATCTCGCAGCAGCACAGGACCGGTTCGCCTCCGCAACGGAACCCTCCGGCCGATCGCGCGTCCTTAGATCGGGCGCACCGGGCTTCGCTCGGTTCGTCCCTGTCGGCGTGCCCCATGTCCAGATGAACGGTGATTTTAACGAGATGCTGTCCCGGTCCCATCAACCGGTGCTGGCGCCACCCCCGGCGCTCGACCCCCTCCGCTTCGGCCTGTTCATCGATTTCGATGGCACGCTGGTTCCTCTGGTCGACCATCCCGACCTCGTCCGTGCGGACGGCGAACTGATCGAGCTTCTCACTGCGCTTCATGGGCGTTTTGCAGGCCGTGTCGCCATCGTCAGCGGCCGGTCGGTCGCCCAGCTGGATGCGATGATCGGAGATGTCGCTTCGGCGATCGCGGTGGCGGGGAGCCATGGCGCCGAGGTTCGTCTCGACGGCCGGCTGGTCGAACCCGAACGGCCCGCCGGCCTCGACGCCGCGATCGCCGAGGTGCGCGGCTATGGCGCCGGACACCCCGAAATGTTCATCGAGGAAAAGAGCCATGGAGTCGCGATGCATTACCGCAAGGCGCCGATATTGGAGGAGCCGGTGCGCCGCCGCGCCGCAGCCATTGCCGAACGCAACGGTCTCCAGGTTCAGCCCGGCAAAATGATGGTCGAACTGCGCGGGCCGGGCTGGGAAAAGGGGCAGGCGATCGAGGCGCTGCTCGCCGAACCGCAGTTCGCAGCGAGCCTGCCGGTGATGATCGGCGACGACCTGACCGACGAATCCGCGCTGCGCGTCGCCGAGGATCGCGGCGGCTTCGGCGTGCTGGTGGGGCCCGGACGCGAGACCGCCGCCCGCTTCGGGCTGGCCGACGTCGGATCGGTGCGCCGCTGGCTGTGGGAGGCGGTGGCATGACCGCGACGCTCGATCTCTGGCCGATCGGCAATTGCCAGGTGTCCGCGCTCGTCGACCGCGCCGGACGCTTCGTCTGGGCCTGCGTCCCGCGCGTTGATGGCGACCCCGTCTTTTCCTCGCTGCTCGACAGCAACCGGCCCTCGGCCGAAGGCGCGCGCGGCTTCTGGGAGATCGACCTGGAGGATTGCGTCGACACCCAGCAGCATTATGTCCGCAACACCCCGATCCTCGTCACCCGCCATGCCGATGCGGCGGGCAATGCGATCGAGGTGATCGACTTCTGCCCCCGCATCCATCGGCACGGCCGCATGTGCCGCCCGGTGGCGTTCGCGCGGATCGTGCGGCCCGTATCGGGCAGCCCCCGCATCAAGGTGCGGCTGCGTCCGTCGCGCGACTGGGGAGCGTCGGCGCCAGAGACGACGCGCGGGTCCAATCATATCCGCTATTTGCTGGCCGACACGACATTGCGCCTCACCACCTCGGCGCCGATCGGCTGGATCGAGAGCGAGCGGCTGTTCCGCGTCGAACGCCCGCTGCACTTCTTCCTCGGCCCCGATGAAAGCTTCGTCGGCGATATCGGCGACGCGCTCGACACGATGCTCGAGCATACGACGCAGGAGTGGCGGCACTGGGTCCGTGCGCTGGCGACCCCGGTCGAATGGCAGGATGCGGTGATCCGCTCGGCGATTACGCTGAAGCTCTGCCAGCATGAGGAAACGGGCGCGATCGTCGCCGCGCTGACCACCTCGGTGCCCGAACATGCGGGCAGCCAGCGGAACTGGGACTATCGCTATTGCTGGATACGCGACGCCTATTACACCGTGCAGGCGCTTAACCGCCTCGGCGCGCTCGACGTATTGGAGACCTATCTCGAATATCTGCGCAACATCGTCGACAATGCCAAGGGCGGGCATATCCAGCCGCTCTACGGCGTCGGCGGCGAGGCGCGGCTGGTCGAGCGGGTTGCGCCGCATCTCGACGGCTATCGCGGCATGGGGCCGGTGCGCGTCGGCAACCAGGCCTATGAGCAGATTCAGCACGACGCTTACGGCCAGATCATCCTGTCCAACGCGCAGGCTTTTTTCGACCAGCGCCTGTTCCGCATGGCCGGCGAGGAGGATTTCCGCGCGCTCGAACGGGTCGGCGAACTCGCCTGGCAGGTGCATGACAAGCCCGACGCCGGTCTGTGGGAACTGCGCACCAAGAGCCATGTCCACACCTATTCGGTGGCGATGTGCTGGGCGGCGTGCGACCGGTTGGCCAACGCCGCGCGCGCGCTGGCGCTGCCCGAGCGCGAGGCCTTCTGGCGCGACCGCGCGCTGCAGATCCGTGCGCGGATCGAGAGCGAGGCCTGGCGCGAGGACACGCAACGCATCTCCGCCACCTTCGGCGGGGACGATCTCGACGCCAGCCTGATCCAGTTGCTCGACCTGCGCTTCGTCGCGCCCGACGATCCGCGCTTTCAGGGGACGCTGCGCGCGGTCGAACAGGGGCTGCGGCGCGGCTCGCACATGCTGCGCTATGCCACCGAGGACGACTTCGGCCTTCCGCATACGGCATTCAACGTATGCACCTTCTGGTTGATCGAAGCGTTGTGGCTCACTGGGCGTACCGAAGATGCAAGGGAGCTTTTCGAGGAAATGCTATCGCGAAGGACCCGCGCCGGACTGCTGTCCGAGGATATCGATCCCGTGACGGGGGAACTGTGGGGCAATTACCCGCAGACCTATTCGCTGGTCGGCATCATCAATTGCGCCGCGCTGCTCAGCCGGCCGTGGAGCGCCGTCCGATGAGCCGCCTGATCATCGTGTCGAACCGCGTCCAGCCGCCGACTGGCGAGGGCGGGGGCAACCAGGGCGGGCTCGCGGTCGCACTGTCCGCCGCGCTGCGGGAATCGAGCGGCATCTGGTTCGGCTGGTCCGGCGAAGCCACGGAGCAGTTCACCGGCCATATCAACCTGCGCCGCGCTTTCGGGGTTACGACCGCGACGGTCGATCTGGAGGAGCAGGACGTCGACGAATATTATAATGGCTATGCGAATCGGACGCTGTGGCCGCTGTTCCACTACCGGGTCGACCTGGCCGAGTTCGAAAGCGGCTTTGCCGAGGGCTATGAGCGGGTCAACCGCCGCTTCGCCGAGACGCTCCAGCCGCTGGTCGAGGAAGACGACCTGATCTGGGTCCACGACTATCACATGTTCCCGCTCGGCCGCTTCCTGCGCGACCGGGGCGTGCGCAACCGCATGGGCTTCTTCCTGCACATCCCCTGGCCGCCTTACCGGCTGCTGATGTCGCTGCCCGACCATCGCGAACTGGTCGAGACGCTGTTCGCCTATGACGTGGTCGGCTTCCAGACGCAGGATTCGCTCGAGGCTTTCCACGACTATGTCGTCCATGAAATGGGCGGCACGGTTGGGGAGGACGGCAGGGTCGTCGCCGGCGACCGGTCGGTGCTGGCGATGGCCTGCCCGATCGGGATCGACACCGACAATTTCCTCGAAGCCGCCAGGTCACCCGCCGCGCTGGCCGCCTTTCAGCGGATGCGCGAGAGCGCCAATGGGCGCGACATGATCGTGGGTGTCGACCGGCTCGATTATTCCAAGGGG
>NZ_JBLTWO010000013.1:0-84715 GCF_049889055.1 Rhizorhabdus antheiae | reverse complement strand
CAGGTCATATGCGTCTGCCATGGAAATTGCCTCAGCTGGCTGGGGGAAGAAGAAGGCGGATGGAGAGCCCAGAAATCTTCCATCCGGCGTCGTCGAGCGCGAAGGCGAAGCGATAACAGGCCTTCACGTCGATCATCGACCCGTCGACATTGCGGGCGAAAGCATGGACATAGCCTTCGGCCTCCGCCGAGGACCCGTCGAAGGCGAGCACGGCGAAATTGCTCACATAATGCGCCGCGTGCGTCATGGTCGGGAAAGCGGCTTCGAAGAAGCCGCGAATTCCCTCATGACCGGCGAACTCGCCCATACCGATCCCGGACAGGTCATAGACCGCGTCCGAGGCGAAGAGGGCGAGAACGCCATCGATGTCGCCGATGCGGTCGACCGCCCTGCAATAGGCGATCGCGACCGCTTCGAGCGCGCCCCGCTGCTCGACCGAGCAGGGTGTCGAAACGGTCATCGTTCAGTCCTTCAGCACATAATCGTTGAGCAGCTCGTGGAAGCGCTGGACGCGCTTTTCCTGGTTCGGAAGCAGACAGCCCTTGAACCCGCGCGAGTTCAGCCCCTGCTGCTGTGTCGTGCCGATCGACAGGTCCTGATCGGCGACATAACCGACCGAGACGCCGTCGCCATAGACGCTGTGCCGCGCGATCGCATCATGCTGCAGCGGCGCGGTGCCGACCGGGGTTTCGACCTCCTTCATGCCGGGAACCGGCGGATAGAGGCACCAATGCTGGAACACGCATTTCTCCGGATCGGTCGGATGCGGCTCGGTGCGCAGGATCTGGCACTGCTCCGGCGACATGGTGATCGTCAGATTGGGGAACAGCGTGCAGTGGAAATAGTCGACCAGTTGCTGGTCCGACATGTCCGCATAATTGGTGTAGCCGCGCTCGGCGCCCAGCTTGCGCTTGGCCTCGATCACCGCCTGACGGATCTCCGAGGTGCGGCCTTTATAGTCGGCCGGATCGATACCCCAGGCCTGCGCCACCGCGTCGAGCGGCGTAGGCACCTCACCCGAGGCATAATCCTTGCGCGTCGTCGCCTGATGCCCCTTCATCCACATCGAATTGTGACCCGAGGGATACATCTCGAACAGCGTGTCGGGCAGGCCGTCGTTGATGAAGGTCGCCAGTTCCGGGTGGATGGTCGGGAGGTGATAGCTCTCGTTGAAATTGTCGCGGACGATCTTCCAGTTGAACTCGCACTCGGCCGAGACATTCAGGACACGAATCCAATTTTCCAGGCCATAGCCGGCGAGCCGCTCCGGAAAGGGCGCAAGCCATTCGTGCAGGGGGGCGACATCGTCGTCCATGCACCAGAAGACGAACGGGCCCCAGGTGTCGCAACGCAGTTCGGTCAGCTTGGTCTTGCCGCAGGGATTGCCCTGCGGGAAATCGTCGGGATCCTGCACGCTGACGAGCGTGCCGTCGGGATCGAACTGCCAGCCATGATAGCCGCAGGTGATGCGCGGCGCACTGGCGACATCGCCGAGGATGAGGCGGTTACCCCGGTGCGGACAGCTATTGTAGAACGCCTTGATCGACCCGTCTTCCTGACGGATCATGATCACCGATTCCTTGGCGAAATTGTGCCGGATGACATCGCCCGGCTCTTCCAGATCGGCCAGGACCCCGCCCAGATGCCAGACCTTGGGCCAGAGATTCTTCATCTCCCGGTCCATCCAGTCCTTGGAGATATAGCGGTCGGCGGTGATCGTGTCGCCACGCACCGGGGGATCGAACTCCTTCGAGTAGCGCGACATCATCTGTTCGGCGGTCATTCCAGCATCCTTCAAATCATGGAGCGAGAGCCGGTCGCCCGGTCTGCGCGTGATTCTCCTCCACGACCGGACCTGCATGGCGATGCGGTACGGCCTCTATCCACAGAGCAAGCTAGGGATGCCCCTCCGTCCCTGCCACTCGCCATTTGCACAGGCCCGCTTCACCATTCGAGGACGACACGGTTGATCTGGCCGACGATGCCAGCCGAACAGCGCGGATCGGCGTCCTCGGCCAGCCGGAAATCAGGAATGCGCCGCAGCCATTCGGCGATGGTGATCGCGACTTCGGCGCGGGCGAGTTCCTGCCCCGGACACATATGCGGCCCACTGCCGAACGCGGAATGGCGGCAACCCTTGCGGGCCACGTCGACCTTGAGCGAGTCGGCGTTGACCGTCTCGTCGAGCCCATGGACCTGGGTCGGGATGCAGATCAGGTCGCCCGCTCTCAGCGAAGCGCCGTGAAATTCCATGTCGTGGCGCACGGTGCGGGCGATGGTGACCAGGCCGAAGCGACGGAACAGCTCGTTGGTGGCGGCGAGTACCTGCGGGAAATCGAGCCCCGCCAGTTCCTTGCGCAATTCGGGATTGCGGGCGAGGTGCAGCATGGTGAAGCCGAGGAAGTTCACCACCGTGTCGACGCCTGCGATCAAAACCTGCGTCGCCAGCGCCAGCGATTCGTCGACGCTCAGCTGGCGACCGTCGATGTCGGCAGTCACGATATGGCTGAGCAGATCCTCGCCCGGATTGGCGCGGCGTGCGTCGAGGATCGGGCCGAGATAATCGAAGAAGCCCTGTTTCGCCTCCTCGAACGGGATCGGCGGATTGGGCCGGGTCATGCATTCGGCGAGGTAGCGGATGCGGCCCGACTCGGCCATCGGCACACCGACCAGCGCCATGAAGATGCTGATCGGAAAGACCTGCGCATAGCAGGTGGTGAAGTCGCAGCGCCCCTGCTCGACGAACGGCTCGATCAGTTCGACCGCCGTCGCGCGGATAGCCTCGTGCAGCCCGCGCACCTTGGCCAGCGACATGCCCGAGTTGAGCAGCTTGCGATAAGGCCGATGCTCGGGCGGATCGATCGTCGTCGGGATCAACTGGTGGAGTTTACCGACCGATTTCGGGATCACGATGATCTGGTTGGAAAAGCGCTCATGGTCCGACTGAACCTCGGCCAGCACCGGCCCCGACAGGGCGATCCAGTGCCCCTCATTCTGAGGCGTCCAGACAACCGGCGGCGACGCCTGCTGCAGCGTCTTCCAGGCCTGGTGGAAATCATCAACCTGGCCAGGGACATGATAGATGTCGACATCGACCACCAGGCTGGGATCGATATGGTCGGGAATGTCGAGTGCGAGCGTCGCCATGATCAGTTCCTCTTTCTGACGCCTCCGCCGATCCTGTGCCGGCGCTGACGCGGATGCCGGTTCGGCACCGAAAAAAGGGCGCCCGGACCATCGGCCCGGACGCCACAGGATTACATCGTCGGTTCGGGACGGGTGGGATCGTCCTCAAGATACCAGTTCAGCCATTCGTGGAAATATTGGTTGCCGCGCTCGTTGCGGCCGAAGACGAGATCGTCATGCGCCCCGGCTTCGAGCCCGCGCTGGATTTCCAAGCCGATCAGATAATCTTCCTTATAGGTCACGTCGCGGAAGAAATCGATCATGGTCTCGACCTGTGCCCGGTCCTCTTCGTCGCGGATCGGCTCGCGGCGCAGATAGTTGAGCACGGTCCGGTTCTGCTCCGGCGTCGGCCCGGGGAAGAGCTGGGCGACCTGCGTGATCTCAGGCGCGATGAAGGTCGACACGTTGGGGAACATGATCCGGACGAAGTCGAAGCCGTTATTCTCCTGCGTTCCCCACTGATCGCGCGGCACGTCGCGCAGCGCTTCGGCGATCCGCTTCTGCGGAAAGCCGATGCGAATATTGGGGCCGAAGCCCTCATAATGGGTGCAGTTCGACGGGGTGCGCGGGAAGATCGTCTCCGGGTGGAGCGACGCGAAATGATAGCCTTCCAGATAGCCGTCGAAGGCGATCTTCCAGTTGGCGCCCTCGATCACACGCGATCCGAGATAGGTCCATTTGCCGAAATCGAGCGCTTCATAATCGTCGAGGAAGCCACGGAAATAGCGGTCCAGGTCCATCGGTGCGTTCGGCGTCAGGCAGACGAAGATCATCCCCGCCTTTTCCTCACACGGCAGACGACGCAGCCCCAGGCCGGCCTTGTCGACGTCGCCGAAGGTGCGCGACTCCGCCACGCCGATCAGGCGGCCGTCCTGTCCGAAGGTCCAGCCATGATATTTGCACACGAAGCGCGGGCAGTTGCCATGCCCTTCCGACGCAACCGGCGCCGAGCGATGCGAGCAGACGTTGAGGAAGGCACGGACCTTGCCCTCCTTGTCGCGGCTGATCAGGATCGGCAGGCCGACCGCCTCCATCGCCTTGTAATCTCCGGGGTTCGGCATCTCGGCGGTGAACGCCAGCATCAGCGGCACACGCTTGAAGATCAGTTCCATCTCGGCGCGCCACTGATCATGATCGGTGTAGCTGCGGGTCGGTACCCGCATCGTGTGATCCGCCTGATAGGTCTTCTTGTTCTCGACATAGTCGAGCATGATCTCGGCGACGTCGCCTATGCGCTGGATACGGTCCACTGTCAGGCTCCTGATTTATGGCTTTTGCCCGCTGTCTCGCGCAGCGCGCCCCGCCCGACAAGCTGGGACAGGTAACAGGTTCCTGATATTTTGAACAATTGGACGGCCATGCGGGGACGTGGCAGAGCCGGACCATGGAAGAGAGGATGGATCCGCCGTGGCGCTGGCTGCAAACGCCTGCCCCGCATCAGGCAATATGGGCAGAGGGGGATGTCTGGGATCGGCGCACGCTGTTCGACCTGGCCGTCGAGCGCGCTGAAGCGGCACCCGATTTCCCGGCTGTCGTTGAAGGCGAGCGACAGTTCACCCGCGCCGGCCTGATCGAGGATGCGACTTCGTTGTCGGCGGCTCTCCACGCCCGTGGGCTCCGGCCCGGCGATGTCGTGGCTTTCCAGATACCCAACTGGCACGAGGCCGTGATCATCAATCTGGCTGCTGCCCAGTCGGGCCTCGTGGTCAACCCGATCGTGCCCATTTACCGCGACCATGAAGTGTCGCTGATGCTGGGCGACTGTAACGCGGCTGCCTTCTTCGTCGCCAGCAGCTTTCGGAAATATGACTTCGCCGCGATGGCGGAGCGCATCCGGCCGTCGCTCCCCGCGCTGCGGCATGTCTTTACTGTTCGGGGCGAGGGATCGGACGACTTCGCGGCGCTCGTGGAAGAAGGACGTGGGCTGGCATTCGAGCGTCCCGCCGTCGATCCGCTGGGCGTCAAGATGGTGCTCTACACCTCGGGCACGACGGGGCGCCCCAAGGGCGTGCTCCACAGCCATGTGACCCTCCAGCATATCGTCCGCGAGAGCGGAGCCTTTTGGGGGCTCAAGGATGGTGAGGCGACTTTGATGCCGTCGCCGGTCACCCATGTCTCGGGCTATGCCAACGGGCTCGAAGCTCCGTTCATCTGCGGGATCAGCACGATCCTGATGGAGAGCTGGAACGCGGGCGAGGCGCTGGCGCTCATCGACCGTCACCAGGTCGTCGGCACGGTCGCGGCGACGCCCTTCCTCGTCGAACTGGCGGCCGCCGCGCGCACCGCCGGCAATCGACTGGAGAGCTTCCGCTTCTTCGCCTGTGGGGGCGCTGCGGTCCCGCCCGAGGTCATTCCCGCCGCCAACGCCGCCTTTGCCAACTGCCATGCCTTCCGCGTGTTCGGGGCATCCGAGGTGCCGCTCGTCAGCTTCGGCTGGCCCGATGACGAGCATCTCGCGGCGACCACCGACGGCTGCATCGTCGACTATCAGGTCCGGATCGTCGACGGCGACGACAATGATCTGCCCGATGGGCAGGAGGGGGAGATTCTCGCACGCGGGCCCGCCATGCTGCTGGCCTATGCCGACGAGCAACAGACCGCCGAGGCGATCACCACCGACGGCTATTTCCGCACAGGCGATCTCGGCGTCCGTTCGCCCGAAGGCGCGATCACGATCACGGGCCGCAAGAAGGACCTTATCATCCGTGGCGGAGAAAATATCTCTGCCAAGGAGATAGAGGATGTTCTTCACACGCATCCTGCGGTTCGCGAAGCGAGCGTCGTCGCGATGCCGCACGATCGGCTCGGCGAAGGTGTCTGCGCCTATGTGATCGCGCGGGACGCGGCGCCCAGCGCCGAGGAGCTGGGCCGCCATGTCGCCGATAGCGGCCTGGCCAAGCAGAAGATCCCCGAGCGTTTCGTGTTCGTGGAGGATTTCCCGCGCACCGCGTCGGGCAAGATCCGCAAGGACCAGCTACGCGCGGATATCAAGGAGCGACTGAAGGCGGCCTGAGCTTCAGGCCGCCGCACAGTCCGGTTCAGGCCGCGCCGGTCGCCTTCGCGATGCTGGCGGCGATATCGTCGTTGGTCGGGTTCCGACGCAGCGTCAGCCCGCCGTTCACCTGCAGATTTTCGCCGCTCATGAAACATTCGTCGCTGGCGAGCCACACGGCGGCAGCAGCGATATCGTCCGAGGTTCCGATCCGGCCGAGCGGATAGCCCGCGACGAACGCCTCGTGCAGGCCGGGCACCGACATCGCCTGCTCGGTCATCGGGCTTTCGGTGAGGCCCGGCGAGATGGAATTGGCGCGGATGCCCTCCTTGCCGAACTCGTGCGCGACGCAGCGGACGACATGGTCGGTCCCCGCCTTGGTGCCCATATAAGCAGCATGATCGTTGAGCATGATCGTGGCGGTTGCCGAGCTGATCTGGATGATCGAACCGCCCTGCCCGCCGCGGCTCCGCGCCATCTTGCGGATCATCGCCTGGAAGAAATGATAGGGACCGACGAACTGCAGCGCCGTCATGTCCATCAGTTCCTCATGCGTCGTCTCGAGGAAGGGCTTGAGCAGCCCCCACCCGGTCGAGTTGATCGCGATGTCGATACCACCCATTGCGGCCGTCGCCTGCTCAGCCAGTGTGTCGATGCTCTCCGGATCGGTCAGATCGCATGCGGCCCAACCGCAGCCTGTCTCGGCGGCGAACGCCTCCAGCACCTCGGCCTTGCGACCGGCGACGAAAACGGTAGCGCCCTCGGCGATGAAGCGGCGGGCCATATGCTGGCCCATATTGTCGGGGCTGCTCGCCCCCAGGATCAGGGCGCGTTTACCCGCCAGACGTCCCATGGCATCTCTCCTGTGCACGGTTCGACGCGGGCGTATCATGGCGCCGCGATGGTCCGGCCTGTTCAAAAAGGGAGTGGCCGCGCGCGCCGTCGCCCTCGCATGGAAGATCGAACACAGCCATAACGAAGGAGATTATAGCCATGGATCTTGGGCTGAAGGGCAAGAAAGTCATTCTCACCGGCGGCAGCCGCGGCATCGGACGCGCCACCGTGGAGCTGTTTGCAGCCGAAGGCGCCGACGTCGCCTTCTGTTCGCGCAACGCAGAACAGGTCGCCGAGACGATCGAGTCGCTGTCGAAGCATGGCGGCAAGATCGTTGGCGAGGCGTTCGACATGGAGTCGGGCCACGACGCCTATCGCGCCTGGCTGTCGTCTGCGGCTGAGAAGCTCGGTGGCTGCGACATCTTCGTGCCGATGATCTCGACCTCGGGCGCGGGCGCCACGGGCGATTGGGAGAAGTCGCTCAACTACGACATCATGGGTTCGGTGATCGGCGCGGAAGTGCTCGAAGCGCATCTCGCCAAGTCGGGCGAAGGCTCGATCGTGATCCTGGCGTCGACCGCCGGTCTGGAGACCTTCATCGTTCCGCAGGGCTATAACGCCATCAAGGGCGCGCTGATCGTCTATGCCGGCCAACTGAGCCAGGCGCTGGGCCCCAAGGGCATCCGGGTGAACACCGTTTCGCCCGGCCCGATCAAGTTCAAGGGCGGCAATTGGGAGTTCCTGCAGGGCGCCGCTCCCGAACTGCACGACGCGACCGAAAAGCAGTTCGCACTCGGCCGCTGGGGCGGTCCGGAGGAAGTCGCCAAGACGGTCGTCTTCCTCGCGAGCCCGGCCTCGTCCTACACGACCGGCACCAATGTGGTCGTCGACGGCGGCTTCACCAAGCGCGTCCAGTTCTGATCGCGCGATACTGATCCGGATGGCGGCGCCGACGCGTCACATGCGCGTCATGGCGCCGCCATCCACCAATATCCCCTGCCCCGTCACAAAGCGCGCATCCTCGCTGCAGAGGAAGGCGATGACATCGGCAATGTCCTCCGGCTGACCGAGCCGACCGAGGGCGGCCTTTGCCTCCCAGTGCGTCCGATATTCGGGCATGTCGGTGAAGGCCGGCGCGGTCATCGGCGTCTCGATCGCACCGGGCATCACGCAATTGACCGTGACCCCCGCTCCGCCGAGCTCGCCCGACATCGCGCGCGCCATGCCCAGCACGGCGTGCTTCGAGGCGGCATAGGCCACCAGCCCCGCATCGCCGAACGCCGACGCGACCGACCCGATCATCACGATCCGCCCGCGCCCGCTCGCCTTCAGATGCGGCAGCGCGTCGCGCACGAGGCGGAACACGGCAGTGACGTTCACCGCCATCGTCCGGTCGAAGGCGGCATCCTCATGCCCCTCCAGCGGCAGGAAGGCCGACACGCCCGCGCAAGGGACAATCGCATCGATACCGCCCAGTGCATCGGTGGCGGCTGCGACGATCGCCGCGTTAGCGCCATCGGCGGTGACGTCGACAGCCATGTCGACGTCACCGGCAAGATCGACCGTGAACAGTTGCGCCCCATCGGCGGCAAGGCGGCGGGCGGTGGCCGCCCCGATCCCCGATCCCGCGCCGGTGACGAGCGCGCGCAGTCCAGCCAGCCGGCCCGCGGTCATGCGATCTTCAACACGAGCTTGCCGGTGTTGGCGCCAGTGAACAGCCGCATGAACGCCGGATAAGCATTCTCCAGCCCGTCCTGGACATCCTCGTCGATTCGCAGGCGCCCTTCGGCCATCCAGGTCGCCATCTGCGCACCGCCCTCGCCGAAGCGCGGCACATAATCGGCGATCAGGAAGCCCTTGATGACGGCGCGCTGGACCAGCACCTGCCAGAGATTGCGAATGCCGATCTTCTGTTCGGCATTATACTCGCTGATGAGCCCGCAGAGCACGATGCGCGCACCCATCGCCAGATTCATCAGTTCGGCATCCATCACATCGCCGCCGACATTTTCGAAGATGACATCCGCCCCGTTCGGCGCGTGGCTGCGGATTTCCGCCGCGAGGGTCGCTACATCCTTGCCGCGATAGTCGATCGCGACGTCGAAGCCATAATCATCGAGCAGGCGTCGGCACTTGTCCGGACCGCCGGCGATACCGATCACCCGGCAACCGAGTATCTTGCCGATCTGCCCGACCGCCGATCCGACCGCACCCGCAGCACCGGACACGAGCAGCGTCTCGCCAGCCTTGGGCTGCCCCGCCTCGATCAGGCCGAAATAAGCGGTCAGGCCGACCGCGCCCATGGCGGAAAGATATTTGGACGGGCTGTCGACGATCGATACGTCGATCTTGCTGGTGAAGCCACCGGGCTGGACAACGCTGTAATCCTCAAGCGCGTTGAGGCCCAGCACCCAGTCACCCGGCTGGAAATCGGGGTTGGCCGATGCATGGACGACACCGACCGTCGAAGCGCGAACCGGCGCGCCGAGCGGGATCGGCGGCATGTAGCTGGGGGCATCGTCCATCCATCCACGTTGCGCCGGATCGAGCGATGCGAAGTGGTTGCGAACGATCAGACCGCCCTGCTCCGGCTCCGGAATCGTCTCCTCGACCAGCGAGAAGTCCTCGGGAACGGGGGTACCATGCGGGCGACGAACCAAGAGAAAACGGCGGTTTCCTGTCATTTTGACCTCTCCAATGTTGCGCTCTTCGTCCCCCGCACTGCGGATTGACGCACCTGTGACATTTGGCAGTTAAGTGGCTCATGCCGTTCGGTGCATAGACGCCTCAAGAACAAGATCAGTCAAACGGGCTGTTTTTTTACCGGGAGGAGATGCACCGTGGGTGTTCCCATGAATCGTTATTTTACCATTGCGCTGCTGGCGACGACTGCCGCTGCCGGCTTCAGCACGCCTGCCTTTGCCGGACAGGCCGCGCCCGCCGCCGAGAATGAGGTGGTCGGGGTCGAAGAGATCATCGTCGAGGCCCGCCGCCGCAACGAGTCTCTTCAGGAAACCCCGGTCGCGATCACTGCGGTCAACGCCGCCATGCTCGAGAGCAAGGCGTCGATGAACATCGGCGACCTTCAGGGCGCCGCGCCGAACCTGCTGATCACCCAGCAGAACTCGGGCGCGCAAGCGGCCAACCTCTCGATCCGCGGCCTGACCTATGCCGACATCGAAAAGTCGCAGGAGCCGACCGTCGGCGTCGTCATCGACGGCGTGTTCGTCGGTACCAACACCGGCCAGCTGCTCGACACGTTCGACATCGGCCAGATCGAGGTGCTGCGCGGTCCGCAGGGCACGCTGTTCGGCCGCAACACGATCGGCGGCGTGATCAACATCCGTCGCACCCGGCCCACGATGGAGTTTGGCGGCAAGGCCGAAATCTCCTACTCCAAGTGGAATACCTGGCAGGCGCGCGGTGTCCTCAACGTCGGCAACGGCGAGAGCATCGGCCTGAAGACCTGGTATTTCCACAATCAAAGCGACGGCTATTATCGTAACGCGACCACCGGCAAGCGCGCCGGCGGATCGAACAACGACAATTTCGGCGCCGCCCTTTTGCTGAAGCCGGTCGACAGCAACTTCGAGGCGCTGCTCACGGTCGAGAAGCTCGATCAGCAGTTCCAGCCAGTCAACAGCAGCATCTCGAACAGCACCGACCTGATCTGCGCCTTCGCGCCGGCCAGCCAGTGCAACCGCAATACGACGAGCGACCTCTACACGGTCTTCGTCAGCCCGGCGACCAGCACCTACAAGGCGCCCGCCGCGACGCTCGAGATGAACTATGACGCGGGTGCGGTGAAGATCACCTCGATCACCGGCTGGCGCAAGGGCAAGGAGTTCCAGACCCAGGACTTCGACGCCACATCGGCTGACTTTTATTATGTTCTCCGTCGTCAGAACTACCGCCAGTGGAGCCAGGAACTCCGCTTCTCGGGTGATCTGGGCGAGAATTTCGATTATGTCGTCGGCGGTTTCTACTTCAACTCGCGCTACAACCTGACGCAGTTCTCGCGCGTGGGCGCGTTCAATCCGAGCATCAGCCCGGATGTGTTCGATACCAACCCGCAGAACGTCATCGGCAAGACCGAATCCTATGCAGCCTTCGGCGACTTCAACTGGGCCTTCGCGGATCGCTGGCGCCTGTCCTTCGGCGGTCGCTGGACGCGTGACCAGAAGGAGCTGACCAACAGCTTCCGTCAGGCGGGCGTGATCGGTACCGGCGACGGCACCTTCAAGAAGTTCACCCCGAAGGTCGGTGTCGACTTCCGTCCCAACCGCGACACCATGCTCTACGCCAGCTGGTCGCGCGGCTATCGCTCGGGCGGCTTCAGCCCGCGCGCGGCAACCGCTGCAACGGCCGGCACCCCCTATCAGCCGGAGACGGTCGACAGCTACGAAATCGGCGGCAAGTTCGACCTGTTCGATCGCAAGCTGACGTTCAACGCGGCAGGCTTCGTGTCGAAGTACAAGGACCTGCAGCAGAATACGACGATCCCGGGTGGTCCGACCGGCAACCAGACGATCACCTCGAACGTGGGCTCCGCGACGATCAAGGGTATCGAGGCGGACCTGACCGCGCGTCCGACTGACGGCCTGCGCCTGACGGCCACCGTCGGCATCCTGGACTCGAAGTTCAAGAACTTCGTCGTCGGCAACGTCTCGCCGGTCAGCGGCCTGCCGATCCCGTTCGACTATTCGCGCAACAACCTGATCTACGCGCCGAAATTCTCGGGCTCGCTCGGGGCGGAATATACCCTGCCGACCAGCTTCGGTAAGGTGGTCAGCAATGTCGGCCTGCGTCATATCAGCCCCTATGACCAGCAGATCTCGCTGGGTGCCGTTTCGGGCAATCTGACGACCGGTCCGGTGATCGTTAACGGCAACGATCCGCGCGTGCGGGTGAAGACGCAGAACCTGCTCGATGCGGCGGTCACGGCGAACTTCTCCCTCGCCGGCAAGGACGCCTATCTGACGGTCTTCGGCCGCAACATCCTTGACCAGAGGCGGACCAACGCCGCCTTCACCGTCGCGGGTCTGTTCAGCTTCGCTTCCGCCATCGAGCCCGCCAATTATGGCGCGACCCTCGGCGTGAAGTTCTGAGTTCTACTCTCCTTGGTAGAACACTGGGCGCGGTCAGAGATGGCCGCGCCCGATTTTTTTAAGGCGCATTTCTAGGAGGTTATGGTGGGAAGGCTTGAAGGCAAGATCGCACTGGTCACGGGCGGCGCATCGGTTCCGGGTCTCGGCAGTTCGACTGCGCAGCGCTTCGCCGAGGAAGGGGCGTTCGTCTACGTCACCGACCGCGACGGACCGGGCGCAGAGGCCGTGGCGGAATCGATCCGCCAGGCCGGTGGACAGGCTGCCGCAATGGCGCATGACGTCACCAGCGAGGAGGATTGGGACAAGGTCTTCGCCCGGATCGAAGCCGACCACGGACGCCTGAACGTCCTCGTCAACAATGCCGGCATCGCGGTTCTCCGCATGATCGGCGACCTCAGCTTCGCCGACTGGAAACTGCAGAACGCCGTCTGCCTCGACAGCGTCTATCATGGCACCCACCGCGCGGTCGCACTGATGCGCAAGACGAAGTCGACCGGTTCGATCATCAACATCTCGTCAGTGGCGGGCCTGGTCGGCGTTCCGGCCTGCTCGGCCTATGCTGCTGCCAAGGGCGGCGTTCGGCTCTTCTCCAAGACGGTGGCGGTCGAATGCGCGCGTGAGAATATCCGCGTCAACTCGGTCCATCCAGGCATGATCGCGACCAACATGATGGGCGTGGCGCAGACCGACAATGCCGACAATTACGACTCGGTCGAAGGCGGCATTCCGATGGGTCGCCTGGGCGATCCGCTCGACATCGCCAATGTGAACCTGTTCCTGGCGTCCGACGAAGCAAAATATGTCACAGGCGCCGAGTTCGTCGTCGATGGCGGCATGACCGCCCTGTAACCGAAACTGGACCAGGTGGCGCGCTCAATCGGGGCGCGCCGCCGTCCACCGTATCGCGTTGCCGACCAGCTGGCGGTAATGCAGATCGTCAAAGACGGAAGGCCCATCGCCCGGCTGCAGATAGACCAGCCGGCTTGCCAGAACCTCCTTGGCCCAACCGACCAGGTTCGATCCTTTCGGATGGGACCAGCCTTCCGCGCTGTGCATATGGCCCCGCACCGCGAGATCGGCCGACCAATAGGCTCCATCGTCGAACCGTGCATCGGAGCGCAGCAGCGGCGTCACATCCTCCTCGAACACCGAAGCGAGATAGAGTTCGTCGGTGAGGGTGAAGCTGGCCGGCAGCCCGGCTGTTACCGGATGCGCCGGGTCGACGACGGACAATATGTGGGTGACCTCGTGCCGATAGCCGCTGTCGGGCATGGCCTGCCCCCGCACCTTACCCGGATGATAGAGGAACTGGCCGCCGAGCCAGTCATGATAGTCGGCCCAGAGCGGCCAGCCCGCCAGCGCATGGTGAAGCGCGACGACACCCGTTCCCTGCTCCAGCAATGCCCGAAAGCCTTCTTTCACGCCGGGCTCGGGATCGAGATAAGCCGGTGCCCCCTCCCCCGCCTCGAAGTCGAGGCCGGGCATGTCGTAAAGCACAAGGACATCGAACCCGCGCATGCCGTCAGGGTTCATCAGCCGGGCGGCGGCGGGCTGGTCGACCATCGTTGCGGAGACGCCGTCGAGCGACTGGAAGATCGCGTCGAAGGCCGTCCGGTCGAACGGATGGCCGCGCACCGCGACGAGGCAGTTGATCGGCGCATGATGATGGATGATCGGCATCAGTCGAACAGCTTGACCAGAACCTTGCCGATATTGCCGCCGCTCAGCATGTGCGCGTAGGCGCTCAGGACGTTGTCCAGACCCTGGCCCTCGTCGAAGCGGACGGTGAGCTTGCCCGCGTCGTGCCACGCCCGCAGCTGGGGCAGAAACTCGGCTCCACGATGGAGGAAGTCGGGGATGAAGAAACCCTCGATCCGCAGCCGGCGCATCAACACCTGCTCGAACTGCGCCGGTCCCGGCGAAGCGCGGTCATTGTCATAGGCCGATACCAGCCCGCAGATCGCGACCCGGCCATAATGCGTCATGTTCGGCAGGACGGCATCGAGAATCGGACCGCCGACATTGTCGAAATAGGCGTTGATGCCGCCCTCGACCTGCGCCAGCGCCGCCGCGACATCCTCGGAGCGATAGTCGATCGCTCTCTCGACCCCGAGGTGCTCGGTCAGATAGCGACACTTTTCCGCGCCGCCGGCAATCCCGACCACGCGCGCGCCCAGATTGCGGCCGACCTGACAGGCAAGGCTCCCCGTCGCGCCGGCCGCCGCCGAGACGACCAGAACCTCGCCCGGCTGCACCTTCGCGACTTCCTGCACGCCGACCAGCGCGGTCCAGGCGTTCATGCCCAGTGCGCCGAAATGTTCGCGGACGTCTGGAATGCTATCGTCGACAATCTCGAGGCCCGACAGAGCCGGCACCATGTCGGAATAGTCCGCCCAGGTGCCAAAGCCCCGGACCAGCGCACCGACCGGGAAGGCGGCGTCCCGGCTCTCCGAAACGCGACCGAGCACGAGCCCGACCATCCGCGCGCCGAGCGGCAGCGGCGGCTGATAGCCGTCGGTGCGGCCGTTCATCCACATGCGCGTACCGGCGTCGAGCGACAGCCACTGCGCCCGGACGCGCACCTGCCCTTCGCCAAGCGCCGCCATCTCCTCCTGCTGGAGGCTCAGCGCCGAGTCGAAGTCGGTGCCGACCGGATGCGCGTCGAGCCGCCAGAAGCGGTTGGAAATCCCCATGCCGCCTCAGACCCCCTTGGGGCCGTGCTGGCGATGGATGTTGCGGAAGGACCGGCTCTTGAACAGCCAGCGGCCATCGACCTTCACGCAGACATCTTGATAGACGCCGCGATCGCGCATCGTGACCTCGCCCTGATCATAGACCTCGGCGGTGTAACTGCGGACGGTTGCGCGATTGCCGTCGATCTCGATCGAGCCCGGCCAGGCTTCGAACATGATGCCCGGATAGGATTTCATCGCTTCGGTCCACATCGCAACGATGGCCTGACGGCCCTTTGTGGTTCCGAGTTCGGGATAATCGGGCAGCGACCATTCGCCATCTTCGGCCCAGGTCGCGCCCCAGGCGACCGCATCATGGCGGGTCACCGCATCGGCATAGGTTTCGAGCAGCTCGCGAATGGCCAGACGGTCTTCGGCAGGGCCTGTAAAGGGCATCGATCTTCTCCCAGCATGTTGTTGCCGGAGACCCTAAGGCGCATTGCCCTGCCGCAAACCTGTCGCTTGTGCGAGGGGCGGATCAGACGGCGATCGGGCGCTCTTCCATCGACGGCTCCTCATCGGGAACCGAAACCTCGATCCGACCGCCCTCGACCCGGACGGCGAAGGTGCGCAGATCCTTGTAGGCACCACCCATGCAGCGGCCTGTCGCCAGCTCGAAGCGGGCGCCGTGTAGCGGACACATCACCGCGCCGCGCCGGATCTTGCCGCCCGACAGCAGCGCGGCCTGATGCGTGCAACGGTCGTTGACCGCGCGAAAGCCGTCGTCGGTCTTTGCCACCAGAATATGCCAGCCCGCCAGCTTGGCTGCCAGCTTGCCTTCTTCGGGAAAGGACGTTTCGTCAGTCAGGAAATGCCAGGTATCGCTCATTCTTGGTCCCGTTCAGATCGTGCTGCCGCCGTCGATACGGAACTCCGCGCCGGTGGCAAAGGCAGATTCGTCGCTGCCCAGATAGATGCAGATTGCGGCAATCTCCTCCGGCTTGCCGAGGCGACCGATCGGGTGGGACTTGACGAAGAATTTGTACAGCGCCTCGGGGTCCTCGGATTGTGCCAGCACCTTGTCGATGATCGGCGTGTGGATCGCGCCCGGATGGACCGAGTTGCAGCGAATGCCATAGCCCTTCTCGCAGAACAAAGCCGCGCAGGACTTGGTCAGGTGCGTCACCGCCGCCTTGGCCGCATTATAGGCGGCCAGATTGGCCTGGGCGCGCACCCCAGCCATCGAACTCATGTTGATGATCGACCCACCGCCGGGCAGCATCTTCGGAATGACCAGCTTGGTGCCCAGGAAGACGCCGACCACGTCGATGTTGAACTCGTGGACGAACTGCTCGAGCGTCACCTCCTCGATGCTGCCCAGCGTGGTGATCCCGGCATTGTTCACGACGATGTCGAGGCCATCGATGTCCGTCAGCATCGCCTCCCAGCTCGCCTGCGACGAGACGTCGAGTGGAGCAAAGCGGTTAGCGCCGCCGAGTTCGTTCGCCAGCGCGGTGCCCGCCGCTGCGTCGATATCGGCGATGACCACCTCGGCGCCCTCTGCAACATAGCTGCGAACGATCGCCTCGCCGAGCCCCGAGGCGCCGCCGGTCACCAGCGCGCGCTTTGCCTGAAGTCGTCCTGCCATGGCCGATCCCCCTGTCAGATCCGAACGATCGTCTTGCCGACCGTCCGCCCTTCCATCAGATCGATGAAGGCCTCGGGCAGCTTCTCGAAGCCGTCGCGGACATTGGCGAGCGGCGTGAGCTTGCCCTCAAGCACCCACTGGTCGAGTTCGCGCTGGGCCTGGTCGAGCCGATCGGCATAATCATAGGTGATGAAGCCCTGCATCTTCAGCCGGTTCACGACCATCTGCCAGAGCGTCTTCACGCCGGGAGGGTTGTCGGCGTCATTATATTGCGAGATCATTCCGCACACGGCGATGCGGCCGTGAAGGCGCATGAGCGGCAGGATCGCCTCGAGCGTCTCGCCGCCGACATTGTCGAAATAGACGTCGACACCTTCGGGTGCGGCCTTGGCGATTTCGGCGGCGATATCCGGCGTCGCGCGATAATCGATCACCGCATCGGCACCGAGACCCAGGACCACCTCGACCTTCTCCGGGCTTCCGACGAGCGCAACCACCTTGCAGCCGCGCGCCTTGGCGATCTGCACGACGGTCGATCCGGTCGCACCGGCGGCCGCGCTTACGACCACAGTCTCGCCCGGCTTTGCCTCGCCCACCGCAAACAGGCCGACCCAGGCGGTCAGGCCTACGGGTCCGAGCGCGCCCATATAATGATGGAGGTCGACGCCTTCGGCGGGGCGGACGATCTCCAGCCCCAGCGCGTCGGCGCCGATGACATAATGGTCGCACCAGGTCGCGAAGGCGCGCACGATCGAGCCGACCGGATAATCGGGGTTGTTCGACTGGACCACCTCGCCCAGCGACATGCCGTTGATCGGGGCACCGATCGCGACCGGCGGCATATAGCTCTTCCGGTCGTCGAGGAAGCCGCGGATGGCGGGGTCGACCGAGCCGACGCGCATCCTGACGAGGATTTCGCCGGGGCCCGGCGTGGGCATGGGCGCTTCCTTGAGCTGGAAGTCTGCCGGAACGGGTGCGCCCACGGGACGGCGGGCGAGCGTGATTTGCCTGATCTTCTCCATGCCTCCGCTTTAGCGCCCGCTGCGGCGACTTATGGCTAGCCATTACGCTAGGTTCCGTCATCCCGCCGCTGCGGGACAATGTGCCGAAATAATCGTCAGGAGGATGACCGTGAGCATGACCCCGCAAGAAATCGAAGCCTATGTCGACGACCTCTACGCCGCCTGCGGCGCAGGCGACTGGGACCGTGTCGCCGACATGGTGACCGACGATTTCGTCGTGACCGAAGCCGACACGCTGCCCATGGCCGGGACCTATCGCGGCAAGAACGGGCTCAAGGAGCTTTTCACGACGGTCTTCGGGCTGGTCGATGCGGGCGGCCTCGATCGCGTCCAGACCACGGTCGGCGGCGACTATGCCGTCACGATCCTGTCGATCCGCTTCGCCGACCCGTCGATCCCGCCCGCCGAAATCTGCGAGCTGTTCCGTTTCCGTGACGGCAAGTGCTGCGAGATCAAGCCCTATTATTTCGATCCGGCCAGCTTCAACGCGGCGGCCGCAGCCAAGAAAAAGGCGGCCGCGGCCGCCTGATCCCATCGGTTAGGATGAAGGTCGGTCCGGTAGCCGAACCGACCTTCTCCATCATCCCAGCTTGCGGAGCGGCTCGCTGCCGTCCCAGTTGCGCGCGGCGTCGCGCATCATGTCGAACAGCCCTTCGGATCCGCCCATCGGCTGCAGCAGCTCGATGACCGTGCCGGGACCACCGCCGGCATCGACATAAATCACCTCGCCATCCTCGCCGACCTTGCCCTCGACCAGGATCTCGGCCCCGACCTCGGCGCAGGCGGCTCGCGCCTCCTCGATCGATTTCACGAAGATGCAGATATGGTGCATCCGATCAGTGACGGCATAGTCGCCATTGTAGATCGACGGCGCGTCATTTTCCGGACGGATCAGCTCGATCTGGATGTCGCCCCAATAGCCGATCGCAATCGAGAAGACCGAATCTGTCGGCTGGCCGCGATATTTCATCTCGCCGAGCCGGACATTCTCCATCAGGAAGAAGGGCCCGACCCCGACCGTTTCCGTCCAATATTTCAGGGCGGCGTCGAAGTCCTCGGGAAGATAGGCCATCTGGACGACATCGCCCAACGCCTTGATCTTGGAAACCTTGGTCATTGCTCGTTTCTCCGGATCAGGCGAACAGGGTTTCGGGATCCTCGATCAGCCCCTTGAGCGTCGCGAGGAAGGACGCACCGGCAGCGCCGTCGATTGCACGATGGTCGACCGACAGCGTCAGCGCGATCCGGCTGGCGAAGGAGATCGAACCGTCCTCTTCCTCCTGCGCCTGACGGGTCACCCCACCGACCGCCAGGATCGCGGCCTGCGGCGGATTGATGATCGCGGAGAATTCCTCGATCCCCATCATGCCCAGGTTGGAGACCGAGAAGGTCCCGCCGTCCATATCCTCGAAGCCGAGCCGCCCGGCCTGCGCCTTGTCGATCAGGCGCCGCGTCTCGGCCGCGATCTGGTCGATCCGCATCCGGTCCGCCTGGCGCACGATCGGCGTGACCAGCCCCTTGGGGCTCGCGACCGCGATCGCGACGTCGGCATGGGCGAAGCGATGCACGCTCTCGCCATGGACCTGCACATTGACGTCGGGATGCCGCGCCAGCGCCTTGGCGCTCGCCCACACGATGTAATCATTGACCGACGCCTTGACGCCCAGCACCAGATTGGCGGTCTTGCGCAGCGCCAGCAACGCGTCGGCGGCCGCGCTGACCTTCAGGTAGAAGTGCGGAATCTCGCGCTTCGCCTCGCCCAGGCGCTGGGCCACGATCCGGCGGACCTTGTCGAACGGCACCACCTGCGGCGTGTTGGCGACGGGCACGAAGGGTGACCCGATCAGCGCAGGACCGGCAGCAGGCGCCGGTGCCGGCACCTTGGCCAGCACGTCCGCCTTGGAAATACGACCACGGGCCCCTGTTCCGGTCAGCCCAGCGAGGTCGATGCCGTGCAACGCGGCCAGACGACGCGCGAGCGGCGATGCGAAGATCCTGTCGCTCTCGTCATAGACCGTCGCCGGCCCCTTCAGCGCCGGACGCGCGTCAGGCTGGATCGCCTGATAGACGTCCTGGAAGGTGATCCGGCCGTTGCGTCCGGAGCCCTCGATCGGAGCCAGATCGACACCATGCTGCTCGGCCAGCTTCAGCGCTTCCGGGCTGATCGGCCGATTGGTTTCGATCTTCTTCGGAGCCGCCGCCGGTGCGGCCGGCGCCGGAGCCGGCTCGGGCGCAGCCGGCGCTGCGTCGCCGCGCTTGGCGGCGACCTGCGTGTCGGCGGGCTTGAACGACGCGATGAAGGCGTCGATCTCGGCATCGGTCGCGGCCGCATCGGCGAACACGGCGAGCAGCGCGCCCACCGGATGCGCCTCGTCGCCCGCACCGATCAGGATGCGGCGGGCAACCGCATCATATTCGGCCTCGACCTCGTTGGTGATCTTGTCGGTTTCGATCAGGCAGATGGTCTGGCCCTTGGTGAAGGCCTCGCCCTCCTTGACCATCCACTCGGCGATGTTGCCCTCGGTCATCTCGATGCCCCATTTGGGCATGCAGAAGGGACGGATGTCAGCCATGTCGTCCCCTCTCAGCGCCAGGACAGCGTCTTGCGCACCGCGGCTTCGATCTTGTCGGCCGAGGGCAGATAGGCGCTCTCCAGTTCGCGGGCGAACGGGATAGGCGTGTGCGGCGGGGTGACCGCCTCGGGCGGCGCCTTGAGGCTGGCAAAGGCCTTGTTGGCCACCAGCGCGCAGATGTCGCCGGCCAGGCCGCAACGCGGCGGCGCCTCGTCGACCACGACCAGGCGACCGGTCACCTCGACCGAGTCGAGGATGCTTTCCTCGTCGAGCGGGCTGGTGCAGCGCAGGTCGATCACGTCACAACCGATGCCTTCGGCCGCCAGCTTGTCCGCCACCGCCTCGCAGAAGCCAAGCAGCAGGCCAGACGACACGATCGTGACGTCCTGGCCGGCGCGCGAGAGCCGCGCATGACCATAAGGAATGGTGAAGTCGGGATCGTCGGGAACCTCGCCCTTCATCCCGTAGAGCGCCTTGTGCTCGAGGAAGATGACGGGATCGTCGTCGCGGATCGCGGTGCGCAGCAGGCCCTTCACGTCGGCCGGGGTCGACGGCATCACGACCTTGAGGCCGGGCATGCCGGTCAGGATCTGGTGGACCGACTGGCTGTGCTGCGCGGCCGCGTTGTAACCGGCGCCATAGGCCATGCGGATGACCGCCGGGCAGCGGCTCTTGCCGCCGAACATGTAGCGGAACTTCGCCAGCTGGTTCCAGATCTGGTCCAAGCTGACGCCGATGAAGTCGGCAAACATCAGCTCGGCGATCGGGCGCTTTCCCGACAGCGCCAGACCGGCGGCCGCACCGATGATCGCGCTCTCGGAGATCGGCGTGTCGATCACGCGGTCTGCGCCGAACTTGCCGAACAGGCCGGTCGAGGTCGACCAGATGCCGCCGATCGCTTCGGGGCCGCCGGGCGTGCCCATGCCGCCGACGATATCCTCGCCCAGCATTACGACGCTGGGATCACGTTCCATTTCCTCTGCGATCGTCGAAACGACGGCATCGCGATACATCATTCTTGCCATAGTTCGCGCTCCGCCTCAGTAGGAAATATAGACGTCGCTCAGGACGTCCTGCGGCGTGGGCCGGTCGGCGGCGCGCGCCGCCTCGACGGCAGCCTCGATCGTGTCCATCACCTCGGCGTCGATCGCGTCGATGTCGGCATCGGTCAGCAGCTTGGCACCGGTGACGCTCTGGCGGAAACGCTTCAGGCAGTCGCGCGTCTCGCGGATGCGCTCAAGCTCGCCCTTGCCGCGATAGCGCTGCGGATCGCCCTCGAAATGTCCGAAGAAACGCTCGGTGTCGAACTCGACCGCCGCCGGACCATTGCCGGCACGGACATAATCGAGCACCTCGCGCATCGTCTCATAGACCGAGAAGAAGTCGGTGCCGTCGCCGCGCCACACCTTCATGCCGAAGGCCTCGGCGCGGCTGGCGATGTCCTTCGCCGTGCCGACCGAATATTCGAAGCCGGTATGTTCGGAATAATGGTTGTTTTCGAACACGAAGATGCACGGCGCCTTGGTGACGACGGCCATGTTCATCGCCTCGAAGGTCGTGCCCTGGTTGCAGGCGCCGTCGCCGGAGAAGGTGATCGCCACCTTGCCCTGCCCGTCGATCTTCAAGCTGATCGCCGCGCCGACCGCGATCGGCGCGCCCGCGCCGACGATGCCGTTCGCGCCGAGCATGCCCTGGTCGAGGTCGGCGATGTGCATCGATCCGCCCTTGCCCTTGCAGAGCCCTTCGCGGCTGCCCCAGATCTCCTTCATCATCCCGTTCACGTCACAGCCCTTGGCGAGGCAGTGGCCGTGGCCGCGATGGGTGGAGACGATCTTGTCCTCGACCGAAAGATGATCGCACACCCCGACCGCGACCGCTTCCTGGCCGCAATAGAGGTGGGTGAAGCCCGCGATCTCACCGGTCTGGATCTCGACGTGAAGGCGTTCCTCGAACTCGCGGATCACCTTCATCCTGCGATAGGCGCCCAGTAAGGCTTCCCTGCTCAGCTGCATTCCCGCTCCTCGCTCTCTTATTCCGGTTTCCGCATCAAAGCCCGAGCACCGACCGGGCGATGATGTTGGCCTGCACCTCGTTGGTGCCGCCGAAGATAGTCCATGCGCGACTGTTCAGATAGCGCGGCGATGCCAGCTGCGCCGCGCGCGATAGCAGCGGATCGGGCGCGTTGTCGCCATAGAGCGGCCGCGCGAGCTCCAGCTGCAGTCCGGCGGGGCCGAACAGGTCCACCGCCAGCAGGTCGATGTCCTGGCGCAGGTTCGACGCCAGCAGCTTCGTGAGCGACGTCTGCGGTCCGGGGGCCCGGCCCTTGGCGATCTCCGAGATGATCTTGAGCTCGATCATCTCGAGCGACTGCACGCCAAGGCGGAGCTTGGCCAGCCTGCGCCGCCAGTCGCGGTCATCGCTCAGCACGCCGCCGCGCCCATCGGGCTGCTGCTTGGCCTGTGCTTCGATCTGGTCGAGATCATAGGACAGCTTCGGCGCATGGCACGAGCCGCCGCGCTCATTCTCGAGCAGGAATTTGGCGATCGCCCAGCCCTGCCCCTCTTCGCCGACGAGATCCGAAACAGGTACCGAGACGTCCTCGAGAAAGACCTGGTTGACCTCATGATCGCCACCGAGCGTCAGGATCGGACGCACCGATATGCCCGGCTGGTTCATGTCGATCAGCAGGAAGCTGATACCCGCCTGCTTGCGGCCCGTGGCATCGGTGCGGACCAGGCAGAACATCTTGTTCGCGTGATGCGCATGGGTCGTCCAGATCTTCGATCCGTTGACGATATAGCGATCGCCGTCGAGCACCGCGCGGCACTGGAGCGAGGCCAGATCCGATCCGCTGCCGGGCTCGGAAAAGCCCTGGCACCAATAATCCTCGCCCGACAGGATACGGGGCAGATAAAGTTGCTTCTGGTCTTCGCGACCGAAGGTCCAGATCACCGGTGCGACGAGCTTCAGGCCGAGGACGGTCAGGTTCGGCGCACCCGCGAGCGCGCATTCCTTCTCGAACAGATAGCGCTGCAGCGGCGTCCAGCCGGTGCCGCCATATTCCTTCGGCCATTGATAGCCGAGCCAGCCCTTTTCCTGCAGGACCGCGTTCCACACCTGACCGATTTCCGGCTCGACGAAGACCGACGGCGTCGCGGCACTGCCTTCATGCACCGCTTTCGGGAGTTTCTCGGCCAGAAAGGCCCGAACCTCGTCACGAAAGGCCGCATCGGCGGGGGACAGTTCGATATCCATCAACGCTCCAATATCGTTACCGCGGAAACGCCAGGCGCCCCATAGACATGGCTATAGGCCGTCTTCGGGTCGTTCGGCACTTGCCGCCCGCCCCCGTCGCCGCGCAACTGCACAACATTCTCGTAAACCTGCCGCAGGCCCGATGCGCCGATCGGCTCGCCGCAGGCGAGACAGCCGCCATCGGTGTTCACCGGCAGCGCGCCACCGATCTCAGTGCGCCCTTCGGCCAGCCAGGCTTCCTGCTCGCCATCGGCGCAGAAGCCGTTCTCGGCCATATGCATGATCTCGGCGCCCGCCTCGGTGTCCTGCAACTGCGCGACCGCAATGTCCTTGGGTCCCAGCCCGGCCGCCTCGAAGGCGGCGGCAGATGCAAGGTTGGTCGCCGAACCGCCCCGCTCGATATCGATGCACGGCGCGAACACTTCGAACGAGCCCGGCGGACGGGTCCGCATGGTCGCTGCCTTGAGCTTGATCAGCGGGCGGCCCAGCTCGCGCGCCTTCTTCTCGCTCGCGAGGATCAGCGCGACGCCGCCTTCGGCGGGCGAGCAGAACATATATTTGGTGTAAGGGTCGCTCACCAGCGGGGCGTTCATGATCTCGTCGAGCGGCACCTCGGCCCGGCGCCAGGCATGCGGCGCATGGACGGCATTGCGGAAGGCCTTCTCGGCCACGCGGCCGAGCGAGGTCGCCGAAATGCCATGCTCGTGCATGTAGCGGGTGATCTTGTTCGCGAAGAACTGGGTCGTGATCATATAACCCGCCTCGCCATACCAGTCGGGCAGATTATACTCGGCGGGCATCGCGTTGAACGCGCCGCGCGGATGCTTGTCGAAGCCGACCGCGAGGCCGAGATCGAACTCGCCCGACTTGATCGCCATCTGCGCCGAGAACAGCGCCGATCCGCCCGCCGCGCAGCCGTTGCGGACGTTGATGAACTGCATGCCGGTCAGGCCAAGGCGTTCCACCATCGTGTCCGGATTGCCGGCTGCATCCGAGCCGCCATAGGCGAACTGAAGCTGCGGCCAGTCGAGCCCCGCATCGGACAGCGCCTGGCGCACCGCATGGACGCCCTGATCGAGGCCCGACAGGCCATCGGTCCGGCCGAACGGGTGGATACCGATGCCGACGATATAGACGTCGCTCATGCGGACGCTCCCTTGGGCTGAAAGGCGTGGATCATGACCGGCTCGGCGGCGTCGGGATCGAGCGGAACGAACGTCAGCTCGAGCTCCATGCCGATCTGCACCTCGTCGAAGCCGATATTGACCACGCGGGACTCGACGATCACCTCGCCCGGCAGCTCGACATAACCGACGATCCAGGGGCGAAAGGCCTCCGGGCCGGCATAGGGCGGCGATTTGGGACGATAGCGCTGCACCGTGAACGACCACAGCCTGCCCTCGCGGGCGAGCGGCCAGGGCTCGAACTCCGCACCCGGCGGGCAGGGAAAGACGATGCGGCCCGAGTTGCGATTCCGGCCGCCGATCAGGCGGGGGCTCGCTTCGTCGGTAAAAAGGCCTTCAGCTATGACGTGCATCTCGCTCCCGATCCGGTATCGATTCCGGTCTTGGTGCTTTACGCCCCGGCGCCCCCTAATTCCGACTCCTCAAAACGCTAGGGTGGTCGAGCGCGCCCGCTGTGACACCTGTCCCGCCAGGAGAGCGATATGTCGGAAGCGTGGGATTATGTCATCGTCGGCGCCGGCTCTGCCGGTTGTGTCATGGCCGAGCGCCTGAGTGCGGACGGCCGTTCGACGGTACTCGTGCTCGAAGCGGGCGGCGAGAATGACAGCTTCTGGGTCACCCTGCCCAAGGGAGTCGCCAAGCTGGTGACCAATCCGGCCCATGTCTGGGCCTATCCCGTCACCCAGCCGCGCGAAGGCAACGGCCCCGCCAATGAGGTCTGGATCCGTGGCAAGGGCCTCGGCGGCTCATCCGCCGTCAACGGCATGATCTGGAGCCGAGGCGAGCCGGCCGACTATGACGACTGGGAAGCTGCCGGCGCGACGGGCTGGAACGGCGCCACGATGACCGAGGCCTTTCTGGCCCTGGAAGATCATGCCGCCGGGCCCGGCCCGATGCGCGGCAGTGGCGGCAGGGTCCATGTCGATCCGTCCATCTACAGCTACCCTCTGACCGACAGCATGATCGAAAGCGGCGAGTCTCTCGGCCTGCGCCGGGTCGACGACCTCAACGGCACGACCGGTCCGCGCGTGGGCCTGTACAGCCACAATATCCGCAAAGGGCGACGCCAGAGCGCCGCGCACACCTATCTCGCCCCGGCCAGGAAGCGTCCAAACGTCAAGGTCGTGACCGGCGCGATGACCGAGCGGATCCTGTTCGATGGTCGGCGCGCCATAGGAGTCGAGGCGATCGTCGGCGGACAGGTGCAGCATTTCGCCTGCCGTGGCGAGGTGATCGTCTCGGCCGGGGCGATGGAAAGCCCCTTTCTGCTGCAACGCTCGGGCATCGGTCATGGCGACCGCCTGCGCGCCGCGGGCGTCGAGGCCCTGGCCCATTCGCCCGATGTAGGCGAACGCATGATCGAGCATCTGTCGATGTCGACGCCCTATCGGCTGCTCAAGGGCTCGGGCAGCCATCGCAATTTCTTCGGCATCGGCCTGGTCGCTGCGATGGCCCGCTACATGCTGCGGCGGGACGGCGTGATGGCGACCGGGCCATTCGAGGTCGGGGCCTTCTGCAATGTGGCGCATCCCGACGGCCGGACCGATGCCCAATTCTATCTGGGCGGCTACACTTTCGCGGTCGGCGACGACAATAATCCGGTACCGCTGGACAAGATCGACCGGCGCCCCGGCGTCACAATCTATGGCCAGTTGCTGCGCCTGATGAGCGAGGGCTCATTGCGGATCACCGGCCCCCGGAGCACCGACACGCCGGAGATCCGCCCGAACTGGCTGAGCACCGATCATGACCGGGCCTCGGCGATCGGCCTCATGCGCAAGATGCGCGCCTTCATGGCGCAACCGCCGCTGGGCGACATGGTGGGCGAGGAAATCATCCCCGGTCCCGCCGTCCAGTCCGACGAGCAGCTTCTCTCGGCCTTCCGGCGGCTGTCGAGTTGCGGGCTGCATGGGATCAGGTCCTGCCGCATGGGCAGCGATGCCGATGCTGTGGTCGACGCGCGCTTGCGGGTGAACGGCGTGGAAGGCGTCCGGGTCGCCGATTGCTCGGTGATGCCCTGGCATGTCACCGGCAACACCAATGCGCCGGCGATGGCGGTGGGCCTGCGCGGTGCGGCCATGATCCTCGAGGACCGGCCCTGAAGGCGGGCCGTGTGCCCGCGCCTATTCGTTGAGCGAAATATAGCCCAGCTGGGCGGCCTTGAAGACGGTCTGGCTGCGGTTGACCGCGTTCAGCTTCAACGACGCGTTGTGGATATGGAAGCGGATCGTCGCACGGCTGCGCGACATGATCATGCTGATCTCGAGGTCCGTCTTGCCGATCGCCGCCCAGCGCAGGCATTCGACCTCGCGCTTCGACAGACGCGTCTCGGGCGGCAGCGCCTGGGTCGACCCCATCACATGGACATAGGTGCCGATGAAGGTGCGCGCATAGATGCCGAAGGCGTCGCCATAAGCGAGAAACTCCTCCGACAGGTCGAGCTTGGTCTTGTCGAGCGGGTTGAAGCTCACCGCGCCGATCTGACCGAACGGCAAGTGCACCGGCACGACGATGGCCGCTCGGGTCATCGCCCGATGCTCGAAATTGGTCAGGTCGATCGAGTCGAGATAGGCGTTTGGCTGACGGGTAAAGAAGCCCTCGGCGCTGACCCAGAAGGGCTCGCTCTCGAACCGACAGGCGCTGGTCAGCGGCGAATCCAGCGCGATCCGCGTGCTGCGCCACCAGACCTTCTCACCCGACCAGCCGAACACGTCCTCGGCGAGGATCTTGCCCTCGGCATCGACCGGTGTGCGCCGTCCCGCGATGTCGTGCGCCGGCGCAACGCGCATCCCGCATTCCATGGCGATATTGTGCAGCGCCTCGGCCGCGCGGCGAATGTCCTGCTGGCTGGAAACCCGGACAGCGTCTATGCGCGCCTGCGTAAGCAGAATCCATCTCCTCTGGTCGGCTTGCGGCTTTCCGGCGGGCACCCTAGCCAAGCCGGAGCGCTTAGACAATCGCCACCCCCCTCCCGCAACCTGATACTTTGCCCAGCACGGTTGATGACAGCTTGATGATAGGAAGGCTGCCAGAAGGGGATGTCAGGTGAACTTCGATCTTTCCGAAGACGAGGAAATGCTGAAGGCCTTGGCCGAACGTTTCGTCGTCGACCATTATGATTTGGACAGCCGCCGCGCCTATCTGAACGAGGCGCACGGCTTCTCGCCCGCCAACTGGGCGCTGCTTGGCGAACTGGGGCTCCTCGCAGCGCCTTTCGACGCCGAACTGGGCGGCCTGTCGCTCGACGCGACCGGTATCGCGACGATCTTCGAAGCGCTCGGACGCGGCCTTGTCGTCGAACCGCTCGTGGAAAATATCCTCCAGGCCGGTCGCCTGTTCGCCGCTACCGCTCCTGAAGCGCTGCGCGACGCCTGGCTCCCCGGTGTGCTCGACGGATCGAAGCGGATCGCTTTCGCACATGCCGAGCTCGGTTCGCGGGGGAATGCCCTGTGGCTGGAAACCCGTGCGACCATCTCGGATGGCGGCATCAGCCTTAGCGGCAGCAAGCCTTTCGTCCCGGCCGGATCGGGCGTCGACGCCTATATCGTCAGCGCACGTACGGGCGGCGCGGCCCATTCGCTGGACGAGGTAGCCTTCTATCTCGTCCCCGCCGGCAGCCCCGGCCTGACCTATCGCAGCTGGCGCATGGCCGACGGATCGATGGCGGTTGCGCTCGATCTGCGGGACGTGGTCGTCGACGCGGGCAACAGGCTCGACGGCGGCATGGCGGCGCTGGCCGAGATCGACGATCTGGTCAGCCTCGCCCGTTCGGCGGAAGCGCTCGGCATCATGGAACGCCTGTTCGCCGAAACGCAGGAATATCTGCGGACGCGTGAGCAGTTCGGCGCCAAGCTCGCCAGCTTCCAGGCGATCCAGCATCGCATGGTTGCGCAATATACCGCGATCGAACAGTCGCGGGCGCTGCTCAATCTCGCGCTCGTTTCGTGGGGCGAGCCGGATTTCCATCAGGCGGTCCTGGGCCTGCGTGCGTTCGTCTCCCCCGCCTCGATCGAGCTGGGCCATGAGATGATGCAGTTCCACGGGGGCATGGGCGTCAGCGACGAGTTGATCATCGGTCATGGCCACAAGCGCCTGCTGGTCCTGTCACGCTGGCCGGACGATCCCCAAACGGCACTCGATCGGTATGCGGGCAACGCCTGATCAGGCCATCGGCCACTGAAACAGAAATGCCGTGACCGGAAGGTCACGGCATTTTCCGTAGCGCTTCATCTATGCTGCGGCGAGCGCGTCGACCGAAATCGCGCTCGATCGGACAACAGCTGCCTGCCTCAGGCGGTCTCGCGCTGCTTGATCCAGCCGATGCCGCGACGCAGAAGGTCGTAGAAGACCGGCAAATCCCAGGCGCACCGGTCGACCGAGGGCCACCAGTCGAGCATAGGCTGCAAGTCATAATGCCCGCGGCAATGGCCCAGGGTCAGGTAAAGCACCGCGCCCTTTCCGTGCTGCTTGATGTAGAAGACGGGCTGGGTGCCCAGCGCGTCTGCGGCCTCGACGAAGCCGGTGCCCGGCTCGGTGCACTCGGTTTCCAGCAGCACGTGCAGATCACCATGGGTTTCCAGATGGTAGAGCTCGTCGGTCGTATCGAAGGGTTCGACGCCGCGAACCAGCTCATGTTCGGGATCGGCGACCGTCACACGATAAGGCGCGATCGGCGGATGCGAGATGAACTGGCTTCCAAGCATGTCCATCATCAGCGGCGCCCAGCGCGGCGCGTCCCACAGGCCGTTTTCGAGCAGACGCAACACCGAATTGGTGCCGTGTAGCGCATACCAGCGCCCGCCCTTGGCAAGCCAGTCGCGCAGTGCCTCCTGCGCCTTGAGCGACGGCGTCACGTCGCAGGTATAGGTGATGATGATGTCGGCGGCGGCGATCGCCTCGATATTCTCATAATCCTCGAACACCCGCGTGCGCACGCTCTGGTCCTCGGCCAGAAGCTTGAGCAGCTCCAGACGAGCGAAGTCCATGTCGTGCCACACGCCACCACAGATCAGCACACAGTCGATGCGCGGCGGGCGCGCTTCGCTACCCGCCTCGCTCATTTGCGCGCGCCCAGTTCGCCGTTGATGTACTTCTCCATCGTCTGGTGGAACTGGCGGATGCGGATTTCCTGATAATCGGCCAGCTGGACCTTTCCGGTCTTCGAGCAGTGGAGCCCTTCCTGAACGAAGGGCAGATTTTCCATGTCCTGCTCGAACACCGGGCCGAGGCCACCGAGCTCGGCCGCTGCGGTCCAGGGCTCATCGGGCCCGAGCATGTGCAGTTCGCAGCTGCGCGGGATCGGCTCGCCCTTCTTCACGCGGGACAGGATGCGCACCTCCATGATGCAGGTGTCGGGCGTCTTGCCCGGCTTCCAGCGATAGACGATGTTGGGCATATAGCCGCCCCACGGGGCGAAGTTCGGGAAGACATTGTAGACGAGCGCGTCTAGCAGCTCGGCGTCGGTCGCTTCCGAATGGTCGTAGCCGGTCTGCTCCTCATAGCTCTTGCGCATCGCAGCACCCAGCGCCTCGCGCGCCGTCTGCCCTTCGGGAACGGTAACCGCATAGGGATCGCCCGACGGGTCGTAATTGTCGGCAGAGCGACCATTATATTTGATGAACTCGTCTACGATCCACTGCTGGCTCTTGCCGTCAGGATCGAGGTGCGGGCTGAGCACGCCGAAGGGCACGAGATTGACGTTCACATTGTCGCCCCAGAACCAATAGGCGCTATTCGCGTCGCCCGAGAAGGGCAGCAGCTGCGGGTGGGTGACGACGGTGTGCCAGGCTTCCATGAAGGCCTCGGCGGTCACCTTCCAGTTGGCCGGCACTTCCTTGGCCACCCAGATGACCGTCGTGCATTCCTCATGCCGCCAGCGCTTGAAATGCTCGGGCAGCGGCGCGAGGAATTCCTCGAGCGTCGGGCCGCCCGGCTCCTCGCGCAGGAAGATATAACCGCCCCAGCGGCCGACCTCGGCCTCCGGCAGCGTCAGCTCCTTCGGGTCGAGATGTTTGAAGTCCCACTGGCAGGGCATGTGGGAAAAGCTGCCGTCCTTCTTCCAGGTGAAGCCGTGGAACGGACACTGGAAGGTGTCGGCGCTGCCGTCGTCGGTCCGCAGCTTGCGGCCGCGATGGAGACAGACATTGTGAAAGGCGCGGACCGAACCGTCGTCCTGACGGCTGATCAGGAAGGACCGGCCGGCATTTTCATAGACGACGAAATCGCCGGGCTCGGGCAAATCTTCTTCGCGGGCGGCGAACTGCCAGACATAGGGCCACATCCGCTCACGCTCGAGCTGGGCAAAGGCCTCGCTCGTGTAGCGCTCCGCAGGGATCGGATCCGAGCCGAGATATTCGTAGCTTTCCTGGGTCAGGATCGCCGGAGCGGCGCGGGAGTCCTGAGCCATCAGGTCTTCCCAGCTGGTTCCGGGGCACCGCTCGAAGCCGCCGCCCTGCTTCGGATCACGTTCGGCCATGGTCGAATCCTTCATCCTAAAGATTATGCGTTTTGCCGGTTGTGCCCCGCAGGCGTCGGCGCCGTCACCTTATCGAAAGCATAGGTTGCGCGGTCGGCCAAATCCGCGAAACAGATAGTCCGGTTCTGCAGACATATATGGTTGGGAGAGTGCCGTGAGCAAACGGCTTGAAGGAAAGGTGGCGCTGGTCACCGGAGGTACCTCTGGCATCGGCGCCGGTGCCGTTCGCCGGTTCGTCGAGGATGGCGCCAAGGTCGTCTTCACCGGCTCCAACGCCGCCGCCGCCGAAGAACTTTGCGCCGAGACCGGCGCGACCTTCGAGACGCACCGGGTCGAGGAGGCGGCCGCATGGCCCACCCTGATGGAGCGCATCCTGTCGACCCATGGCCGGCTCGACATCGCCTTCGCCAATGCCGGCACGGAACAGGGCGACACCAATATCGAGGACGTCTCGATCGAGGCCTGGAACAAGGTGATCGGCGTCAACCAGACCGGGGTGATGCTGACCGTGCAGCATGCGATCCGCACGATGCGCGACAATCCCGGCGGCCCGACCGGGTCGATCATCATCAATTCGTCGATGAACGCGCACCGCGCGCTCGGCAATTATGTCAGCTATTCGGTATCGAAGTCGGCGGTGATCGCGCTGGCGAAGTCGGCCGCGCTCCATTGCGGCGCCAAGGGCTACAAGATCCGCGTCAACGCGGTCCTGCCGGGCGTCGTCGAGACCGCGCTGATCAAACAGATCATCGCCAAGTCGGGCGACGAGGCCGGAGCGCGCGCCGCCTATGAGGGCATGTCCCCGCTCCGCCGCATGGCGACAGTCGAGGAAGTCTGCGGCCTCGTGTCATGGCTGGGATCGGACGAGGCGGCTTTTGTTTCGGGTGCCGAATATGTGATCGACGGTGCCAGCACTGCCGGGATGATGGGCGTATGAGCAATAGCGGAGCACGGCGCCTCGAAGGGCGCGTCGCCTTCATATCGGGTGGTCTGCGCGGCATCGGCCTCGCGGTCGTCGAGCGCTATCTGTCGGAGGGCGCCGAAGTCGTCCTGTCCGACCTCGATGCGGCGGATAGCGATGTCGTGAAGGAAACCATGGCGAAGCTGGGGCAGGCTGCGAGCTATGTCTCTGCCAATGTCACCAAGGAAGAGGATTGGGCCGCGGCGCTCGACCATGTGAAGAAGCAGCATGGCCGGCTGCACATCCTGGTGAACAATGCCGGCACCGACCTGACCGGACCGGTCGAGACGCTGACCATGGACGCCTGGCGGCGGATCATGGCCGTCAATGTCGACGGCGTCTTCCTCGGCACGCGCACCTTCACGCCGATGCTCGCCGAGAGCGGCGCCGGCATCAAGGGCGGGTCGAGCATCATCAACATCAGCTCGATCATGGGCCTCGTCGGCTATAGCGAGGTTTCGGCCTATAATGCGACCAAGGGCGCCGTCCGCCTGTTCACCAAGGGCATCGCGATCGAGTTCGCGCAGAAGCGCACCCCGATCCGCGCCAATTCGGTCCATCCGGGCTTCGTGCTCACCCCGCTGCTCAACGCCGGTTTCCAGCGCTGGGTCGATCAGGGCGTCGCCGAAAAGCCGCAGGACCTGATCGACACGATGGCCGCGACGACGCCGAGCGGCCGGCTCGCCGATCCGTCGGAAATCGCCGGCGCCTGCTATTTCCTCGCCAGCGAGGACAGCAGCTATGTGACCGGCGCCGAGCTGGTCGTGGACGGAGGATGGACGGCACAATGACGATCGCTCTCGACAATGTGGTGGCGGTCGTCACCGGCGCCGCCGGCGGTATCGGCCGGGAAATCGTCAAGGCGATGAAGGCCGCGAATGCGACCGTGATCGCGACCGATCTCAACGAGCCCCCCGCCGATATCGGCGCCGATGCAGTGATGCGCCACGACGTGACCAAGGCCGAGGACTGGGCCGCGCTCGCCGCGATGATCGAGCGCGACTATGGCCGCCTCGACGCGCTGGTGAACAATGCCGGCCTGTCGATCGTCGGCAAGATGGAGGACACCCCCCTCGCCGAATGGCACCGCGTCAACGCGATCAACGTCGATTCTGTCGTGATCGGCACGCAGGCGCTGCTGCCACTGCTCAAGGAGGGCGGCAAGGCCCGCAAGGGCGGTGCCTCGATCGTCAATTTCTCCAGCGTCGGCGGCCTGCGCGGCGCGGCGTTCAACGCGGCCTATTGCACCAGCAAGGCGGCGGTGAAGATGCTGTCCAAGTGCCTTGGCGCAGAGTTTGCCGCGCTCGGCTACAACATCCGGGTGAACAGCGTCCATCCGGGCGGGGTCGACACCGGTATGCTCGGGTCGATCATCGACCGCTATATCGAACTGGGCGCCGTGCCCTCGCGGGAGGTGTCGGAAGCCGCGATCAAGGCGCGCCATCCGATCGGTCGTCTCGGTCGGCCCGACGAAATGGGCGGCGGCGTGGTCTTCCTCTGCTCGGAAGCCGCCAGCTTCGTGACCTGCGCCGAATTCCTGATCGACGGCGGCTTCAGCCAGGTCTGATACCATAATGGAGGTGCCTCGCAGGCGGAGACCGAAAGTTCCCGCCTGCGACACCCCCTTTTAGTATGAGAGGCCCAGCGTCAGGCCCCAGGTCCGCGCGACTTCGCGGCTGGCGAAGGCGAAGGGCCCGGTGATGACCTTGCGATAGAGCCGTCCGTTGCTGTGGAAGGCGTTCTGCACGAAGGCCGACAGCGTCACATTCTTGCGGTCGTCCAGTTCGTGGCGATAGCCGATCGACGCATCGACCGTCGCATAGGCATCGATGAAGTCGCGGTTCAGACCCGTCGTATCGCGGATGACCGACGTCGCGAACTTGTCGGTCCATTTGTAATTCGCGTTGATCAATATCTCGCCGCCCGTCGCTTCGACCGGAATGGTCGCATCACCGCCGAAGCTGACCGACCATTTCGGCGCATAGCGCAGGTTGCGCAGATTACGGATGTCGGCCCCGGCGGACAGGAAGGCGTCGTATTTCCCATCGATATAGCCGAACGCAGCGCGCAGGTTCAGCCAGCGGGTCGGCGCCAGCTGGAACTCGCCCTCGACACCCTGTAACGTGGCCGAAGCCGCGTTCTGCACCTGGGTCTGGGTGATCAGCGGGTTGATCGGCGACGCAGTGATCACCTCTTCCTGCTTGTTCTTATACTTCGCGCGGAAGACCGTGACATTGGCACGGGCGCGGTTGTTCCAGAAGGTCGTGCGCAGCCCCGCTTCATAGCTGTCGACCGTCTCGGGCTCATAGGGGCCGATCGCTGTGGTGACGGTAGCGCGGCTGTTCCAGCCACCCGAGCGATAGCCGCGCGACCAACCCGCATAGACCATGATGTCGGGCGTGAAGCGATAGTCGACCGTCACCCGCGGGGTGAACTTGCTGAAGGTCACCGCCGGATCGGCGCAGGGCGCATAGGCCGAAGACGCATCGGGGCACTGGCCGGTAACCGCGCCGCTCGTCGGATTGCGGAAGCGGATGTAGAATTTCTTCTTCTCGTGGGTGTAGCGACCACCGACCGTGAGCCGCAGCTTGTCGATCGGCTCGACATAGGCCTCGGCATAGGCGGCATAGGCGTTGAGGTCCTGCCCGGCGTCGAAGAATTGCGAGCGGTTGCCGGTGACGATCGCCTGCTGCACGAGGTCGAACTCGGACTTCATATAATAGACGCCGGCGACGAAATCGAACGCCCCGCCCAGATCGCTGACCGCGCGCACTTCCTGGCTGAACTGGTTGGCGGTCTGGTCGCGCAGCGACACGAAGATATGTGCGCCGTTCGCCAGCGGTGCACCACCGGTGTTCTCGACGTTCAGCGCGTCCTTCTGCTTGGTGTAGTTGGTGATCGATTCGAGCGAGACGCCGTCGATCACGTCCAGCTTGGCGTTCAGCGTCACCGCAGTGTGCTTCAGCTTGGCCTGGAACGGATAGTCGTCGAGCGCGAGCTTATAGCCGCTGTCCTTGATCCGCTCGCCCTGCGTCCCGATGCAGGCGCCGAAAGCGACGCAGAAGGTCTGGCCGGGGGCCGACAATGGCACCAGGCTGGGATATTTGGATTTGTCGTTGATATGGTCGATCGACAGCGTCGCGTCGAACGCCGAACTGGGGTTGAAGCGCAGCGCGCCGAACAGCGAATAGCGATTGATGCCGTCCTCGCGCTTGCCGTCGCTGGCACGGCGCGTGAAGCTGTCGCTACGCTCGCGATAGCCACCAATCTTCAGGCCGAGCACATCCCCGACGATCGGCGCATTGGCGACGACCTTATATTCGCGCACGCCATAGCTGCCGACCGTGACCTGGCCCTTCAGGCCCCAGTCCATCGTCGGCTTGGTGCGCTTGATGCTGATCACGCCGCCGATGGTGTTGCGACCGAACAACGTGCCTTGCGGACCGCGCAGCACCTCGATCGCGTCGATGTCGAACGTGTCCATCATCGCGCCCGTGTTGGACGCGAGGAAAACGCCGTCGACCGAGACGGCGACCGCCGGCTCGAACGAGCGGTCGAGATCGCCAAAGCTGATGCCGCGGATCGAGGCGGACATGCCGCCGCCGGTGAAGGGATGCCGGCCGAGTTCGACATTGGGCATGAAGCGTTCGATCGAGTCGACGTCAGGAATGAAAGTGCGCTCGATCATGGCACCGTCCATCGCGGCGACGGCAACCGGCACCGACTGCAGCGATTCCGAACGTTGGCGGGCGGTAACGATGATGTCCTCGATCCCGCCGGCATCGGTCGACTGCGGCGCCGTCTGCGCCCAGGCCGGCCCAGCGGCGAGCGCCAATGCGGTGGTGGCGAGCAAAACCCTGTTTCTCATGTCAGACCATCCCCTTACCTGTCTTGATTATCGAAAGCCGGCTCCAACCGGCGACGCGCACACTCCTCCGGTGAGCGCCAGCACAGCCGACGCCCCGTCTTGCCTGTCCTGCCAAGGGCTCGATCGGACCGCGCCGAATGCGCGATCAGCGGCCCGTCCAGCGGGGGGCGCGCTTCTCGACGAATGCGCGCGGACCTTCCGCGAAATCCTCGCTCACCACCAGCCGGTCGAAGGCCTTTCGCGTGGCCGCGATCGAAACATCCTCGGGCACCTCGGCCGCGAGCCGGGCCACCTGGAGGCTTTCGCGCACGGCGATCGGGGCGTTGGCGCAGATCGCCTTGGCCAGGCCCAGCGCCGTCTCCACGACCTGCTCCGCCGCAACGACGCGGTTGACGAGGCCGAGCGCCTCGGCGCGGGCAGCGCCGATCGGCTCACCGGTCGCGATCATCTCGAGCGCGATCGCGCGGGGCAGCTGACGAGGCAGGCGATAGATGCCACCGGCCCCGGCGATCAGTCCGCGCTTGACCTCGGGCAGGCCGACGATCGTCTCGGTCGACACGACACGCAGGTCGCAGGCGAGCGAGATTTCCAGGCCGCCGCCGAGCGCGCTGCCCTTGACCGCCGCGATCCAGGGCTTGACCCGCCTGGCTTCGACGAATCCGGCGAAACCGCCGTCGGGGGTGCTGAGTTCGTCGGCACGGCCGGCCGCGACTTCTGCGAGATCGGCCCCTGCGCAGAAAGTCGGTCCCTCGGCGGAAGTTATGACCACCGCCCAGATGTCCGGGTCCGCTTCTGTCTTCTTGACGATCGCGTCGAGCGTGCGTGCAACCGCGCCGTTGACCGCATTGCGCTTGGCCGGGCGGTTCAGCGTCACGAGGCCGATATGCTGCTCGACGACTTCGTAAAGCACCACATCGTCTTCGGTATCAGCCATATTTCTCTCCAGACCAGAACAAGCGCAAAAGCCCCTTGGTGGGCGATCCATCGATGTCGGAAGAGCGGCCTTAGCCTTGCGCCTCCAGTCGGAGCCGCATTTTGCCCGATGCGCGCCATGGCGCGCGAAGGACATCCTCTTCCATCACATGCCGGCGTCTTTTCGGGCGTCCGGCTTAGGTTGAGAGGCTATGTAGCGAGGTCCATCGCGTCTAATATGTATCAGACCGTGGTTGAGACGAAATTGCTATCAACCTTGGCTTGCGCGACTTCGCTCGCCAGCCTCCAAAGCGCGCGCACCGCGGAACGGTCGTCATTCTCGCGCCTGACGAGATGCAGCGCCACGGTGAAGTCTGTTTCAGAGAAGGGCAATATCGTCAGATCGGGTCCGAGATTCGATGCCGCGTGCCATTCGCTCATCAGGACGGGCACATGCGATCGCATCGCATGCTGCCGAATGCCTGCGAGTGATGACTCGGGCAGCGGAAGAACCTCGATCCCGTGTGCAGACAGACGGCCCGCGATGCTGTCGTAGAAGATCGGATTGATGTTGCGCCGGAAGCTGGCGATCTGCTGCCCCCGCAGTGATTCCAGCGAGATGTCCGGCCCCAGAGCATCAGCCCTCTCCCGGTCCACGAGCAGCGCCCAGCGGAAATGGGCGAGGTCCAGCACCTCGCATCCTTCGCGCTCGAACGGTCCGACGGTGAATGCCAGGTCGATCTCGTGCCGCATCAGCGCATCGACCAGCTGCGACGACCAGGCGTTGACGATCTCGATCTCGATCCGGGGATGGCGGCGGAGGAACAGGTCGAGCAGAGCTTCGCGCGCGGGAATTTCCGCAGAAAAGTCCGGAGCGCCCAGCCGCAGCGACTGGGCCTGGTTCGCGCGCATGTCGCGCGCGACCTCGGCGACCATATTGGCGGCTTCGACATAGCTGCGCGCGGGCTTGAGAAAGGCGTGGCCCTGTTCGGTCAATAGCACGCCCCGGTTGCGGTTACGCAGGAACAGCTGGAAACCGATCTGTTCCTCGAGCTTGCGAATCTGGACCGACAGCCAGGGTTGCGCGACGTGGAGCGTTTCGGCCGCCCGCGTGAACGACAAGGTGTCGGCGACCGCCACGAACATGCGGATCTGCCGGATATCGATGGGCGTCACCTCTGTCCTCCCCGTCCGCGGGGCGCCGTTGGCCGGCGCCCTCCCGTCCGGTTATGGTCAGATCAGCCGGACATCGTCCAGATTGCCAGACCTTCGGTCCGTTCCGAAACTATTCCTTTCGCGCCTATGGATTGTTTGTCCTCAGCCATCAGCATCCCGATCGTCGCGGTATCGGTCTCGGGCACGCGCGCGACGAACCGTGCGCCATCGGGCGTGCGGCCGATGATGGTGGCGTGGCGCGGCTGGCCGTGGCGGTCGAACGGGATGGTGTAGGTTTCGATCTCGCCCGGTCCCGCATAGCTCTCGAGCAATTCGGGGACCTTGCCGCGCTTGGCTTCGGCCAGAGCTTGCACGTCATAGTCCTGCGGAAAAGTTCCGGCGGGAACGGGTTCACGGCTGAACAGCATCGAATGGCTGTGCGTCGCATAGCCGCCATTGGCGACGATGAGACCGTGGCGACCGCCTTCGCGCAGCTTCGCGACCATCCGCGCGGCGGCATGCATCATGCAATTGCCGATCGGACCGCCGCCGAAGGTCAGCCCGCCATAGACCGAACAGGGCCGATCGAGCGGCCAATTCAGCGCACGGCGCGCCAGCTTCGGCACGATCGGGAAGCAGGAATAGAGCTCGACATGGTCGACATCGCCCGCCGCGACGCCATTGCGATCGAGCGCGGCGTGGACGGTCGTCTCGAGGCTTGCAGCACGCGCATAGCTGTCGCGGCGCAGAAAATCCTCATCCTCATGGGCTGCCGCGCCGGCGCCGATATAGACGATGCGGCTTTCGTCGACGCCAAGCTCGCGCGCCTTGGCGAGGCTCGCAACGATCACCGCCGCGCCCATGTTGACGCTCGAATTGGCGACCATCAGCTTGGTATAGGGGAAGCTGACCATGCGGTTGTCGGGCGTCGGCGTCGCGATCGTCTCGGCATCGACCGGCTTGCGGATCCAGGCATAGGGATTGGCGGCGGCGACCGCCGCAAAGCCTTCGCCGATCCTGCCGCTTTCGGCCTGCCCCTCGGCCAGCGACTGGCCCCAGGCCGCACGGGCGGCATTTTCATATAGTGGGTAGACGTCGATCGGCGTGAACAGGCCATGCTTGCGCGCCAGCGGCTTGGCATTGGCGAGAGCGACCTCCGCGATCGAACTCTTCGGCGGCTCGCGACCTGCGGCGATATCGGCCTGCGCGCGTTTGGCGGCGGTGCGCAACGCCTCGGCCCCGACGGCGGCTGCCAGTGAAATCTCGCCGCGTCCGATCAGATTGGCGGCGTCGTTGATCAGCTTGATCGGCCCATCGCCGCTCGCCTCATGCGTCTTCAGCAGATGCGTGGGCCTGCGCCCCATCAGCGCCGCCACCCGCTCCTGCGGCGCTGGATCGGGGAAGGAAATCTCGTCCTCGACCCCCAGCCAGTCGAGCGCGTCGAGGATATCGACACCGCTGTCGGCCTCGGCCTCTTCGAGCGCTGCCAGCATCAGCTCGAAGGCGTCCATGCCCTCAAGGTCGTTAGCCGGCCGATCGAGCACCTCGCCGATGCCGATGATCACGGGAATGCGGCTTTCGTCGACGCTCGAATTCATGCCTGTCTCCTCAATCTCTGGTCTTCTATCTGTCCATGGTCCGCAGCGCGGAAGCCCTAGGCGGGCGATCTTTCGCCGCGACCGAGCCCGGCAGCGAGCATCTGTTCGATCTTCGGGTCGACACCCTGCAAGGCGCCGGAGGCAAAGAGGCCGTCGATCTCGCCTTCGGGCATTGCCAGCCAGTCGCGCACGACCTCGGCGCTCTGCTGCCCCATCAACGGCGCAGGCATGGCAGGCAGCGCACGGACCGCTTCGGAGCGCGCGTGGAAGCGCTCTGCGATCACGTCCTCCTCCAGATGCGGATGGCGGTCGACACGGAACAGGCCGCGCTCGCGATAATAAGGGAAGTCGGGAAGGTCGGCGATGCGCAGCATCCGCGCAGCAGGGACACCAGCCGCCTGCAACGTCTGCATCGCTGCATCGGCGCCCTGCGCGATCATCCAGGCCGAAACCGCCGCCTCGATCTCCCCCCGCCGCACAAGCCGGCCGGCCCTTTCGGCCAAGGCGTGGTCGGACAGCCAGTCCGCCCGTCCCATCACCTGGGCGAGCGCTCTCCAGTCCTCGTCGTCCCGGACGGTGACGACGCACCAATTATCGTCGCCCGATGCTCGAAACACGCCCCACGGCGCATCAAGGGGCGCGTTCCAGTCTGCGATCCCGGCTGCTTTGCCGGCAATCTCTGCCGAGAAATGATCGAGCATCACGTCGAGCTGGGAGATCGACGCCGTGCCCCCGCGCCCGGTCGCGGCGCGGCGATGGAGCAACGCCAGCGTAGCGATGACCCCATAACGCGCTGCCGAATGGTCGGGGTAGATGGTGACGGCATCGCTGTGCGCCGCCGGATCGTCGGGATAGCACCATTTGCTGGTCAGGCCCGACGCCGCACGGACGAGCGGCCCATAGCCCATCCGGTCCGCCCAGGGGCCATCCGCCCCGAAAGCGCTGCTGTCGACCATGATGATGCCCGGATTGACTGCGGCGATCGTGGCGTAGTCGAAGCCGAGCGATTCCATCGTGCCAGGCTTGAAGTTGGACAGGATCACGTCGGCTTCCGCCGCGAGGCGCAGGAACAGCGCCTTGCCCTCCGGGTGCCGCAAGTCGAGCCCCAGGCTGCGCTTGTTGCGATGCCCGGCGGCAAAGCCGACCGACAGGCCCGTAGGCAGATAGCTGTGCCGGGTCCCATCCGGAAAGGCCGCGCTCTCGACTTTGACGACATCCGCTCCGAGATCGGCAAGCAGCCGCCCCTGCTCCCCCCCGACCACGATCACGCCGAGGTCGAGGACCTTGAGGCCGGTCAGAGGAAGCGCGGTCGTCGGCATCTCACGGGTGCGCTTCGCAGCAGCCTTTGTCGACGCTCCCACGCTGTCCCCGAACCGGATCGGGCTGTCGGGAATCCACACCCGTCTGCCGTCGGCCAGCAGCGTCTCGGCCAGCACGCCGCGCGCTTCGACATGATCGGTCGCGAGACATTCCTCCAGTGTCAGCACCGCAGAAATCGGAACGCCCTGCAACGCACCTTCGGCGACGAGATCGGCCTTGCTCCGCTTGGCGAAGAAGGCCGCAATCGCCTCCTGCAGCGGCAACGACGCCTGCCGGACGTCGAGCCGGTTGAATTCAGGCCCCGCAAAGGCCGGCGGCGACCCCATCCAGCGGAACATGTTCTGCCACTGGCGCGGTGCCAGCACGCAGATCCGGACCTTCCCATCGGCACAGGCGTGGATCGGGTACAAAGTCCCAGCGGCCGGGCGTCCGGGCGGCAGCGCCGCCGCCGAGCGTCCGAGTGTGGCGCTGCCGGCGATACCGAAGCCCGGGTCCAGCGCCTGTACGGCCCCATCGAGCAGCGAGAAGTCGATCCGGTCGCCCTGCCCCGTCCGCTGCGCGGCGTGGAGTGCGGCCATCGCCACGAAGGCACCCTGCGACATCGCGCATTCGAGCGCCAGCTGGCCCGGCGGCAGCAGGGGGGGGCGCCCGGCGATACCCGATCGCGACAGTTCGCTCGACAGGGCGTGCAGCACCGGATCGGTCGCCTGCCAATCGCTAAACGCATTGCCCAGGCCGAATCCGCTGACCGTCATCCGCACCGCGCGGGATTTCAGAACCGCGTCGAAGGCGGCGGCGGGGACGCCATAGTCCTCAGCCAAAGGATAAGGCAGCAGCAGAAGATCAGCGTCACGGGCGAGATCGCGCAGCTGGCGCGCGCGTTCCTCGATCGAACCGGACAGGACAAGCCTTTCCTTTCCCGCATCTGCGACCGCAGCCGTCAGAGCCGCCTTGCCCGTGATTGCGGGGTGGTCGACCCAACAGAGGCGCGGCATGAACACCTTCGCGCCGAGATCCGCGAAGATGTGCCCGATCTTGCCCAACTCGCCACCCAGCAGATCGACGACCAGATGGCCCGCCAATGGCGCCGACGCCGCGTCCTGATCCCTGCGACGAGTCATCGCTCGTCCCGACAGCTATGGCTGCGCTGCATCCCACTTCCCGACATCTATGCTTTTCTGGCGGAAAATGTCCGGGAAGAGACCGGGGCTGTCCAATACGCAATATGGTGGATTTGATAGCGATTCCTTATGAACGCCTGTCCAGAACCCTTGGTCTTTGGCCTATGTCCGTTTGCACGCGACGCTACGCTATGCCATCCTGCGCGGACGGTCCGCCGCTAATGGGCGGCATCGCCTGAGCCTGGTCAAGAGAGAGGACGACCAGCGGCGGATCGGCGCTGAAATCGAAGATCGGGCCGATCTCGGCCGACACCCGAGCGGCCACCACGCTGCCAGTCGGTATGCCGCGCCCCGCTGCGGAGCTGACGAAGATGACCTCCGAGCCTGCCGCCGGAACGCACGTCACTTCCGCTTCGAAGAGGCATTCGCCTCCGACCGAAAAGCGCACCAGCATATCTCCTCCCCGCACCCGCATCCCCACCCAACACATGCTGTCATCGCGCCTGATCATTATCAGCGGGAGGAAAGTTCGTTGCGTGCAGGGGATGCCACGCCTGACGCAGACGCGGCAGCCGTGATTGATCCGGTTTCGTATCACGAGTATATGGTGGTGATCGGGGATGGCTCGATCGCTGGGAGCGATCGGGAGCAGCGAGGCGTAGCCGGTTCAGCTTTGCCTGCCTTGTCAGCCATTCGCCGGAGCAACCACCATGGAAAGCGCGCTCATCCGATGGTTCATCGCGGGAGTCTTTCTCGCCTTCCTCGCCAGCGTCGTCATTGCCGACATCGTCGGCCGCATCCGCCGTTCCTCATCGCGCCGACGATCCCAAACAGGCTTTAGACCGCCGCAAAGGCAAAGCGGATGGAAGGCCGGCGGGCGGCGGTGACGCCACGCTGCGCGCGCGTCACCGCCGGACCATCATTCGAGTTCGAACGTCACAGAAATACTGACCGACATCTTCTGCTCGCCGGCTTCGATCATCGTGTCGGCAGCGGCCTCCTTGCGCACCATCGCCATCGCAGCCATCGGGCGATAGATCGGCATGGGTTCGGTCGAGCCTTCGCTGATCGCGAGGATACGCTTGACGCGCATGCCGGCTGCGCGGGCATAGAGATCGGCGCGCTGCTTCGCCGTGGCCACGGCCTTCTCGCGCGCCTTGTCGAGCAGGGGCTCGGGCTTGTCGATCGACAGCGACGGGCCATCGATCTGGTTGGCGCCCGCAGCAACCAGCGCGTCGAGCACGGGGCCTGCCGCCTTGATATCGCGGAACTGCACGCTCACACGCGAAGACGCCTGATAACCGGTGATCACCGGCGGCTGGTTGTCGGCATAACGGTATTGCGGGCTGAGCGAGACCGAGGTGGTCTGGATGTCGCGATCCGCCACGCCAGCCTTGCGGATCGCCGCGACGGTCGCCGCCGTGCGCCGGGCATTATCCTTCATCGCCTCGGCGGCGGTGGGTGCCTGCGTTACGACCCCTGCCCCGACGGTGGCGATGTCCGGAATGGCGGTGACTTCGCCGGACGCGACGATGTCGAGCCGCGTGCCGATCACCGGCGGATGGCCCGGCGGAAGCATCGGCTGCTGCGCCATCAGCGGCGCTGCCGCAGCTGCGGCCAGAAGCGCCGCGCCACCGAACCGGGAAAAACTAACTGCCATATTGGTCTTGCTCCTGCTTTGCCGCAACTCCCCGTGCGTGCTATCCGCACTTTGGTGGATCCTCGCTGCACGCGGCATGAACGCCTTTCGGGACCGTTATGATCCCTGCGGCTTTCGTCTCGAGCGCTGCCCCTTGAGCGGGGTGATGTATTAATATAATACAGCTGGATCGAAGCGAAGGGGGCCCGCGCGGCCGATTACGGGATTATGGGGATGAACGTCGAATCCGGCATCCAGACGGACTACAGGGCTTATGACTTCGACGAGGAGCAGGCCCGCCGCCGCCGCTGGACCATCATCGGGGCCGCTGTTGCGGGCCTGATCGCGCTTGGCGTGATCGGATATGTCCTGTTCGGTGGCGACAAGGCCAAGCCCGCCGCCCCGCCGGCACCCGGCGTGACCGTGATCATCCCCGGCAGCACCGATGTCGTCACCACCGTCTCCGCAACCGGCACGCTCGCTGCGAAGCGTGAGATGCCGGTCGGCATCGCCGGCGAAGGCGGGATGGTCCAGGCGGTGCTCGTCGAACCGGGCACCTGGGTCAAGGCGGGCCAGACATTGGCGGTGATCGAGCGATCGGTCCAGACGCAGCAGGCCGCCTCGCTGGCCGCCGGTGTCCGCGTCGCGCGCGCCGATGCACAGCTGGCGCAGGCCGAGCTCGACCGCGCCAAGGCGCTGGTCGCCCGTGGCTTCATCTCCAAGGCCGATATCGACCGCCGCACCGCCACCCGCGACGCGGCAGTCGCCCGCGTGGCCGTGGCCGAAGCGCAGCTCGGCGAAAGCCGCGCCCAGATCGGCCGGCTCAGCATTCGCTCGCCCGCCTCCGGCCTCGTCCTGACCCGCGCGGTCGAGCCGGGCCAGGTGGTCGGCGCAGGTGCCGGCGCGCTGTTCCGCGTCGCGAAGGACGGCGAGATCGAAATCCGCGCCCAGCTCGCCGAACAGGACATCGCCCGGCTGAAGGTCGGCGATACCGCGCAGGTCACCCCGATCGGCGGCAGTCGCGCCTTTACGGGGACGGTGTGGCAGATCTCCCCGGTCATCGATCCGCAGACGCGCCAGGGCACGGCGCGCATCCAGCTGCGCTATGACCCGGCGCTTCGCCCGGGCGGTTTTGCCAGCGCGGCGATCCGCAGCGGTACCGTCAAGGCGCCGCAGTTGCCCGAGTCGGCCGTGCTGCACGACGACAAGGGTTCTTTCGTCTTTGTTGTCGGTCCCGACGACAAGGTGATCCGTCGCGAGGTTAAGACGGGCGACGTGTCCGATGCCGGCGTCGTGGTGCTTTCGGGCCTGCAGGGCAACGAGAAGGTCGTCCTGTCCGCAGGTGCCTTCCTCAACCCCGGCGACAAGGTCACACCGCAGCTGTCCAACCGCCCCGCCGCCCGCTGAGCGAGGAAAGCGCGATGAACAACATCTCCGCCTGGGCGATCCGGAACCCCATTCCACCGATCGTGCTGTTTCTCGGCCTGACGCTGGCGGGGCTGATCAGCTTCGCGCGCCTCGACATCAACCAGATGCCGGACATCAGCTTCCCCGGCGTCAGTGTCGAAATCCTGCAGCCCGGCGCCGCGCCGACAGAAATGGAGACGCAGATCACCCGGCGCGTCGAGGCGGCGGTGTCGTCGATCGGCAATGTGAAGTCGATCACCTCTTATGTCAGCGAGGGCCTGTCCGGCACGAATATCGAGTTCCAGCTCGGGACGCCGGTCGACCGCGCGGTCAACGACGTGCGCGACGCGGTGTCCAAGATCCGGTCCGAACTGCCCGAAGGCATTTTGGAGCCGGTGACCAAGCGCATCGACGTCGATGGCGGGCCGATCGCCTATTATTCGGTCGAAGGTCTCGACATGACCCTCGAGCAGCTCAGCTGGTACACCGACAATACGGTCATCAAGCGGTTGCAGGCGATCGAAGGCATTGCAGGCGCCTTTCGCGGCGGCGGCGTCTCGCGCGAGATCCGCGTCATTCTCGATCCTGCGCGGATGCAGGCGCAGGGCGTGACTGCGGTGCAGGTCAACAACATCCTGCGCACAACCAACCTCAACGCCGCTGGCGGGCGTGCCGAACTGGCCGGCGCCGAACAGTCGGTCCGCGTGCTGGGCAACGCCACATCGGCCTATGAGCTCGGCCAGACCCAGATTTCAGTCGGCGACGGGCGCACCGTAAGACTGGCCGATATCGCCACCGTGCGCGACTCCTTCGGGGAGCAGCGCCAGATTTCCAAGATGAACGACCGTCAGGTGCTATCGGTCGGCATCCAGAAGGCCAAGGGCGCTTCGGACGTCGAGGTCTATGACAATGTCGTCAAGGTCCTCGACGAGCTGCGCAAGGAGAACCCCAAGGTCGAGTATAAGGAGCTCTACACGAGCGTCCCCTACACCAAGGAGCAATATCACTCGGCCATCGATGCGATGATCGAAGGTTCGGTGCTCGCGGTCGTAGTGGTGTTCTTCTTCCTGCGCGACTGGCGCGCGACCTTGATCTCGGCGATCGCGATCCCGCTCTCGGCGATCCCGACCTTCTGGTTCATGAGCCTGATGGGCTTTACGCTGAACACGATCAGCCTGCTCGCGCTCAGCCTGGTGGCAGGCATCCTCGTCGACGACGCCATCGTCGAGATCGAGAATATCGTCCGGCACATGCGCATGGGCAAGAGCGCCTATCAGGCCGCCATGGACGCGGCCGACGAGATCGGCCTTGCCGTCGTCGCCACGACGATGTCGATCGTGGCGGTGTTTCTGCCGGTGTCGTTCATGCCCGGCATCCCCGGTCAGTTCTTCAAGCAGTTCGGCCTTACCGTTGCTGTCGCCGTGATGATGAGCTTGCTGGTCGCGCGCCTGATCACGCCGATGGCGGCAGCCTATTTCCTCAAGGCCGAGGGTGTGAAGCAGCATGGCGGCGGCCCGATGATGGATCGCTATATCGGCGTGCTGCAATGGTCGCTGCGGAACCGCTGGAAGACGATCGGGCTGGGCGTCGTCTCCTTCATTCTCACGATCATCTTGTTTGCGACGACCCCGAGCGAGTTCCAGCCGCCACTCGACATCGATTACAGCTCGGTCAAGATCGAGCTCACGCCGGGCGCGCGGGTTGCGGAGGATACGCAGCGCGTGGCCGACCAGGCGACCGAGATCCTGCGCAGCCAGCCCGAGGTGCTCAACGCCTTCGCCGATATCGGCGATAATGGCGACACCCGCTTCGCGACGATCTACGTCACGCTGAAACCCGCCAACGAGCGCAAGCGCTCGAGCATCGAGTTCGAGCGCGAGACGGCCCCGCTGCTGGCGAAGATCCCCGATGCGCGGGTAAACTTCCAGTCGCAGAGCGGCGGGTTCGGCCGCGACATCACGGTCATGCTGGCCGGCGACGATCCGATCATCCTTCAGCAGACCGCGAACACCCTGATCGGACAGATGCGCAAGAGCCCGCTGATGCGCGACCCGCGCATCGACGGCGACATCCAGCGCCCCGAGCTGATCATCAAGCCGCGTCTCGACCTTGCCGCCGATCTGGGGGTTACGACCGCCGCGCTGAGCAATGCGATCCGTATCGCGACTTTGGGCGACATCGAGCAGAATATGGCGAAATTCTCGCTGAGCGATCGCCAGATCCCGATCCGCGTTTCGTTGAGCGAGGACTCGCGTCGCGATCTCGCGGCGATCGAGAATCTGCCGGTGCAGACCAGCTTCGGCACATCGGTCCCGCTCAAGGTCGTCGCCGACATCTCGTTCGGCGCGGGGCCGTCAAAGATCCGTCGCTATAATCAGGTTCGCCGTCTCGTGGTCGGTGCCGACCTGGCCCCGGGGGTCATCAGCAGCGAAGCCTATGGTTATATGGACAAATCGACGATCCTGAAGGCGCTGCCGCTCGGGGTCCGCCAGGTCAAGTTCGGCGAGCAGGAGTTGCAGGGCGATCTGATCGCCGGCTTCGTCATCGCGGTGACCGCCGGCGTGCTGCTCGTCTTCGCGGTGCTGGTGCTGCTCTACAAGCGGGTGTTGCCGCCCTTCGTCAACATGGGCTCGCTGTTGCTGGCCCCCCTGGGCGGGATCGTCTTCCTGAAGATCTGGGGCATGTCGGTCTCGATGCCGGTCTATATCGGCCTGCTGATGCTGCTGGGCATCGTGGCGAAGAACTCGATCCTGCTCGTCGATTTCGCGATCGAGGAGATGCGTCGCGGTGTCGACCGCACGGAAGCGATCCTCGAGGCCGCCCACAAGCGCGCCCAGCCGATCATCATGACCTCGGTCGCGATGATCGCGGGGATGTTGCCGATCGTGCTCGGTCTCTCGGGCGACAGCAGCTGGCGTGCGCCGATGGCGGTCTGCGTGATTGGCGGGATCACCATGTCGACGCTCTTGACGCTCGTTATCGTGCCGGCGGGCTTCACCCTGGCGGACGATCTGGAGAAATGGATCGGCCCCAAGCTGGGCAAGTTCCTGATCACGCCGGCGGACCATGAGACGAAGGGCACGCCGCACGCCGCCGAATGAGGGACCGACCATGCCGCCCCCCGCGTCCCGCCCGAAAGGCTGGGGCGGCTCTCCTTTTGGTTGAACTATCCCGCCCAACGGCCATTTAGATCGCATGAACATCTTCCAGGCGACCGGGCTCGACCGCTTCAATCCCGCGCAGGGCGGTGTGCGCGGCATGCGCGTCGTCGCATCGGGCCTGCTCGTCGTGATGGCGGGCCTCTACATCCTCGCCCGATCGCACGAGGCGCCCGGCGAATCTGCCGCATGGGGCTATCTCCGCGCCTTCGCAGAGGCGGCGATGGTCGGCGGCCTTGCCGACTGGTTTGCGGTGACGGCGCTGTTCCGTCACCCGCTCGGCCTGCCCATCCCGCACACTGCGATCATCCCGCGCAACAAGGACCGGATCGGCGACAATCTCGCCGCCTTTCTGCGGGTCAACTTTCTCACAGCCTCGGTCGTCGCCCGGCGGATGCAGAAGGTCGATGTGGCTGCCGCGATCGGCCGGCTTCTCGCCCAGCCTCCGGCGCCCGGCCGCGCGCGCGGCGGCATCGGTCGTGCGTTGGCAACCATCCTCGAATCGCTCGGCGACGATCGGCTGGGCGCGATGGTGAAGGGCGCGCTGGCGAGCCGGCTTAAGGCGTTCGACATCGCCCCCCTGATCGGCCGCACGCTCGACGCGGCGATCGTGGAGAACCGCCATGCCGAGATGCTCGACGGACTGATCGGCTGGGCGGGCCGCATCCTGCTCCACAACGAGACAATGATCCATGACATGGTCCAGTCGCGAACAGGCAAGTTCATGCGCTGGACCGGCCTCGACGAGAAATTGTCGACCGCGATCGTCGAGGGGCTGCACAAGCTGCTCGACGACATGGCGACCGACCCCGATCATCCGCTGCGCAGCAAGGCGCAGGAGGGGCTGGAACAGCTTGCCGACCGGCTGCAGAACGATCCCGTGATGCGCGAACGGGTCGCTGCGATGAAGGCGGAGATCATCGCCAGCCCCGCAGTCGCCGCCTGGCTCGACACGCTGTGGCAGAATGCGCGGGTGAAGCTGATCGAGAGCGCGCGCAATCCCGATGCAGCGATCGGCGGACAATTCGGCGCAGCGCTCCGCCAGCTGGGAGAGACGCTGCAGACGGACGCGCAGCTGCGCCTGACGATCAACCGCTTCGCCCGTCGTATCACCGTCGGGCTGGTCGCCGATTATGGCGACGGTATCGTCAAGCTGGTGTCCGAGACGATTCGCAGCTGGGATGCCCGCACGGTGACGTCGCAGCTGGAAAATGCGGTGGGACGCGACCTGCAATATATCCGCGTCAACGGCACCATCGTCGGCGGACTTATCGGGGTCGGCCTCCACATCCTGTCCGGCCTGCTCTGAAAACGGGACGTCCGCCGGTCGTGGCGGATGCGAATCGATCTGGGCGATGTCGGGAGGTTGGCAATGCCGACGGCCGCGATCCTGAGCCCGTCAGGGCGAGACAGGCCGGCCGGCATGGAGGGGGAGCAACCCTTCCACCCGGCACCCCCGATCATCGAGCCGCCGGCATCACCGCCGCTGGTCATAAGCCGGTTAACCACCGATGTGCCTGTAAACAATTGTAACTTTGGAAATACAATCATTTGCGCCCGGTTCGCTTCGGCTAAAGCCATGTCGTCCCGAAGGGCGAAAGGGAGGCATGAAGATGGGTGGAGCAAAACCCGGCACACTTGGAATCGCGGCGGCGCATAGGCATGAAGGCTGGGATGCCGACCAACGATCCAACCAAGACATCGAGCGATAGCATGCGGATCGCCGTATTGGACGACGAGCCCGCCGCGCGCGCCTATGTCACGCAGACGCTGATCGAGGCCGGTCACTTCGCCTATGAATTCCCCAATGCCCGCACGCTGATCACGAAGCTGCGGCAGGATACGTTCGATCTGGTGATCCTCGACTGGAACATGCCCGACAAGAGCGGCCCCGAGATCATCAGCTGGATGCGGGAGAATATGGACAAGCCAATCCCGTCGCTGCTGCTGACCAACCGCAACAGCGACGAGGACATTGTCGCGGGCCTCAATGCGGGCGCCGACGATTATGTGATCAAGCCCGTCCAGCCCCCGGTGCTGCTGGCGCGCATCGCTGCGGTCCACCGCCGCACCGGTCCGCGCGAGGCAGCCGCCGCAAATGAGAGCTATGGCCCGTACACGCTGCACCCGGCGCGCCAGACGATCAGCGTGGAGGACGAGAATATCGTGCTCACCGCCAAGGAGTTCGAACTGGCGGCGACGCTGTTCCGCAACATGCACCGGCCGCTGTCCCGCTCCTATCTGCTGGAAATCGTGTGGGGCCGTAACCCCGACCTGCCGACCCGCACGCTCGACGCGCATATCTCGCGCATCCGGGCGAAGCTCGGCCTGCGTCCGGAGCGTGGCTTTCGCCTGATCCCGGTGTACAGCTATGGTTACAGGCTCGAAGCGCTCGAGCCCGAGACGGAGTAAGGCGGCAATCGTGCGGAACAAGCTTCTCCTGGCATTGGCGACGGCGCTGACGGTCTGGGCCGCCGCCCCGGTCGCCGCGCAGGCCCCTGCGGCGGAGCAATATTTCCGTTATACGGTGCGCCCCGGAGATACGCTGTCCGCGCTGGCACGCGACTATCTGGTGAGCGACGACTATGTCTCGATCCAGAAGATCAACGCCGTCGCCGATCCACGCCGCCTGCCGATCGGATCGACCTTGCTGATCCCGCAACCGCTGCTGCGGATCGAGACGATCACCGGCGTCATCACATCCTTTAGGGGTGCGGCGACGATCGACGGCCAGCAGGTCGAGGTCGGCACCCAGGTGCGCCAGGGCCAGAAGCTGGAGACAGGCCCCAACGCCTTCGTCACCGTCACCCTGCCCGATGGCAGCGCCATCTCGCTGCCCTCGCAGAGCCGCATCCACGTCTCGCGTCTGCGCCGCATCCTGCTGACCGGCAGCATCGAACGGCGCTTCCGCCTCGAAGCCGGCCGCAGCCGGGCGACGGTGACGCCGATCCGCGACCCCAATAGCGACTTCCAGGTGACGACCCCGCTGTCGGTGTCTGCGGTTCGCGGGACCGACTTCCGCGTCGCGCTAGACGAAAGCGGCGAAAAGGCGCTGACCGAGGTCGTCGGCGGCGCGGTCGAGGTCGGCAAGGATGCCGAGGACGAAGAGGGCGTTCAGGTGCCGCGCGGCTATGGCGTCGTCGCGACCCCCGCCGGCGTCGAGCAGCCCGTCGCCCTGCTGTCCCCGCCCGGCCTCGACAGCGTAGCGCAGACACCGACCGGTGGCGTGCTGATCACCGCCAAGCCGGTCGACGGCGCGCGCAAATATCGCTTTCAGCTGGCGACCGACATCGGCTTCCAGGCGGTTTTCGCGGATTCGACCGCCGACGCGCCGACGATCAGCTTCGAAAATCTCGCCAGCACGCAATTCTTCATCCGGTTGTCGGCGATCGCCGAGAATGGGCTGGAAGGCCTGCCGGCGACCTATGCGCTGGGCCAGCGCGTCGGTGCGCTCGACCTGCCCTGGTCCCGAGTGGACGAAGAGCGGCACGCCCATGCCGATCCCTCGCGTGAGAGTTCCCCCGCATCCATGAGCCGTAATGCCCAGCCGATCAGCGCAAACGGCACCGCCACCACGCCTCTACGCTGAGTGGCTCGCCGTCGCGCTGTTGGCGACCGCACTGGTGGTAGCACTGGTGCTGGGACGACTGACCGAGCGGCTCGACCATATCATCTATGACAATGTTCTGACGGCAGCGAGCCGGCCGCCCCCCGACGACATCGTCATCGTGGCGATCGACAATCGAAGCCTGCAGGCGCTCGGCCGCTGGCCCTGGCCGCGCAGCCTGCATGCGGCGGCGTTGAACCGGCTGGCCGATGCGAAGGTCCGTGCCATCGGCTATGACGTGCTGTTCGTCGAGCCGACTGCCGAGGATGATCTGCTGGCGGCCGCCGTCCGCCGCTCGCCCACCTATCTGCCGATGGTCATCGACGTGCCCGGCGCCAATGGCGCGCCCTATGCGATCGCCCGCCCCGCCGGTCCGCTCGCCGGCGCCTCGGCCGGCATCGCTCAGGTAAACCTGCATTTCGAGGGCGACCGCGTGATCCGGCGCGCCTATCTGGAGGAGGGCGGAGAAGGTCGCTCCTGGCTGCAGCTCGCCGCGCTCATGGCCGGGCTGAAGCCTCAGGGCACCGCCCCCGGCGAGCAGGGTCTGTGGCAGGCGCGCCCCGTGCTTATCCCTTATGGCGGCGCGGCGGGCCATGTTCGGACCATTTCCTTCATCGACCTGATCGAAGGCCGGGTCCCCGCCGAGATTCTGGAGGGCCGCTTCGTTCTGATTGGTGCGACCGCCGACGGCATGGGCGACAGCTATCCCACGCCCACCTCGGGCACCACCAGTCAGATGCCCGGCGTGGAAATTCAGGCGCAACTGCTGGACGCCCTGTTGCGCGGCGAGGCGGTCACTCCCGCCTCGCAGACGGCGGTGCTGGTCGCCAGCCTGATCTCCTTGTGGATCATGCTGCTCGCCTTCCTGCGGCTCAGTCCGCGCGACAATGCCAATCTGGCGGTAGCGTTGCTGGTCGCTCTGCCGCTGCTCTGCCTCGGCCTGTTCGCCTTCCTTCACATCTGGTTGCCCCCCTCTGCCGCGCTGATTGGGCTGCTGTTCGTCTATCCGGTCTGGGGCTGGCGGCGCTTGAACGCGATCAGCGGCTATATGACGGCAGAACTGCGCATGCTGGAAGCGGAGAGCGATGCCCTCCCCCGCCAGCGCCGATCGGGCGTGCAACGCGAGATCACGCTCCAGACCGGCCTGCTGCGCAGCGCGATCGACCGGCTCCGCGATCTTCGGCGCTTCCTGTCGGACGCCATCGGCCGCCTGCCCGACGCGGTCTACGTCACCGGGCTCGACGGCACGCTGGCGCTGTCCAATATCGAGGGACGCCGCCTCGCCCGCCGCCTGGGCCTGCGCGCCGAACCGGGCGGCGATGCGCGCGCGCTGATGGAGCGTTTCCGCTCGGCCGACACGGGCAGCATCTCTCCCTTCGTGCCCGAGGCGCCGCCGACAGGCGCGGGCGAAGCGGTGACCGAGGATGGCGGCAGCTTCGAGATCCGCTATGTCGAACAGCGCGACGCGACCGACACGCAAGTCGGCTGGATCATCCGCGTGGTCGACATCAGCCCGCTGAAACAGGCCGAGCGCCACCGCGAGGAGGCCCTGCAGCTGCTGAGTCACGATATGCGCGCGCCACAGTCGGCCATATTGTCGCTGCTGCGTGGGCCGGAGACGGGCGTCCCCAAATCGATCGCGACGCGCATCGAGAATCTTGCCACTCACACGCTGCAGCTCGCCGAGGACTTCGTCCAGCTGGCCCGCGCCGAAGCCAAGCCGCTGTCGCTGGAGCCGATCGACCTGAACGACGTCACCATCGACGCCGCCGATGCGCTGTGGCCCACCGCGCGCGCGCGCGGCATCAAGGTAGTGGTCGAAGGCGCGGACGAGATGCCGCACATGGTCGATGGCGATCGCCAGCTGCTGACCCGCGCGGTGATGAATCTGGTCGGCAATGCGATCAAATATAGCGACGAGGGCATGGTCGTCCGCTGCGTGCTGGAGGAACGCGACGAGCGCATCATCCTGGCGATCGTCGATCAGGGCATCGGCATGACCGAGGAAGAGCGGTCGCGTCTGTTCGAGCGCTTCCAGCAGGGATCGCGCGAGGGTATCGGTCTGGGTCTGGCCTTCGTCCGGACCGTCATCGGCCGGCATCGCGGGCGCATTTCCTGCGACAGCAAACCGCGGCAGGGCACCACCTTCACCATCGATCTGCGCAAGAGTGATTTCGACCCCTTCGCCGACGAAGAATAGAATGGCGCCTCGCTGCTCTTCCCGGTGACGCAACCATGATCCGGTCTCTTCGTTCTCCCTCCGACATAGGAGGAGAATGACATGACCGACGTTGCCGAGCTCAAGGAAACGCTCTGGAAGAAGATGAGCGATGGCCCCTTCGTGATGGCAGGTCTGACCGGTGAGCATCAGCATTCCGAGCCGCTGACGGTGATGCTCGACAAGGATCAGGTCGACCGCCTCTATTTCTTTATCGGCCGCAACAATCGTCTCGCAAAGGGCGGCCCGGCAATGGTGCAGTTCGTGTCCAAGGGGCAGGATTATTTCGCCTGCCTGTGCGGAACCGCGACCGTCGACAATGATCCGGCTATGATCGAAAAGCTCTGGTCCAAGCCGGTCGAAAGCTGGTTTCCCGGCGGAAAGACCGATCCCAACCTCGCCCTGCTGCGCTTCGACATCGCCGATGCAGAACTGTGGGAAGCCGACATGTCGCTGACCGGCAAGATCAAGATGCTGTTCGGCGCCAAGGTCGATCCGAGTGAAGAGGGCAGCCACGCCCGCGTCTCGACCACGGCCGTCAACAGCTGATACAGCATAGCGCGCGATGATCGAACCGTTCGCCCGCCCCGCACGCCGGGGTGTAGCTTGAAGCCGGCGGTTCGCACCGCGCTCATCGGCACGGCAGCACTATCGGCCTTTGCGGCGATCGGGCTCGCGGCCTTCCCCTGGGGCATGCTCCGGGGGGAGGCCGAACGCCGTCTGTCGGACCAATATGGCCGCGCGGTCAAACTCGCCGCGCTCGAACGGGTCGACGTCTTCTCGTTCAGCCCGCGCCTGCGGATCCGTGGCCTTACCATCCCGCAGGCCAGTTGGGCCGGGTCCGGGTCGACCGTTGCCATTCGGCAGGCCGAGTTCGACCTGTCCTTGCCCGCCCTGCTGACCGGATCGACGCAGCTGCGTGACGTGCGGGTTGACGGCCTGCGTCTCGATTTCGTTCGCGCAGCCGACGGCCGCGAAAGCTGGAAAGGGACGAAGACAAAGACATCGGCGGGCGGCAGGGGCCCGGTGATCGACGGGCTGCGCATCACCGATGGTCGCCTCCTCTATCGCGACGCCAAGCGCGACCGCACCCTTAACGCCGCGCTGACCGTGGGCCCCGGCGGCCTGAAGCTCGACGGCCATGGCACCGTGCTCGGCGCGCCGGTGCGGATGACCGCCTCCGGTCCCTCCGCCACGGGCAGCGCTGCCTGGCCGTTCCGGGCGGATATTGCCGGTGAAGCGCTGACGATGCACGCGCAGGGGACGATGGACCGACCACTCGACATCCGCCACATGGCGCTGACCGTCACAGCGCGCGCGGCCAACCTCTCCTATGTCGATGCGATCATCGAGGCGGGCCTGCCCAGAACGCAGCCTGTGCGCCTGTCGGCCCGTGCCCGCCGCGAGGGCAGCGACTGGACCGTGACCGGGCTGAACGGCAGCATCGGCCGCTCACACATCGAAGGCAGCGCCACGATCCGCAAGCGCGACGGACGCAGCCTGATCGACGGCCACGTCCATTCGCGCCAGCTCGACTTCGACGACCTGTCCGACGCGCGCGGCCGGTCCATCGCCGCCGCCAAGCGCGCCAAGGCCGGCCCGCGCGTCTTCCCCGACACCGCGATCGATCTTCACAATGTCGCACGCACCGATGGACGCCTGACGCTGAAGGCCGACCGGCTGCTCTGGCCCGGCCCCTCCCCCTTCCGCTCGCTCAGCGGCACGCTCGACCTCCAGCACAGCCTGCTCCGCATCGACGACCTGAGGCTCGGTCTGACCCATGGCACGATGCAGGGCAGCTTCCGCGTCGACCAGCGCAGCGGCCGCCCGGTGATGACGATGGCGCTGGAGCTCCGTGACGGCCGGCTGATCGACTTCGCCCCCGACACGCAGGTCCACGGGCGGCTCGACGGCCGATTGCGCCTGACCGGCACCGGCCGCACGATCCGCGCCGCCGTCGCCCGCTCGGACGGCCCTGTCGCGATCGTCGCCCGCGACGGCGCCCTCCCCGCCCGCACCGCCGCACTGCTGGGCCAGGACCTGCTCAAGGGGTTGACGCTCGACAAGGCCAAGCAGGCGAGCCTGCGCTGCGCGATTGTGCGCCTGGACGTGCGTGGAGGCATGGGCAGCGCCAACCCGATCCTGATCGACACGACCCGCGCCCGCACCGACATCAGCGGTCGCGTGAACCTCGACGGCGAACGCATGATGCTGGCCATGCGCGGCACCGCCAAACAGGACAGCGCGCTGAAGCTGCAAGGACCGATCACGATCGCCGGAACGCTGAAACAGCCCCAGATCGCGCTGCCCGAAGGCGGGCCTGTCGGCAACATCCTCAAAAGCATCGGCAGGGCGATGGACGGGAAGAGGGAGCCGGTTGCGGCAGATGCTGCGTGCGGGGTGCTGGCCAAGCGAGCGATGGCGGTTGGGTAAACGGGGACAAGGCAGTATTGGCGTATTGACAACGTAGATACGACATATCAGATTATCGACATGGCAAAAGCTATGTCCACTTCGACCCCTGTCCCGGAGCGTTCCGACGCTTCGGATGCGAAGGCCAGCATCAATCTTCGGATCGAGGCGCAGACCCGGCGGATGATCGACGATGCCGCCGCCATTCTCGGCAAGACACGTACAGAATTCATGGTCGAAAGTGCCCGGTCGCGCGCCACGGACGTCCTGCTGGATCAGCGTCTCTTTGTGCTCGACGATGCTCGCTACGACGCCTTCGTCGACGCTCTCGACAATCCGCCCGCCCCCGGCCCCAAGCTGCGCACCCTGTTGCGGCGCACCCCGGCCTGGGACGCCTGAACGACATTAAGACTTTAATGGGCCTGTCGGCACCAGTCCCGCTGACAGCGGCTCATATGCTGGAGGGATTCGACTGCGGCAACGCGGCGCTCAATGACTGGCTCACGAAACGGGCTCTCAAAAACGAAAGCCGATTCTCGCGCACATATGTCGTCTGTGACGATGGCGAGGTGGTTGGCTTTTTCTGCATTTCGGCCGGAGCAATCGAGCGCTCCGCCGCTCCAGGCCGACTCCGTCGTAATGCGCCAGATTCGATACCCGTCTCCGTGATCGGTCGGCTGGCAGTCAGCAAGAGCCACGCGGGCCGAGGCCTCGGCGCCGATCTCCTCGCTGACGCCCTGCGACGGATAGCAGTGGCATCGCAAAGCATCGGTATCGGCGCGGTCATGGTGCACGCAAAGGACGAGCGAGCAAAACGCTTCTACCTCGCCTGCGCCGAATTCATCGAGTATCCGGCAAACAGCCATATGCTGTTCCTGCCGATCGATACGGTGGTTGAAGCCTTCGGCTAGCTAGCAGTTGATGAGCAGGAAAGTCGCTGAACGGCTATTGCCGACATCCGGGCTTCCGAATGAGCAATGGTGACCCCAACGGGACTCGAACCCGTGTTTTCGCCGTGAAAGGGCGACGTCCTAGACCGCTAGACGATGGGGCCGTGCAGCGTGTGGCGGGCCGATTAGGGCAGGTGCCGGAGATGGTCAAGGGCGGTTCGTCGATATTGTGCAAATAACTCAGTCGGCCCAGGCCGCATCCTCGACATGAAGCTCGGCGGCGGGGCGGTTGCCCCAGTCGTCGATCTTCGGGCGGCCGGCGATCCACAGCGTCCGGTCGGGGCCCGCGCCCAGCAGGGACTGGCCAAGCGCATTGTCGGCAGCGCGGAAGGCGATCGTCTTGATCGAGCGGCCGTCTCGGCCCGACACCACCGCGCGGACATGGCCGTTGCCCACCACATCGGCGCGGATGACGCGCACCGCGCCCGCTGCGATGCGCGGAGAAGGCCAGCCCGCGCCATAGGGGCCGCCGGCCTCCAGCGCCTCCACCAGTGACGGAGTGACCCCTCCAGGCGCCACGACAGCGTCGAGCAGCAGCGCGCGGTCGTCGCGGGCGCGGGACACGTCGGCAGCCAGACGGTCGTCGAGGAAGTCGGCGAGCGCGTCGACGGCGCCCGGCGCCACGGTGACGCCCGCCGCCATCGCATGGCCGCCGCCTGCGACCAGCAGGCCCATGTCCTTCGCCGCAAGGATGGCCGCACCCAGGTCGACGCCCGAGATCGAGCGGCCCGAGCCCTTGCCGATCCCGGCCTCGTCGAGCGCGATGACGATCGCGGGACGGCCAAGCTTCTCCTTGAGCCGACCCGCGACGATACCAATGACGCCGGGATGCCAGCCTGTGCCCGCCACGACGGGCACCGATCGATTCGCCAGCCGGTCGGCCATTTCCTCGGCCTGATCCTGCACCAGCTTCTCGATCGCGCGCCGTTCCTCGTTGAGACGGTCGAGCTCGGCCGCGATCGTCCGCGCCTCGTCCCGATCCTCGGTCGTCAACAGGCGCACGCCCAGATCGGACTTGCCGACCCGCCCGCCGGCGTTGATGCGCGGGCCGAGCGCGAAGCCCAGATCGGTGCAGGTCGGCGCGCGTTCCAGCCGCGACGCCTCGATCAGCGCGGCGAGGCCGATATTGCGCCGGCCGGCCATCACCTTGATCCCCTGCGCCACGAACGCCCGGTTGAGCCCGCGCAGCGAGGCGACATCGGCGACCGTGCCCAGCGCCACGATGTCGAGCAGATCCATCAGCCGGGGTTCGGCGCGGGTCGCGAACCAGCCGCGCTGGCGCAGCACGCGGATCAGCGCGGCGCCCAGCAGGAAGGCGACCCCGACCGCCGCCAGATGGCCATGGGCGGCGCCCTCCTCCTCGTCGAGGCGGTTCGGATTGACCAGCGCATAGGCGCGCGGGAGCGCGGCGGCACATTTATGGTGATCGACGACGATCACCTCCAGCCCCGCATCGCTCGCCAGCTGGAGCGCCTCGAACGCCTGCGCGCCGCAGTCCACGGTTACGATCAGGCGCGAGCCCCCCTGCCCGATCCGCAGCAGCGCCTCGCCCGAGGGGCCATAGCCCTCCATCAGCCGGTCGGGGATATAGGCCCCCGCCTCGAGCCCGAGCATCCGCAGCAGCCGGATCAGCAGCGCAGCCGAGGTCGCCCCGTCGACGTCATAATCGCCGAAGATCGTGACCTTCTCGCCCGCCTGCACCGCGTCGGCGAGGCGCTCGGCGGCCTTGTCCATGTCGCGGAAGATCGAGGGATCAGGCATGAAGGCGCGGATCGTCGGCGCGCGGTGCGCCTCTATGCCGTCACGCGGGCAGCCGCGCGCGAGGAGCAGCTGGGCGACGAGGTCATCGGGCTCGAAATTGGCGTCGATGCCGTCGACCGTGCCCCCACGCCAATGCCAGGGCTGGCCAAGGATCGAACGGGTGATGTTGAGGACGGGTGATCGCATGGCGCTGCCTTAGCGCCTTGCTGCCCCCAAAGGAAAGGGCGCCCCCCGCGTGGTGGACGCCCCTTGTTCCTTACCGCTTGTCCGGAACGGATCAGCGGGTCTTGCGGTGCTCGCCCTTGACCCAGCGGACCGTGCCGGAGGAGGCGCGCATCACGACGCTCTCGGTGGTCATCAGGCCATTGGCACGGCGCTTGACACCTTCGAGCAGCGAGCCGTCGGTGACGCCCGTTGCAGCGAAGATGGCATCGCCCTTCACCAGATCGTCGAGCTTGTAGATCCGGTCGAAATCGGTGACGCCCCAGCGGCGGGCGCGCGACTTCTCGTCCTCGTTACGGAACAGCAGCCGGCCCTCGAACTGGCCACCGACGCACTTCAGCGCCGCCGCCGCGAGCACGCCTTCCGGCGCGCCGCCCGAGCCCATATAGATGTCGATCGTCGTGTCGGGATTGGTCACCGCGATCACGCCGGCGACGTCGCCGTCGGGAATGAGGACGATGCCGCAGCCGAGCGAGCGCAGCTCGGCGATCAGCTTTTCGTGGCGCGGACGATCGAGCACGCAGGCGATGATCTCGTCGGGCTCGACGCCTTTGGCCTTGGCCAGCGCCTTGACATTCTCGGTCGGGCTGCGGTCGAGGCCGACGATCCCGTCTGCATAGCCCGGCCCGATCGCCAGCTTGTCCATGTAGACGTCGGGTGCGTTGAGCAGGCCGCCTTCTTCGGCGATCGCCAGCACGGCCAGCGCGTTGGGGCCGGCCTTGGCGGTGATGGTGGTGCCTTCGAGCGGATCGAGAGCAATGTCGATCTTCGGGCCGGTGCCGATGCCCGATCCGACCTTCTCGCCGATGTAGAGCATCGGGGCTTCGTCGCGCTCGCCCTCGCCTATCACGACGGTGCCGTCGAACTCGAGGCCGTTGAAAGCCTCGCGCATCGCTTCGACTGCGGCATGGTCGGCCGCCTTCTCGTCACCCCGGCCGATCAGCTTCGACGCGGCGATCGCCGCAGCCTCGGTAACGCGCACCATCTCCAGAACGAGGACCCGGTCGAGGGCCTTGCTTGCCTTCACCATCAAGGAATGCCTTTTCTGCTTTTCGTTCGGCCGAAGCGCTTAGGCGAGGCCGGTTACAATGTCGAGAAGCCCGGCGCGGCCGGGCCCGCGATTGCGATCAGTCGTCGAGAATGTGCATGAGCATCGGCTTGCCGGCAAGGCTCTGGGAGCCTTCGAGCCGGTCGAGCGCATCGACCACGGCGCGTTCCGGGCCGACATGGGTGACCATCGCGATCAGCACATTGCCATCGTCCGACGCGCCGCGCTGGATCAGGCTTTCGATCGAGACGCCCGCGTCGCGCATCGCCGCGGTCAGCTCTGCCAGGACGCCGGGGCGGTCGGCGACGGTGAAGCGCAGATAGGCGCGACCGCGACGATCCCCCGCCTTCGCCGGCGCAGGCGTGGCAAGGGCGGCGACGGGCATGGCAAAGGCCGGCCCGGTTTCGCCGCGCGCAATGTCGATCAGGTCGGCGACCACAGCGGAAGCGGTCGGCCCCTCGCCCGCGCCGCGCCCCTGAAAGAACAGCTGGCCGACGAAATTGCCATGCGCCACGACCGCGTTGAGCGAGCCCGAGACATGGGCGAGCGGATGGCTGAGCGGGACGAGGCAGGGGTGGACCCGCTGGAACAGCCCCTTGTCGCTCGCCTCGCCATGGCCGACCAGCCGGACGCGGAAGCCCAGAGCGGCAGCCTCGGCAATATCGGCCGCGATGACGTGGCGGATACCGGTGATCGCGATCGATGCGAAGTCGACCGCCGTGCCGAAGGCCAGGCTGGAGAGGATCGACAGCTTGTGCGCGGCGTCGACGCCGTCGATGTCGAAGCTGGGATCGGCCTCGGCATAGCCCAGCCGCTGCGCCTCGGCGAGGACATCGGCGAAGCTGGCGCCCTTCTCCTCCATCTCGGTCAGGATATAGTTGCAGGTGCCGTTCAGGATGCCGAAAACATGGCTGATGACATTGGCGGCGGCGCCCTCGCGCAGCCCCTTGATCACCGGAATGCCGCCTGCGACGGCGGCTTCGTATTTCAGCGCGACGCCCTGTTTTTCGGCGATGGTCGCCAGTTCGATGCCATGATGCGCGATCATCGCCTTGTTGGCGGTCACGAAGGGCTTGCCGGCGGCAAGCGTCTCGCGCGCCAGCGTGAGCGCCGGGCCATCGGCACCGCCGACGAGTTCGACCACGACGTCCACATCATGCGCCGCGGCCAGCGTGGTCGCATCGTCGACCCAGGCGAAGCGGGCGAGATCGACACCGCGATCACGCGACCGGTCGCGCGCTGAAACCGCGACGACCTCGATCGGACGACCGGCACGACGCTCGATCAGCGTGCGGTTCTCGTCGATCAACTTGACGACCCCGGCCCCGACCGTACCCAGTCCCGCGAGCGCCACCCTCAACGGTTGCGACATAGCTATCCCCTGACTCAATGACGCCCGCGTCCTAGGGGCCAAGCCGCCGCTTCGCAACGCCTGCAATGCGGCGCGCATCGTTTCGCAGGCACAATATCGCATTTTCAAACACTTGGGCGAATGGCCAGGAACGAAGGTCATTGCCGGTCTGTTCTACCCGCATCCCGCTTCCGGGACGATCACAGGAGATGATGCCATGAGCGAGAATCGCCAGGGCGGCAACGACCGCAATCAGCAGATGGACCAGGGCCGCGGCTCGCAGAGCCAGCAGGATCAGCAGCGCGACGGCCAGCTGGAGCAACAGCGCCAGGACCAGCGCCGCGAGCAGGACGGCAAGTCCTCGGGCGGACAGGCCGATCGCGAGGAAGCCGATCGGCAGGATCGCCTTCCCGATCGCGACCAGCAGCGCTGACCACGGCCGGGGCAGCGTCCAACGCTCCCTTTCCTACCGTTCACCAACTGATCGAGGCTCCGGCGTGTTCCGTCGGAGCCTCTTTCGCATCCGAACGATCAGACCAGCTTGCGGTCCAGCGTGATCTCCGCGTTGAGCAGTTTCGAGATCGGGCAATTGGCCTTGGCCTCGTCGGCGATACGCCCGAACTCCGTCTCGTCGATGCCATCGACCTGCGCTTCCAGCGTCAGCGCCGAGCGGGTCACCTTGAAGCCGGCGCCGTCCTTGTCGAGCGATACCTTCGCCTCGGTCTTCAACTCGCCGGCCGTATAGCCGGCGCCCGCCAGCGCAAAGCTCAGCGCCATGGTGAAGCAGGAGGCGTGGGCGGCGGCGATCAGTTCCTCGGGGTTGGTGCCCTTGCCGTCCTCAAAGCGTGTGTTGAAACCATAAGGCTGGTCGGACAGCACGCCCGACTGGGTCGAGACATGGCCCTTCCCATCCTTGCCGAGGCCCGAATAGCTGGCCGATCCGCTGCGAACGATCATCGATATGTCCTTTCGTGCTGAGGTTCTGCGCGACAACGCATGACGCAACCGAAACGGCCCGACTGGCGTAGTGCCTGATATCCGATATGTGCGGAGGGATGATGACGAGACTGACGGTGGCGGGGCTTGCCCTGGTCCTTGGCGGGGCACTGGCGATCGCTGCCTGTTCGCCGCTGCGAACCTTCGACGCGGTGATGCCGAAGGACGGCAGCAGCCGGAAGGTCGCGGGCGACATTGCTTATGGCGAAGGCCCGCGCCGGATGCTCGACGTCTACGCTCCGGTCGCGCGCGACGGCGCGAAACTTCCGATGATCGTCTTCTTCTATGGCGGCTCCTGGGCCGACGGCACCCGCGAGGGCTATCATTTCGCCGGCCGCGCACTCGCGGGACAGGGCTTCGTCACGGTCGTGCCCGACTATCGACTGGTGCCCGAGGTCCGCTTTCCCGGCTTCCTCGAGGATTGCGCTGCCGCCGTCCGCTGGGCGCGTGCCCATGCCGCGCAATATGGCGGCGATCCCGATCGGATCGTCCTCGTCGGCCACTCGGCGGGGGCTTATAATGCCGCGATGCTGGCGCTCGACCCGCAATGGCTGGGCGCCGATCGCGCCGCCGTGCGGGGCTTTGCGGGGCTGGCAGGGCCCTATGATTTCCTGCCGCTGAAGGGGGCGGTGGTGGAGAAGACCTTCGGCGCCTGGCCGCGTGCTGACGAGACCCAGCCGATCCACTATGCCTCTGCCGGGTCACCCCCGACCCTGCTGCTCCATGGCGGCGAGGACGGCACCGTCTGGCCGAAGAACTCGATCAACCTGTCCCGTCGCCTGCGTGCCGCCGGTGCGGATTCGGAACTGAAAATATATCCGAAGACCGGCCATGTCGGCATCGTCACCGGTCTCGCCAAACCGTTTCGGGGCGACGTGCCCGTGCTCAAGGACGTCGCGGCCTTCGCCCATGAAGTGACGGCGAACTAGGCCACTCCGTTCGCGAGCGGGAGAAGGTTCGCTGCCCGATTATCAGCGTGGCAGTTTTGCCAGGACTACGCCGCTACGAAGTGGTCTTTCGGCTCAACCAAGGGTCACCACCACTTTGCCAAAGGCGCCCTGACTGGCCCTTGTATAAGCGGCTTCCGCCTGATCGAAGGGATAGCTGCTGTCGATTACGGGTTTCAGCCCTTTGCCGGCCATGAATTCTGCGAGGTCCTCATGGTCCTTGCGCGAGCCGACCATTACGGCACTCAAGCGGAGGGCCGAGAAGATCAATGGCAAGGCGTCGATCGTTCCGCCAAATCCATCGAGCGCCCCAATGAGTGCCAAATGACCGTTTAGCCCCAATGCAGACAATGAGTTCTGCAAAGTTCCCGCGCCCCCGAGCTCGATCACATGATCGACCCCGGCGCTATTGGTCCGCTTGCGCAACTCACCGCCCCATTCCGGGCACTCACGGTAATTGATGGCATCCACAGCACCGAGCGATCTTGCCTTCGCGATCTTGTCCTCGCTGGAAGACAGGACGATCGGCCGTGCGCCCATTGCCGCTGCAAGCTGAATGGCAAACAGCGCCACGCCGCCGGTTCCGATCACCGCTACGCTGTCGCCAGGCTGGACATTGCCGAGAGGGCGTAGCGCAGACCATGCGGTCACGCCGGCGCAGGGCAAACAAGCGGCCTCCTCGTAACTCCAGCCTTCCGGGATTGCGACGAGCCCGTTCTCGGAAAGAATGACGTAATCGGCAAAGACGCCCGGTCCCCCAGCCCCCAGCGCAGACAGAACGCCAGGCAGGGTAAGGCGGCCCGCTGGCTGGTTCTGCAGAAAGGCCGAAGCCACCCGGTCGCCCGCCTTCCACTGCGTTACGCCTGCACCCACTGCCACGATCTCGCCCGCTGCATCGGAAAGGGGAGTAAAATGGTCCGCACCGTTCACCGGATAGGATAGATCTCGGACGCCTATGTCGCGCCGATTGATCGACACAGCGTGGACCCGAACCAGGATCTCACCAGCACCAGGTTCGGGAATGGATCCATCGCTCCTGACCAGGTCATAGCCGGCGGTGGACCGGACGAGATGGTAGCGTCGATTGTTCATGGATTCCCTATCTTTTGTCTGACGCAGGACCGAACGAGCGAACGCGCCGCTTTGCCGTTCAGGTGTCGCGAGGAAAGCGGGGCCGGTTAAATCGACTGGCACGCTCGGAAATTGTTGCCGTACCCTGCTCAACATTCCGTTGAGGGTGAAGGGATCGTCGCTCGCCTGCACCACTCGCACGGCGGTGCGGCCCGCTTCCAGGATCGTGGCGAGGACCGCACCAAAGTCCTGAGCGAAAATCGCGTCGAAGGCCAGGTCGCGTCCAGGTCCGGCAACGATCGCCCCCAGCGTCTCGGCATGGACGAGTTCGGTCACCGGATCGAGAAACAGCGAACGCATCAGCGCGAATGTTTCGGCCAGATAGGTGCCATCGAGGTCGATCGGTGGCACGGTCGCCATGTTCTTCCGGGTCGAAGCGCGCTCATCCTGGTCGGCCATCATGACCCCGGATAGCGTTAGCGACAGGCAGCGTTCGGGCGCCATAGCGGCTATCTCGGCAGCAAAGTGCGTACCGGTATGATGTCCCGCGAGATGGAAGCGATCGATGTCGAGGGCGTCGATCGCGGCAAGCAACCAAGCCCCGTAATCCCGTGCAGTCGGCGCGCCATGGGGTTGGAAGCTCTGACCGAAACCGGGCGTGTCCAACGCGATGGAAGCCTGTCCGGAACGTGCCAGATACTCCATCACGAGAGTGAAGCTTGCCGATGAAACCGGTGTTCGGTGCAAGAGGATCACCGGTGTTTCGCCAGTCCCTACCCTGCGTCCGTGGATCTGTCCGCCATCTACGGACACATAGAATCTGCCACCCATCAACGCACATCCTTGCAGCGCCCACAGGCCGAGTTACTTGCCTCGCAACGTCTTAAGGGAGGAACAGAGCAAAAAGTCCGACAGGCGGATCATGCCTGCCGCTGGCGGACGCGGTGTCTGACTAGATCGACCGGAACAGGAGAAATGGCAGCCATGCTAGCCGATAGACGCCTGTTGGGCGAGTTCTGACGAGTGCCAGCTTGAACGGTACCGCTTCCCCGTTCAGCGCGGGAGTTCGCCGATCGCGTCGAGGAGGGCCTTGCGCTTCGGAGTCTCCGACAGCGGCTGACCGCTACGCTCGGCCATGCCGAAATGCATCGTCGTGCCGATCGGGCTGGTCGAATGGTAGAGCATCAGCAGGTCGCCGAACTCGCGGTCCCAGCCGGTGAGAAAGCGGCGATAGGCGTCGCCCATGCGAGGATCGCGGTTGAGCCGCTCCATCAGCGTCTTGTCCGGGCCATTATAAGTGGCGTGCTGCCCGCCCTCATAACCGATGTAGCGCAGGCCCCTGGCATCGGCCATCTGCTTGAACTGCCGCGCGGTCTTGAACGTCTCCGGAATAGACGCATCGATCGCAGCGAAGATCGGGCCGAGATCGGCGGTCGGCGTCTTGGGATCGGCCAATACGGTCTGCGCGAAATAAAGCGCGCTCGACAGCGCATCGATATGCTTGACCATATCCTTGTAGTTCAGCGCATATTCGACGAGGCCGGGCCAGGCATTCTGCCCCGACAGGATCCGGACGACGCCCTTCGGCCGGTCGGCATAGACCTGTTCCCAGATGGTGAAGACCTCGATCGACCGCTGCGCATAGCGACGCATGCGCGCCTCATTCTCGTCGGCCGACAGGCGCAGCTTCATCCCCTCGTCGCGCGCCTGCCGCGCGGCGGGGAAGTCGAGATTCCAGATTTCGTTGCCGACCTCTATATAAGCGGTGCGCTTGGGATCGAGATGCTCGTGCACATAGCGCGCGAAGCTGGCGACATAGACGGCATCGGCCTTCCACGGCAGCGTGAACCAGGGATCGACGCCCGCCTGATTGGCCAGCGCCACCATATGCTCGACCGCAACGCCCTGCCGCGACTGCTGGATGAAGGCGTCGGCCGGCGTGCGGCGCGACCAGTCCCCCGCCTCGTTCAGATTGGCCAGCGACCAGTCCATGAAGCGGACCGCTTTGTAGGCCGAAAGCTCCTTGACGAAGGCAGGATCGAACAGCGCGCGGGGATCGGCGTCGGCCTCGCGGCAGTCGATCGCGCGGACCGGATCGGCAGGATCGGTTTCCTCGATCTTGAAATAGGCGGTGCGGACATCGGGCCGCCAGGTGAAGTCGATCCGCCCCGGGCTGGCGCGGAGATTGAAGGTCGCGACCCCCGCGACCTTGCCCTGCCCCTTATAGGTGCAACGGATAGCGAGATCGGCATCGTAGCTGCGCGGCGGGCGGGTCAGCGCCAGCGCCGCCTGTTCGCCGGGACGCAGCGACAGGACGGTCCCGCGCTGGTCGAGGCGATTGGCCGGCATTTCCGACCAGCCGCCCATGATCGAACTCCAGCCGCCCCCGGCCGCCAGGTTCATGAAGGAGCGCTCGGCGGTCCAATAGGCGACGGTGGACAGGTTGATCCCGAATGCGGTCTTCTGTTTGGGCAGAGGCGCGGCGGCAGTTGCCGGCGCAGCGATGACATTGTCGCCGAAAGACGATCCCGGCGCGGACGTCTTGTCATAGCGGGTGACGGCGACCAGCGCGGCGCAGGCCGCGCCCGCGATGCCGAGAACGGCGAGACGCCTCATGAACAACCGCACATCTGCCCCCGCATTGTCGCTCCTTTCTCCGCTATAGGGTCGGGCCGGGGTCTGCGAAAGCCCCTGCCCCCAAAGCGCACGTCACTGCGGTCTCGGCGACATCCGCCCTTGGCGCTTTATTGCGGCTGTTCTACACATGTCCCATGCTGACCACGCTGGCGATCCGGGATGTCGTGCTGATCGAGGCGCTCGATCTGGAGTTCGGCCCCGGTCTGGGGACACTGACCGGCGAGACCGGCGCGGGCAAGTCGATCCTGCTCGATTCGCTGGGTCTTGCGCTCGGCGCACGCGCCGATAGCGGCCTCGTCCGCACCGGTGCCGCACAAGCGATGGTATCGGCGGGCTTCGACCTGCCCGCGAACCATCCCGCCTTCGCCCTGCTAGCGGCAAATGGATATGAAGCGGAGCCCGGTGAGGCGCTGGTGATCCGCCGCGTCGTCAAGGCAGACGGCGGCAGCCGCGCTTATGTCAACGACCAGCCAGCCTCGGCGGCGACGCTGCGCGAACTGGGCGCAATGCTGGTCGAGATCCACGGCCAGCACGACGATCGCGGTCTCATAAACCCGCGCGGTCACCGTCTCCTGTTGGACAGTTTCGGTCGGCTCGACGTTGCCCGCATTGCGTCTCTCCATGCCGCCTGGCGTCAGGCCGAGGACGCACTGGAGGCGGCGCGGACCGATCTCGACAATGCCGCACGCGACCGCGAATGGCTCGAACATGCGGTCGACGAACTCAGCCGCTTTGCGGCCGAGCCCGGCGAAGAAGCGCTGCTCGCCGCAGAGCGCGCCGACATGCAGAAGGGTGCGCGTCTCGCCGACGATCTGGGCGCCGTAAATGCCCATCTCGAAGGCTCCGACGGCGGGCTCGCGGCGCTGCGCCAGGCCGCGCGGCGGCTCGACCGGATCGCCCCCGAACATCCCCTGCTCACCGAGGCGCTCGAAGCGCTCGACAGGGCGGTGATCGAAGCGAGCGAAGCCGAGGACAAGCTCGCCGCCGCCGCCGATGCGATGCGCTTCGATCCTGCGCGCCTCGAGACGGTCGAGACGCGTCTTTTCGATCTGCGCGCCCTCGCCCGCAAGCATCGCGTCGAACCGGACGGGCTCGCGGCGCTGCGCGACGAACTGGCGGGCCGGCTCGATCGGATCGAGGCGGGTGACGCCGGGCTCGCGGCGCTGGAGACCGCCGCACGCAAGGCGCGTGTCGCCTATGTCGAAGCGGCGGAAAGGCTGAGCGAGGCACGGAGCGAGGCCGCCGGTCGGCTCGACGCAGCTGTCGCCGCCGAACTGGCGCCGCTCAAGCTCGACGCCGCCCGTTTCCGCACGGTCGTCGAGACGCTGCCCGAAAGCGGCTGGACCGCTGCGGGCCGCGACCGGGTCGAATTCGAGATCGCGACCAACCCCGGCGCCCCCTTCGCGCCGCTGATGAAGATCGCGAGCGGCGGTGAGCTTTCGCGCTTCATCCTCGCGCTCAAGGTTGCACTGGCCGAGCAAGGCTCGGCGACGACGATGATCTTCGACGAAATCGACCGGGGCGTCGGCGGTGCGGTTGCCAGCGCGATCGGCGAGCGGCTCCAGCGGCTGTCGCGTGGCGCACAGTTGCTGGTTGTCACCCACAGCCCGCAGGTTGCGGCGCGCGGCGCGCATCACTGGCTGATCGCCAAGAGCCATGACGGCTTCGTCACGCGCACCGGGGTGCGACCGCTCGACGAAGCCGAGCGTCAGGAAGAGATCGCCCGGATGCTCTCGGGCGCCGAGATCACCGCCGAGGCGCGCGCGCAGGCGATGCGGCTGCTGGAAGCCGCCTGACCGGTCTCAGTCGACCTTGAGCAACTGGATGTCGAAGATCAGCCAGCTGTTCGGCGGAATGGTGTCGTCCCCCTCCGACCCATAAGCCATGGCGGGCGGCAGGATCAGCGTGCGCTTGCCGCCGACCTTCATGCCCACAACACCATCGTCCCAGCCCTTGATGACCTCGCCAGCACCGAGCAGGAAGGTGAAGGGCTCGCTGCCGACAGAGCTGTCGAACTTCTTGGTGCGCTTGCCGGCCTGGTAGAGCCAGCCGGTATAATGGACCGTCACCGAGCGGCCGGGCGTCGCCTCCTGCCCCTTGCCGACGACCACATCCTCGACCTGAGTACCGCCGGCGAGGGTCTGCGCCGCTATCGACACATCCGTCGATGCACCGATGATTGCCAGTGCTATCAGATGCTTGGCCATCCGCATTGTCATTCATCCTCAACCAGCGGCGCCCAGCGGAACGCCTGTGGACGATATCGATAGGCAGGTGGCGAGTCCCTGCCAAGCCCTTTGCCCGAGGAGCTGTCCGAAGCGCTTGGCCCGTCTCGCCGGCCCGCCTAGAAGAGCAATATGACGACCGAATCCGAAGCCGCCGAACGGCTCGCCATCCTTGCGGCGGAGATCGCCCGGCACAACGCGCTCTATCATGGCGAGGACGCGCCCGAGATCAGCGACGCCGATTATGACGCGCTGATGCGGGAAAATGCCGCGCTCGAAGCCGCCTTCCCCCAGCTCGTCCGCAGCGACTCCCCGTCGAAACTGGTCGGGGCAGCGCCGTCGTCGCACCTCGCCAAGGTGCCGCATGCAGTTGCGATGCTCAGCCTCGATAACGCCTTTGCGGACGAGGATGTCGAGGATTTCGTCGGCCGCGTCCGCCGCTATCTCAGCCTCTCGGCGGACGAAGCCGTCGCTCTGACGGCCGAGCCCAAGATCGACGGCCTGTCCTGTTCGCTGCGCTATGAGAAGGGCCGGCTGGTGCTGGCCGCCACGCGCGGCGACGGGCAGACCGGTGAGGACGTCACCGCCAATGTGCGGACGATCGCCGACATTCCCCAGATGCTGAACGGCGCCGTACCCGACATCTTCGAGGTACGCGGCGAGGTTTATATGGCGAAGGACGACTTCACCGCGCTCAACGCCCGCCTCCTGGCCGACGCGGAGGATCCGGAAAAGGCCCGCCAGTTCGCCAATCCGCGCAACGCCGCCGCCGGGTCGCTGCGGCAGAAGGACCCGACGGTCACCGCCGCCCGGCCGCTGCGCTTCCTGGCCCATGGCTGGGGCGAGGCGTCCGCCCTGCCCGCCGACACGCAAAAGGGCGTGATGGACGCCATCGCCGGCTGGGGCCTGCCCGTTTCGGACGATCTGATCCGTGTCGATGGCGCGGCGCAGGCACTGTCGCATTATCGCGGGATCGAGGCGCGCCGCGCCGACCTGCCCTTCGATATCGACGGGGTCGTATACAAGGTCGACCGGCTCGACTGGCAGAAGCGCCTCGGCTTCGTCGCGCGCGCGCCCCGCTGGGCCATCGCGCACAAATTCCCCGCGGAAAAGGCTCAGACGCTGCTGCGCGCGATCGACATCCAGGTCGGGCGCACCGGCAAGCTGACACCGGTCGCGCGGCTGGAGCCGGTCACGGTCGGCGGGGTCGTGGTCACCAACGCAACCCTCCACAATGCCGACGAAATCGGCCGCCTGAACGTCTGGCCTGGCGACCGTGTCGTGCTGCAGCGGGCCGGCGACGTCATCCCGCAGATCGTCGCCAATCTGTCACGCGACGAAGCGCGGGGCAGTTGGCCCTTCCCCACCACCTGCCCCGAATGCGGATCGGCCGCCGAGCGCGAGCCGGGCGAGGTCGATTATCGCTGCACCGGTGGCCTGATCTGCCCCGCCCAGCGCGTCGAACGCCTCCGCCATTTCGTGTCGCGCCACGCGCTCGACATCGAGGGCCTCGGCCTGACGCATATCGAAAGCTTCTTCCGCGATGGGCTGGTCCAGACGCCCGCTGACATCTTTCGCCTGACCAGGGACCAACTGGCGACGCGCGAGCGCTGGGCCGAAACGTCGGCGTCGAACCTCGTCGCCGCAATCGACGCCAAGCGCGCGCCGCCGCTAGACCGCTTCCTGTTCGCACTGGGCATCCGCCATGTCGGCGAGGTCACCGCGCGCGACCTCGCCCGGCGCTATCGCAGCTGGGACGCCCTCATTGGGATGATCGGTCGCGCCGTCGCGGCGCGTGACGAAGCCGTGCAGGCCGTCGGCGAACCCGACGAGAAATTCGCGGCGCGGGTCGCCAAGGAACTCGCGGCCATCGTCGAGACGCCGGGCGTCGGCCCAGAGGTGGCGCTGGCTCTCGTCGACTTCTTCGCCCAACCGCACAATCGCGAAGCGGTCGACGATCTGCTGAGCCAGCTCGCACCTGCGGACCTGGTTCATGAGACCCGGCAATCCGCCGTCAGCGGGAAGACGGTGGTGTTCACCGGCACGCTCGAAACCATGTCGCGCGACGAGGCGAAGGCGCAGGCCGAAGCACTGGGCGCGAAGGTGTCGGGGTCGGTGTCGGCCAAGACGCATCTGGTCGTCGCGGGGCCAGGCGCGGGTTCCAAGCTGAAGAAGGCATCCGAACTCGGCATCGAGGTGACCGACGAGGCCGGCTGGGCACAGATCGTCGCCGAGGCCGGCTGACGCAGGGGATTATCGCTTGCAGGCCGAATGCCCGGCTTTACAAGGCGGGCATGGCCCATTCCCCCCGCCGCCTGCCTTATCTGCTGCTCGGAGGGCTGATCGTCGCGATCATCGCGGCGGCCAGTGCCATTTACCTGACCCGGGCGCAGAGCCGCGCAGGCGGATGGGCGGCGCATTCGCTGCGGGTCGAGGTGATGCTGACCGGCATGGCCGACCGGATGCGCGCGATCGAGTCCGAACATCGGGGCTACCTGCTGGTGGGGGCCCCCGCTCTGCGCGAGCGCGTTGCCGAACTGTCGACGCGGATCGAGCCCGCTCTGGACCAGATCGAACGAGAGATCAGCGACAACCCCCGACAGCTCGGCAACGTCACTGAATTGCGGGCGGCGGTACGCTCCAAGATGGCCTTCGCACAGGACGGCATCCGTGCCGCAGATGCCGGTCGACGCCGCCAGGCCATTGCCGAACTGGCATCCGGCGAAGGCCATGTCCGCATCCAGCGGGTTATCGACATCATCAACAAGATGCTCGCCGAGGAAGAGCGCCTGCTGGCCGAACGGCGGGCCCAGACCGAGCAATTGGTGATGAGCCTTGGGCTCGTCCTGGTTGCGACGGTGATCCTCGTTCTCGTCGTAGCCGCAGCGTTGATCCGCGACAGCGCAGAGCGTGAACGCGAACTGCTCACCGAACGCGACCGGGCCCTCGCCGCCGAACATGCGATGCGGGTGCAGATCGAGGCCCGCGAAAAGGCCGAGGCGCAGATGCTGCACATGCAGAAGCTCGAATCGATCGGCCAGTTGACCGGCGGCATCGCGCACGACTTCAACAATATGCTGGCGATCGTCATCGGGAGCCTCGACCTCGCGAAGCGCCGGATCGGCGGCGATACCGACAAGCTGCTGCGCTACATCGCCAACGCCCATGAAGGCGCGCAGCGGGCCGCCAGCCTGACCTCGCGCCTGCTCGCCTTCTCGCGCCAGCAGCCGCTCGCGCCGCTCACCCTCGACACCAACCGGCTGGTCGCCGGCATGTCGGAGATGCTGAAGCGGACGATCGGCGAACAATATATGATCGAAACGGTGCTCGCCGGAGGGCTGTGGCGCTGTCTTGCCGATCCCGGCCAGCTCGAAAATGCGATCGTCAACCTCGTCGTCAACGCCCGCGACGCGATGGCCGAGGGCGGCAAGGTGACGATCGAGACCGCCAACGCCTATCTCGACGACGAATATGCGCGCATCCATCCCGAGGTCCGCCCCGGCCAATATGTGATGGTCGGCGTCACCGACACCGGCACCGGCATGACGCCCGAGGTGCTGCAGCGCGCCTTCGATCCCTTCTTCACGACCAAGCCGGTCGGCAAGGGAACGGGCCTCGGCCTCAGCCAGATCTTCGGCTTCATGAAGCAGACCGGCGGGCATGCGGCGATCTATTCCGAGCCGGGCCAGGGGACGACCGTCCGCCTCTATCTGCCGCGCAGCCAGGATCCCCTGCAGGATGCCGATGGCCGCTATATCCTCGACACCGACGAGGCGCCGCGGGCCAAGGCGGGCGAGACCATATTGGTGGTCGAGGACGAACAGCGCGTGCGCCATTTCTCGGTCGATGCGCTGCGCGACCTCGGCTATTCGGTCATCTCGGCGGCCGGCGCCGCCGAAGCGATGCGGACGCTCGAGCAGCAGCCGGTGGTCGACATGCTGTTCACCGACATCGTGATGCCGGAGATGAACGGCCGCGAACTGGCCGAGCGGGTGCTGAAGATGCGGCCGGACATCAAGATCCTCTACACCACCGGCTATACCCGCAACGCGGTGGTCCATAACGGCATGCTCGACGCCGGGGTCGCTTTCCTGTCGAAGCCCTTCACCCTGCTCCAGCTGGCGATGAAGGTCAGACAGGTGCTCGACGGTGGCGGTTTCAACCGGCCCGTCTGACGCGCATGAACCCTGTCTATGCCGCCCTGCCGACGACGATCTTCGAGACGATGTCGGCGCTCGCCCGCGAAACCGGCGCGATCAATCTGGGTCAGGGCTTTCCCGATGCCCCCGGCCCCGAGGATGTCCGCCGCGTAGCCGCAGAGGCGCTGGTCGACGGCTATAACCAATATCCGCCGATGCCCGGCCTGCCCGACCTGCGCCAGGCGATCGCCGGCCATTATCGCGAGCATCAGGGCCTCGACCTCGACTGGCAGAGCGAGGTGATCGTCACGTCGGGCGCGACCGAGGCGATCGCTGCCGGCATATTGGCGCTGGTCTCGCCGGGCGACGAGGTGGTGCTGTTCCAGCCGCTCTACGACGCCTATGTGCCGACGGTGCGGCGCGCGGGCGGCATTCCCCGCATGGTCGATCTCGATCCGGCCGACTGGTCGCTCGACCCCGCCGCGCTCGATGCGGCGTTCGGCGAGCGCACCCGGCTGGTGGTGATCAACAACCCGATCAATCCCAGCGGAACGATGCTGGGCCGGGACGTCCTGTCGATGATCGCCGAGCGCTGCGTGCGCTTCGATGCCTATGCGCTGTGCGACGAGGTGTGGGAGCATGTCCGCTTTGGCGGCGAGCATGTGCCGATGATCGCCCTGCCCGGCATGCGCGAACGGACGGTCAAGATCGGTTCTGCGGGCAAGATCTTCGCGCTCACCGGCTGGAAGGTCGGCTGGATGATCGCCGCCCCCGCGCTCGCCCGACAGCTCGCCAAGGCGCACCAGTTCCTGACCTTCACCACCCCGCCCAATTTGCAGACGGCAGTGGCGCATGGCCTGCGCAAGCCGCGCAGCTGGTTCGAGGACATGCGCGCCGGCTTTGAGCGCTCACGAGAGCGGCTTGTCGAGGGGCTCGAAGGTGCCGGCTACCGCGTGCTGCCGAGCGAGGCGACCTGGTTCGTGTCGGTCGATCTGCCCGCATCGGGCATCGACCTGGACGACGTGACCTTCGCCGAGCGCATGGCGCGCGAGAGCGGCGTCGTCACCATCCCGGTGTCCGCTTTTTACGAAGAGCGGCCCGTGCGGCACATCGTGCGGCTGTGCTATTGCAAGGACGACGCCACGCTGGACGCTGCGATCGAGCGGCTGGCGGCCTTTCGACAGCGGCTGATCGCTGAAACATAAAGGGGCGGCCGAAGCCGCCCCTCATTGGCTTTGTCAGGCTGGCCTCAGCGGCTGCCGAACTTCTTGACCGCCGAGCGATGCGCGCCGGGCGCACCCTTGGGGCGGCTGAACCGACGCTTGGCCGGCTGCGGCTGCCCTGCCCGCTCGCCGCCTTCGCGACGGCGCGGACCGCGGTCGCCGCTGTTCGCGGGAGCCGCAGGCGCCGCGACCGGCTTCGGCAGCTTCGCCTTCTCGGCCAGGAAATTCTCAGGCAGCGGCTCGATCTCGAGCTTGATCCGGGTCAGCTTCTCGATCGCCTTCAGATAGGGCCGCTCGTCATCCGCCACGAAGGCGATGGCGACGCCCGCTGCGCCGGCGCGCGCCGTGCGGCCGATGCGGTGGACATATTGCTCGGCCACGTTCGGCAGCTCGAAGTTGAACACATGGCTGACGCCGCCGACGTCGATGCCGCGCGCGGCGATGTCGGTCGCGACCAGGATGCGGACCTCGCCCGTGCGGAACATACCCAGCGCGCGCTCACGCTGCGGCTGGCTCTTGTTGCCGTGGATCGCCTCGGCGGGGATGCCGGCGGCGCGCAGGTTGCGCACGACGCGGTCGGCGCCATGCTTGGTGCGGGTGAAGACCAGCGCGCGGTCGATCGGCTCGGCCTTGATCCGCATGGTCAGCAGCGCCTGCTTTTCCTGCGCGTTGCAGAAGGTCGCGAACTGGTCGACCCGCTCTGCGGTGGTCGCCGCCGGGGCGACCGAGACCTTGACCGGGTTGTTCAGGAAGCGGTCGCCCAGCTCGGCGATCGCCTTGGGCATGGTCGCCGAGAAGAACAGCGACTGGCGCTTCTTCGGCAGCAACTGGTCGATCCGCTTGAGCGCGTGGATGAAGCCCAGGTCGAGCATCTGGTCGGCCTCGTCGAGGACGAAGATCTCGACGAACTTCAGGTTCAGCGCGCGCTGGTCGATCAGGTCGAGCAGACGGCCGGGCGTGGCGACGAGGATGTCGACGCCGCGCTGCAGCTGCCGGATCTGGCGGTTGATGGGCACGCCGCCGAAGACGGTGGCGACGCTCAGGCGCAGATTCTTGCCGTACTGGACGAAGCTCTCGGCGATCTGGCTGGCCAGTTCGCGCGTCGGCGACAGGACGAGCATGCGGCAGCCCTGCGGCGGCGTATGCTTCAGATTTTCGGTGAGCAGGTGGAGCGAGGGCAGCGCGAAGGCTGCAGTCTTGCCGGTACCGGTCTGCGCGATGCCGCACAGGTCGCGGCCCTCGAGCAGCGGCGGGATCGCCTGGGCCTGGATCGGCGTGGGCACGTCATAGCCCTTGGCGGCAAGCGCGCGGTACAGCGGCTCGATGAGGCCCAGATCGGAAAATTTGGTCACAAATGCACTTTCAAATGGTGCGGGCGCACGGACGGAGTCCATGCGACAGCGGGTTCGCATGACGACCCGCGTGAATAGGGAAGCCTGAGCTGATATGCGTGCCTGAGGGCCGAGCCGGCCTGCCCTTGTAAGAGGGCAGGAGTTCACGCTGCTACGGTCCCGACACCGCAAAACGGCATCGACGCGGTGCGGCATATGCTCCATGATCGTGGCAAATGCAAGGCGAGGTGTTTTCGATGGCGCGTATCGGTCGGTTTTTCGGGCTTTCCCTGCTGATGGCGACCGCCGCCCTGCCCGCCCAGGCGGCGCTGACCCCGGCCGAAAAGGCCATGACCCGCACCGTCGAGGCAGAGAACGCCGCCACCGTCGCGCTGCTCGAACAGCTGGTCAATGTGAACTCGGGCTCGCGCAACCTGCCCGGCGTGACGAAGGTCGGCGAGATGATGAAGGCGCAGCTCGCCCCGCTCGGCTTCGACGTCCGCTGGGTGCCGATGGAGGCCGCCGGTCGCGCCGGGCACATCATCGCCACCCACAAGGGCAATGGGCGTGGTAAGCGCCTGCTGCTGATCGGCCATCTCGACACGGTGTTCGAGCCCGACAGCCCCTTCCAGCGCTTCGCCCTGAAGGACGGCGGCAAGGCCGAGGGTCCCGGCGTCGGCGACGACAAGGGCGGCATGGTCGTGATGCTCGCGGCGCTGCGCGCGATGAAGGCGGCGGGCACGCTGGCAAAGGCCGATATCGAGATCGTCCTGACCGGCGACGAGGAGGATGTCGGCGACCCGGTGGAGATCGCCCGCGCCGACCTGATCGCTGCCGGCAAGCGCGCCGACGTCGCGCTCGATTTCGAAGGGCTGGTGCGCGACAATGGCCGCGACATGGGATCGATCGCGCGCCGATCGTCGAACAGCTGGACGGTCAGGGCGACCGGCAATAGCGGCCATTCGAGCGGCATCTTCAGCGAGAAGGTGGGCTATGGCGCGGTCTATGAGCTGGTCCGCATCCTCGACGCCTTCCGCCGCGACCTGCCCGAAACCAACCTGACTTATAATGTCGGCCTGATCGCGGGCGGATCGACCCAGTCGACCGACGCCGAGGGCATCCGCATGACCGCGACCGGCAAGGGCAATATCATCGCCCCCGTCGCCGAGGCGCGCGGCGACCTGCGCACCCTGTCGCAGGAGCAGACCGAGCGGGTGAAGGCGAAGATGGCGGCGATCGTCGCACAGCACCTGCCCGGCACCTCGGCCGAGATCGCGTTCGAGAAAGGCGGCTATCCCGCAATGGCCCCGACCGACGGCAACCGCGCGATCCTGACGGCGCTCAACGGCGTGAACGCCGATCTCGGCCTGCCCGAAATGCCCCCGCTCGACCCGCTCAAGCGCGGCGCGGGCGACGTCAGCTTCGTCGCCAGCGACGTCGACAGCTTCGCCGGCATGGGCCCCTACTCCACCGGCGACCATGCGCCGGGCGAGACGGTCGACCTGACCTCGATCCCCCTCCAGGCAAAGCGCGCGGCGATCCTGATGTCGCGACTGGCGGCGGAGCCGCGTGTGAGGCGGTGACAGGTGAATGTCTGGTCCGATGCGTCTGCTTTCAAGCGAACGTTCCGACCGGCTGCACGACCGAAATGGGGTGGATATCCGAACCGCAGCTTCCAAAAGATAACGGGCGATATTTTCCATTTCCGAAAAGGGCCATAAAATGGGAAACCCTCTTGGCTTGACCAGCAAGCCGTCGGGAGCAGCAACAGCTATTTCAATCGTGTGACCTCGGTCAGCGACGATGAAGCACGAGACCGTTCCCATATGCTTTGGGCGGAAGCACGGATTGGATCGCTTCGAAAACCGGCTAACGATCCAGCATCTGGAAAGTAAAGCAGGTGGACTTCGGTTCGACCATCGGTGGAGCGCAATCGATCCTCAAGCCGCGCACCATATTTTTCCAATAACGCCAGCACCGCACTTTCATACTCATCGAATAGAGCGAGATCGGCGTTGGAAAGGTCGATTTGGGCAAGCATCAACATGGGCATCGATAATGTCGGCTATCAGACAAAGGTCAACTGACCACTTCCTATAAACGAAGGTACAGCGGGAAAGCGATGGCGCGACGGCGATCTCATCATCTTCAAACCGCACGTGAAGCGGTGAGGTGTGAGCGTTGGTAATTCAGCCCGATGTGCCGGCTCTCAAGCGGAGAATTGAGCTACGACATCACCGTAATGCGGTTGGGAGCGACCTGCCCCTTGCGAACACGAACAAGACGATCGCAGCCATTCACTCGATGTAAAGGTCGATCATTACGCGCCGCTTTTCTGTATCAGTTAGTATCGTAAGGCTGCCGCCGTGGGGTGCGTCGCGTGGCGTCGCAATATAGGTCGTGGCGATATCAAAATTATCACCAAGTTTCGGACCGCAGCAATAATCGTGTGCCGTTCCGGCATCAGCCGTATTGACGCAAAAGCCATTTTTTCCGACGTCACAGTTCTGATTCACCTGAAATTCATAGCCTGATAACAGTTTCGGAAAATCATCAGCGCTTATCTGGAATGAGCAGCGTTCAAGGACATCGGTCACGCCAAAGCTCGCACAATCGACTACGCTAATCGATTGTGGCAATTTCTCTACATTCAACATCGTTGCAATGTGGTGCCGCGTGTTCAAGTTCCAGCCAGACACAGCGGCCAACCCTCCGATACCGAGCAATATCAAACCTATGAGACTGCGGTGGGGTAGCGTCATCATTGGGCGGTAATGACGCCGATCAGACTGTGAATTGCAAGCCCATCTCGGCGAGATTTGGCGGCATAAAACGAACCCGTGCGCATCTGATTAATGTCAGCACGGCCCGTGCCAATAGACACCGTAAGCCAAATGCGACCAACAAGATGGATCCATCGTCAGGCCTCGCCTTTCATCAGCGAAGCCATATCCCCAACCGCCATCGAAATACGGCTTGATGGTAATATCGACCATGTAGCTCGTAACGACCACGGAATCTGGCCTGAGGCTGGCAATCGCCGGCGGCCACTTCTGCTTGGGCACCCGAACAGAATCTGTGCCGCGATTGATCGAGTGGTTTACCATGAGACTTCGCGCCTCACTCGCTACGGCTTTCAACGTTGCATCATCACGAATGGGTTGCGGGAAGGCGCAATAAATGCCGATCGCTATCAGAACGAGGATCGGAAGTGCGATGGGTATCCACCGTCTCACGTGGCGTTCCTCCCACATCTCCGCCTGAGCGTTACAAGCTCAGCCCAACTCAGATATCCGCAGCGCCCTCTTACCCGCCGGTCCTTTACGAGCCCGCCTCCACCCGCGCGAACCTCTCAAAAATCCGGCTTCTCATAATGTTCGGGCGGGCCGACCAGCTCCATCCGCTCGGCCAGCACGACGCGCAGCGAGCGGCGGGATTTCATGCCGGAATACCATTGTTTGGTCTCGTCATGCCCGCGCCAGTCGATCCCGCCCAGATAGTCGGCGACCGACAGATGCGCAGCGCAGGCGAGGTCGGCCAGGCTGAGCAGCGGGCCGCCGATCCAGCGGCGGCTGCCGACAAGATAGTCGATATAGTCGAGATGGTCGTTGACCGCCTTCATCGCCTGCCGCAGCACGCCGGCATCGGGCGAGGCGCGGTGGACGATCCGCTTCAGCGCGCGTTCGTGCAGCAGCGGGCCGACCACGTCGGCATAGAATTTCTCGTCGAAATAGGCGACCAGCCGCCGGATCTCGGCCCGCGCCGCCGACCCGCCGGGGATCATCGGCGCCGCCTCGACCGTCTCCTCGATATATTCGGAGATCGCGCAGCTGTGGATCAGCACCGTCCCGTTCGCCGGGTCGACCATCACCGGGGTCTGCCCGACCGGATTCAGGTCCAGAAACTCGTCGCGCCGCAGCCAGGGGGACTCGCGGACGAGATCATAGGCAACACCCTTCTCCTCCATCTGGAGCCGGACCTTGCGCGAGAAGGGACAGAGCGGGAATTGATAAAGCTGCCACATGGAGCCGCATGATTATCGGCATGGCGCGCATATGTCAGCAGCGGAGATGGGGGTGCGGGCGATTATTGAGGGCGGATCGGGGGGACGGGTGACGTCCGTCCGCGAGGAAATCACTCGACCAGCCAGTCCGCCTTGATCATGCCCCTGTGCCCGTCCGGCGCCAGCGCGGCGCGCAGCGCCTCGAGCAGCGGCGGCAGCGCCTGGGTGAAGGCATAGGGCGGATTGACGATGAACAGCCCCGCGCCGTTATAGATGCCGGGCTGCTCGGCATCGTACAGCCAATGCTCGATCGACAGGAATTTCGGGATGCCGAGGTTGCGCAGGCTCCCCTTCCACCGCTGGTGCGTCACGCGGTCCTTCAGCGGAAACCAGATCACCGTCACGCCATGCGCCCATTTGCGGTGCGCCGCCGCGAGGGTGGCGGTGATGCGGGCGCGTTCGTCGGTCTGCTCATAGGGCGGATCGACCAGCACCACGCCGCGCCCGGTGCGGGTCGGGGTCATCGCCAGCCACAGCTCATAGGCGTCGCGCTCATGCACCGCCGCAAGCGTGCCGCGCATCGCGCTGCGCAGGGCGGCGGCGTCCTCGGGATGCTTCTCATTGAGGATCAGCACGTCCTGCGGGCGCAGCAGCTGCGCCAGGACCTGCGGCGATCCGGGGTAGAGCTGCGGCTCCGCCCCGACATTCACCGCCTGCACGGCGGCGCGATACTCGTCGAGCAACGGATTAGCATCGGCAAAAGCCCGCACGACGCCCTGCGCCGCTTCGCCGGTGCGCTGGGCCTGCTCGCCGCCAAGATCGTACAGCCCGCACCCCGCATGGGTGTCGATAAGGGTCAGCGCGCCCTCTTTCTGCTGCAAGGCCCGGACAAGCGCGATCAGCAGGCTGTGCTTCACGACATCGGCGCTGTTGCCGGCATGGAAGGAGTGGCGATAATTCATGGCGATCCGATACCCTGCCGACATGGCTTCATAGGAGGTGCGTGGCGCTTGAGCCCCAGTGCGCGACGCCTCAAATCAGCTTTCGCGCTCTGCGGCAACCGGCAGCAGATGGAGCGGTGGTCGGCAACCCCGCCGAACCGCGTCATCGGCCCTGCGCGCCGCCGCCGATCTCGGCCGGGCCGGAGAGTTCCTCATACGCCCCCTGCGCGATCCCGGCGACCGACCAGTCGCCGATCGACCAGCGGACCAGCCGCAGCGTGGGCAAGCCGACCGCCGCCGTCATCCGCCGCACCTGCCGATTTCGACCTTCGCGGATGGTGATCCGCAGCCAGCTGTCGGGGATGGCCTTGCGCTGGCGGATCGGCGGATCGCGCTGCCACAGCTCGGGCGGGTCGATCCGCGCGACCTCGGCCGGCAAGGTCATGCCATCGTTGAGCAGCACGCCCTTCCGCAGGCGCTCCAGTTCCGCTTCCTGCGGATCGCCTTCGACCTGCACGAAATAGGTCTTGGGCATCTTGAAGCGCGGATCGGCGATGCGCGCCTGCAGCCGCCCGTCATCGCACAGCAGCAGCAGCCCCTCGCTGTCGCGGTCGAGCCGCCCGGCGGGATAGACGCCCTTCACCGCGATGAAGTCCGACAAGGTCGATCGGACCGTCGGCGATCCGCGATCGGTGAATTGCGACAGGACCCCATAGGGTTTGTTGAACAGGAGCAGCCGGGCCATGGGGCGCTCATATCGTCCGGTGGCGGCGATGTCTTGCGCCGCATGCGCGCGCCCGATCGGATGCGCCGCCAGTCCGGCTAGGCCTCGGCAGGTCGGTCATGCTAAGGGGCGCGGCCATGTCAAAGTCTCAAAGCACGGGCGGCGCCGTCCAGGTCGACGGCGTCCTCTACGATTGGAACCTCCACCGCGAACCGCATCTGTCCGATGACGAGGGCTGGAAGGGCATGACCATATCCCTGCAGGAGCGCGACGCCCGCCGCGAGGCCCTCGTCGAATTCCCCCCACCCAAGCGCCTCCTGAAAGGCCTGCCCCGCGGCCGCCTCCAACTCGACGACGCCACCATCGCCCGCTGCGTCCGCGCCGCCCTGTCCGCCGGCTGGGACCCGATGACGCGCGGCAAGCCGGTGACGTTCGTGGTGGACTCCGAGGGGAATTGAGGGGGGTTGAGGAGGTTAACGGCGCTTCCGACGCGTGGGCAATGAATAGGTGCGATGCTACCGAACCCCGACATCCGGGCTTCGGACGACCAAAGGCCGCTCACAACCGGTCCCCGTCGTTCGCTGTCCAGAAGATTAATATCTCCTCGCGACCAAAATCGGTCGTTCCCATCTGCAATCACGGACGTCGCTCCTCGCAGACACTGCCGATGGGACCGCTTTGAGCGGGTTACCAGTTCCCCTCTCATATTTGACCATTCATCAGGCTGCGCGCTAATCTTGAAAGCTCCCGTTCGTTTAGAGAGGACTAAACGTTTGCAGTTCGTCTATGCTCAATCCTCTCGACTGCGGATAATCTTGGCGATAACTCGTAACTATGAAAGACGTCTACCGAGGCTCTCTCAAGCACAAAAACCGTTCGGCGAACGGCCGAAAGGGGACGATCTGCCCAGAATGGACGCACACCAGAGACGACAACGGCAACAAAATGGGGTTAGACCCTGCTAATCCTAATTTTAACTGGAAGCATACGCCGGCTGGTAAACTGTTCATGGGCGCGACCGTAGAGGCTGGCACAGGTCGCCGGTTCGCAACAGATCAAGGGATTGCCTTCGAAGCGAAACCAACCGGAGACGGTTCCTGGCACGGCTACCCAATACCGTGGGATGATGTGCCCGCAGTCGTCAAAGACGCCTTGGTTGATCAAGGGGGAGTGAGAAACAAGGAGCTTCGGCGCTATGCCTCGTTTAGCGAATCGGCTATCTACTGGGCGTTAGAAACAGATGAAGCCTGAATTCACCTCGTTCGGTGACCCAAACCGGTTCGAAATCGCTATGCGCTGGCGTAAAGATGCGGAGCCGCGTCACCGGCGACCTGCGGAATACGGTTGGTCGATCGGCGATTTGCGCCTGACTGTTGGCGGTACCATACTGACTGGGAACGCGATCGGCGAAAGTCCGCGAGAGTTCGTCAGCTGGTATCTATTGCCCATTGCGCAGTGGTTCGCCGACAATTGGACCGATCTGCTTCATCAGGCTGACTTCCCCTGGCATGAATTTAGTGCCGCACCCGCGGTCGCAGTAGTCGGGCGTAAGCTGCGGAGCCTAATTGACGCTCGCGATGGGCCTGGGAGAGAAGAGTATCGCAAGGCACAAGCTTGGCGGAACGCTCATGCGCTAAATTCTGCGTCGAATGGCGGGCTTCTGCCAGATCTCTACTTGAGAAGATACCTAGATACCGTTGAATTATCTTGGACGGCAGCTACGCCATTGTTCGCGCCAGATCAGTTTCGGTTCACCAGCGGGCGCGGGCTGGCGTATTTGGCAGTGAAGGACGTTGCAGCGCCCCTCTGGAATGCGCTGCAGTGGGTGGCTGATAGCGGCGAGGAGTACACGCTGGAGATTGACGAGCGAGAAGCGCTGAGCCGGCTGAAGGATCGACTTGCGGATCTGTCAAAGATATCCGTGATCGAGCTGACGGCGCACAGGATTGGTGAGCGAGTATTCAACTCGGCAATGAACTCACTGCGACAGCGTGGCCTCGAAACGGCTTTTGTCAACGACAACGACAAGATTGATGGTGTTCCTGCTATTGCCCGCTTCTCGGCGGCCGTTGCAATGTATGGAGGCCTTTCTCCAAGCCTCACAGCAGGTGATGTCAGCAAACTGACAGAGATAATTGCATCGGCAAGCAAAACCGAGCTAGCAGCTACGCAACTCGATGAGCTGGTCGCCGCCGATGGTGGCCCGCCCATGGGCGTACCTTATTCAGAAGGTTATGAATGGGCTGTTGACCTGCTAGAGGAAGAGCGCGCCTCAGAATTCATCACCGAGTATGTCGACATCGAGGGATTGCTTGTAAGTCTCGGCATAACCGTCACAGACGGTGCGCTAGAGACGGAGACCATCCGTGGCGTCGCGTTGGCAGGGGATGGATTGGCCGCGACGATATTTGTTAACACCACCAGCCTGTTCAATGTCACGTCGGAAGGGCGTAGGTTCACGCTAGCGCATGAGCTCGCTCATCTACTTTACGACCGGACGATGGCGAAGAGTGTAGGAATCTCAAGCGGACCGTGGGCACCGGCTGGCGTTGAGAAAAGAGCGAACGCGTTCGCCGCGATGCTATTGATGCCGCGTGACCTGGTTCTTAAGGCATTCGGTCAAAATCGACAGTTTAGCGTATCTGAGGAAATAGCAGCTGCCGCAAGAACGCTTCGCGTCCGACCAGCGGCTCTGATCGAACACCTCTTTAATTTGAATTTGATTGACGAATTTGACAGGGAACGACTTCGCCTCGTTCCAAGGTGAGTGCGCACGCTACCTACATCGACGGCTCGGCGACTTGCTCCCGTTCGTTGGCTG
>NZ_JBLTWO010000012.1:0-89622 GCF_049889055.1 Rhizorhabdus antheiae | reverse complement strand
GTGACCATTTTTGTCACCCCTATGCCCTACACCGGTCCTCGTCGAACTTGAAAGGACGAAGGACATGAGCATCGGCTTCGAACATCAGCCCATCGGTCGCTACATCATCGACATCGACGGGTGCCTGCGCGCCACCGATCAGCGGGTCGTGGACGTGCGCGAATTGCGGGCGCTGCATGGCCGCATGGACGAGGATGCGCTGCTGGTGCGCGAATTGAACGGCGAGACGATCCCGCTGTCGGCGGACGAGCGGATCGAGCTGAACGAACACAGCGTCGCCTTCTTCCGCAGCTGCACCGGCCCGCGCCTGTTTCGCTACTGCATCCCCAAGGTGACGGTGCGCGGTGGCTGGGACGGCGGGCGGTCGATCGCCGCCTGATCGGTCAGGCGAGCAGGTCGAGCGTCGCGTCCGCCATCTTGCCGGCGGTCCTGAGCGCGGCGGCGCTGGCGGTGTAGAGCTGGACGCCCAGCATCCGGTCGATGCTCTCCTCGGCCAGGTCGACCGCAGGTGCTGCGACCATGCCATCAGCATCGGCGAGCGGATTTGCCGGGTCGTATTCGGCGCGATAGTCTGGCTGCTCCTCGAACCGTACCGCTACGCCGCCGCCCGGCTGGGTCCGGCCGACCGCACGGATCGGCTGATAGACGGCGGGGACGGCTGCGGCGGTGGCGGCAGCGGTGGCGGGCGTGTTGCTCGGCAGGGTGCCGAGCGTGCGGGCGTTGGCGACGTTCGATGCGGCGGCGGTGACGATCGCCTGGCCGAACTGCATGCCCGATCGCGCAATGTTGAAACTGTCCATGACGATGCTCCGGTTCGTGCCCGTCATCGGCTCAGGTCGCCGAACAAAGGCTTCAGCGACCCGGTTAAGGGCGCGCTAAGCGCCTTTCGCCGGCAAATGATGCGCGGGCGGAACCAATTGCCCGGCGACCCATTACGTCAGTCTCGGAAATGCAATATCGCTGCCACGCGGCGGCATGTCATGGGACCAGGGGCATGAACAGGATTCTGACGGGCGCTACCCTTATCGCGCTGCTTGCGCTGCCGGCGATGGCAGGCGCGCGGCAGGAACAGAACGAAGCCGAAAAGCAGCCGAACCGCGTCGAGGAAGTCGGTCGTGGCGCAGGCCGGATCGCCTCGCAGCCGGCGCGCGATGTCGGCGTGGCCAAGACCAACATCCCCCCTGCGCTGCAGAGCGCGGCCGAAGCGCCCTACAGCCTGACCGGCATCAAGACCTGCCGCGACATCTCCAAGGCCTTCGCGCAGCTGACCGACGTGATCGGCCCGGACTTCAAGGCCGGCGACAAGCCCAAGGAGAATCGCGCGGGCAAGCTGGCCGAGGCGGGCGGCAAGACGATCGTCAACTCGATCATCCCGTTCCGTGGCCTCGTCCGCGAAGTCACCGGGGCGGCGCCGGCGCAGCGGCGGCTGGACCGCGCGATCGACGCCGGCATAGCGCGGCGCGGCTTCCTGCGCGGCGTGCACCAGACTCGGAAGTGCAAGACCGCGCTGAAATAAGCGCGGGTTCGCTGCTTCAGCGCAAAGCGCTTTGACGGCGGACGATCCCGCTCTATCCTCCCATTCCCATAACGATGGAGAGGATACATGCTCGTGATGTTCGTCGGCGCAGACCGCGTCGAAACCGCCGTCAACGCCTCGCAGGTCACCTTCATCTCGCAAGTCACCGAAGGCACGCGCATCCGCTTCGGCGAAGGCCGCAGCGTGACCGTCACCGAGCCGCTGGGCGAGGTGGTCGACAAGCTCAACTGGGGCATGCGCCCGCACGAATGATGCCGGGCTGACCGGCTGGAAGGCTCAGCCGAGGCTTTCGTCGAGCAGGCGCGCGAGGCGCAAGCCGCCGCGCGCGACCTGGTGCCGCAGTAGCGGGATCAGCGCGACGATCTTGCCGTTGTCGAGCACCGACCGGGTCGCCGGGATCGGCGCACAGGCATCGCCGAGCAGCGCCGCATAGGCGTCATGCGCGACCTGCCAGCTTTCGCGGCTCCAGTCCTCGACGCTTCCAGCAGCCTCGGCCGGCCGGTCGGCCACGGGCACGCTCGACAAGATTCCCATCGGCCCGCCCGGCGGGGTCGAAATGGCGCGATCGGCGAGCAGCCCGTCCCAGATGCTGTGGAGATTGCTGTTCGGGCGAAAGCCGTAATCGGCCTTCATGTCGTTGCCACCGCGATCATGACGGTCGCCCGCATGGAGCGGCTGGTGCAGGTCGCCCATGAAGTGGACCAGGAAGACCAGCGCCTCGACCCGCACGCGGGTCGGCTGGCTGCGATCGGCGAGCAGGCGGACGTCGCGCTCGATCTGCCGCGCGACGCAATTGCCATCGGGGCAGTTCGCCTTGAGGTCGAACGGCCGGCAGACGTCGATATTCTGATAGTGCCAGTTAAAGGCGTAGCTGTAGCGGTCCTTCAGAGTCTTGACGCAGTCGGCCCAGACCGAGGCCTGCTCGATCGTGCGCGCCGGGCAGGTCGGCGTCTCGAGCAGGTCGCTGCGCGCCAGCAGCCGCTCGATCCGCGCGCGGGTCTGCGGCTTGACCGAGGCCATGGCGATGGTGGCGACGGTCTCATGGCCATATTCCCACCAGGCATGGGCCGGGGTCGCGGCGCCGAGCAGCGCCGCCAGCATCAGCAGGATCCGGATCATTCGCCGATGCCATACAGCTCGACGCGGTGCGGCTCGCCCCCGCGCGCCATGCCGCGGTACATGCCCTGGCTGTTGAAGCACCAGCCGCCGCGCCCCTGCGCGTCGACGCTGATCAGCCCGCCGACACCGCCGAAGGCGCCGATCTCCCCGATCACCGCGCCGGCCGCCTCGTCGAGGCCCGCGCCGCCCAGCCGGACGCGCGCCGACAGTTCATGCGCCGCGCCGACCCGGATGAAATGCTCGCCCGATCCGGTACAGGAGGTGGCCGCCCCCGCATCCTCGGCCCAGGTGCCCGCGCCGATCACCGGCGAATCGCCGATGCGGTTCCAGCGCTTGCCGGTCAGGCCGCCGGTCGAGGTCGCCGCTGCGACATGGCCCTGCGCGTCGCGCGCGACCGCGCCGACGGTGCCATATTTGAGGTCGGCGTCGAAGGTGCCGCCCTTGCGCAGCTCCTCATATTGGCGCCAGCGCTCGTCGGTGTGGAACCAGGCGGGGGCGACCTGCTCGATGCCATGTTCGGCGCCGAAGCGATCGGCACCGCCGGCCGTCAGCATCACATGCGGGCTCTGCTCCATCACCGCACGCGCCAGCGTCACCGGGTTGCGCGCCTTGGTCACCGCGCTCACCGCGCCCGCATCGCGCGTGGCGCCGTCCATGATCGCGGCATCGAGCTCGTTGATGCCGTCGGCGCTGAACACGGCCCCCCGGCCGGCGTTGAAATAGGGATCATCCTCCAGCACGCGCACCGCCGCCTCGACTGCGTCGACGGCGCTGCCGCCCGCGCCGAGGATCGCAGATCCGGCATCGAGCGCTGCGGCCAGGACGACGCGGGCATGGTCCTCCTGCTCGCGACTGAGGTTCAGGTGGCGGAGCTGGCCCGCGCCGCCATGGATGACGAGCGTCCAGCCATCGGCCGGGGCGCTCCAATAGGAAGAGACGTTGCGTTCTGTGGACACGGGATCATCCGGATTATCGGGGCTCCGCGCGCGGCGGCCGCCCGGTATGGCAAGCGAACGCCGCCTTCCCGCGCGATACGGGACACCGGCGGAACCGCGCTTGGCGCCCCTCCGGAAAAGCCGGCGCGAACCGGCATGACGGCTGTTCTCATCAGGCGTTTGAGCCTATACGGGCCCCATCGATTTTCAAAGAGCGGAATCCCATGTCCCTTCGTCCCTGGCGTAACATCGAACGGCGCAAGTCGCGGCAGATCATGGTCGGCAAGGTTCCGGTCGGCGGCGACGCCCCCGTCACCGTCCAGACCATGACCAACACGCCGACCGAGGATGCGCGCGCCACGATCGACCAGATCCGCCGCTGCGAGGATGCGGGGGCCGACATCATCCGCGTGTCCTGCCCCGACGAGGCCTCGACCGCCGCGCTGGGCGAGATCGTGCGCGCATCGAAGGTGCCGATCGTCGCCGACATCCATTTCCACTATAAGCGCGCGCTGGAAGCCGCCGATGCCGGCGCCGCCTGCCTGCGCATCAACCCCGGCAATATCGGCTCGGCCGACCGCGTTGCCGAGGTCGTGCGCGCGGCCAAGGCCAATGGCTGCTCGATCCGCATCGGCGTGAACGCCGGCAGCCTCGAAAAGGACCTGCTGGAAAAATATGGCGAGCCCTGCCCGGAAGCGCTTGTCGAAAGCGCGCTCGACCATATCAAGCTGCTGCAGGATCACGACTTCCACGAATATAAGGTCGCGGTGAAGGCGTCCGACGTCTTCCTGGCGGTGTCGGCCTATATGGGGCTGGCCGAGGCGGTCGATTGCCCGCTGCATCTGGGGATCACCGAAGCGGGCGGACTGATCGGCGGGACGGTCAAGTCGGCGATCGGCATCGGCAATCTGCTGTGGGCCGGGATCGGCGACACGATCCGCGTCTCGCTGTCGGCTGAGCCCGAGGAAGAGGTCCGCGTCGGCTTCGAGATCCTGAAGGCGCTGGGCATCCGCAACCGCGGCGTCCGCGTGGTCTCCTGCCCCAGCTGCGCGCGGCAGGGCTTCGACGTGATCCGCACCGTCCAGACGCTGGAGGAACGGCTCCAGCATATCCGCGTGCCGCTGTCGCTGTCGGTGCTCGGCTGCGTCGTCAACGGCCCCGGCGAAGCGCGCGAGACCGACATCGGCCTGACCGGCGGCGGTGCGGGCAAGCATATGGTCTATCTGTCGGGCGTCACCGACCATACGGTGCAGGACGCCGACATGGTCGATCATATCGTCCGGCTGGTCGAAGCCAAGGCCGCCGAGATCGAGGCCGCCGAAGCCGCGCAGGCCGAAGCCGCCGAATGAGGCCGGCAACAGACGGCTGACGAGGGGGGCTGCCCTGCCAACCGGCTTGGGCAGTCGAGGGGATGAAGGCGCAGATGAAGCAATATCCGGTGCTGGTGGCCTTCGGCGTCGGCTGCCTCGGCATCGCCGTCTTCTCCGCCATGGATGCGGTGGTGAAGGCGCTGACGCTGATCCTCGGCACCTACAACACGCTGCTGTGGCGCAGCTTCGCAGGGATAGGCTTCAGCGGCATTCCCTGGCTGTGGTCGCGCCCCGCCCGCCCGTCGCGCCACGCGATGCGCCTGCATATCGAGCGGGGCGTCGTCTCGGCCGTCATGGCGGTGCTGTTCTTCTGGGGCCTCGCCCGCACGCCGATGGCACAGGCGGTCGCGCTGACCTTCATCGCCCCGCTGATCGCGCAGGGCCTCGCTGTGCTGCTGCTCAACGAGACAATGAAGCGCGGCGCGCTGCTTGGCTCCCTGCTCGGCTTTGGCGGGGTGCTGATCATCCTGTGGGGGCAGAGCAGCGCGAAGATGGGGCCGGAGGCCTTTCTCGGCGCGATCGCGGTGATGCTGTCGGCGGTGTGCTATGCCTATAACATCATCCTGATGCGGCGGCAGGCGCAGGTCGCCGACCCCTATGAGGTCGCCTTCTTCCAGAGCGTGATCGTCGCGCTCAGCCTCGCCGTCGCCATGCCCTGGCTGGCGGAGCTGCCGCCGGTCGAACATTGGCCGATGCTGCTGCTCGCCGCGCTGCTCGCGACCCTTTCGCTGGGGCTGCTCGGCTGGGCCTATGCTCGCGCCGAGGCGAGCTATCTGGCGCCGGTCGAGTTCACCGCCTTCATCTGGGCGACTTTGTGGGGCTTCATCTTCTTCGACGAGAAGGTCGGCCTGCCCACGCTGGCCGGCGCGGCCCTGATCGTTACGGGCTGCATGATCGCCGCCCGTGCGCCCAATCTCGAAAGGGATGTCGTTCCATGACCACCGCCTCGCCCGTCACCATCCGCCGCGCCCGGCCCGGTGACGAGCATGACATCCTCCGCCTGATCCGCGACCTCGCCACCTATGAAAAGGAACCCGACGCGGTCGAGGCGACCCCGGAAGGACTGGCCGACAAGCTGTTCGGCGAGAATCCCCGCGTCTTCGCCCATGTCGCAGAGCGCGACGACGCGGTCGTCGGCATCGCCGTCTGGTTCTTCAACTTCTCGACCTGGACCGGCCGCCACGGCATCTATCTTGAGGACCTCTATGTCGACCCGCAGGCACGCGGCGGCGGCATCGCGCGCCAGCTGTTCGAGGCGCTGGGCGAAGTGGCGCGCGCCAATGACTGCGCCCGCATCGACTGGTCGGTGCTCGACTGGAACGAACTGGCGAAAGGCCTCTACCGCAAGCTGGGCGCGCGCCACATGCAGGATTGGGAACCGTGGCGCATCGACGGCACGGCGCTGGCGGCGTTGGGGACGCAAGACTGAAGCGACCGTCGCGACCTAGCGCGCCGCCGCTTCAGGAGCCCGACGATCCGGCGTGGGTGATCGACACTTTCAGCCCGGGATTGCCGCTTTCGGTCTCCACGGTCGCATCCAATTGCCTGGCCAGGGCCTCGACGATGTTCGAACCGAGGCCGGGCTTGGCTTCGGCCATCGTCCCCGGCGTGCCGACGCCGTCGTCACTGACCGAAAGGGTCCAGTCGGCCTTGCTCGACTGATAATCCACGAGGATCTTGCCACCGCGATCCCCCGGAAAGGCGTGCTTCAGCGCGTTGATCACCAGCTCGGTGACGATCAGCCCCATGCTGACGGAGATATCGGCATTCACGCTGCTGCGATCGGCGGTCACCGCGATCGACACCTTGTCGTGATCGCGGATCATCGATGCGCCGAGGCTATCGCAAAGCTGGGTGAAATAGCCCTTCAGCTCGACGGCGCCTAGGCGGGACGTCGCGAGCTGCTGCTGCAGGGTCGCGATCGACATCACCCGGCTATGGGCGTTCTGGAGATGCCCGCGTACCTCTTCCGACTGCACCCGCCGCGCGCTCTGCATGAGCACGCTGGCAATGATCTGCAGGCTGTTGGCGACGCGGTGCTGGAGTTCCTGGAGCAGGATCGCCTTTTCCCGCAGCAGGTCGTCCTTGAGCTTCTCGCTGATTCGGGCGTCGGTGACATCGGAGATGGTCAACAACAGGCGGACCTGTTCGGCATCGCCATAATCGAGCTTCTGGGCATTGAGCACCAGCCGCCGCGATGCAGAGGCGCCCTTCAGGTTCATCTCATAAGCCTCGATCCTGGCATTGCCCGACAGGGTGGCGGCGAGCAGCGACCGCAATTGCGGCACGTCCCATTCGCCGGTGCCGAGTTCGAGCATCGGCTTGCCGTCCACCGTCTGCGGCTCCAGTCCGAAGCTCCGATAGAAGGACGTGCTGCCGGCCACGACGCGCAGGTCTCCATCGAGCAGCAACGCCGGCGCCGTGGTCGAGGCAAGGATGGCGAGCGCCAGATTATGCGCAACGTCGCGATGGGTGGTCGGCGGGTTCATGACAAGTCCCCTTTCAGGGAAACCGGCAGGCTTGCGGGATGAAAGCTCGGTCCGGGAGACAGCAGTCCAATCGCCCCCGCGGGCTTATGCTTGGACTGGCACAACCGCCTTACCATGGTTCCGAGCAAAGCTCGCACCTATTCGCCCTGTGCAGGGGATGCCTGTTCGGCGCTCGGGACGCCTTCAATCGCGGTGCGCGAACAACTCCAGCCGCGCCTGCGCGCCCGGAAGGCCGGGTTCGGTAACAGCTATGCGCAGCACAGCCCCGGCGTTCGGATGCCGCGCATTGCCCTCGGTCGAAACGGAGAGGCTGCTCGGATCGCCGGCGCCGAAATCGACGCTGACGATGTGCGGATAGGGGACGGTCAGGCTGCGCAGCAGGGTGCCGTCGGCCGAATGGCGGCGCAGTTCTCCGCTCGCCCAGCCGTGTTCCGCCAAACAGGCGGCCGCGCGCAAATAGAACGGGATGCAGCGCTTTTATCCCCCCATGCTGCGCCAAGCTTCGGCAATCGCTAGAACGGAGCGACATCATAATCGGGCCGTGGTACCATATCTCACTGCACGGGGCAGAAGTTGAGTAGCGTGTCCCCTTTACTCGGCGCGCCAGCTGTTCGAGGCGCTGGCCGAAGCGTCACGCGCCAACGACTGCGCCCGGATCGACTGGTCGGTGCTCGACTGGAACGAACTGGCAAAAGGCCTCTACCGCAAGCTGGGCGCGCGCCACATGCAGGACTGGGAACCATGGCGGGTCGACGGCGCGGCGTTGGCGGCGTTGGGAAGCGGGGGTGGAGTAGCTAAGCGGCTTTGCACCTACTAATATTTGCCTTCGTAGGCATACTCGCGTATGCAGGTGGCGTATGGACGTGATGGCACTCCTGAAAGAGCGTAGGGCAAAAGCCGAAAGCAAAGTTTTGCGCGCTGAAAAAGCCTTGGAATCTGCGAAGAAAGAACTCGCGGATGTCCTTGCAGCGGAGCGCGTCGTAGGCGATATCACTGGCGTGGCGCCTGAGCCGAAACCGACAGAAAATAGCGTTTCCGCCAGAGATATTTCGATGATTAGCATCGTCCCGACGCACCAATCCGATGCGAAGAGTCCGGCCGATCTCCACCCCCTATACATTGAGGCGGGTACGGAAGATCTTAACCTTGAGGCCTTTCGCACAGCCCTGTGGCGCATGTTAAAGAAGACAGTGCCTTCAGAGAACAAGATTTGGACCGTTAAATCAGAGTCCGGCAGATACTGGCGCGAAGTGCTTACTGAAACGGGGCTGGCAGATGACCTCTTGTAAACACCTTTCCATAAACGAATTAGGGGGAGCAGGCATGGCCTACACCCCCTAACGTCCTGATTCAGAACGGGCCCCTGAACAGGTGCGCGATCTGGTATCTCAGGCCTTGAACAAGCTGTGCATAGCACAAGGGATTCCGGACGCAAAGATGGTCGGGCCTATTAAGGTTTAGACCTATGGAACGGACCAACGCTGGCAAGCGGGTGGTGTACCGACCGTGGATCACTCTGAAGGATGGAACGCGAATTTATGCCCGTAGCTACGGGAAGCGCGCCTTCCGGATCGAGATTCCCGACTAAGCACCGCCTCCCGGTCGCAGTGCGATTGCGACCGGGCAGCATGGTGAAGTTCCATCCATTTTGGAGCTATATATGAAGAAATCCCGAAAAATCGTTGACGCCCGGAACAACGCAGATGGCACGGTGTCGCATGTGCGCCTCGACGGAAATGTTAACTTCACCCCGGTCGCTCGTGCCATCACAATGGCTGACCGAGGAGAGATTTCGAACGCTCATACAGTACGTAGGGCAAATGCGAAGCTGCACCTCCGTACCAATGCCGATGGTCAAGAACGCAATAATCTCGACTATCTGGCGGACCAAAAATGAGTTTGAAAAGGGCGGTCGCTTCAGCGACCGCCCGGATTCACTACTAGTTTAATGATCCCGTCTGTGGCCGCTTAGGCCTACTCCCCTACCGCCCCATCCAGCGATCCAGCTCGACGTGAAAATGCCGCAGCCGGGCCTCCTGCTCGCCCCACAGCGGCCCCCGGAACCCGCGCGAGCGGGCGCCTTTCTGGACGATCGGGAGCAGGTCGGAATCCTGGTCGAGCACCTCGCCCATGCCGGGCGGTTCGCCGAGGCCGGTGTGGACCACATCGGGGCGGGTCGCACCTGTCAGATCGACGTCGGAGCCGAGGCCCATCCACAAGGGCGCGCCATAGCCGGGCACGTCGACATGGCGGTAGAGGATCACCGTTTCATAGGTGAAGCGCTCGGGATCGTCGGCGTCGGGCTTGAAGCGGTGGAGGAACACCGCCTCCGGATGGCAGCCGATCTGGGCATTGGGAAAGATGCCGAAAATGGTGCTGTCGGTCAGCTGCGCGTCGCTGAACCGGTCATAGTCGAGCCCCAGCCGCGTCGCCCGCTCGCGCTTCGCGGCGGCGATGGCCGAGCGGCTGTCGCGTGCCGAACCCGCGAAGCTGTCGGGCTCGATCCCCGCGTCGCTCAGCATCGCGGCGATGCCGGGGTTGATCCCCTCCTGGTCCGGGAAATGCGAATTGGGCTGGCCGAAGGGGACGAACTGCCGGCTCATCCCGCCCGGATAGAGGTCGATATGGGTGCGATCGTCGAGGATGCCCATCGTCTGCGGGTGGATCGCGTGGAGATGGTAGCTTTCGTAGAAGGCGTCGATGCCGCCCTTCCAGTTGGCCGCCCAGTCCGAGCGGCGATGCTGGACGACGTGCATCTCGTCGATCCGGTAGGTCTCCAGCATCGGCAGGATCGGGCCGAGATAGTCGGCGAGCGGCGGCGGTGCCTCGGCCATCGAGACGAACACCAGCCCGGCCGCCTCGGCAACGTGGAGCGAGGAGAGATCGGTGCCGTGGCACAGGACTTCCGGGCGGAAGGTCTCGGGATCGGTCACCGCCAGGTTGCGGCCGTCGAGCCCGAACTTCCAGCTGTGGAAAGGGCAGGTGAAATCGTCCTGGCAGCCGACATCGCCCTGGACGAGCTGGCTGCCGCGATGCGGGCAGACATTATAATGCGCGGCCAGCCCGCCGTCGGGCTTGCGCACGACGATGATGCTCTCCGGGCCGATGTCATATTTCATCCAGTCGCCGGCCTCGCGGACGTCGCTGGAGGGGCCGGCGAGCAGCCAGGCCCGGGTGAAGACCTTCTCCCACTCCTCCGCCGCGAAAGCGCGCGAGACATAGCGTTCGGGATCGGGCCGGGTCGCGCCATTGTCGACATGCGGGGCGGGCCGATCGAACGCGTGAGTCGACCCGCGATGGACCGCCCACGCCCTGCTGTCATAATTCATGCGGGTTCGCCCCGTCCCATGCGGCGGTCGAGCTCGGCATGGAAATGGCGCAGGCGCCCCTCCTGCTCGCTCCACAGCGGCCCGCGGAAACCGCGCGAGCGGGCGCCCTTCTGCACGATCGGCAGCAGGTCCGAATCCTGGTCGAGCACCTCGCCCAGTCCCGGCGGCTCGCCGAGCCCGGTGTGGACGATGTCGGGGCGGGTCGCCCCGGTGGTGTCGATCTCCTCGCTCACGCCCATCCAGGCGGGCGGCGCATAGCCCGGCGCGTCGACATGCCGGTAGAGGATCATCGTGTCATAGGTGAACTGGTTGGGATCGGTCGCGTGGGGCAGGAAGCGGTGCACGAACACCGCCTCAGGATGGCAGCCGATCTGCGCATTGGGGAACAGGCTGTAGACGGTCGAGTCGCTCAGCTGGGAATCGCTGAACCGGTCGTAATCGAGCCCGAACTCGGCCGCGCGCTTGCGCTTGGCCGCCTGCACGGCGGCGCGCGTCTCCTTGGCGGTGCCCTGGTAATCGGCCGGGTCGATGCCGGCGTCGCGCAGCATCAGCGCGATGCCCGGATTGACGCTCTCCTGATCGGCGAAGCGCGGGCTCGGCTGGGCGAAGGGGACGAACTGTCGGCTGAGACCACCCGGATAAAGGTCGATCTGGGTGCGGTCGTCCATCAGGCACTGGGTCTGCGGATGAACCGCATGGAGGTGATAGATCTCGGCAAAGGCGTCCACGCCGCCTTTCCAGTTCGAGCCCCAGTCGGACCGGCGATGCTGGATCACATGCATCTTGTCGATCTCGTACAGGTCGAGCTGCGGCAGGATCGGCGCAAGCCACTCCTTCAGCGGCTGAATGTCGGGATCCATCGCAATGAAGACGAGGCCGATCGCGACCTCGCAGCGGACCGACGACAGATTATGGTCGTGGCACAGCACTTCCGGCCGGAAGGTCTCGGGATCGGTCACCGCGATGTTGGTGCCGTCGAGGTCGAACTGCCAGCTGTGAAACGGACAGGTGAAGCGCGAGAGGCTGCCGAGATCGTCGAGCACCAGCTGGCTGCCGCGATGGGGGCAGACATTATAGTGGGCATGGACCTGATCATTCTCGCCGCGCACGACGATGAAGCTCTCGCGGCCGATGTCGAAGCGGGCGAAGTCGCCTTCCTCGGGAATGTCGGACAGCGGACAGGCGATCAGCCAGCTCTTCGCAAAGACCTTTTCCCACTCTTCATCGGCAAAGGCCGCATCATGATAGCGGGCCGGCGACGGGCGCCCGGTGCCATTGTCGATATAGCGATGTTCGTAGAAGGGGTGCGGCGCGCCCACATGGATGTTCCACAAGCGGAAGTCGTAGTTCATCGCCCTCTCTCCTTGGCGCCCGGGTCAAACCGGATTCGACAGCCATAAAAAAACATGCATGATTGTTTTGCAAGGGCAAAGCGACTGCCCGTTAGGGAGAGATGCGATGAGTCGACTGTTCGGGCCGGTCTTTCAGATCGCCTATGTGGTGGAGGATGTGGACGCGGCCATCGCGCACTGGACCGGCACGATGGGTGTCGGGCCGTTCGTCCGCTTCCCGGTCCCGCTTGCGGCGGAATGGCTGGAGGTTCGCGGCAAGCGCGTTCCCGCCGACGAGGACATCTTCGCCGCCGTCGCGATCGCCTATAGCGGCGACAGCATGATCGAGCTGATCCAGCCGGGCAGCGCCCCCTCCCCCTATCGCGAGTTTCTCGCGGCGGGGCGTGCGGGCGTCCATCATCTCGGCACCTTCGCCGACGATTATGACGCGCAGCTCGGTGCGGCGCGCGCGGCGGGGATTACCGTCGCGATGGAAGGCGTACTGCCGATCTCGCGCTTCGCCTATCTCGATACCGATCATCTCTGGCCCGGCACGATGGTCGAGATCATTGAGGCCAAGCCGGAGATGCATGACTATTTCGCCGCCATCCGCGCGGCATCGCGCGACTGGGACGGGAAGACGCCGGTGGTGGAGTTGTGATCGCCGCCCGAGAGCAGAAGATCGCTTGAAATCAGGACGACCAGGAGAAGGAGAGAGACAGATGCCCAACATCCACATTCCCGATCATGCGATGGCCGATCCGCTCGGCTATGCCCTGACGCGCCACTCGCCGGTGATCGGCCGGGCGGCAGGCGAGTTCGTGAAATCGGTCTATCAGTCGGTGCGCCTGCCGCTGCGGCTGGCCGAAGCCGCGCGCTACCGGATCGCCCAGATCAACGGCTGCCTCGTCTGCAAGGGCTTTCGCGCAGCCGATCACCTCGACGGCTATCTCGATGCGGTGGGCGGTGATCGCGCAACGTCGCTGGTCGCGCGCGGCGGCGAGCGGCCGGACGAGGCCTTCTATGCGGCGATCGACGAATGGCGGACGAGCCCGCTGCTGAACGATCGCGAGCGGCTGGCGGTCGACATGGCCGAGCGCATGGCCTTCTCGCCCAACGAGCTTGGCTATGACGAGGACTTCTGGGCGAAGATGCGCGCCGCGTTCGACGATGCGGAGATCGCCGACCTGACGCTGGCGATCGGGATGTGGATGGCGATGGGCCGCTTCACCCATGCCCTCGGCCTCGACACGGTGTGCCTGCCGACCTCGGCCGCCGCCTGATCACCACAAACAAAAAGCGCCCGCGCGATGGACCGACCATCGCGCGGGCGCATCCGTTTCAGGGTCAGTTGTTGCCGAGCTTGAAACCCAGCTCGAGGCCGTAATAGCGCGGTGCGCCATATTGACCATTCGACCACAGGCCACCCACCACCTGCGCGGCGGTTATGTAGCGCTTGTCGGACAGATTGCGACCGATCAGGCGCAGATAATATTTGTTGTCGGCTTCGGCCAGGGTCACCGAGGCGTTCAGCAGGGTCCGGGCGTTGAGGAAGGTATTCTCCGCCGGGCTGGTGATCGACTGGGTGAACAGGTTGCGGCTGACATAGTTGGCGCTGCCGTTGAACTGCAGCTTATAGTCACCGACCGGGACCTCATAGGTCGCGTCGAGCGTCCATTGCCACTTGGGCAGACGGTCGAGCGGCGCCGTAGCCAGATCGTAGCCGGCGGGGATCGGCGTGGTGTAATTGTCGTACTTGCCGTCCTGATAGCCGAGCAGGCCGCGCAGCGTCAGGCCCTTGGTCGGGATGAGCGTGGTTTCCAGCTCGAGGCCCTTCACCGTCGCCTTGGCGGCGTTGAAGAAGCGGGTGACCTGGAACTGCTGGGTGCCCACGACGAGCGGCACGACGATCTGCTTCTGCAGATCATTATACTCGACGTAGAAGCCGGTCAGGTTGAAACGCAGCTTGCGATCGAACAGTTCGGTTTTGACGCCCGCTTCATAGCTGTCGGCACGCTCCGGCCTGGTCGCCGAGGCGGCGGCGGCGAAAGCGGCGTTATTGTCGGTGCCATCTGCGTTCACGAACGGATGGAAGCTTCCGATCTGGTCGTTGAAACCACCAGCCTTGAAGCCACGCGAATAGGTCGCATAGGCGAAGATATCGCGGGTGGCCTGCCAGCCGAGGCTGATCCGCCAGGTCGGCTCCTTGACGCTGTCGCGGACCTGGATGACGCCAGCCGGATAGTCGAACACGTTCGCATCGAGCGCGCCATTGAGCGCGATCGACGGATCGAAGCCGCCATTGAGTTGCTGCGCGAACACCTGCTGACGACCGAACCAGGTCTTCTTTTCCCAGGTGTAGCGTGCGCCGCCCGTCAGGGTCAGCGTCGGGGTGATCTTGAACGTCCCTTCGAAGAAGGCCGCCTTCGACCGCGAACGCTGCGCGTTGCAGAGGATGTACGGATTGTCGTTCCAGTTACCGAAGGGCAGGCCGCCGCTCGCCAGGTCGAGGAAGCCGAGCAGCTGGGCGACGCAGAAGGTGGTGTTGTCCTTCTGGTAGAAGCCGCCGGCGACGAAGTTGAACGGGCCATCGAACGACGAAGCAAAGCGCAATTCCTGCTGATAGGTCTTGCGATTGTCGTCGCGCTGCGCGTCGAACAGCGACAGGATCGTGCCATCGGCAGCGACCGGCGCGGTGCCCATATAGGTGTTGGGCAGGCGTGACCGCTGCGAACGATAGCCGCTGACCGAGGTCAGGGTACCGATATCGGTCTTATAGTCCATGTTCAGATAGACGCCGTCGACATTGACGATCTGTCCGCTGCGCATCTTGATCAGCGCGCCCTGACGGTTGCTTATCGCGGCGTTGTCGAGCGGGTCGCTGTTGCGGTTCGGGGTCGAACCCAGCCCCAGCGAGTGGAACAGGAAGGCGTTGGATGCGGGCGTGAAGTTGACCGCCGGAACGCTGTCCGAACGATCGCGCAGCATCTCGTACTGGAGCAATGCGCTGAACGAATCGCCCGGCTCCCACAGCAGCTTGGCACGGCCGTTCCAGACCTCCTGGCCGCCGAGCGAGCTTCCGTCACCGCAGCCGCTGCGGCCTGCGAACTTGGTCGCGATCGGACCGGTGGCGAAGGGCGTGACGGGGCCGAAACAACCACCGGCTTTATAATAGCCGTCCGACTTGGTGTAGCCGATGACGCCGCGGAAGGCGAGCGTCTCACCGAAGCCGACATTGACGGCAGCCTGCGGAATCACCGTGCCGAAGGAGCCCGCCTGCAGGCGGCCCTCGACGCTGGTTACGCCCAGTTCGGGCTTCTTCGTCTTGACGACGACCGCGCCGCCGGTCGTGTTCTTGCCGAACAGCGTACCCTGCGGACCGCGCAGCACTTCGACCTGCGCCACGTCGAAGGTGTCGAGCAGTTGGGTCTGGACCGAAGGCACGACGAAGTCGTCGACCAGCACGGCCACCGGCGGCTCGAAATAGACGATGATGTTGTTTTGGCCGACACCGCGGATCGAGAAGGATGCCGCGTTGAAGCCCGTGATGGTCGCCGCCGAGAAGTTCGGCACGAAAGCGGCAAGATCGCCGATATTGCGCGGGCTCGACTGCCGGATCAGCGATTCGTCGACGGCCGAAATGGCGATCGCGGTCGACTGAAGATTGGTGCTGCGGCGCGTGGCCGTGACGACGATTTCCTGAAGACCGCCCTGATCGACGATGTCAGCCGTCTGCGGCGCTTCCGCCGCCGACTGTGCGAGTGCGGGCCCCGCGATGAGCGCAGCCATAAGAGCCGCGCATGCAGAACCACCATACCAACGATGCTTGATCACCCCAAACCTCCTCTCCTGAACCCGACTCTTGCTGGCCGGGAGCGTTCAGAACAGGGCGGAGATTAGCGTCGCCAAACAAAAAAGCAATCAGTCATGTATGTTTTATTTTCGCCACAGGATGCGGGGATATCAGGGTTTGCCGCGACGCAACAAAAATGCACGTCGCAGAAAATGCCCCCTTGAAAAAGCATGCATGATTGTTTTCTATGCACGTCACACGGCGCTAGCGCGCTTCAGTGGCGGGAGAGGGTCGCCGATGGCTTACAGCTTCTTGTCGCGTTTCCGGGTCAAACCGGATCGCGAGGATCAATTCGTTTCGCTCGCCAGGCAAATGGAATCGCTCGTCGACCGGGAGCCCGGTACGCTTGCGTTCAAATTCTTCCGGCTCGGCGAACCCGGCATGTTCGCGGTCTACGAGTCCTTCGTCGACGAGGCCGCCGACAAGGCGCACATGGAAACGGACCATGGCAAGCCGCTGATCGAGCAGATGATCGGCTGCATGGACGGCAGCTACGAGCGCGAGATGCTCTATGATCTGGAGCCCAGGCGATGAGCGACGCCATCTACAGCTATGGCAAGATGCTGCGGGCAAGTGCGGCGGCGCATGGCGCTTCGGACGCGCTGGTCTTTCCGGGCTGCCGATTGACCCATGCCGATCTCTATGCGTCGGCCCGCCGCTGGGCCAAGGCGCTGCTGGCTATGGGGGTCGAGCCCGGCCAGAATGTCGGCATTCTCCTCACCACCCGCCCCGAATTCGTCGAGGTCATGTTCGGCGCGACGATGATCGGAGCGGTCGCGGTGCCGGTCAATGCGCGCTACCAGGCGCATGAACTGGCTTTCCTGGTGCGCGATGCCGATCTCGTCGCGCTCGTCACCACCGGCGCCGTCACCGACCAGCTCAACTTTTCCGAGCGCTTGAAGACCGCCTTCCCCGCTCTGTGCGATGCCGATCCCAAGGCGCTCGCGCTCGACGATGCGCCGCTGCTGCGCGCGATCATCTGCCTCGATCCGCCGTGCCAGCCCTTCATGATATCGGCCGACGAAGCCCTGTCCGCAGGCGCAGCAGTCGACGACGCCACGGTCGACGCCCGCATCGATGCGGTCGACCCCGAACAGATCGCGCTGGTGCTCTACACCTCGGGCACCACCGCCAATCCGAAGGGCGCGCTGATCAGCCACCGCGCGATCGTCGGCAACAGCCGCAATCTCGGCAAGCGCTATCGCATCACGTCAGAGGACAAGGTCTGGTCGCCGCTGCCGATCTTCCACATCGCCGGCATATTGCCGCTGACTATGGTGCTCGACGCGGGTGGCGCTTACCTGACCGTGCCGCATTTCGACGCTGAAACTGCATTGGCGATGCTCGGCCGCGAGGGGGCAACGGTCGCCTATCCCAGCTTCGTCACGATCATGCAGGACCTGATCACCCATCCGACCTTCGCGACGACCGACCTGTCGAAGCTGCGCCTGATGAACTCCAACTTTGCCGTGCAGCCCGCCTGGATCAAGGAAGCGATGACCAAGGCAATGCCGCACACCATCCAGGTCGGCACCTATGGCCTGACCGAGGGTGCGGGCACGATCTGCACCAGCCGCATCGACGATCCGTTCGAGCTGCGGACGGGACGGCTGGGCGTGCCCCTCGACGAGTGGGAGGTCCGGATCGTCGATCCCGAGAGCGGCAATGATTGCGGCCTGGGCGAGCGCGGCGAAATCGTCGCGCGCGGGCCGAACATGCTCAAGGGCTATTACAAGGCGCCCGAAAAGACTGCCGAGGTCATCCGCGACGGATGGTTCTTCACCGGCGACATCGGTTCGTTCGACGAGAGCGGCCATATCATGTTCCACGGCCGCACCAAGGACATGCTCAAGGTCGGCGGCGAGAATGTCGCCGCGGCCGAGATCGAGTCGCTGCTCCAGTCCCACCCGGCAGTAAAGCTGGCGCAGGTCGTCGGCCTGCCCGACGCCCGCTATGTCGAGGTGCCCGCCGCCTTCATCGAACTGGTCGACGGCGGCCAGACCTCCGAGGCCGAGCTGATCGCCCATTGCCGCGGCAAGCTGGCCGGGTTCAAAATCCCCCGCCATATCCGCTTCATCGACGAATGGCCGATGTCGACGTCGAAGATACAGAAGTTCAAGCTGCGCACGCAGTTGATCGAGGAACTGGGACTGGGAGAGGCCGCATGAGCGGAAAGAGCTTCATTGCCGAACTGCGCGCCAAGCCCGGCCGGGGCGCCGACCTGATCGCGCTGCAGTGCGAGCTCAAAGGTCTGGTGTTCGAAAAAGAGCCGGACGCGCTGGTCTATGAGCTGTTCCAGTCGGAGGAGGACCCCGATCTGTTCCAGGTCGTCGCCACCTTCCGCGACGATGCGGCCTTCGATCATCATATGCAGATCGATTTCCACGACCGGCTGGTGCCGCCGATCCTCGACTGCGTCGAAGGCGAGATGAAGATCGCCTTCTACCGCTCGCTGAGCTGATGCCGAGCGACGCCGATCTCGACGACCTGATCGCACGGCGCGACATCTACGCCGTGCTGACCCGCTATTCGCGGGCGCTCGACCGTTGCGACGTCGAGGCGATGAAGACGGTCTACTGGCCCGACGGGATCGACAATCACGGCGTGTTCAACGGCAATGCCGCCGAGTTCGCCGAGTTCATCGTCCGCGAGATCCAGAACTGGTTCGAGGTGACGATGCACGGGCTGATGAACGTGCATATGGAGATCGACGGCGACCGCGCCTTCACAGAGACCTATCTCTTTGCCTATCACAAGGTCCGCGCCGAGAAGGCCGAAGAAATCTTCGGCTCGCGCTACATGGCGATGTTCGACGGCCATGGTCTCGATGCCGACCACCATCATTTCTATTTCGGGGGCCGCTATCTCGACCGCTTCGAGCGGCGCGACGGCGAGTGGCGGATCTTTCACCGCCAGGTCGTTATGGACTGGAACGACAACACACCGTCGGGCGAGATCCTGACCCAGGGCATGTTCGCCACGCTCGAACCGCGCGGGCAGCGCGGAGCCGGCGATCTGGTGTTCGGCAAGGGCGGCCTGTGATGCCCTTCCTCCGCAAAAGTCCCAAGAGCTAGCCGCCGTCCCGCGCGGCTTGGAAGCCGGGGCGTCCGGGCCTGATAAGGGGTGGCCCGGACGTCCCGGCTCTCTCTTTAGAGGAGAGCGGGATTCTCGATCAGGCGCGAGAGCGCGGCCATGAAGCGACCACCATCGGCCCCGTCGATCGCCCGGTGATCGCAGGACAGCGACAGGTGCAGCACCGGCACGATGCGGATCGCGCCGTCATCGTCGATCGGCTCGGGGCGGGCCGTGCCGACCGCGAGGATCGCCCCCTGCGGCGGGTTGATGATGGCGTCGAACTGCTCGACCCCGAACCCACCGAGATTGGACAGCGAGAAGCTGCCCCCGCTGAACTCCTCGACCTTGAGCTTGCCGCTGCGCGCACGCTGGGCAAGGCCCGCCATCCGCTCCGAAATCTGCGCAACGGACAGCTCGTCGGCGCCCTGAATGATCGGCGTGACGAGTCCGCGCTCGGTCGCGACGGCCACCGCGATATCGGCCGAACCGAAGCGGTGGATATCCTGGCCGTGGACCTGGATATTGACCTGCGGCACTTCCATCAAGGCGAGCGCACAGGCGCGGATCAGATAATCGTTGACGCTCGGCCGCTGCCCCTGAACCGCCGCCCGCAGCGCGAGCAGGCGATCGGCGCGGACGCGGCGCCGGACATAGAAATGCGGGATCTGCTGCTTCGCTTCGGTCAGACGCCGGGCGATCGTCCGCCGCATCGACGACATCGGCATGACGTCGACCGAGCCGGGAGCCGCCATGACGGCCGGAGCCGCAGCGACAGGGGCAGAAGGCGCGGCCTGCGCGACCGGCGCAGGTGTCGGCGCTGGAACAGCTGCCAGCACATCTGCCTTGCGCACCCGGCCACGCGGGCCGGAGCCGGCGACCTGGGAGAGGTCGACCGCATGGATCGCCGCGACCCGACGGGCCATCGGGGTGGCGAAGACCGGCGAGGCGGGCGTGGGTGGGAGAACCCCGACCAGCGCGGGCGGAGCGGCGGGGCGGAGTGCCTCGTCGACATCCTGCGCGGTGATACGGCCGCCACGGCCGGAACCTGATAGCGTTGCAACGTCGAGGCCTGCCGCCAGCGCCTTCTCGCGCGCGACCGGACTGATCGCCACGCCATCGGGGATGGCGACATGGGCCGGAGTAGCCTCGGTAACCGGAGCGGCAGCGGCCGGCGCAGGCGCCTCATCGCCGTCCGGCGCAAAGCCGGCATCGACCGCCTTGAAGGAAGCCACGACGGCATCGATCTCGGCAGCCGTCGCCTCGCCCCCGTCGGACAGCACCGCAAGCAGGGCGCCGACCGGATAGGTCTGGCCCGGCTCGGCGATCAGGCGGACAAAGCGCCCGTCAGCCTCGGCCTCGACCTCATTGGTGATCTTGTCGGTCTCGATGAGGGTCAGGACCGTGCCCTTGGCAAAGGGCTGGTTCTCGGCGACCTGCCATTCGGCAAGCGTGCCTTCGCTCATCTCGATGCCCCATTTGGGCATGGTGAAGGGCTTGAGCTTGGCCATGGCGTCGCTCCTCAGCGCGCGAGGACGCGGCGGACCGCAGCCTCGATCTTCTGTGGCGAAGGGACCCAGGCGCGCTCGAGTTCGCGGGCGAAGGGGATCGGGCTGTGCGGACCAGTCACCAGCTCGGGCGGCGCCTTCAGGCTGGTGAAGCCCTTGGTCGCGACCAGCGCGCAGATGTCGGCCGCCAGGCTGCAGCGCGGCGGGCTTTCGTCGACGACGACCAGCCGGCCGGTCGCCTCGACCGAATCCAGGATCGCTTCCTCGTCGAGCGGGCTGGTCGTGCGCAGATCGATCAGGTCACAGCCGATGCCGTCGGCAGCGAGCTTGTCGCAGGCCTTTTCCGAGAAGGGGACCATGCGACCGCAGGCGACGATCGTGGCGTCGCCGCCCTCGCGGACGATGCGCGCTTCGCCGAAGCGCTGGCGATGGTCGCCCTCGGGCACCTCCCCCTTCACGCCGTACATCGCCTTATGTTCGAAGAACATGACCGGATCGTCGCCGCGCAACGCCTCGGTCAGCAGGCCCTTGGCGTCGGCCGGGGTGGCAGGCAGCACGACCTTGAGACCCGGCATCGCCGTCAGCATCGCATAGACCGACTGGCTGTGCTGGGCGGCGGTGTTCATGCCGGCGCCGTAGATCAGGCGGATGACCGCCGGGCATTTGGTCTTGCCGCCGAACATGTAGCGGAACTTTGCGATCTGGTTCCATATCTGGTCGAGGCTGACGCCGACGAAATCGGCGAACATCAGCTCGGCCACCGGGCGCTTGCCCGCCAGCGCCGCGCCTGCCGCCGCGCCGACGATGGCGCTTTCCGAGATGGGCGTATCGATCACCCGGTCCGGCCCGAACTTGGCATAGAGCCCGCCCGACGTGCCCCAGATGCCGCCGATCGCCTCGGGCCCGCCTGCGGTTCCGTTGCCGCCGACGACGTCCTCGCCCAGCAGCATGATGTTCGGGTCGCGCTCCATCTCCGCATGCAGGGTCTGCACGATGGCATCGCGGATGGTCATGATCGCCATGTCAGCGGCCCCTCTCAGAAATAATCGACATAGACGTCTTCGGCGACGGTGGCCGGATCGGGCGCCGGTGCCGCGCGTGCCGCGGCCACCGAAGCGTCGATCAGGGCCGCCACCTCGGCGTCGATCGCGTCGAGCTCTGCCGCATCGAGCAGCTTCGCTTCGCCGACGCGCGCGCGGAAGGCCTTGAGGCAGTCGCGCTCCTCGCGCAGCCGATCGACCTCGCCCTTGCCGCGATAGCGCTGGGGGTCGCCTTCGAAATGGCCGTAGAAGCGCTCGGTATCGAGCTCGATCGCCGCCGGTCCATTGCCGGCACGGACATAATCGAGCAGTTCGCGCATCGTCTCATAGGTGTCGAAATAGTCGCAGCCATTGGCGCGCCACGCGCGCATGCCGAAGGCTTCGGCCCGGCTGGCGATATCCTTGGCGGTGCCGACCGCATAAGCGTCGCCGGTGTGCTCGGAATAATGGTTGTTCTCGAACACGAAGATCGCCGGGGCCTTGGTCACCACCGCCATGTTCATCGCTTCGAAGGTGGTGCCCTGGTTGCAGGCGCCGTCGCCCGAAAAGGCGATCGCCACACGGCCCTTGCCGTCGAGCTTGGCTGCGAGTGCCGCCCCCACCGCCTGCGGCGCGCCGCCGCCGACGATGCCGTTCGCACCGAGCATGCCGACCGAGAGGTCGGCGATGTGCATCGATCCGCCGCGCCCCTTGCAGAGGCCGCCGGCCTTGCCGAAGATTTCCTGCATCATGCCCGGCACATCGCAGCCCTTGGCGATGCAATGGCCATGGCCGCGATGGGTCGACACGATCATGTCGTCGACGGTCAGATGGTCGCAGACGCCGACCGCGACCGCTTCCTGCCCTGCATAGAGATGGGTGAAGCCGGCAATCTCGCCGGTCATGATCTCGTCATGCAGCCTTTCCTCGAACTGGCGGATCGTCGCCATGCGCCGATAGGCGCCGAGAAGCTCGTCGCGGCTCAGTTGCATCCTGCTTCCTTCAGATGTCGCCCGGCTTCTTGCCGCCCGGCCCATAGACATAGTCGTCCAGCACCTTGTGGAAGTGCCGGATGCGAAGTTCCTGATCGCCGATCCACAGGCCGGGGAAGGCATCGGACTGCATCCCCTTCTGCACCGTCGGCAGATTGAAGGCATCCTGGTCGAGCACCTGGCCGATCGACTTCTCGCCATGCTTGAAATGGCGGTGTTTGACGCGCTCGGGCCATTCCTCGCCCTCGGGGACGAGTTCGAGCAGCCAGATGTCGTAGAGCATCTTGTTCGGATCGGTCGGGTGCGGCCGCTGCCGGAACATCATCACGTCGTCGGCATGGACGTTGAGCGAGACGTTCGGGAAGATGGTGTAATGATAGTCGTCGGTCAGCTGATCGTCGTTCAGCTCCGCATAGTCCTTGCCTTGCGCCTTGCCATGCTTGCGCTTGAACAGCTGGACGTCGCGGCGAATGTCGCTGACCCGGCCTTCATATTCGGCCGGATCCATGCCCGCCTTGACCATGATCTCATAGATGGCGGGCGGGATCGACGAGGGCAGCGCCACGCGACCCGAGATCGCCGCGAAGGGGACGAGATAGCGGCTGTGCCGCTCATAGACGTCGATCTGCGCATTGGTGTCGTCGAGATACCATTGCAGCTGCGGGTGGATGCCCTGAACGTGATAAACCTCGCTGAAGGCGTCGACGCTGGCCTTCCAGTTGCAGTCCCATTCGACCGTGACGTCGCGTTTCCACGCCATCCGTTCCATATGATAGGGATCGAGATGCTGCGGCATCGGCGCGAGGAAATCCTCGAGCGGCTCGACGTCGGGATTGAGCGAGAACCACACGAAGCTGCCCCATTCGGCGCAGGGGTAGGATGGCAGCTTCATCCCCGGAGGCCCGCCCTGCGGGAAGGTGGCCATGTCGGGAATGCGCTCGATGCAGCCGTCGAGGCCATAGGTCCAGTGGTGGTAGAGGCAGCGGAACGCTTCCGCATTGCCGAGCCCTTCCGGACGCAGGCGGTTGCCGCGATGCAGGCAGACATTGGGGAAAGCGCGCACCGAACCGTCCTTCTGGCGGACGATGATGACGCTCTCCTTGCCGATGTCGGTGCAGATATAGTCGCCCGGCTCCCTGATGTCGCACGAGCGCCCGCCGAGCAGCCAGACCTTCGTCCAGACATGCTCCCATTCGAGCTTCATGAACTCTTCAGACGTGTAGCGGGCCGCCGGGATCACGTCATAGCCGAGATCCGGATCCTCCGCCTTCCCGGCAGGAGTGCCATTGGGCCAGTCCTCGGGATTGACCCGGATGACATCGACCTTGCGCTTTACGTCCATCGCGGGGGCGACCTCAGAAATGGGTCCGGTTGGTGAAGGCCCCGTCGACGACGAGGTGCGACCCATTGCACCAGCTCGCCGCCGGGCTCGCCATGAACACGACACAGCGCGCGATCTCCTCGGGCGTGCCGAGGCGGCCGGCCGGATGCTGACGCAGCTGGGACTGGTAGAATTTCTCCATCGTCCCCTTGATCATGTCCCAGTTGCCGCCCTCGAACTCCACCGGGCCGGGCGAGACGACGTTCACGCGGATGCCGTCCTTGCCGTGGAACAGGGCAAGCTGTTTGCCCCAGGTGACGAGCGACGCCTTCATCGCATTATAAGGCTGCGGACCGCCCATCGCCTCGCCGGCAGAGGTGGTTGCGATCAGGACGACCGAACCCGACTTCTGCTCGATCATGCGCGGCAGGACCGCCTCGACCGCGCGGACCGGACCCATCACGTCGACCTCGAACGCATTCTGCCAATATTTCTCGCTACCCAGGCCGCCGCCTGCCGAGGAGATCGGAATGAGGACATCGCAGCCGTCGAGCGCATCGATCGCCCAGGCCAGCCAGTCCTTGTAATCGTCGGCCTTCTTCACGTTGACGGCCTTGCCGACGACGTTGGTGCCATAGCGTTTCAGGCTGGCGACCGCGTCCTTGACGCCGTCCTCGGAGCGCGCGGCGATGGCCAGATCGCAGCCTTCGCGCGCCAGCGTTTCGGCCACCGCCATGCCGATGCCGCGCGCGGCTCCGACGACGATCGCCTTCTTCCCCTGCAAACCGAGATCCACTTTACCTCTCCGATCCTTACGACCCTTCGGCCTCGCCCCTTTCTGCACCGAGGCTCCGCGCCAAGGCAAGATGAAAACATGCATGAATGTTTTTTATTGGGCCCGACACTCTCCCTGCAACATCGTGGCTCGATTATGCTATGGGCCCCTCGACGAGGCTGCTTGACAGCCTGCATCAAAAACAAACATGATTGTTTCTCGAAAAGGATTTTCCGTACGATGGCGTTGGCAGCAGTTCGTTCCGGTTCCCCCGCCCGCCAGCCGCGCGAACGCGGCCAGGGCGGCCAGACCCAGCAGTCGCTGAAGAGCGCCCAGACCCGTGCCCGACTCATCGACGCCACGATCCGCTGCATCGTCAAGGTCGGCTATGCCAACACCACCACCCCGCAGGTAGCGGCCGAAGCGGGCCTGTCGCGCGGCGCGATGCTGCACCATTTCGAGAATGGATCGGCCCTCATCAAGGCGGCGATCGTCGAACTGCACGAGAAGCGCCTGCGCGCCTTCCGTCGTGCGGCGGACACCGAGAATCACGACGTCGAAGCGCTGGTCCGCGCCTATTGGCGCCAGCTTCAGAAGCCGGCCTTCGTCGCCTTCCACGAACTGGCGCTGGCGGCCCGCACCCACCCCGATCTCGCCAAGATCCTGCAGCCGCTGCAGGTCGAGTATCGCGAGCGCTTCAACGCCCAGGCGGTCGCGCTCTTCCCGGAATGGCAGGGCAATCGCGAGCGGTTCGACCTCGCCATGACACTGTCGCAGACCATGCTCGAGGGCATGGCGATCAACCTTGTCACCGGCGCCATGGCCGAGGCGATGGTGGATCCGATGCTCGCTCTGCTCGAAAAGCAGATCCGCTCGATGAACCCCAAGCTCGACAAGGCCTGAGGTCAGCCCGTTTGAGGAAGACCCCAGCGGATGCCGCGGCGGAGCAGTTCGGCGAAGACCGGATAATTCCACGAGCAGCGCTGGGGATGCGGCCAGAAATCCGCGACCGGACGCAGATCATAATGGCCTCGGCAATGACCGAGGGTGAGGTAGAGGATGGACCCGGGACCAACGCGCCGCTCGTACAGCACCGGAACCTCGGCCTCGTCCCATTCCGAATCGCGGAATTCCGGGCAGGAACCGGTGAAGCTGGTGTGCAGCAGCACGTCGATTTCGGCGGTGCGGTGCGTCAGGTACAGCTCGTCCTCGACCCGGAAGTCGCGCAGTCCCTGGGTCAGCGCATGATCGCCGCGCGTCACGAACACCTTGAACGGCGCGATCGGCGGATGCCCTGCGAAGCGCGTGCCGAGCAGCGCGGTGAAGGCCGGCGCGACGTCGGGCGTGTCGACCACCCCGTCGGAGCCGAAGCGCAGCGTCGCATTGGTCCCGTGCAGCGCGAACCAGCGCCCGCCCCGGGCGAGGAACGCCGCCAGGGCCTCGGTCTGCGCCGCATCGGGCAGCACGTCGCAGGTGTAGGTGATCAGCAGGTCGGCCGCCGCAAGGCTCGCCAGGTCGCCATAGTCCGACGCCACCGACGTCCGTATCTCCGGCCGTTCGGCCAGAAGCTTCAGCAACTCCAGCCGTGCAAAGTCGATGTCATGAAATTTGCCAGCCGCGACCAGATGTACCTTCACGATTCCGCTCCCCATACGCACATACGCGTGAGGCTATGCCCGCCGATCGCCCTGACAAGGGGGGGCGTGCGATGAGCGGGCGTCTGAAAGGTCCTCTGGCCGGCGTGCGGGTAATCGACTGCACCAGCGTGCTGATGGGCCCCTATGCGACCCAGATCATGGCCGATCTGGGTGCCGACGTGATCAAGGTCGAGAGCCCCGACGGCGACACGACCCGCTATCTGCCGCCCGGCCCCGACGCGACGCGCGGCGGCATGTTCCTCAACGTCAACCGGGGCAAGCGCAGCCTGTCGCTGAACCTCAAGCAGCCTGAGGCGCGCGCTGCGCTCGTGCGGCTCGTCGAGGGTGCGGATATCTTCGTCCATTCGATGCGGCCCGGCGCGATCAAGCGCCTCGGCCTCGATTATGAATCGCTGCGGGAAGCCAATCCGGGGCTGATCTACGCAAATCTCTACGGCTTCGCCCGCAACGGCCCCTATCGCGACTATCCGGCCTATGACGACATCGTCCAGGCGGCGTCCGGGCTGGTCGATCTGCAGGCGCGGCTGTCGAACGGCGTGCCGACCTATCTGGGCACGGTCGTCGCCGACAAGGTGACCGGCCTGACCGGCCTCTACGCGATGCTCGCCGCGCTCTATGCGCGCGAGAAGACCGGGCGGGGGCAGGAGATCGAGGTGCCGATGTTCGAGACGCTCGTCTCGTTCACGATGATCGAGCATCTGTGCGGTTCGCTGTTCGACCCGCCGCAGGGACCGCCCGAATATCCGCGCGTCACCACCGCGTCGCGCCGGCCGTACAAGACCAGCGACGGCTATGTCGGCGTCATGATCTACAACGACAAGCATTGGCGCAGCTTCTTCCACGCGATCGGCGACCCCGAATGGACCCGCGATCCGATGTTCGCATCGATGCGCAGCCGGACGGAGAATATCGGCACCGTGCTGGCGAAGCTGGCCGACGTGCTGGCGGAGCGGACGACCGCCGAATGGCTGGAGCTGTTCCGTATCGCCGAGGTGCCCGCGATGGCGATCGCGACCACGCAGGACCTGCTGCACGACGAGCATCTCGAAGCCACCGGCTTCTGGCAGGAGCGCGACAGCGAGTTCGGCACGTTGCGCTTCCCCGGCATCCCGACCAGCTTCTCGGAGACGCCCGGCGCGATCGGCGATCCAGGTCCGGCGCTGGGCGCCGACAGCCGCGCCATTCTCGCCGAAGCGGGCTTCGACGATGCCAGCATCGATGCGCTGCTCGAAGGCGCGCGCAAGGTTCCGGCGTGACCGAAGCTGCACCGCAGGCACAGTGGCGCGCCGCGCTGGCCGAAGGGCGGTTCCTGCTCCAGCGCGCGCGCGGCAGCGGGACGATCTTCTTCCCGCCGCGCCTCGCCGAACCGCGCAGCGGCGACAGCGACTGGGAGTGGATCGAGGCGTCGGGGTTCGGCACCGTCCATGCCGTGACGGTGATCCACCCGCGCCCGCCCGAGCCGCCCCGTGCGGTGGTTCTCGTCGATCTCGACGAAGAGGTTCGCCTGATGAGCGAGGTCGAAGGCGTGCCGGCAGAGGAGATCGCCATCGGCCTGCGCGTCCGCGCGCGGATCGGCGAGCGCGACGGCGCCCCCATCCTTCTGTTCGAGGCGGCCTGACATGGCGGGCGACTTTCCGCGCGGCCAGGCGGCGATCGCCGGCATCGCGACCTATGGCATCGGCGAATGCCCCGGTCACACCACCATGGAGATGGCGGCCAAGGCCGGGCTGCTGGCGCTCGCCGACGCCGGCATGCCGCTGTCGCAGGTCGACGGGCTGTTCATCTGCCTGCCCGACGACGTGCTGGCCGGGCTCAGCTTCGCCGAATATCTCGGGCTGTCGCCGCGCTTCACCGATTGCAACCGGACGGGTGGTTCGGCCTTCCTCAGCCATGTCGCGACCGCCGCGACAATGCTGGCGGCCGGATATATCGACACCGCGCTGATCGCCTATGGATCGAACCAGCGCAGCGGCGGCGGCAAGCTGTCGACCCCGGTCGGCAGCAATGTCTGGGAAGCGCCCTATCGCCCGCTCTTTCCCGCTTCCTCCTATGCACTGGCAGCCTCGCGCCATTTCCACGAGTTCGGCACGACGCGGCGCCATCTGGCCGAGGTCGCGGTCGCCGCGCGGGCCTGGGCGAACGGCAATCCGGAGGCCTTCGCCACCGGTCCGCTGACCATCGACGAGGTGCTGGGCGCGCGGATGCTGTCGAGCCCCCTGTCGGTCAAGGACTGCTGCCTCGTCACCGACGGCGCCGCCGCTATCGTCCTGACCCGCACCGACCGGGCGCGCGACGGTGCGAAGCCGCTCGTCCCGGTCCTGGGGGCGGCTGCGGCGACCTGGCACAATGCGATCTCGCAGATGCCCGACCTGACCACGACCGCCGCGAGCGAGTCCGGCGGCCGGGCCTATGCAATGGCGGGGATCGGCCCGTCTGACGTCGATGTCGTCGAACTGTACGACGCGTTCACGATCAACACGATCCTGTTCCTCGAGGATCTCGGCTTCTGCCCAAAGGGCGAAGGCGGGCGTTTCGTCGAAAATGGCGGCATAGCGCCGGGCGGCCATCTGCCGGTGAACACCAATGGCGGCGGCCTGTCCTGCTGTCATCCGGGCATGTACGGACTGTTCACGATCGTCGAAGCGGTGCGGCAGATCCGCGGCGAGGCCGCCAACCAGATCCCCGGCGTCGACATCGCGCTCGCCCATGGCAATGGCGGCACGCTGTCGAGCCAGGCGACCGTCATCCTGGGGTCGGCCGCGACGCTCTAAGCCGGCAGCCGAAGAGCGCTACTTCACCCGCCCCTCGGCATAGGCGCGGATGCCCTCCTGCGTGGCGAGGCCGCCCAGCGTCTCCTCGCCATAAGCGCGGCCGAAGCTCAGACTCTCGGTGATCGGGGCGTCGGCGGCGAAGTCGTGAAGGGCTAGCGCGCGGCGTACCGTGTCGCGGTCGAAGCCTGCGATCGTCTCAGCCAGCTCGATCGCACGCGGCATCAGCCGGTCGCGTTGCACCACCTCCGAGATCAGCCCGAGTTCGAGCGCGCGCGCGGCGCTGATCGGTTCGCCGGTAAGCACGATGTGGAGCGCGGTCGCGCGCGGCACCGCGCGGGCGAGCCGCTGGACCCCGCCGGCAAAAGCGAACAGGCCCCGCTTCACTTCGGCCAGACCGAAGATCGCATGGTCGGCGGCGATCACGATATCGGCGGCCAGCGCGAGTTCGAAGCCGCCCGCGACGACCGCACCATTGGCGGCGACGATCAGCGGCTTGGTCCGGCGACGCTCGGTGATGCCGGCGAAACCCCGGCCGGGGACGAGCCCATGGCCCGGGCCCCGTTCCGCCGCTTCCTTCAGGTCCATGCCTGCGCAGAAGCTACGATCACCCGCCGCCGTCAGCAGCAGCACGCGGATCGCCGGATCGCGCTCGGCGGTATCGACCGCCCGGTCGATCGCGTCGGAGGCCGCGACATCGAGCGCGTTGCTCCGCCGCTCGCGATCGATCGTGATGATCCGGACGGCGCCGCGATCCTCGATGCGGACGTCCGCCTGATCAGCCATGGATCGCAGTCTCCGCCTGAGCCGCCCAGCCGGGGAGCGTCTCTGGGAAATCTGCGGGCATCGGCGTCGCATAGGCGCGGTTGCGATCGGCATGGCCGAGGATGCCGCGATAGTCGTCGGCATCGACATAATAGAGGAAGCTGATGATCCGCTCACCGAAGCGCCAGCCTGCGGCGGTGCGGACGTATCGGTCGCGGTAGCGCAGCGAGGCGACCATCATTCGGCCGTTACGCCACAATTCGGCATGGCCTGACACCCGACCGAAGGCGAGGTCGGGGTCCTCGCCAGAAAAGTCGATCAGCACATCATGCATATAATGGGCGCCCGGCCCCAGCACCGTGAAGCGGTGCCGATACTGCTCCATGATCGCATCGACGCCGCGCGCCTCCATCACCCCGTCCTGCGAAGCGACGCGCGCGTCATCGGCGAACAAAGCAGCGATGGCGGGCAAATCGCGATCATCGATGGTGAAGCAATAAGCGGCGACGAGTCGGCGGATCGCCAGCTCGGATTCGACGCGGTCGAGCCGCTGCTCGGGGGTCATTCGGCACTCTCCACGGCCTGTCGTTCTTCCGACCGACTATGGAGCGTGGGACAGCGAATGCAATGCGGTTGACGGACGGATGCCCGTCAAGCCACCAGCCAGACAGCGAAGCCCAGCGAGGCGAGGAAGCTGACCAGGGTTGCACCGATGACGGGCGCGACCGCCTTCCAGCCCAGTTCCATCAGCAGGTCCATGCGCGAGCGCATCGCCGTAGCGGTGACCGCCAGCAGGAGCAGCCCCTTCGAGGCACTGAGCGCACTGTCCTTCACCGGTGCGGGGATCGGGAACAGGCTGTTGATCGTCACGACGACGAGGAAGGCGGTGATGAACCAGGGGAGCGCGATCCGGCGCCAGACCGGGCGTCCCGCGTCGCCGCCGACGCTGCCGAGCCACAGGCTGGCGAGCGCAACGACGGGCGCGAGAAGCGCGACCCGCGACAGTTTGACGATCGTGGCATAGCTGCCGGCCGGGTCCGAAAAAGCATAGCCGCCGCCGATCGCCTGGGCGACGTCGTGGATCGATGCCCCGATCAGGAAGCCCGCCTGCTGGTCGTTGAGCCCCAGTTCGGCTGCCAGCACCGGATAGATCGACATCGCGAACGCGCTGGCGAGCGAGACGCCGACAAGGGTCAGCGCGAACTGCGCCTGGCTGAGCCGCTCCTTGCCGATCACGCCGTAGAGCGCGAGCGCCGCGCTGGCCCCACAGATGGCGGTTGCCCCTCCGGCGAGGATGCCGGCATAGCGCCCCTGCCCCGATCCGCGGGCAAAAATCAGGCCGGCGCCGAAGGTCAGCAGCATGACGATGACCAGCGCGGCGAAGGGGGTGGCGCCCAGCGCCTGGATCTGGGCGAAGGTGACTTGCAGACCCAGCACGACGATGCCGGCGCGCAGGCAGGTCCGTGAGGCGAAGTCGAGTCCCCTGGTCGTGCGCGGGTCACGGGTGACGAAGTTCAGCGACAGACCGATCAGCAGACCGAGCAGGATGATCGGGAAACCATAATGGTCCGACAGCCACGCTGCGGCGGCTGAGCCGACCCCACAGATCATCAGACCGGGGACGAGGCTGTCCCGCTCGGGCGGCGGAGCCTTGGCGGTTTCGGCAAGATGGAGTTCGCCGAACAGGTCGCCACCATGCGGCGTCGCATCCCAGTCTATTCCGTTCATGCCGCTCCTGCCCATTTTTCTGTCTTACGGTGTCATATAACATTTCCCTTATCGCGGCGACGCGCTACTCTGCAAGCCTGCAAACCGCTGCGTGACGGCGGAAGGATTGGAGGGATGTGGTGAGCCAGGGCAACGGTGGACAGACGGTCGCGCGTGGAACGATAGGACTCCTCATCGCGCTGCTCTTCCTCGGCAACGCCCTCAACTATGTCGACCGGCAGGTGCTCGCCCTCCTCAAACCAACGCTGGAAGCCGAATTCGGCTGGAGCGACGCCGACTATGCCCATCTCGGATCCTCCTTCCAGATCGCGGCGGCCGGCGCACTGCTCGCGGTCGGCTGGTTCGTCGACCGGCTCGGCGTGCGCATGGCCTATGGCATCGCCGTCGTCGTGTGGAGCGCCGCCGGCATGGCCCATGCGCTGGCGATGACCGTCCAACAATTCGTCACTGCCCGCATTGTCCTGGCGGTAGGCGAGTCGGTCAGCACCCCCGCCGGCCTCAAGGCGGCGGCGATCTACATGCCGCCGCGCCAGCGCAACATCGCCATCGGCTTGATCAACACCGCGCCCAATATCGGGGCGATCCTGACCCCGCTGCTGATCCCGCCGCTGGCGCTGGCCTTTGGCTGGAAAGCCGCCTTCGTCCTGACAGGCGCGCTGGGTTTCCTGTGGCTGATCGGGTGGATCTTCGGCACGCGCAAGCTCGTCCCCGTCGGCAACATACCCGAGCGCGCGCCGGTGAAATGGGGCGACCTCCTCAGCGACCGGCGCAGCTGGACGGTGGTGGGAGCCAAGGCCTTCACCGATTGCGTCTGGTGGTTCGTGCTGTTCTGGATGCCCGACTTCTTCTCGCGCCAGTTCGGCATGGCGCAGGGCGACCTGGGCGGCCCGATCGCCGTCATCTTCGCCATGGCGGCGCTGGGCGCGATCAGCTCGGGCGCCTTCTATCCGCTGCTGCTGGGTCGCGGCTTCTCGGTCAATGCAGCGCGCAAGACCTCGATGCTGTTCTTCGCGCTCGTCGTGCTCGCCATGCCGCTGGCGCTGATGGCACAGAACCCATGGATCGCGGCACTCCTGATCGGCTGCGGTCTGTTCGCGCATCAGGGCTTCTCGACCAACATCTTCGGCATGACCGCCGACATCGTCCCCGGCGTGCGCGTCGCCAGCGTCGTCGCACTGGGGGCAGTCGCCGGCAATTTGTCGGGCACCGCGATCATCGAACTCGCGGGCTGGTCGCTCGACAATGGCCATGGCTATTGGCCGATGTTCGCGATTTGCGGCGGCGCCTATCTGGCCGCGTTGCTGTTCATCCAGCTGATGCAGCCCAAGCTGGAACTCGCGCAGGCCTGATCGCAACGGGCTTGATCCCGCCGCACCGGTGCCGGATCGGTCCAAGGCGGGCAGCCGAGGTTCGCCCGCACCACTCCGAGCATGAACAGCGACCGGCGAGCATAGTCGGTGCGAAGCGCCGCTCCGCGGCCCAGGCTCCTACCAGCAAAGCACCCTGGAATTGTCGCTCGGACAGGCCGTTGGCTCACGCCAGCCGCCGCCGGACGGGCGCGGCAGAGCGAGAAGGCACTGACGCAACAAGGCTCAGCGCGAGCAAGCAGTCAGGTTGGGCTCGGGGCTCAGGGCTCGAGCTTCCCTCGACCTTCGGTGCCCAGCCATAAAAAAGGGGCCCCCGGCAGAACCGGAGGCCCCAGTAGGAGATAACTGGAAAAGACTTAGAAGTTCGCGGTGCCGGTCAGGCCCCAGTAGCGATCGGCGTCGCGCGGGATCTGGTAGCGATAGGAACCGCCCGGACCGCCGCTCTGGATCGCGGCGATGTAGGACTTGTCGAACAGGTTGCGCACCTGGAAGGTCAGGCGATAGCGATCATCGGCGTCGCCGACGCCCAGCTTGACGTTGACCAGACCGTAGGACGGGATCGTGCCGAGCCGGGTCTGCACGACGTTGGGCGTGAAGATCGACAACTGCTTGGTCTGGTAATTGCCCTGGGCGCCGAAGAAGACGTCGAACGCGCCACCGGTCCGCCAGCGATAGTCGGCCGAGAGCGACCCCTTCCACTTGGGCGCATAGGCCAGCGAGGAGCCAGCCGGGATGACCGCAGTGGCTGCGGCGCCGGGTGCGACGCGGAAGCGGTCGACCTTGGCATCGGTATAGGCGATGCCGCCGCTGATCGTCAGGTCGTCGACCGGGAACCAGTTGAGGTCGGCTTCGAAGCCGCGGGTCGAGACGGTGCCCGCATTGGTGAAGCGGGTGACCACGACGCCCGCGACGAGATCCGGGTTGTTCGCCTGGAAATTCTTGTACTTGGCGTAGAAGCCCGCGATGTTCAGGGTCATGCGGCCGTTGAACAGCGTGTTCTTCAGGCCCGCCTCGAACGCGTCCGAGGTTTCCGGCGCGATCGAATTGGTGCCGGTCGCCGTCAGGTTGAAGAAGACGTTGTAGGCCGGGCCCTTGTAGCCGCGCGTGTAGCTGCCATAGGCCATGATGCGGCGGCTGATGTCGTACTGGACCGAGGCCTTGCCCGACAGATCGTCATTGTCGGTCTTGGCGCGGAAGACGGTCGCGGGCTGGCCGGTGCCGGTCGCCGTCGTCGGGAAGCTCGGCTGGATGCCGGGGCCGGTCAGCGTCGTGTTGCGGCTGTGGAAGACCTTCAGCTTGTCATAGCTGTAGCGCAGGCCACCGACGAGGCGCAGGTCCTCGCTGATGTTCCAGGTCGCCTGACCGAAGGCGGCATAGTTGAGGAAGGTCGAACCGAAGTCGGCCACGCCGGTCGGGAAGGTCGACGGATTGGCGTTTGCGCTGCCGCAGGGGATCAGCACGTTGGTCGGAGCGCCGGCCGCCGCCGTACAGACGATGTCGTCGCGGCGGAAGATGCGGCGCGACTTGGCGTTCGAGTAGAAGGTGCCGAGCACATAGCTGACCGTCTGATCGGTCGGCGAGGCAAGGCGGAACTCCTGGGTGAAGGTGTGGCTCGTCTGCGGGCCCGAGTCGTGCAGCTGGTTGAAGCCGACATAGGCACGGTCGAGCCAGTCGCCGTCGCGGATCTCGGTATTGTCCCAGCTGCGATAGGCGGTGATACTCGTCAGCGTGTGCGTGCCGATTTCGAGGTCGACCTGCCCCGAGACGCCCCAGCCTTCTTCCTTGGTGCTGGTCACGAGATCCTGCCGGATCTCCCGCGTCTTGGAGCCGCGCGGCGTCGGCAGGGCGTTGAAGGCAAGGCTGGTCGTCGCGACACCGGCACCGGTCAGCGCACCCGTGCCGATGACCTCGGCGCAGCAATCATCGTCATTCTTGTAATAGTCGGCCGCGATATAGATGCGCAGTGCGTCCGACGGATTGTACAGGACCTGCCCGCGCACGCCGCGATGCTTGTAGCCATTGACGTGATCGCCGGTCGTCAGGTTGCGGATGTTGCCGTCATATTCGCCATAGAAACCGGTGAAGCGTGCGGCGAGATCCTCGCCCAGCGGCACGTTGACCGAACCCTTGAGGCGATATTCCTGGCGATCGAAATAGCTGGCGTCGACCGTGCCGGAAAACTCGTTCTTCGGCATCTGGGTCGTGATGTTGATGACGCCGGCCGATGCATTCTTGCCGAACAGCGTGCCCTGCGGGCCGCGCAGCACTTCCATCTGGGCAACGTCGACGAGATCGTTGAAGGCCTCGCCCGAGCGGGCATAGACGACGCCGTCGACCACGGTCGACACCGAGGGTTCACCGGCGATCGAGAAGGTGGCGGTACCGACGCCGCGCAGGAAGATCGTCTGGTTGAGCGTCGTGCCCGACTTCAGGAAGTTGAGCGAAGGCACCAGCTGCGCCGCGCTTTCGATGCTCGGGCGCGCGGTGGTGGCGAGCGCCTGGCCCGACAGGACCGAGACGGCCACGGGCACGCTCTGGAGATTTTCGGAGCGCTTCTGCGCGGTGACCACGATCTCGGCGACCGACTCCTCGGCTTCGGCCGGTGTCTGGGCGAAGGCCGGTGCGGCATAGCCAATGGAAATGGCCGCCAAAGCCATGGCGGACGAGGCACGGAGCAACGATTTCACGGGTTTTCCTCCCCTTTTAGTCCGGGACTTTGCGCCCCGCTGCGAACGTTTCTGGAGCGGCTCACCTGTTTGGCATCACCGCTTGCGGCCCTTGTGTTGCGGCGGAAGCGACGATATGTCAAGCGGTGTCACACGAGACGGGCCATGGTGCGGCAATTCTGCAACAAGGCCCGCGACCAGAGGATATACGCGTCTTGAAGCTCGAATTCGTCTCGAATTCCGATGGTTTCGACCTCCTGATCGGGGGTCGCACCCTGTTGTCGCACCGCTGCGACTGTCCAGCGCTTGCCATGGCGCAGGGCAATCCCGCGATCGAGATGTATCGCGGCAATTTCCGGATCGAGGATGCGCCCGCGCAAAAGGTCGCGCCGGCCGACTTCGAGCTGACCGATCAGCACGTGACGCTGCTCGACGGCGGCAAGGCCGTGGCTACTCTCGCGATCGAAGGCCATCGACTGAACGTGGCGGCCTTATTGCCTGGCTATGACCGCCTGACGCTGTCGCTCTTCGCAGATCCCGAGGAGTGCGTCTGGGGCGGCGGCGAGCAGATGAGCTATGTCGCGCTCAACGGGCGCCGCTTCCCGATCTGGACCAGCGAGCCCGGCGTCGGTCGCGACAAGAGCACCGAACTGACCCGCATCATGGACGAGCAGGGCATGGCGGGCGGCGATTACTGGAACAGCAACTACCCGCAGCCGACCTTCCTGACCTCGCGCTGGATCGCCACCCATCTCGACGAGAGCTGTTACAGCGTGCTCGATTTCAGCGACCCGGCCTTTCACCGCGTCGAAATCTGGAAAGACAGCGCCGCACTCGAATTCTTCGCGGCCGACGGCCCGGTCGAACTGGTCGGACTGCTGTCCGAGCGTTTCGGCCGCCAGCCACCGCTGCCCGACTGGGCGATCGGCGGCGCGATCCTTGGCCTCAAGTCGGGTGCGAGCAGCTTCGACCGGATGGAGCGGTTCATCGAGGCGGGCACGGCGGTTTCGGGCCTGTGGTGCGAGGACTGGGCCGGCATTCGCGAGACCAGCTTCGGTCGAAGGCTGTTCTGGGACTGGCATGTCGCCGAGCGCAGCGCTGAGCGCTATCCCGGCCTCGAACAGCGCATCGCCGGATTGAAGGCGCGCGGCATCCGCTTCCTCGCCTATGCCAACCCCTATCTGGCGGTGGACGGCGAACTTTATGCCGAGGCGGCGGCGGGCGGCCATTTCGCACTGCGCCTCGACCGCGACGAGCCCTATCTGGTCGACTTCGGCGAGTTCGACTGCGGCGTGGTCGACTTCACCCGCGCCGAGAGCCGCGCCTGGTTCGCCGAGCGGGTGTTGGGCGAGGAGATGCTCGATAAGGGTATCGACGGCTGGATGGCCGATTTCGGTGAATATCTGCCCGTCGACCTTCGCCTGGCCGACGGATCGGACCCGATGGAGGCGCATAATCTCTGGCCGGTACTGTGGGCCGAGGTCAACGCCATGGCGCTCGCCTCGCGCGGTCGCACCGGCGACGCGCTGTTCTTCATGCGCGCCGGCTTCTCGGGTGTGCAGCGTCATTGTCCGCTGCTCTGGGCAGGCGACCAGTCGGTCGACTTCACCCGCCATGACGGGATCGGGACGGTGCTGGCCGGGGCGCTTTCCTCGGGCCTCGTCGGCAACGCCTACAGCCATTCGGATTGCGGCGGCTACACCTCGCTCCATGGCAATATCCGGACGCGCGAACTGCTCGAGCGCTGGTGCGAACTGGCAGCCTTCGCCCCCATCATGCGCAGCCATGAGGGCAACCGGCCCGACGACAATCTGCAATATGACAGCGATGCGGAACTGATGGCCTGCTTCGCGCGGTGGAGCCGGGTCCATGCCCATCTGGCACCCTATGTCCGCACGCTGTGCGACGAAGCCGTCGCCACCGGCCTGCCCGCCCAGCGCCCGCTGTTTCTTCACCATCCCGACCAGCGCGACTTGTGGACCGTGCAGGACCAGTTCCTCTACGGTGCCGACCTGCTGGTGGCCCCCGTGATCGAAGAAGGCGCCACGTCGCGCCACGTCGTCCTGCCCGGCTCTTCGCCCTGGCGGTCGGTGTGGAGCGGCGAGGATCTTCAGCCGGGGCTCCACAGGGTGGACGCGCCGATCGGCCGGCCACCGGTCTTCTATCGGCCCGACAGCGCATTTGGGGGGCTGTTCGCGGCCTTGCCGGGGGTGTTGCAGGGGTGAGCGAAAGATCGAACATCAGGGATGTCGCGGCGCGTGCGGGGGTGGCGGTCAAGACCGTCAGCCGGGTACTCAACGACCATCCTTATGTCAGCGCGGAAACCAGGGCGCGCGTGCAGCTGGCGATGCGCGAGCTCGATTTCCGGCCGAGCATCGCCGCGCGCATCCTGTCGGGCGCCAAGTCGAACCAGATCGCGCTGATCTACGACAATCACAGCCCCTACTATATGTTCCAGATCCAGAATGGCTGCTGGTCGCGCTGCCAGGCCGACGGCATCCGCCTGCTCGCCCAGCCGGTCGACGTCGCAGCACCCAATGTCGGCGATCAGGTGCGCGGGCTCGTCACCGAAACCCATGTCGACGGGATCATCCTGTCGTCGCCGGTCACCGACTGCGATGAGGTGCTGCGCGCGCTGGAGGCGATGGACATACCCTTCGTCCGCATCTCGCCGGGCACCAACCATGCGCTGACGAGCTCGGTCTATATGGACGACGCGCAGGCCGCCGACGACATGACGACCCATCTCGTCAACATGGGGCATCGGCGGATCGGCTTCATCAAGGGCCATCCCAACCACATGGCATCGGACGACCGCCTGTTCGGCTATCGCCGCGCGCTCGACCGGGCGGGCATATCCTATGAGCCGCAGCTGGTGGCGAGCGGGGAGTTCGACTTCGACAGCGGCGTGACGGCCGGTGCCGCCTTTCTCGACATGGCCGAGCCGCCGACCGCGATCTTCGCCTCCAACGACGACATGGCGGCGGGCGTGCTCGCGGTCGCGCACGACCGGGGCCTCGATCTGCCCGGCGACCTGTCGGTGGCCGGCTTCGACGACACCACGCTGGCGCGCACCGTCTGGCCGCCGCTCACCACCATCCACCAGCCGATGTTCGACCTGGCGCACACCGCCACGGAGATCCTCATCGCGGGGGGCGACATCGCCCACCGCCGTCTTCCCCACCAACTGATCGAGCGCGGCTCCGTCGCGCCGCCACGCAGGACATGTTCATGAGTCTTCTTCCCCAGCCGCCGGCCACCCGCACCCTGGGCGCCAGCGGCATCGAGATTTCCTCCATTGCCTGGGGCATGTGGCGCCTCGCCGAGGACGGCCGCACCGTGTCGGAAGCCGCGCGCCTGGTCCATGCCGCGCTCGACGCCGGCATCACCCTGCTGGACACGGCCGACATCTATGGATTCGACGGCACCCATGGCTTCGGTGATGCCGAGGCGATGCTGGGCGAGGTGCTGGCCGCCGAACCGGCGCTGCGCGACCGCATGGTGCTGGCGACCAAGGGCGGCATCCGCCCGCCTTTGCCCTATGACCAGAGCAAGGCCTATCTGGCCGAAGCGATCGACGCCTCGCTGCGCCGCCTGAAGGTCGACGGCGTCGAGCTGTGGCAGGTCCACCGCCCCGACATCCTCGCCCATCCGCAGGAAGTCGCCCGCGCGCTCGACGATGCCGTCGCCGCCGGCAAGATCCGCACCATCGGCGTGTCCAACTTCACCATCCACCAGACCGCAGCGCTGCAGCAGTTCCTGGGCAACAAGCTGGTGACGACCCAGCCCGAGATCAGCCCGCTGCGCATCACCTGCTTCGAAAATGGCGAACTGGACCAGGCGATGATGCTCGGCCTCGTGCCGATGGCCTGGTCGCCGCTCGGCGGCGGTCGCCTGGCCAACCCCGAAACGCAGCGCGACAAGGCGGTGGTCGAGGCGCTGGCCAAGGTGGCGACCGAGCAGGGCGTGTCGCTGACGGTGGCGGCTTATGCCTGGCTGATGGCGCATCCGGCGGGCATCGTCCCGATCATTGGGTCGCAGCAGCCCGAGCGGATCGCCGAGGGCTCGAAGGCCCGCGACGTCCGCTGGTCGCGCGAGGACTGGTATGCGGTGCTGGTGGCCGCACGCGGAGAAAGGCTGCCCTGAGCAGCCGGTTGTTCAAGGATAGGCCCGGGAGGCGAAGATGACGCAGCAATGCGAAGTGGCGTGGTTCTCCGCGCTGTGTGACGACGATTATGAATTTCTTGGCGTGCCCGACAGCCGGCTGCAGTCGAGCTGGGAGCATTGCCGCAACATCGTGCTGCAGGCCGAGAAGGGCGGATTCGACAATATCCTGCTCCCCTCGGGCTACCAGCTCGGCCTCGACACCACCGCCTTCGCGGCGGCGGTCGCAACGCAGGTGCGCCGCATCAAGCTGCTCTGGGCCACCCGCATCGGCGAGGACTGGCCGCCGCAGCTGGCGCGCCGCATCGCCACGCTCGACCGCATCCTGGGCCCCAATGCCGCCGGCACCGGCGGGCGGCTGAACGTCAACATCATCTCGTCCGACATGCCGGGCGAGGCGCTGCCGGGCAAGGCGCGCTATGCCCGTGCGACCGAGGTGATGAAGATCGTCCGCACGCTGCTCGACGGGCAGTCGCTCGACCATGAGGGCGAGTTCTACAAGCTCAAGCTCGACCCGCCGCGCATCTCGACCATCTCGGGCAGTTGCCCCGCCTTCTATTTCGGCGGCCTGTCCGAAGATGCCCGCGAATGTGCCGCCGAGGGCTGCGACGTCTATCTGATGTGGCCCGACACGATGGACAAGGTCCGCGAGACGATCGCCGACATGAAGAGCCGCGCCGCGCGCTTCGGCCGTGAGCTGAAGTTCGGCTACCGCGTCCATGTCGTCGTGCGCGACACCGAAGAAGAGGCCCGCGCCGCCGCCGACCGGCTGCTGTCCAAGCTCGACGACGAGATCGGCCGCGCGATCCGCGAGAAGTCGCTCGACGCCAAGAATGTCGGCGTGCAGCGCCAGGCCGAACTGCGCAGCGCAGCCGGCGGCGACGGCTTCGTCGAGGACAATCTGTGGACCGGCATCGGCCGCGCCCGCTCGGGCTGCGGTGCAGCGATCGTCGGCAATCCAGACCAGGTGCTGGCGAAGCTGCGCGCCTATCAGGCCGAAGGCATCGAGGCCTTCATCCTGTCCGGCTATCCGCACGCGGCCGAAGCCGATCTCTTCTCCCGCCACGTGCTGCCGCATCTGCAGCATGGCCCGCTCGAAGGCTGAACGGAGACGGCATGACGACGCCCCGGACGAACCAGGACCGGCTGTTCGACGTCGCCGTTATCGGCGGCGGCGTCAATGGCTGCGGCATAGCGCGCGACGCGGCCGGGCGCGGGGCGTCGGTCCTGCTGCTCGAACAGGGCGACCTTGCCCAGGGGACGTCGTCGGCCTCGACCAAGCTGATCCATGGCGGGCTGCGCTATCTCGAACATTATGAGTTCGGGCTGGTGCGGGAATCGCTCAGCGAGCGCGAACGTCTCTGGGCGATCGCCCCGCACATCATCTGGCCGATGCGCTTCGTCCTGCCGCATGTGCGGGGGCTGCGCCCGCGCTGGCTGCTGCGGCTCGGATTGTTTCTCTACGATCATATCGGCGGGCGGAAGAAGCTGCCGGCAACCGAGTCGATCGACCTGCGCGGCCATCCGGCCGGCGGTCCGCTCAAGCCTGAATATGCCAAGGCCTTCGTCTATTCGGACTGCTGGGTCGACGATGCGCGCCTGGTGGCGCTCAACGCCCGCGACGCCGCCGACCGGGGCGCCGAGGTCCGCACCCGCACCGAGGTGCTGGCACTAGAACGGGCGGGAGACGAATGGGCGATCCGGACCTCGGCCGGCGCGTTCAGGGCTAAGACCGTCGTCAATGCGGCGGGACCGTCGGTCCTCTCGCTGCTCGGCCGGGCAAAAGAACAGAGCGGCCGGCGGATGCGGCTCGTCCGGGGCTCGCACATCGTCGTGCCCGCGCTGTTCGACCACCCCTATAGCTATTTCTTCCAGCTGCCCGACGGGCGCATCTTCTTCGCCATTCCCTATGAGCAGGACTTCACGCTGATCGGGACCACCGACCGCGACCATGAAGGCAGCCTCGCCGAGGTGCGCGCGAGCGAGGAGGAAATCGCCTATTTGTGCGAGGGCGCGAGCCGCTATTTCCGCAAGGCCATCCGGCCCGAGGACGTGGTCTGGACCTATTCGGGCGTGCGTCCGCTGATCGACGACGGATCGGGCAAGCCCGAGGCAGCGACACGCGGCTACAGCCTCGAACTGTCGCCCGAGGCCGAGGGGCCTGCCTTGCTGTCGGTCTTCGGCGGCAAGATCACCACCTATCGCCACCTCGCCCGCGAGGCGATCGAGGCGCTGGCCGAGCGCCTGCCCGTACTGCGCGAGCCGTTCGAGAGCGACCAGCACCCCCTGCCCGGCGGTGACTTCCCGGTCGAGGGCGTCGAGGCGTTGCGCGCAGAGATCGCCAAGCGCTATCCCTTCCTCGACGCTGGCACAATTCAGCGGCTGGTCCGCAGCTATGGCCGGCTGACGCTGGAGATCTTTGCCAACGCCCAATCGCTCGATGCCTGCGGCCGCCATTTCGGCCATGGCCTGACCGAGGCCGAAGTCCGCTATCTGGTCGAGCGCGAATGGGCGCGGATCGCCGAGGACATCCTCTGGCGGCGCGGCAAGCTGGGCCTGCGCCTCGACGCGGCGCAACGCGCGGCACTGGAAGAGTTTCTCGCCGGCATGGCGAAATAGGACGGATGCCGGTGCACGCTTTAGGGCAAGGCGCCGGCGGGGAGAGCGACGTGCAAACACCCTATCTGCTGGTTCTCGACGAAGGCACCACCTCCACCCGGGCGATGCTGTTCGCGGTCGACGGGACGGTCGCCGCGATCGAGCAGGCCGAACTGACCCAGCATTATCCCGCCGACGGCCATGTCGAACATGACGCGACCGAGATCTGGACCAAGACCCTCGCCTGCGCACGCCGCGCGGTCGAGAAGGCCGGGGGCGCGGACCGCATCGCCGCGATCGGCATCACCAACCAGCGCGAGACCGTCATCGCCTGGGACCGGACCACCGGTGAGCCGGTCACCCGCGCGATCGTCTGGCAGGACCGGCGCACCGCCGGCTTCTGCGAACAACTGCGCGCCGATGGCCATGAACAGATGATCCGCGAGCGGACCGGGCTGGTCGTCGACCCCTATTTCTCCGGCACCAAGATGCGCTGGATCCTCGACAATGTCCCCGAGGCCGCCGCGCTGGGCGACCGGCTGGCGCTCGGCACGGTCGAGAGCTGGCTGGTCTGGAAGCTGACCGGCGGGCTGCACATCACCGATGCGACCAATGCCAGCCGGACGATGCTGATGCCGCTCGACAAGGCGGCATGGGACGCGGACCTCCTCGCGCTGCTCGGCGTCCCCGCTTCGGCGCTGCCCGAGATTGTCGATACGGCGGGCCGCTTCGGCACCACTCGGCCCGACCTGCTCGGCGGCGCGATCCCGATCTGCGGCCTCGCCGGCGACCAGCAGGCGGCCACGATCGGGCAGAACTGCCTGACCGCCGGACAGGTGAAGGCGACGCTGGGCACCGGCGCCTTCGTCCTCGTCAGCACCGGCCACGAGCTGCCGCGCTCGAACAACCGGCTGCTCGGCACCGTCCTCGCGCAGTGCGACGGCAAGCGCAGCTATGCGCTCGAAGGCTCGGTGTTCGTCGCCGGCAGTCTCGTCAAATGGCTGCGCGACCAGTTGGGCTTCGTCGGCACCGCAGCCGAGACCGAGGCGCTCGCCCGGTCGGTGCCCGACAATGGCGGCGTGTGCATCGTGCCCGCTTTGTCGGGTCTCGGCGCGCCGCACTGGCGACCCGAGGCGCGTGGCCTGATCGGCGGCCTGACCCAGGGCGCGACCAGGGCCCACATCGTGCGCGCCGCGCTCGAATCGATGGCGCACCAGATGCACGATCTCAAACAGGCTTATGCCGCCGACGGATCGCCTTGGGCCATGCTGCGCCTCGATGGCGGGATGAGCGCCAACAACTGGGTTGCGCAGGATCTCGCCGACATGCTCGACCTGGAGGTCGAAAGGCCGCACAATGTCGAGACGACGGCACTGGGCGCGGCGATGCTGGCGGCGGTGGGCTGCGGGCTTCACGCGACGCTCACCGACGCTGCGGCGATGCGATCGGACGTCTCGACGTTCGTACCGCGCATGGACGCCGCGACGCGGGAACGGCGGCTCGATCAATGGCGCGCCCTGCTGGCGCTCGAACTGGGACAGGCCTGACATGATCCACAGCGACACGCCCGACACTGCCTCCCGCCTCTCCCGGCGCGCCCTGCTGCGGAGTGCAGCGGCGGGGACCGGCATGATCGCCTTCCCAGGCTGGGCGCAGGCGGTTGCCGACCTTGGCCTGCCGGGCAAGCCGCCGACACGACCGATGACCACGGCCTTTCCCGGCAAGGGCCCGATGATCCTGCAGCGGGTGCGGCCGCCTTTGCTGGAAACGCCGATGGAGGTGTTCGACCAGGGCGTCATCACGCCGAACGACCGCTTCTATGTCCGCTGGCATTGGGGGTTTCCGGAGAGCGTCGATGTCGGCAGTTTCCGGCTGACCATCGGCGGCCATGTCGATCGACCGGTCAGCTTCACCCTCGACCAGCTGATCCGCGAGTTCGAGCCGATCGACTATGTCGCAGTCAACCAATGTTCGGGCAATTCGCGCGGCCTGTTCCAGCCCAATGTGCCGGGTGCCGAATGGGCGCATGGCGCGATGGGCAATGCGCGCTGGCGCGGGGTACGCCTGCGCGATCTGCTCGACCGGGCGGGCGTGAAGGCCGGCGCCGTCGACATACGCTTCGGCGGGCTTGACGATCCGATGACGTCCGAGGCGCCCAAATTCCTGAAGTCGCTCGCACTGGACCATGCGCGCGACGGCGAGGTGATGGTCGCCTATCAGATGAACGGGGAGCAATTGCCGCTCCTCAACGGCTTCCCGCTGCGGCTGGTCGTGCCTGGCTGGTATTCGACCTACTGGATCAAGATGCTCAGCCAGATCGAGGTGCTCGACCGCAAGGACGACAATTTCTGGATGGCCAAGGCCTATCGCGTCCCCTCCACGCCCTTCGGCCACATCGCGCCGGGGACAAAGGAGTATCCGAGCGAGGCGATCAGCCGCATGGTCCCGCGCTCACTGGTCACGAACCTGCGCGAAGGGCAGCGGGTGAAGCCCGGGAGGCTGACGGTCGCGGGCATCGCCATGGGCGGGGATTGCGGAGTGGCCAGGGTCGAGGTGTCGACCGACGGCGGGACCAGTTGGCAGGCGGCGACGCTCGGCAAGGACGAGGGGCCGTACAGCTTCCGCCGCTTCGAGGCGCGCGTGACGGTCCCGGCATCCGGCGCCCTGGCCGTTGCCACGCGCTGCACCAATGCGAAGGGGCTGGCGCAACCGCTGGAAATGAACTGGAACCCCGGCGGCTATATGCGCGCGGGGGTCGAGACCGTCCACCTGATCGCGGGAGACGCCTGATGTCGAAGATGCTGACCTTTTCGGCTACGATCGCGCTGGTCTCGGTCCTGGGTTCCGGGCTTGCCGGCGCGGGCACCCGGGCGAAGGATGCGGCACGGCCGCGCCTGGCCTCCACCAGCGTGACCCTGCCGACCGACTATGAGGTCGAATATCCGGCAGGACCCGAAGTGCAGGTGATGAACGACAATTGCCGCGCCTGCCATTCGCCCTCGATGGTGCTGGTGCAGCCGCCGCTGTCGCAAGCCGACTGGGGCAGGATCGTCCAAAAGATGATCGACGTTTACAAGGCGCCGATCGATCCTGCCGACATGCCGAAGATCATGACCTATCTGGGCGCCCTGCCCCCCGCCGCCGCACCCGCCCCTGCGCGGTAGGGCGAAGGACGGCTGTCAGGCTCGAAGGACCGGCGCCGGTCCTTCGCAGCCCGACAGATAGTACTCGACCCATTTGTGGAAATATTGGTTGCCCGGCTCGTTGCGGCCGAAGGTGAGCCGATCGGTCGCGCCTGATTCCAGCCCGTTCTGTACCTTCAGGCCGAGCGCATAATCCTCGTCGAGCACGACCTGGAAGAAGAAGTCGCTCATCTCGTCGAGCGTGCGCAGTTCCTCCTCGTCCTTCGGCGCGGTGGGGTAGATATAGTTCATCACCGTCAGATTGCGGTCGGGCGTCGGCCCCGGAAACAGCTGGGCATATTGGCACATCTCGGGCGCGAGGAAGAAGCTGAAGTTCGGAAACAGGATCCGGATGAAGTCGTAGCCGTCATTCTCCTGCCGGCCCCACTCCTCGCGCGGCAGATCCTTGAGGCGGACGATCCCGTTCTGCGGGAAGCCCAGCCGGATATGCGGACCGAAAGCCTCATAGCTGGCTCGGTTGGACGGTGAACGCGTCGCGACCGTCTGGGTGTGGGCGGCCTGGAAATGATAGCCTTCGAGATAGCCGTCGAAGGACACCTTCCAGTTGGCGCCCTCCATCGTCCGCGCCTTGTGATAATACCAGGTCTCCAGCCGCAGCGCGGCGAGATCGTCGAGCATGCCGCCCAGAAAACCGCGCACGTCGATCGGCAGGCCTGGCGTCAGGATCACGAAGATCATTCCCGCGACTTCCTCCGCCGGCAATTCGGTCATCGCCAAGGTGCGGCGGTCGACGTCACCAAAGGTGCTCGCCTCGGCGATGCCGACCAGCTGCCCGTCATTGGCGTAGGTCCAGCCATGATATTGGCAGGCGAAGCGCGAGCAATTGCCCTTGCCCTCCTTCGCAAGATGCATCGCCCGATGCTTGCAGACATTGAGGAAGGCGCGCGCCTTGCCATCCTTGCCGCGCGTGATGAGCACCGGCTGCCCCATCACATCCATCGCCTTGTAATCGTTGACCCGCGGCAGCTCGATCGTCAGCGCGAGCATCAATGGGAGGCGCCGGAAGATCAGATCCATCTCCTTCTGCCAGCGCGCCTCGTCCAGATAATGGGCGACGGGCACTTCGAACACGCCGCTCGCCTGGTCGGTGCTGCGGGTCTCGACGAAATGGAGCATCCGCTCCGCTGCGTCGCCATAAGCCTTGTAGAGATCGGTCATCGCAAGGCTCCCCCTGAGCGTTCCAGATAGGTGTCGAGCGTCTGGTGGAAGTGGCGGATGCGCACCTCCTGATAGTCGCCCAGTTCGACGAGGCCGTTGGCCGAGCATTTGAGCCCCTGATGAGTCAGCTCCATATTCTCCATGTCCTGGTCGACGACCGCCCCCAGCGCTCCGAGCTCCGGCGCATCGGCCCATGTCTGGCCGTCTTCGAGCAGATGCATCGTCATCGGCGGGCGCGGCTCGGCTCCGTCCTGCCGGCGCGCGAGGACGCGCACCTCCATCAGGCAGCGATCCTGGTCGGGCCAGGGCCGCCAGCGATAGACGATGTTGGGCATGAAGCCGCCCCACGGCGCGAAATTGGGGAAGACGTTGAACACCAGCGCGTCGAGCAGCTCGGATTCCGACACCGCCGAATAGTCGCCGCCGAAGGCCCGCTGCGAACTCTCGCGCATCGCGGCGCCAAGGGCGTGGCGGGCGCTTTCCCCCTCAGGGACGGTGATGTTGAACTGGTCCTTCTCGGGGTCGTAATTGTCCGAGGACCGCCCGTTATATTTGACGAACTCCTCGACGATCCACTGTTCGGGACGCTCGGTGCCGGCGACATGCGGGGAGATGGTGCCGAAGGGGGTGTAGTTCACATTCACATGCTTGCCGAGCACATGATAGGCCGCGTTGGCGTCGCCGGTGAAGGGCAACAGCTGCGGATGCGTCATATAGGCGTGGTAGCTCTCCATGAAGGCTTCCATGGTGATCTTCCAGTTGGCGTCGACGACCTTGCCGACCCAGGCGATGGTTTCGCAATCCTCATGCCGCCAGCGGGTGAAAAACTCCGGTAGCGGCGCGAGAAACGCCTCGATCGTCGGCCCTTCGTCCTTCTCCCGGACGAAGATATAGCCGTCCCAGCGGGCGACGCTCGCTTGCGGCAGCTTCATGCGCTCGTCGCTCAGATGGCCGAAATCCCAGCGGCAGGGAATGTCGCGCAGGCTGCCGTCGGTGTTCCAGGCAAAGCCATGGAAGGGACAGACGAACTTCTCGGCCATGCCCGACTCCGTCGCCAGCTTGCGCCCGCGATGGAGGCAGACATTGTGGAAGGCACGAACCTCGCCATCCGGCTGGCGAACGATGAGGTAGGACCGCCCGGCATTGTCGTAGGTCACATAGTCGCCGGGCTCGGGCATGTCCTCCTCGCGCGCGGCGAACTGCCAGACGAAAGGCCACATCTTCTCCATCTCGGCGCGGAAGAAGGCCGGATCATGATAGCGCTTCGCATCGATCGGTTCGGAACCGAGATAGCGATAGCGATCCTCCGCCATGAAGGCGGGCGGCGGGATCAGGTCCTCGCGCAGGATCTCCTCCCAGCCGGGACCGGGACAACGGGCGGCGTCGCGGTGGATGGCGGGGTCACGATCGGCCATGGCGAATTCCTCTCCTGTACGTGGAGAAGACAAACCATGCGCCGAACCGGCGGCCTTTGATCGAGGTCAATCGGCGGCCAGCGGGACGGCTCGCCTTTGTGATAGGGAGATCCGGTTTAGCCGACGTGGCGCGCCATCATGGCCTCAACCAGAAGCGGATCAGCATCGACACCGCACCGAGCGCGAGCACGCTCCCGGTCCAGATGGCCAGGAACCAGCCCAACCGCTTCCAGCGCCCCGCCATGTCAGCGCGCGCCATCAATGATAGCCGTCATGGCCGACCTTCCCGCGGAACACCCAATAGGCCCAGGCGGTGTAGGCGAGGATCACCGGCACGAGCAGGCCGGCCCCGACGAGCATGAAGAGCTGGCTGCGATAGGGCGCCGCCGCCTCCCAGATCGTTACCCGCGCGGGGATGACATAGGGCCAGATCGAGATGCCGAGCCCGAGCAGGCACAGCATGAACAGCGCCAGCGCCCAGAAAAAGGGCTGCGCATCCCGGCGCGCCGACAGGCTGCGATAGAAGAGCGCGGTCACGATCAGCGTCGCGAGCGGCACCTGTGCGGTCGCCAGCACGCCCGGCCAGGCGAGCCAGCGCTGCTGATAGCCGGCGTCCAGCGTCAGCGTCGCGAGGCTGACTGCGCCGATCACCAGCAGCAGCAGGATGCCGAGCCGGCCGGCATAGGTCACCGCCTGCCGCTGGAGCGCCTCGTCGGTCTTCCAGTTGAGCCAGCAGGCGCCGAGCAGCGCATAGCCGACGAGCAGGCCGGCCCCGGTCAGCAGCGAAAAGGGCGACAGCCAGTCCCACCAGCCGCCGGCATAAGCGCGGCCGTCGACGCTGATCCCCTGAAGCAGCGCGCCGAGGGTAATGCCCTGCGCGAAGGTCGCCACGGTCGACCCCACGAAAAAGGCGAGATCCCACCAGGCGCGGTGCGCGGGATCACGCCAGCGGAACTCGAAGGCGACCCCGCGCAGCACGAGGCCGAGCAGCATCGCGATCAGCGGTGCATAGAGTGCGGGCAGGATGATCGCATAGGCCAGCGGAAAGGCCGCGAGCAGCCCCCCGCCGCCCAGCACCAGCCAGGTCTCGTTGCCGTCCCAGACGGGTGCGATGCTGTTCATCGCCCGGTCGCGGTCCTGGCCCACCGCGAACAGCGGAAAGAGGATGCCGATGCCGAGGTCGAAGCCGTCCATGATGACATAGGCGACGATGGCGAAGCCGATGATAGCGGCCCAGATGACGGTCAGGTCGATCATGCCTTGCCTCCCTCGACGGCGGGTGCGGGGGTGATGCCGGCGGTTCTGATGGGCGTGGCCGCCGGTGCGCTCTCATGCGCCTCGGGCGGCTTCGCGGCGAGGCGCAGCAGATACCAGATGCCCGCGCCGAAGACGGTGAAATAGACGAGCACGAAGGCCAGCAGCGAAGCGCCGACGGCGGGGGCGTCGAGCGGCGATGCGCTCTGCGCGGTGCGGAGCAGTCCGTAAATGGTGAAGGGCTGCCGCCCGACCTCGGTCACGACCCACCCAGCCAGGACTGCGACGAATCCCGCCGGTCCCATCAGCAGCGCTGCCCGGTGCAGCCCACGCCAGTCGTAGAGCCGGCCGCGCATCCGCGCGAGCAGACTCCACAGGCCTAGGCCCATCATGGCGAAGCCGAGGCCGACCATGATGCGGAACGCCCAGAAGACGATGCCGACCGGGGGCTGGTCCGCCTCCGGCACCGTATCGAGCCCCTTCAACGGTGCGTTCGGATCATGTTTCAGGATCAGCGAGGACGCCTTGGGGATGGAAATCGCATAGTCGACCCGTTTGGCCTGGCTGTCGGGAATGCCGAAGAGGATCAGCGGGGCGCCATCGGGGTGGCTCTGATAATGGCCCTCCATCGCCATCACCTTCGCCGGCTGATGCTCGAGCGTGTTGAGCCCGTGCATGTCGCCGGCGAAGATCTGGATCGGGGCGACGATCGCCGCCATCCACATCGCCATGGAGAACATCGTGCGCGCACCCGGATTGGTGCGATCGCGCAGCAGATGCCAGGCCCCGACCCCGCCGACCGCGAAGGCGGTGGTGAGATAGGCGGCAAGCACGGTGTGTACGAGGCGGTAAGGGAAGCTGGGATTGAAGATGATCGCGATCCAGCTCGGGCCCGGCAGGAACTGGCCGTTGGCGCCGATCTCATAGCCGACCGGGGTCTGCATCCAGCTGTTTACCGACAATATCCAGAAGGCGGAGATGAAGGTGCCGACCGCCACCGCACAGGTCGCGACGAAATGCAGCTTGCGCCCGACCTTGTTGATCCCGAACAGCATGACGCCGAGGAAGCCGGCTTCGAGGAAGAAGGCGGTGAGCACTTCATAAGCCATCAGCGGCCCGATCACCGGCCCGGCCTTGTCCGAGAAGACCGACCAGTTGGTGCCGAACTGGTACGACATGACGATGCCCGACACGACACCCATCGCGAAGACGACCGCGAAGATCTTGAGCCAATAGCGGTAGAGATTGGCATAGACGCCCTTGTCCGTCTTGAGCCACAGCCCCTCGAGCACCATCAGATAGCTGGCGAGCCCGATGGTGAAAGCGGGGAACAAAAAATGGAAGCTCACCGTAAAGGCGAACTGCGCGCGGGCGAGAATGAGCGCATCGGCCGTGTCGAACATCATGAGTTCCTCTCAGCGACCTCGTAGCCCTTAGCTTGGGTCTGCGGGATGAGGCATAATGTCCAGCGCGGGAAAGGCCGTACCGAGGCCCTGCCAGATCATGTACAGCGCGACCGCGAAGATCAGCAGTGCGAACAGCGTCGTCAGCCGACCGGTCTTGCCGCCGAGCTTTTCCGCCAGCCTTAGCCCCCCGATGCTGCCCAGAGCGCCGCCGAGCACGAAGATCAGCGCAAGCGGCCAGTCGACGAGCCCGGAAAGGGCATAGTTGGCGGCGGTCGTGAGGCCGAAGGCGGTAACGGCGACGAGCGAGGTTCCGACCGCCATCAGCATCGGCATGCCGGTCGACGCGACGAGGCCCGGCACGATGAGGAAGCCGCCGCCGATACCGAAAAAGCCCGAAAAGACCCCCGAGCCGAGGCCGAAGGCGAGGACTTTGGGCGCCTTCTGCCGGTTGCACTCCGCCCCCGGATTGCCGGGATCCCCGCGCCCGCGCAGCATGAGCAGGCCGACCACGAGCATCAGCAGCGCGAACAGCAGCAGCAGCTTCTGACCGTCGACCATCTTGCCGAAGGTCGATCCCGCGAGCGCGCCGACGACCCCCGCCGCCGCATACATGCCCCCGCAGCGCCATTTGACATGATGCGCCCGGGCATGGCCCGCGAGCCCGGCGGCGGCGTTGGCGGCAACCGCCAGCGCGCTCGTGCCGATCGCGACATGCGGGTTGGGCACGCCGACGAGATAGACCATCAGGGGCACCGCGAGGATCGACCCGCCCCCGCCGACCAGCCCGAGCACGAAGCCCACCAGCCCACCGGACATGCCGCCCAGCAGATATTGTGCATTCGTCATCATGCCGTGAAGCGATGCAAGGCGAAGCCGGCGCCCATCGCCAGCAGAAAGGGCGCGACGGCAAGGGGATATAGCGCAAAGCCGGCGATCGCCGGTCCGGGACAGAGCCCACCCAATCCCCAACCGATGCCGAACAGCAGGGCGCCTATGGCGAGCCGCGCATCGAGCGTGCGGGTTTCCGGCAGCGCGAAGATGTCGTCGGCCAGTGGACGGTCCATGCGGGCCCTCAATCGCCAGGCGACCGCCATCGGCAGGATCGCGCCGCCCATCACGAAGGCCAGCGTCGGGTCCCAGGCGCCGAACAGATCGAGGAAGGCGCGCACCCTGGACGGATCGACCATTCCGGAGATTGCCAGGCCAGCCCCGAAGAGGGTTCCGGCGACCAGGGCGACGAGCGCACGCTTCATGACAGCCCCGCGAGGCGCATCAGCCCCACCGTGGCGAAACCGCTCGCCATGAACAGTGCGGTCGCCACGAGCGACCGGCGCGACAGGCGCGACAGGCCGCAGACGCCGTGGCCGCTGGTGCAACCCGAGCCGAGGCGCGTGCCATAGCCGACCAGCAGCCCGGCGATGATCATGATCGGGAGCGAAGCGAATTGTGCAGCGACGCCGCCCTGAAGAAACGCGATCAGCAGCGCTCCAAGCGGCAGACCGGCAATGAAGGCCAGCGCCACCGATCTGGGCGGGCCACCATCCGACAGACCGATCGCTCGCGCGGCGAGCCCGCTGACGCCGGCGATGCGGCCGAGCCCCAGCAACATGATCGCAGCGGCTAGGCCGATCATCAGCCCACCTGCAAAGCCGGCCAGCGGCTGCGCCTCGGGAAAGAGCGAGCCGATCACAGCTGGTTCACCGGAATCTTGAGATAGACCGTGCCATTGTCCTCGGCCGGCGGCAGATGCCCCGCCCGCATGTTCACCTGGACCGAGGGGAGGATCAGGCGCGGCACGGCGAGCATATGATCGCGCGCCTCGCGCATGGCGACGAACTCGTCTTCGGTCACGCCGTCATGAGCGTGAACATTGGCGCGGCGCTGCTCGGCAACGGTCGTCTCCCAGACATAATGGTCGCGACCCTCCGGCAGATAATCGTGACACAGGAACAGCCGCGTCTCGGGGGGCAACTCGAGGAGCCGTCGTAACGACCGGAACAGCGTCCGCGCATCGCCGCCCGGAAAGTCCGCCCGCGCCGTGCCATAATCGGGCATGAACATCGTATCGCCGACGAACACCGCGTCACCGATCACATAGGCGACGCAGGCCGGGGTGTGTCCCGGCACGTGCAGGACGGTGACAGAGAGGTTGCCGATCGCGAAACTGTCCCCATCCCCCCAGAGCTGATCGAAGTCGGAACCGTCGCGGGCGAAATCGGACCCGGCATTGAAGAGGGCGCCGAAAGCCTTCTGCACCTCGCAGATATGCGCGCCGATCGCGATGCGACCGCCGAGTTCCTTCTGAAGAAAGGGCGCCGCAGACAGGTGATCGGCATGGGCGTGGGTTTCCAGATGCCAGTCGACGGTCAGGCCCTGCTCGCGGACATGGGCCAGCACCGGCTCGGCAGCGTCGGTGGACGTCCGCCCGGATGCAGGATCGTAGGTCAGCACACTGTCGATCACTGCCGCGCGCCGGGTCTCCGGATCATGGACGACATAGGTCACGGTGAAGGTCGGCGCATCGAAGAAGGCCTTGATCGCGGGCACACCCTTCCGGGCCCCCGCAATCTGGGCGACTGCCTTTGCGAGAGCGGGGTCGGACACGGCGACTCTCCTATAATTCACATTTACATGAACTTTGTATTTGTATATTCTGCAATCGTCAAGGGCTTGCGGAACTGCGGGGCCGGCAGCAGGTAGGACGCGATGGATAGCCTCATGAACAACCCGGTCCCGCCGCGGATCGGCGACCCCGCCCCGGACTTCATCGCCCGATCGACCAGAGGTCCCTTTCAGCTTTCCCAGCTACGCGGCCGGTGGGTCATTCTCTTTTCGCACCCCGCCGACTTCACCCCGGTCTGCAGTACAGAGTTCGTGGCACTGGCGCGGCGGCGGGCGGCGTTCGACGCGCTCGACTGCCAGCTCGTCGGCCTGTCGGTGGACAGCCTCTATTCGCACATGGCCTGGGTCCGGGCGCTGGGCGACCTGTTCGACGTGACGATCGACTTCCCGGTCATCGAGGATCCGAGCATGGCGATCGGACGCGCCTATGGCATGATCGGCGAGGAGGCAGCCGACAGCATGGCGATGCGGACGACCTTCTTCATCGACCCGAACGGCATCATCCGGGCGACAACCTCTTATCCCCACAATGTCGGTCGATCGGCGGACGAGATGCTGCGCCTGCTGAACGCGCTGCAGCGGGTCGACGCATCTGGCCGCCTCACGCCGGAGGGCTGGCAACCCGGAGGTCCCGTGCTGCTTCCCCCGGATGAGCGGGCCAGCGATGCTGCGGACTGGTTCTGCCGCTTCGAGGACAGCGAATGACGGCACTGCACCAGGATCGGGACGCCGCGGCGGCGGCGGCCGAGAAGATCCGCATCTTCGCACAGGCACAGCGCCTGATGATCCTGTCCTGCCTGCTGCGCGGCGAACGCAATGTCGGCGAGATCGCCGACGCCACCGGCATCGGCCAGCCCGCGCTCAGCCAGCAACTGGGCGAACTGCGCCGCGCCGAACTCGTCGAGACGCGCAAGGAGGCCAAGCAGGTCTGGTATCGTCTCGCCGACGAGTCGGTCGCGCTGTGCGTGCGCAATATCGAGGCGATGTTCGCCGGGGTGGGCGCGGTCACCCCGGCGCCCGCGCCGACCGCGAACGCATCCTTGCCGGCCGCCCCGGCCTCGCAGGGGGTCGCCGCCTTCGCCCGCATCCTGCCGCGCTGAACGCACGCGGGCTCGGGCTCAGGGCAGCGCGGTTCCCGGCGGAGCGGCGAGGCGCCCCGCCTCGCGGGCCTGTTCGATGGCGCGCTCGATCCCGAACATGATGTTCTCGATCGTGAAGTCTGCAAGCCGCCGCCGGGCATCGGGCGTGGCGAGGACATTGACGTCCTCGAAGAGTAGCCGATCCGCCGGGTCGAGGCCGGCTATGCCCAGCTCATCGAGCAGTTCGGCCGAGGATCGCAACTTGTAGAGCCCGGCGATCATCTGCAGCACCACCAGGCCCAGCCAGGTCGAAACCATGCCGAGATCGGGCCCCCGCAGCCCCTGCCGCCACAGTACCCGCATCATCGGCAGCCACAGCCTCAGCCAGGCCCGCGGGACATGGTCGTCGCGGTACATCAGCTCGATCGCCTCGGGCCGCCGGATAAACTCGTCATAGAGCGTCCGCATCCAGGCGGTGAGGAACGCCTTCCAGCCGCCCTCCTCCGACGGGATCGGCAGTGCCGCGAAGACGTCGGCGGCGACGGCTTCGACCAAAGCGTCGCGGCTCGGATAATAGGTGTAGAGCGCCATCACCGACACGCCCAGGCGGCGGGCGATCTGCGTCATGTTGCAGCCGTCCAGCCCGCCTTCGCGGATGAGCGCGACGGCCGCCTCCAGGATCTGCTCCTGCGAGATGCGGTTCGGTCTGCCCGGCGATCGTCCTGCGCGACTGGCCATGGATCGTCCTTAGAGGCCGGACCGCTCGCGGGGAAGCGCCCTGCCCGGATGAAAAAAGAAGGGGCGGCGAGGCGCTTAGGCCCCGCCGCCCCTCCCGGTCTTCGGATTCGGCTTATTCGGCCGCCTGGGCCAGTTGCTGCTCGCCCGCGGGGACGAGATAGCGACCGGGCATCGAGCCCGTGAAATGGCCGTTCATGAAGGTCGGCATGCCGTTGACCATCGTCAGCCGCATCGGTGCTGCATCGCGCGTGTAGCGCCAGGTCATGTCATAGCCGCCGGTCGGCACGTCGAAGCGCTTATACTCCTCGCGATGTTCGATCTCGTCGAGGTCGAACACGGTGATGTCGGCGCGCATCCCCGGCGCGATCCGGCCGCGATCGGTGAAGCCGAAATGCTCGGCGATCCGGCCGGTGATCGACAAGATCGCTTCCTCGATCGAAAGCTCGCCCTTGCGGACATAGTCGGTGAGCATCAGGATATTTTCGCCGCCGCCGCAGAACATCTGGCCATGGGCGGGCGCGTCGTTGAGATTGCCGAGCGCCTTGGGATCGCGGATCAGCCGGATGATCTCGTCGCGGTTCATGTCGAACGGCGCCATATGCACCGTCGAGCGGATGCCGTTGGCGAGAATCCATTCCGCCATCGCGTCGGACGGGTGCAGGCCCCGGCTGTCGGCATAGGCCTTGAGCGTCGTGTTGACCGGGCCGAAGCCATTGTCCGAGTTGCGCAGCAGCAGCCGATCGGGATTGGCCATCGGCGCGTGCGGCCACACCTTGGTGTCCCAGCTCTCGCGAGCGCGGGCGCGCCAGTCGGGATCCTGGAGCAGCTTGACCTTCTCGTCGAGGTCCTCGAGCAGCACCACCTCGTGCCACACATAGTCGTTCGACTGCGCGAAGATCAGCGAGCGGATCAGCGACAGCGTGTTGGTGGGCGAGGTGTGGGTGAAGGCGGGCCAGACATCCTGTCCATCGGCATGCGCCTTCTCGATGATCGCGCGCATCTGCTCCAGGATCGGACGCTGGAACTCGAGCGTCGGAATGCCGCCGGCCAGCTGGATGCGGACGTTGAGATCGGCGTTGAGCCGGGTCAGCCGCTCCATGCTCGCGGGCGCCGTCATCCGCATGAAGGTGTCGATGACGACCTGCAGCGAACGGCCCGGATAGCGCGCGAGCACTTCGAGGATCGCGCGATATTCGTCGTCGCAGGCGATCTGGGTCGGCACCGGGCGGTCCGATCCGTCATGGTCGAGCAGATTGCTCGACACGCCGCAGGCGCCGGCGGCGAGCGCGTCGTCGACATGCGCGGCGATCTGGCGGATCTCCTCGGGCGTCGCCTTCCGCTCCCAGGCGTCCATGCCCATCACGGCGAGGCGGATCGCGATATGGCCGACAAAGGCGGTGTAATTGGCAGGAACCCGCAGCTTGCTGGTCATCGACCGCTGATATTCGGACCATTTGCGCCAGTCCCACGGCAGCTTGGTCAGGAAGGGCTCTTCGGGGATGTCCTCGAAGAAGGAGAAGATCTTGATCATCTCCAGCCGGGCTTCGGCGTCCGTCTCGTGAACGGGCGCGGCCGAGAAGCCGCAATTGCCCATGACGATGGTGGTGACGCCATAGCCGGTCAGCGGATCGAGATCGGGCTGCCACCACATGGTCGCATCGAAATGGGTGTGCGGTTCGATGAAGCCGGGGGTCACGAAGCAGCCGGTGCAGTCGATCACACGATCGTCACCGGGGGTGAGATCGGGTCCGACATCGACGATCATGTCGCCCTTCACGCGGACATCGGCCTTGATCGCGGGGCCACCGGTGCCGTCGACGACGGTGCCGCCTTTCAGAAGAATGCTCTGCATCTCTCACCTCTCCTCTGCCGACTCGATCGGTCGGTCACGACAATTACCGTAGATGCTACGGAAATAGCGTCGGACTGCAAGCCCTCGCGATCACGGTCATGGCGCAGGGGATCAGCTAGCCCCGGCTTCCCGCAGCTGCCGCACGAAGCCATGCACTTCCTTCACGAACAACTCGGGCTGCTCCATCGCGGCGAAATGGCCGCCGCGCGGCGGCTCGCTCCAGCGGACGATGTTGTAGCTTTTCTCCAGCGTGCTGCGCGGAAAGCGCGCCAGTTCGCCGGGGAAGTCGGACATCGCCACCGGCTTCGTCACACGCGCACCGGCGGGCACCGGTTCGCTCATCACGCCGCGATAGAGCCAGGACGCCGTGCCGAAGCTGTTATTGGCGAGATAGACCATGATGTTGTCGAGGATCTGGTCACGCGTATAGACCGACCAGAGATCGCCCCCATCGAGCTGCGACCAGCGCTGGAACTTCTCCACCAGCCAGGCCGCCACGCCCAATGGGCTGTCTGCCATCGCATGATCGAGCGAGACAGGCTTGGTCGACTGGACGACCATATAGCCACTCTCGGTCTGCCAAACCTGACCCAGCGTCTGCGCCGCCGCGATCTCCTCGGGCGTCTCCGGACGTGCATCGGGATTCGTCCAGCCGAAGGCGAAGTTCAGGTGGACCGCCGCGCAGCCCTCGCCCTCATAGCCGAGCCAGCCCGAGACCGACGACCCCCAGTCGCCGCCTTGGGCGATGTAATCGGTGTAGCCGAGCCCCTCACGCATCAGCCGGTCGAAGGCGCGCGCGATGGTGCGCGGGCCGATCGGGCGGGAGGGCTTGGACGAGAAGCCGTAGCCGATCAGCGAAGGGATCACGACGCTCACCGCATCGGCCGGGTCGCCGCCGAACTTCGCCGGGTCGGTCAGCCGCTCGATCGATCCCAGGAATTCGACGAAGGAGCCGGGCCAGCCATGGATGATCATCACCGGGCGGGGGTTTTCGCCCTTGCCCTTCACATGGATGAAGTGGACATCATAAGGCGCCCCGTCGACCTCGACCGCATAAAGGAAATGCGGCAGCCGGTTCATCTCGGCTTCGCGCGCGCGCCAGTCATAGCCGTCGAGCCAATAGGCGACGAGGCTGCGCATCTCGGGCACGCTCGCGCCGTAAGCCCAGGGATCGTCGACCACCGGCTCGTTCGGCCATTGCGCATCGCGCAGCCGCCGCTCGATCCAGTCGAGCTTCTCCTGCGGGACGGCGATCTGGAAGGGACGCACGCTCATGCCGGAACCCCCGCAAAGGCGCGCCGCAATTCGCCGGCCGCGTCCTCGATCGCCTCGTCGGCGTCGGGCAGGACGCCGAACATGCTGACGAAGCCATGAAAGACACCCGGAAAATCCTTGTACCGCACCACGCCGCCCGCCTCGCGCAGGCGATCGGCATAGGCCCGCCCTTCGTCGCGCAGCGGATCGCACTCCGCCGTCAGGATCGTCGCCGGCGGCAGGTTCGACAAATCCTGCGTGAGCAACGGAGACGCCCAAGGATGGGCGCGATCCGCCGCGCTCGGCAGATAGGCGCCGATGCACATCGCCGAGAAATCGGAGTCGAGGAAATAGCCGTCCGAATAGAGCCGCTCGGACTCGGTTTCGCCGGTCAGGTCGGTGCCCGGATAAAAGAGCAGCTGGTGGCGGATCGCCGGACCGCCCTCGTCGCGCGCGCGGATCGCCGCGACCGTTGCGAGCGAGCCACCGGCGCTGTCGCCGCCGACCGCGATGCGGCCTGTGTCGAGGCCGTGGTCGATGCCGTGCGCGCCCAGCCAGCGCAGCGCCGTCAGCGCGTCGTCGACCGCAGCTGGAAAGACATGCTCGGGCGCCAGGCGATAGTCGACCGACACGATGGCGCACTCGGCCCGCCGCGCCAGGCGCGAGCATAGGCGCTCATGGCTGCCGATCCCGCAGGCGATATACCCGCCCCCATGGAAGAACAGCAGCACCGGCTCCGGTCCCTGCACCTCCTGCCGACGATAGATGCGCGCAGGCACGCCCCCGGCATCGACATCCCTGTGCGCCACGGCATCGGCCGGATCGGCCGGCTGTTCCATCGTCGCGCTCATCGCGCGGAACTGCTGCGGCGTGATCGACGCCCAGTCGATCGGAGTGGCGTTCATATGGGCGAGCATCGCCTGGGCGATGGCGTTGAGCGGCATGGTCTTCCCTTTCGCGAGAAAAGGCCGCCGTCCCGTGGGGAGACGGCGGCCCGACGGTCAGGCGGCAGCGGCGCGGCGCTGCTTCTCGCGGAAATAGGGGATGATCGTCTCGCCCAGATGGGTGAGCGTCTCCATGATCGCCTCATGCGGAACGGTGCCCATCTGCATGAGCATCAATATCTCGTCCGCGCCCGCCGCCTCCAGCCGCTCGATATGCGCGATCGCATCCTCAGGCGTGCCATAAGCGTGGTCGGTGTTGTACATGTCGGTCGCGGCGGCCGTGATCGGGATCTGCGCCTCGTGCAGATAGGCGATCGTCGCCTGCTTGGCGGCATCGACCGCCTGGCGGTGCTCGTCGACGGTCACATCGTCGACATCGGGCTTCGGGCCGGCGCCGTACCAATGGTGGATCGCCTGGCCGAAGAAGCGCTGGCCGCGCAGACCGATGCGAACCGCCTTCTCACGATCGGTGCTGACGATGATCGGGCAGCCGACGGCCAGATATTCGTTGGGGAAATAGCCGACCTGATCCTTCGGATCGCGCGTGGCGAAGGCCTCGCGATAGACCCTGTTGAGACGCGCGGTTTCCTCGGGCGTGCTGAAGCCGAGGATCATGCCGCCGAGCCCCCGCTGCGCGGCGACCCTCAGCGATTCCTCGCGCGTGGCCGCCATGAACATCGGCGGATGCGGGTCCTGATAGGGCTTGGGGTGGATCGCCCGGCGGGGGATCTTGATATATTGGCCATCATGCTCGATCTCGTCCTCGACCATGATCTTGGGGATCAGGTACATCGCCTCGTCGATCATCGGCTGCAGTTCCGCCAGGTCATAGCCGAAGGTCCCCGCTTCCTGCTGGGTGCCACCCTTGCCGATCCCGAAATTGAGCCGACCGCGCGACAATATGTCGAGCGTCGCGACCCGCTCGGCGACCTTGACCGGGTGGTTCATCGCCGGCGGCAGGCAGATCACGCCATGGCCGATGCGGATGCGGTCGGTCTTGCCCGCGACGAAGGCGAGGAAACTCTCGGGCGAGGACATGTGCGAATATTGGGTGAGCGCGTGATGCTCGACCGCCCAGATGCAGTCGAGCCCCATCTTCTCGGCATAGACCGACTGCTCGACCGCCTCGAAAAAAGTCCGCTGCTCGGATTCGCGCGACGTGTCCGCCATCTGCGCTTCGAACGCCATGGAAAATTTCATGCTGCCTCTCCTCGTGCAGGGCCTGTCTTCGCCCTTTGATTTTTTAGAGCATGCTATAAATCAAAAAAGAAGCAAGCGGGATTTTGCATCCCGGGCAGGCGCGACGATGCTACAGAGTGACAAAGGGGGAGATGGTTTTGAGGCTTCACGCCGGGGCAGAACGACGGAAACAGTCGATATTGCAGGCCGCGCGCATCCTTTTGCAGGCGGAGCCGCTGTCGATGCGCCGCCTTGCCGAGGCGGCGGGCGTCAGCCAGGCAACCCCCTATAATCTGTTCGGCACCAAGCGGCGGCTCTACGTCGCCCTCCACCGCGAACTCGAAACCGAGCTGATCGAGTCGGTCGCGGCGACCGAGTCGCGCGACGCGCTCGACCGCATGTATTCGGCGATCCGTCTGATGGCGGCGCGGATGGAGCGCGAGGCCGGTCTCTATCGCGAACTCTTCGCCACCATCTACGCCTCCGATGCCGAAGATCACGATGCTCAGGTGGAGACGGCGACGGCTTTCTGGGATGGACTGCTATTGCCGCTACACGCGGAAGATCTCCTGTCGTCCGACACCGACATGCCTGCGTTCACCCGCAACTTCGTCTATCTGCTGTCGGGCGCACTGATGGCGTGGACCGACCGACGGATCGACACCGCCGCGCTGGAAAGCGCCGTCCGCTACGGCTTCACTCTCGCGGCGCTGGCTCTGGCGACGGATCGCTCCCGCGATCGCCTGTTGCGGGTGCTCGCCACAAGCTGAGCGGGAACGATACGGCTCTGGAACCAAGCCGTCCTCCGCTCGTCTGGCAGGATGAGCAGAGCGAGGCGTGGCATGAAGGCGTTGGACGTGCTCCCGATTGGAGCGGAACAGTGGGAAGAGATACTCGCCCGGCTCGGCGACGGGCTCATCCTCGCGGACCGGCGCGGACGGCTGATCTGGGCGAATGCCCTCGCCGCCGAACTCCACGGAGCCGACACGCTGGCGGCCTTGGGCCGCAACGCCGAGGAATATCGTGACCGCCATCCGCTCCGCTATCGGAACAACCGCGCGCTCGACCCCGAGGCCTATCCGCTCGACCGGCTGCTGCGTGGCGAGAAGGTCGACGAGATGGTCGTGGAAATCGTCCCTCAAACGCCCGAGGAAGCCTGCCGCACGTTGCGGATCAGCGGTCTGTCGCTCGACGATGCCGGGGGAGCGCCACTCCATGTCCTGATCGTTCGTGATGCCGCGCCGTTGCTCGAAGCCGAGCGCCGCTTCGAACAGACCTTCAACGTCAATCCCGCTCCCGCCGTCATCTGCCGGCTGAGCGACCATCGCTATGTGAAGGTCAATCAGGGCTTCCTCGACATGACCGGCTTTGCGCGCGACGAAGTGCTGGGCCGGTCGCTCTACGACATCGATGTGCTGCGCGACGCCGCCGATCTCGACAAGGCGAAGGAAAGGCTGCGCGAGGGCAGAACGATATCGCAGATGCAGGCCGATCTCGAACTGCCCGATGGAGGGCGAAAGCTGGTGATCGTCGCCGGCCAGCCGATCGACCTCGACGACGAAGCCTGCATGCTCTTCTCCTTCGCCGACCTCGAGCCGCATCGCCAGGCCGAGAACCGCCTGCGCGCCAGCGAAGAGCGCTTCGTGCGGACCTTCAGGCTCGCGCCCGTCGGCATGGCGATCACCACCAGCAACGACTTCCGGCTGTGCGACGTCAACGACGCCTTCGAACAGCTGACCGGCTATGTCGGCGACGAGGCGATGGACGAGGCGATGGCGCGGCTCAAATTGTGGGAGCCCGCCGGCTTTCTCAAGGAAGCGGCGGCACTTCTCGACGAACGCACCGGCTTTCGCGGCCGCGACGTCCGGGTACGAACCAAGGATGGCGGCTTCGTCGACTGCCTCGTCTCGGCCGAGGTCATCCCACTCAACGACGACCGCTGCATCCTCTGGGTCGTCCAGGACATCCATGAGCGGCGGCACAGCGAACTGGAACTGATCACCGCGATCGAGGCGGTGATGAAGGACACCAACTGGTTCAGCCGGACCGTGGTCGAGAAACTGGCCAATCTCCGCTCGCCCCACCCCCACGCCGCCCCGGTCGAGGTCAGCGAGCTGACCCGGCGCGAGAAGGAGGTGTTGAGCCTGTTGTGCGAAGGCGGAGACGATGCCGGCATCGCCCGCGAGATGGGCGTGTCGCGCAACACGCTGCGCAATCATATCGCGCGCGTCTACGCGAAGATCGGCGTCAACCGCCGCGCCGCCGCGATCCTCTGGGCCCGCGAACGCGGCTTCCCTCTGAGCCGACCGATCCGCTGAGGAACAGCCACCACAAGGTCGTAAACCGATAAAGCGTGGATCGAAAGCCGCAGGTTGATGCCGCCACGGCGGTCGCCGGAGTCAATGTGATGCAGTCGAGCCATTGTCGACAACCTCCATCGCCACCTCGATGCCAAGCTCCGGCAAGTGAGTGCCAAGAGCAAGCTAGAGTATCCGTGATGATCAAGCCAGAGATTGGGCCCAGCATCGATCTCGACAGGAACACCGTCGAGCGGTCCATCAGGCCCATCGCCCTCAACCGGAAAAACGCCCTCTTCGCAGGCTCGGACGATGGCGCTGACAACTGGGCGGTCATCGCCACCCTCATCGAATGCTGCAAACTGAACAGCGTCAACCCGCACGACTGGCTGACCGGCTCGCTCACCAGACTGGCTGAAGGGCACCCCGCCAACCGCATCTCCGAGCTCATGCCCTGGACCGCAGTGGTCTGAGAACAGCGCTTACGATTGATCGAGCGCCACAGCTCAATGTCGTGCCAGCGGTAGAAGCAATGCTGCACCGTCGTCATCGGCGGGAACAGATCGGGTGGAGGCAACCAGCAAGGCAACTCGCCGCACAGCAAAAAGCCGGTGCGAGGGGTGTCTTTCCGACAATGGTTGACACCATCATTGCAACTGCTACACGATACAGACAAACCGCATAATGGTACAGAGAGGATTGCCGAGGGGGCAGAGCCGGTGCTGTTGCTGCATCGCTAGAAGTTGGCTGAAGTCCCTTATCCACGGTTCATTGCTCGCTGCATCAGAAGCGCGTTTGCATGCCTTCGTTCGCCTTGGCGGCATGAAGGGTAAAACCGAGCGGATCAGGGAGGAAACAATGCTCAAGACACGAGAAATTCTGATGGCATCGGCGGGCATAGTGGCCGTCCTTGCCAGTGCCCCGGTGTTTGCGCAGGACACTGCAGCGCAGTCTGAAGCTGCTGATGCGAATGACGGCGGCATCGCCGAAATCATTGTGACCGCCCAGCGACGCGGCGAGTCGCAGCAGGATGTGCCAATCGCTATTGCGGCGTTTTCGGACGACTCCCTCGCGAAGGCTGGCATCCGGAACTCTGAAGACCTTGGCATGGTTTCGCCGAGCTTGGTCTTCAGCAACGCCTATAACGGCGCTTCCCCCTTCATGCGGGGGATTGGAACGAAGAACACGCAACCCACCAGCGAGCCTCTGGTGGCGCTATACGTTGACGGGTTCTATTATCCCTCCTTCGAATCCGGCTTGTTCAATTTTTCAAACATTGAGCGGATCGAAATTTTGCGAGGGCCGCAGGGAACGCTGTTTGGTCGCAATGTGACTGCAGGTCTCATGCAGGTCATTACGCGCGACCCCAGTCATGATCCGATGCTCAACATCCAGTTGGGATACGGCAACTACGATGCGAAAACCGCGAGCTTGTATGGTTCGGTGGGCGTATCGGAGCAATTGGCCGGTGACGTTTCGGTCTACTACGAAAAGCATGATGGCTGGGGGAGGAACCTGACCACTGGCGAACAGGCACATTTCCGGGACTCGATTGCAGCGCGCAGCAAATGGCTGTTTGAGACCGACACGTTGCGCGTAACGATCGCTGGTGACTATTCCTACCAGAATAGCGACATCGGGGCTTCGTCCTACCAGCGCGCCGGAACAGTTACCGCGAACGGCTCGCTGCCCACGGCATCTCCTTATGACACGCGCCGCAATCTTTCGGCTGCAGTCCACTATTCCCGCAGTTGGGGACTTGGGATGAAGGTGGAGCATGAAATGGGGTGGGCGAACTTAACCAGCCTGACCCGGTATGGGAAGCAGCACTCGTACTTCACTGTTGACACCGACATGCTTGCAATTGACGGTGTGGGGAGCCCGCGTATCAACTCGCGGACCAACTCGTTCACTCAGGAAATTCAGCTTGCATCAGCCCAGGGGAGCAGCTTCACTTGGGTGGTTGGCGGATTTTTGCAGGATGGCGGTGGCGGCCCGAAACCGATTATCGTTGGTTCAAACGCTGGTATAGCTGCCGGAACGCCGCTTTTTACCGGGCAGTTCGAGGCTTTCACAACCTCGGTTGCGCTTTACGCCCAAGCTACCGTACCGATTGCCGACGAGCTCAATCTTACCGGTGGTGTCCGGTATAGCTGGGATAAGCAAAGGCTCGAAGCCTCGCGTGATTCAGCGGTTGCTGCACTTAACTTCCCGTTCACTGTCAAGAACAAGAGCTGGTCTCAACCCACTTGGCGCTTGGCCATCGACTATCAAGCAAACGATGATCTGCTGTTGTTCGCGAGCTACAACCGCGGTTATCGCAACGGTAGATTCGACTTGCTGTCGCCGACTGCCAATCCAGTCGAGCCTGAAACCGTCGATTCCTTCGAGATCGGTTTCAAATCCGACTTGCTCGACAGGCATCTGCGATTCAACCTGAACGCGTTCCACACAGACTACAACAACAAGCAGGAAAGCGCGATTTTCGGGGGCAGTCCAACTCCGCAATTGGTTAACGTCGCAAAGGCCCGCTTTATCGGGGTTGAAGGCGACATCACTGCGATACCGGTCGACAACTTAACTTTGACGGGTGGGTTCACCTGGATGCCGACATCGAAATATGTGTCCTATCCCGGCGCGCGTCCTCAGCTTCCGCTGGCTGCCGGCGGGAACAGCGGTACGACGACCGTTGATCTGTCCGGTATGCGCACCGAGAACTCGCCGAAGTTTGTGTTCACCTTGGGCGCGGACTATCGGATTCCGACGAGTATTGGCGAATTTAACCTGAACGCAAACTATCGCCACAGCAGCGCATTCAACCTTTATTTCGCGGGTCGCGTCGTCCAAGAGCCATATGGCGTCTTGAATGCGAGGATTGGCTGGACATCGACCGACGAACGCTGGGGGCTGAGCTTCTGGGGTAAGAACATTACCGATACGCTCTACAACATAGGCCAGTACGTAGATACACAAGGCGACTTCTTAATACCGGCAGCGCCTCAGACATATGGCGTAACTGCGTCTATGAAATTCTAACTGATAACGGTGCGGAATGGGAGCGTCGACCGTCCGAACGGTCGGCGCTCCTTGCTATTTATCAACCACCAACCAGATCGATGATCCGATCCTTTGCCGCGAGCATGGATTGCAATATCTTGTCTTTCTTCGCTTCAAAGCGCTTGGTTGGCACGGGAACTGACAGAGCAAAAAGGCGGCCTAAGGGATCCTCTATCCACGTTCCGACGGCACTAATTCCTTCGGTATGTTCCTCATTATCCCATGCAAAACCATCTTTCTGGACGGCGAGCAAAATCTGCTTGAGGACCTTAGAATCCGTTACCGTGTTAGAAGTATGCGCTTCGAGCGGCTTGGCAAAATACTTGGCAATTCGAGCGGGTGGAAGTTGCGCCAGAAGTGCTTTGCCATTTGCTGTGCAATGCAGCGGAAATGTTTCGCCAACGCTCGAAACTGCGACAAGTCGATGTGATCCTGGAATTTGCTCAACGAACACCGCCTCATCGCCTTTCAGGACGGACAGGTCCACAGTCTCTCCGAGCTTGCGCGAGAGCTCAAGCATGATCGGCCTGACCATTCGCTCCAGGTCCATGCTCGCAGTAGAGGCAAGCCGGATTATGGCTGGTCCAATCTTGACCCTGCCCTTCGGACTTGCGGCAATGAGAAAATGTTCATCCGCCAACGCTCCGACAATTCTCTGGACCGTCGAACGGGCCAATCCCACCAGCGAGGAAATCTCCGCGAGACTTAGCCCCTCGGATTGGTCTTCCAATGCACGCATGACTGCAGCTGCGCGGGCAATGACTTGAATGCCATTACGGTCGCTTTGTGCTGATTTTGCCAGCTCACTCTGCCGGCCTGTCTTATCGGTCATTCAAACATCCTAACGCCAAAATTTGGGCCGTGAATCATGCAGAGGGGCAGATCAAGGCCTTGCTTATGTGGATCGGCGTACGCAGTGGACCTTTGTCTGGCAATCCTGAACCATTCCCATTTTGCGGGTCGATTGCACCGCAATTCCCTGAATCAACCTTTGATTGAAGGATGCCAACTCTCCGTCTGGGTTGCCACCATGAGTGTGCAAACTGCTTGACGAACCACGGTGACTTACATACCGTAATACGGTACATATGAACTACGATATGGTATGGAGATGGTATGCCGGGTTGGGAAGAAGGCGATTGGCGCGATGAGAGTTTGTGCCAGTTCAAGGAATCGAACCTGCTCAACAGCATGGGGCTCGAATTCTACGATTTGTCGCATCCGTGGGGGCTAGGACAGCCGTGCTGGCCCTATTTCGAGGATGTGAAGATCGAGCGGCTGCACGGCATGTCGCGCTCCGGCGTGCTGACGCAGAAGATCACCACGGTCATGCATTCAGGCACGCACATCGACGCCCCCGCACACGTGGTCCCGGGCACCCCGTTCATGGACGAAGTGCCGCTGCCATATTTCTTCGGAACCGGCGTCGTGGTCTCGATACCCAAGAAGAAGTGGGAAGTGATCACTGCTGAGGATCTGAAAAATGCCCGCCCCCAAATCCGCGAGGGCGACATTGTCATCGTCAACACCGGATGGCACAAATATTATGGCGATAACCGCCATTATTACGCCTATTCGCCGGGTTTCTACAAAGAAGCCGGAGAATGGTTCGTCAACAAAAAGGTCAAGATGTGCGGTTCGGACACGCAGGCGCTTGATCACCCGCTTGGAACGGCGATCGGCCCGCACGGTACTGGCGCACCCAACGGCTTGATTCCTCAGGTCAATGATGAATATTTCCGGGAAACCGGGCGCAAAGTCATTGAGGATTTTCCTTATTGGGAGCCCTGTCATAACGCTATCCTGTCAGCGGGAATCTGCGGGTTCGAGAATGTCGGCGGCGACATCGACAAGGTTACTGGCAAGCGTGTGACTTTCGCCGCCTTCCCGTGGCGGTGGAAGAAGGGCGACGGCTGCATCGTCCGCTTGGTCGCGATCGTCGATCCGACCGGCAACTTCCGCATTGAGACCGGCAAGAACAACGACTGAACAGCGAGTGGGGCGGGCTTAGGCCCGCCCCGATTTGTGAACCGGATGAATGCCGGGAGCATGCGCGAGAGGATCGAAGATGGAAATCGTACGCTTGGCAGACGCCAAGGCATATATAGCTCCCTTGCACTACGACATGCGTTCATTGCGCCTGCAAGGTTGCGAGGCGAGCAGTGCCGACTTCGCCTGGGCCGGACTGTCCTATTTTCTGCCGGGCGGTGGTGCCGAAATGGACGCAGGACCGCTCGGCAAAATTTACATAGTCATCGATGGCGAGATCACAATCGAGCTCGGGTCGGGCGTGACGCAAATCCTCGGCAAACTCGATAGCTGCTTCATTCCAGCCGGCGAAGCGCGGGCGGTGCGCAATGATGGCCAGGCCATCGCAACGATGATTGTCGTCATGCCCTATCTGGAGAAATCGGCATGAGCCTTCCGCAAATCGATACCAGCAGGCTGTTCGATGTCGCTGGCAAATCTGCCATTGTCGTCGGGGCGACGGGCTCATTCGGAAAAGTAGTGTGTGCAACGCTCGGCAATGCAGGCGCGAAGCTCACAATTACGGCAGGCAATGCGTCCGATCTCGCTGAATTGCAGGCTGAGTTGGAAGCGGCGGGCATCGATGCGACCTCGGTCAACCGGCGCCCGACAACTGAAGCTGATTGCGAGGCAATCGTTACGGCTGCAGTGGCAGCCTACGGCGCTGTTGACATTCTCGTTATCGCCTCGGGAGTCAATGAAGTCGGTTTGATAGGCGATCTTTCGCTGGAGCGCTTCCAGAAGGTCATGCTCGCAAATGTCGAGGGGGCCTGGTTGATCGCACGCGCGGTCGGCGCACAATTGATCGCGCAAGGCCGCGGCGGCAAGGTTGTCCTCACGTCATCTGCGCGGGGCAAGCTTGGCCATCCGGCAGGCTATTCGGCCTATTGTGCGTCCAAAGCCGCCGTCGATGGTCTTACAAAATCTCTGGGCTGCGAGTGGGGCAAATACGGCATAACCGTGAATGCGATCGCGCCAACCGTCTTTCGGTCGCCGCTGACCGCCTGGATGTTTGAAGATAATGAAAATGCCATCAATGTGCGCAACGGGTTCCTTGCACGTGTGCCAATTGGGCGCCTTGGCGAACCCGAAGACTTGGCCGGTCCGCTACTTTTCCTGTGTTCTTCCGCTTCGGATTTCCACACCGGCCATATCATCTACGCCGATGGCGGTTACACGGCGGGCTGATCGATGAACAAATTGAATATCACTGTGATCGGTGGCGGTCTGATGGGGACTGGCATTGCTCAGGTGTTTGCCGCGGCTGGCCACCGTGTGGTGGTGAACGAGCCAGTCAACTCCGTCCGTGAAACGATCACCGATCGAATTCGAGCAGGCTTGGCTCAAGTCGGTGACGACCCGGAGTTCGCTGCCAATGTTAGCGTCACTGACGATTTGGCCGAATCTGTGCGCGAAGCTGGCTTTGTCACTGAGGCGGCTCCCGAAAAGCTTGAGCTCAAGCGTTCCATCTTCGCTCAGCTGATCGAACACGCTCCGGGCGACGCAATCCTTGCGAGCAATACCTCGGTCATGCCGATTGGCAGCATTGCCTGGAATCTACCTACGGCAGACCGGATTGTAGGCACGCACTGGTGGAACCCGGCCGTTCTGATCCCGCTGGTCGAAGTGATCCAAGGGCCCAAGACCTCGGAAGCGACCGTCAATACGACCATGAAGCTACTGTCCAGCGTCGGGAAGAGGCCCGCCCATGTGAAGAAGGATGTCGCCGGGTTCGTCGCCAACCGTCTTCAGCATGCCTTGTGGCGCGAAGCGATATCGATGGTCGCAGATGGGATATGTGACGCTAGGACAGTCGATGATTGCGTGAAGAACAGCTTCGGGCTGAGGCTTGCTGTTCTTGGCCCGCTGGAAAATGCAGATCTTGTCGGTCTGGATCTAACCCGCGACATCCATCGTATCATAACTCCAGAACTGAACCGCGACGCAGAGCCAAACAAGATACTTGATGTGCTCGTCGGAGAAGGACGTCTGGGATTCAAGTCCGGCGCGGGATTTCAGAAGTGGTCTGACGCAGATCAGATCGCCCTAAAAAATAGGTTGGTTGCGCACCTGGTTGCCGCGAACGAAGGGCGAAAAGATGACGATAGAAGTTAACCTGCCGAAGGGTGCCTCTATCGAGCGGCGAACAGTCGCCATCCTCGCGCTCGCATTCGGGGTCGTGATGCTTGATCGGATGGTGCAACTCTTCTTGGGACCCGAGCTAGTCACGGCATTCAACCTGACCGGGCAGCAAATCGGGTTACTTGCAGCGGCTATGTCCGTGTCATGGGGCGTTTCAAGTTTTCTGTTCGGCATGGTCTCCGATCAGATTGGCCGAAAGCGGGTGCTGGTGCCTGCCATGGTTATCTTTTCGATATTGTCTTGCTTTTCGGGTTTGGCCCCCACGTTCGAAGAACTTCTGATCTGCCGAGTATTGCTGGGGCTTGCCGAGGGACCATGCTTCTCCGTCATCATGGCACTCGTCAAAGATTCCTCCTCGGTGGACACGCGCGGCCGAAATATAGGCGCAACCAACTCTATGGGACCACTAGTTGGTGCAGCAATTGCGCCTGTCTTCGCAACCCAGATCGCGGCGGCATTTGGATGGCGCGAGGCATTCTTTCTTGCTGCGATACCTGGATTCATATTGGCATTCCTCGTCTGGAAGTTTGTCCCGGAGCCCGAGCGCGCGAACGACCAAAGCGATCAATCATACAGCAAGATGGCGTCTCTTTTCGAGGTCATGCGTTATCCGCAGCTTTGGGCCTGTTTTTTGGGTGCCTTCCTGCTAGGCTCGTGGATCTTCTCGATTACTGTTTTCGCACCACTGTACCTCACAAGGGTACAAGGACTATCCGGTACCACCGCTGGCTTTTTGATGGCGGCAACTGGACTGGGAGGTTTCCTTTCCAGCATTTTCTGGCCGACGGTGTCGGATCGCCTGGGCCGCAAGAAGGTGCTGCTCATACTGGGCGGTCTGGCGGCGATGCAACCGCTTGTGGCGATATGGGGATCGATGCTGGGTGGAAGCTGGGTAACCGCTACGTTGCTACTAATTACAGCTACGGGCCCTGCGATTGCAGCGCTAGTTATGATTCTTCTGCCCTCGGAAGCAGTGCCTCGTAGATTGTCTGCGACAGCAATTGGCTTTGCGGTGATGGGCGCGGAAGTGTTCGGCGCAACCCTTGCTCCTCTTTTGGGTGGCGCGCTCGCTGATTCTAGTGGTCTTTCAGCGCCGCTCTATCTGGCCGTAGGGGCGGGCTTGGGAATCATGATCATCGGCGGCCTCATGAAAACACATCGTGAAGTAACGCAATCTCAGACCAACTAAAGGGCTCTTGGGTATGAAATACGAAGTCGTTCAGGACGATCTCGGCACCCACATTCACTGGGTGCTCGAAGGCGTAACCGCCACAATGATCGACTGGTTCTGGAGCAACATGGAAAAGGGCTTCATACTTTGGCATCCCGAGCAACATGAGGCGATGAGCTGGCCAATTCCTCCGATTCACGGAAACCTTTTGGGCGCGGTTCACAACGCGCCGCAGACCTGGGACGATGGCCGACGTCAGGACCTGTACATTCGCTTCGAGCGGTTCGAGGACTTGCCTGACGCCGTCCGCGAGGTGATCCACCTCGAGCATGTGATTGTCGTCGCAGGGCTTGGATTCGATGAAGCGTCAATTCAATCCACCGACCCGATGGGTTATCGCGTTCATCAGTGGCAGAAGTCCGACGGAGGCGTGATTGGGCATTCGACCGGAATCGGCGCGCGGAAACCCGAAAATCATGAACAGGGAAAGGTCTGGGCGGCTCATGCTGCGACCGAGATCGGTAATTGGGTTCACTTCCTGCCCGACATCTACCGCCTGTACCGCGTCGTAACGGACACCCGTCGCAACCCGTTCACCGACCTGAGCGTCGATGGCAAAGGCCTGAATGCTCGATACCGCTACATAACCTCCCGGCAATCTTAACGCCGTGAATTGCGCGGGGACGGTGCGGGCGCGCTCCAGTCCAGGGGACAAGAAGCCACAAATTGTCCTGCTAGAGCATTTTCAAGTTGACCGGATTCGGTCAACGGCTCGGAAAATGCGGCATCAAAAGACAAGAGCCTATTCGCCCATCGTGAACACGCTCTAGCCCAGTGGAACACGAACTATGAAAAATAAAGTCATTATTACATGTGCGATCACAGGGGGAATCCACACTCCGTCCTTGTCGGATGGCCTTCCTTATACGCCATCGGACATCGCAACTCAGGCCATTGCTGCAGCCAATGCGGGCGCTGCCATCCTTCATCTCCACGCGAGGGATTCTGAGACAGGCGCACCTACCGGCAATCCTGATGTTTACCGCCAGTTCTTGCCCATAATCCACCAGGGCACAGATGCTGTTATCAACTTGACCACTGGCGGTAGTCCCGACATGTCGCCGGAAGATCGACTGGCAGCAGCCCTGACTTTTTCGCCAGAGATGTGCTCTCTCAATATGGGCAGCATGAACTTCTCTTTTCACGACATGGGAAAGAAGATCACCGAATGGAAATTCGGTTGGGAAAAAGAATATATTGCAAACAGTGAGAGTTTCATATTTCGAAACACATTTGCCGACATCGCCAAGAACTACAATCTGCTCTCCGAGCACGGTACTCGGTTCGAGCATGAATGCTATGATATCGGACACCTCTACAACCTCGCCTATTTCGTCGACAAGGGCATCGCCAAGCCACCATTCTTCATTCAGTCGATCTTCGGCATTCTGGGCGGCATCGGCGGCGATCTCGATAACGTCATCTTCATGAAACGGACGGCTGATCGGCTGTTCGGTGACGACTATGTGTGGTCCGTCCTCGGTGCAGGACGTTATCAGATGCCAGTTTGCACGCAGGCTGCGATGCTGGGCGGCAACGTGCGTGTCGGACTCGAAGACAGCCTCTTTCTCGAGCGAGGCAAGCTTGCCTCGAGCAATGCAGAGCAAGTGACCAAGATCGTTCGGATCATCAAGGAGATGGGGCTTGAGCCTGCAACGCCAGAAGAAGCGCGCGCGAGGCTCGGTCTAAAGGGCGCTGATCGTACCAAGATGAACAATTGAAGCCTTACTTCTAACTACATGGAGTAGATTGATGGAATCGCTCAAATTGTTCCATATTCCTGGGGCCTGTTAGAGAGTAACCTTGGCTGCTTTGTAACACATGACCTGCTCCCCGGAAATCATGCCATTGACAAGTCAGATCGTCAGATGGAGACGAGCGGATGCAGCGCGGGGCATGCCTCAGTAAGACCGTACTCAAATCGGGGAGGAGAGGTCTGATACTGAAGCAGGCCAGGGATTCCAAATTCGTTCGACCTTCCCAACCGACTCGCAAGGCTATTCAGCGCCATGCCAGTCGCCCCGAGCATCGCGTCAAGCCGGCGTAACCGCATCAACGAGCATGCGACGACCGACCAGTTCCAACAGCTCCCCACGCCCTCGACCGAAGGTTCAGTGATCGGTGACCCGGGCGAGCACCACAATCGGCTCTTCCATGGTTGGCTAACGTCGACTTTCGCTGACGGGCGCTCCCACAAGGCATTATCCTGTCAGTCCTGCCAGGCTGAGCACCGATCCAGGTGTTTCTTCCCGAGGTGTTGGAGGTACGGGCAAGCTTGAATCGGTCTGGGTCTTCTGTCCAGATGCGCGCGACATGTTCTTAGGACATGGTCACTGGAATCTTCAAGCTGCGGCATCCGGGCCTGGAAACGGCCCTCGCAAATCCAGCCCCTTCAACAGAAGCTCGACGATCTCCGCCGCGAGCCTTTCGGGGCTCTCGGTCCCGTCCGGCTTGTACCAGCGCGCGGGCCAGTTGATCGCGCCGGCCACCGTGAAGGCGGCGATCTTGACGTCGACGGGCGCGATCGATCCGTCCTCGACCGCCTGCGCGATCAGGCCGCGCAATTCGCGGTCGATGTCGCGCTTCATCGCGCGATAGCGGGGCAGGCTTTCTGCCGACAGCGCCTCCTCGCCGGTCCGGATCACGCAGCGGCCGAAGTCGTTCATGTTGATCTCGGAATAGCGTCGCAGGAATTTTGCGAGGCGGTCGCGCCCCGTCCCCGGTTCCGCGCGGGCCTGTGCCGCAGCCTCAAGCAATTGTTCGAGCCCGATCGTCAGGCACTCCAGCAGCACCTGATCCTTGCTCGACAGATAATGATAGATGGTGCGCTTGGACACGCCCAGGCTCGCCGCGACATCGTCGAGCGAGGTCGCGAAGAATCCCTTCTCGTTGAACATCCGCACTGCGGCCCTGAGGACCGCGGAGCGCTTCGCCGCGCGGTCGGCCAGCCTCTGCTCTGCCGAACGAAAAGGGGTCACGTCTTCCATGCGGGGGCTGATTGACACCAAACCCGAAGATGCGCAATACACTCACGAGTGCATATTAATCTCATGAGTTTTATCGGGAGCTGGGCATGGACGTTCGGGGTATCGCCACAATCGTGACCGGGGGCGCCTCCGGGCTCGGCGGAGCGACCGCCGAACGGCTTGCCGCTGCAGGCGCCAAGGTCACCATCTTCGACCTCAATCATGATCTGGCCCGCAGCCGTGCGGCCGCCATCGGCGGCCACTTCGCCGCAATCGACATCACCGACGAAAAGGCCGTCGAGGATGCGATCGCCGAGGCCGAAGGCCTGCATGGCAAGGCGCGAATCCTGGTCAACTGCGCCGGCATCGGGCCGCCCGCGAAGGTGATCGGCCGCGACGGGTCGGCGCTGCCGTTGCCCGACTTCGCGAAGATCGTCACGGTCAACCTGATCGGCAGCTTCAACACCCTGTCGAAGTTCGCGGCCCGCATCCACGACGCCGATCCGATCGGCCCGGATGGCGAGCGCGGCGTGATCGTCAACACCGCCTCGGTCGCGGCCTATGACGGACAGATCGGCCAGGCCGCCTATGCCGCATCGAAAGGCGGCATCGTCGGCATGACCCTGCCGATCGCGCGCGAGTTCGCCCGCTATGGCATCCGCGTGATGACGGTCGCGCCGGGTATCTTCTGGACCCCGCTCCTCGCGACTCTGCCGCAGGAGGCACAGGATTCGCTCGGCCGGCAGGTGCCCTTCCCCAGCCGCCTCGGCCAGCCGGCCGAGTTCGCGCAGCTGGTCGAAAGCATCGTCCAGAACCCCATGCTCAACGGCGAGACGATCCGCCTCGATGGCGCGATCCGGATGGCCCCGCGATGAGCGAAGGTGGCTCCGTCCGTCTGTCGATCGCCGACGGCATCGCGCGGGTCACGCTGAACCGGCCCGAAGCCGGCAATGCGGTCGACATGGACATGGCCCAGGCCCTGCTCGACGTGGCGATCCGGTGCGAGCAGGACGACCCGATAAGATGCGTGTTGCTGTCCGGCGAAGGCCGACTGTTCTGCGCGGGCGGGGATCTCAGCGCCTTTCGCGCGGCCGGCGACAAGGTGGACGCGTTTCTCGAGGAGCTCGCGACCACGCTTCACGCCGCGATCGAACGCTTCGCCCGCATGGCAAAGCCGCTGCTCGTCCTCGTCAACGGCCCGGCGGCCGGTGCGGGGCTGAGCCTCGCCATTGCTGGCGATGTGGTGCTGTGCGCGCGATCAGCGCATTTCACCGCCGCTTACGGCGCGCTCGGACTGACGCCAGATGGCGGGATGAGCTGGATGCTCCCCCGCCTCGTCGGCCTCCGCAAGGCGCAAGAGATCATCCTGACCAACAGGCGAGTGGGCGCAGACGAGGCCGAGCGCATCGGCCTCGTCACCCGGATGGTCGACGACGAACGGCTCGGTGAGGAAGGTCTTGCGATGGCAAGGGCGCTGACAGACGGCCCCCGCGCCGCTCTCGGCGCCGCCCGCGCCCTGCTGCGCGACAGCTTCCAGACCGACCTGAAATCCCAGCTGGCCAGCGAGGCGCGCACGATCGCCCAGGCCGGCGGCTCGGCTGAATGTCGCGAGGGGCTTGCCGCCTACATCGCCAAACGCACCCCAGACTTCAAAGGAGCATGACCATGGCCGAGGCCTATATCGTCGACGTCATTCGAACCGCTGGCGGGCGTCGCAATGGAAAACTGGCAGGCTGGCATCCCGCCGACATGGCGGGCGCCGTGCTCGATGCGCTCGTCGCCCGCACGGGGGTCGACCCCGCCGCGATCGAGGATGTGATCCTGGGCTGCGTCACCCAGGCGGGCGAGCAGGCCTTTGCCTTCGCCCGCAACGCCGTCCTCGCGTCCGGTCTCCCGCAAAGCGTGCCCGCCGTGACGATCGACCGCCAGTGCGGCTCGTCGCAGCAGGCCGTGCAGTTCGCGGCGCAGGCGGTGATGTCGGGCATGCAGGACGTGGTCATCGCGGCGGGAGCGGAAAGCATGAGCCGCGTGCCGATGTTTTCGAACGTCTCCTTGCATGAGAAGGAGGGCATCGGCACCGGCCCGATCAGCCCCCGCATAAGGCAGCGTTATTGCGTCGACACTTTCAGCCAGTTCGACGGCGCGGAGATGCTCGCCGCCAAATATGGCTTCGACCGCGAGACGCTCGACCGCTTCGCCCTGCAAAGCCATCTGCGCGCCGCCGCCGCAACCGGGGCGGGTGCCTTCCGTGACGAGATCGTACCACTCGACGTCGATGGTGTTCCGCATCTGGTCGACGAAGGCATCCGCGCGGGCGCCACGCTCGAAGGCATCGCCTCGGTCAAGCTGTTGCGCGAGGGCGGGGTCATCTCGGCCGCCAATGCCAGCCAGATCTGCGACGGCGCCTCCGCCGCGCTGATCGTGTCGGAACGCGCGCTCAAGGCCTATGGGCTGACGCCGATCGCACGGCTGGTCACCATGACGGTCTCGGCCGGCGATCCGGTGATCATGCTGGAAGAGCCGATCCCCGCGACGCGCAAGGCGCTCGACCGCGCCGGCCTCTCGATCGACCAGATCGACCTCTATGAGGTGAACGAGGCCTTCGCCCCGGTACCGCTCGCCTGGCTCAAGGCCCTCGGCGCGGATCCCGCCAGGCTCAACGTCAACGGCGGGGCGATCGCGCTCGGCCACCCGCTCGGCGCCAGCGGGACCAAGCTGCTCGCGACCCTCGTCCATGCGCTGCGCACACGCGGCCTGCGCTATGGCCTGCAGACGATGTGCGAAGGCGGCGGCATCGCCAATGTTACGATCGTGGAGGCGCTGTAATGGCGATCCGCACCCGCTTCACCGAAGCCTTCGGCATAGAGCATCCGATCGTCCAGGGTGGCATGATGTGGGTCGGTCGCGCCGAACTGGCAGCGGCCGTGTCCAATGCCGGCGGCCTGGGCATGCTGACCGCGCTGACCCAGCCGACACCGGACGAGCTGCGGCGCGAGATCGAGCGCTGCCGCAACATGACGGACAAGCCCTTTGGCGTGAACCTCACCATCCTGCCGTCGGTCACCCCGCCGCCCTATGCCGACTATCGCCGCGCGATCATCGAGGAGGGCGTGCGGATCGTCGAGACCGCCGGCCACAAGCCGCAGGAGCATATCGACGACCTGAAGGCGCACGGCATCAAGGTGATCCACAAATGCACGGCAGTCCGCCACGCCGCTTCCGCCGAGCGCATGGGGGCAGACGCGATCTCGATCGACGGTTTCGAATGCGCCGGCCATCCCGGTGAGGATGATGTGCCGGGGCTGGTGCTGATCCCCGCAGCCGCCGACCGGATCACCATCCCGATGATCGCCAGCGGTGGTTTCGGCGACGGACGGGGGCTCGCCGCTGCGCTCGCGCTCGGCGCCGACGGCGTGAACATGGGCACCCGCTTCTGCGCGACGGTCGAAGCGCCGATCCACGACCGGATCAAGCAGTTCCTGCTCGACAATGACGAGCGCTCGACCAACCTGATCTTCCGCCGCTTCCACAACACAGGCCGGGTCGCGAAGAACAGCGTGTCCGATCGCGTGGTCGAGATCAGCAGCCGGCCGGAAGCGACCTTCGAGGACATCCGGCCGCTCGTGTCGGGTGCGCTCGGCCGCGTCGCGCTCGAAACCGGGGACCTTGACGCCGGGCTCGTCTGGGCGGGCCAGATCCAGGGCCTGATTCACGACATCCCCACCTGCCGGGAGCTCATCGCGCGCATGGTTCGGGACGCCGAGGCCATCATCACCGGACGGCTCGCCGGGATGCTCGCAGCATGAGCGAACCGCCCGTCCTGGTCGAGCGCGCAGGTCGCCTGACCATCATCACCATCAACCGGCCCGCCGCGCGCAATGCGCTCGACGCGACCGCCCAGCGCGCCATGGCGGCGGCGTTCGACGCGTTCGAGGCCGATGACGAGCAATGGGTCGCGATCGTGACCGGCGCCGGAGACAAGGCCTTTTGCGCGGGGCACGACCTGAAGCAGCAGGCGGCGAGCGGCGACATGTTCACGCCCGAGTCCGGTTTCGGCGGCCTGACGATGCGCGAGGGCCTGACCAAGCCGGTCATCGCCGCGGTGAACGGACCGGCCTTTGGCGGCGGATTCGAAATCGTGCTGGCGGCAGACATCGTCGTCGCGGCCTCGACCGCCTTCTTCGCCCTGCCGGAGCCCCGCGTCGGTCTCGCCGCACTTGCGGGCGGCATCCAGCGCCTGCCGCAGATCGTCGGGCGCACGCGCGCGATGGGCATATTGCTGACCGGACGCCGAGTGCCCGCCACGGAAGCACTCAAGATCGGCATAGTCAACGAGGTCACCGACGGCGACGTCCTTGCCGCTGCACGAGGCTGGGCCGAACAGATCCTCGCCTGCAGCCCGATGTCGATCCGCGCGACCAAGGAGTCGGTGCGGCGAAGCGCCACCCTGGGCACTGCCGAGGCGATCCGCGAACAATGGCAATGGCCGGCGATGACGGCCATGCTCGGATCCGAGGATTTCGTCGAGGGCCCGCGCGCCTTCGCCGAGAAGCGCGCGCCGCACTGGCAGGGTCGCTGAGCGCAGCCCCGGCGACGAGGCTCAGGCGGCGTTCGCGTCCCTGAGCTCGTCGATCAGCCGCCGCTTCATCATCTTGCCGGTCGCCTCGCGCGGCAGTTCGGCGCGGAACAGGAACTGGCGCGGGGTCTTCACCCCGCCCAGCTCCTCTCGCGCGAAGCGGGTCAGCTCGGCCGCCAGCTCCGCATGATCGGCCGCTGCATCGGTCGGCTGGACGACGGCGACGACCCGTTCGCCCATTTCCTCGTCGGGCAGGCCGATCACCGCCACGTCGGCGACCGCCGGATGGGTCGCCAGGCGGTTCTCGATCTCCTGCGGATAGATGTTCACCCCGCCCGAAATGATCATGAAGCTCTTGCGGTCGGTCAGGTAGAGATAGCCGTCCTCATCGACATGGCCGATGTCGCCGAGCGTCGCCCAACCCTGCGGGCTATGCGCCTGCGCGGTCTTGGCCGGGTCCTTGTGGTAGGAGAAAGCGGGGCCGTCGGAGAAATAGACCCCGCCCGTCGCGCCGACCGGCAGTTCGGTCCCGTCCTCATCGAGGATGTGGATTGTGCCGAGCACCGCGCGGCCGACCGAGCCGGGCTTCGCCAGCCACTCCTCCGCCGACAGCGCCGTGATGCCGCAGCATTCGGTACCCGAATAATATTCGTGGACGATAGGGCCCCACCAATCGATCATCGCCTGCTTGACCGGCGCGGGACAGGGCGCAGCCGCATGGACCACCGCGCGCAGCGACGACAGGTCATGGCCGTTCCGCACCACATCGGGTAGCCGCAGCAGCCGGACGAAATGCGTCGGGACCCAGGTCGCATGCGTCACCCGGTAGCGTTCGATCAGCCGAAGCGCCGCCTCCGAATCGAACTTCTCCATGACGACCACGCAGCCCCCCAGCCGATGGATCGTCATCGCCCAGCGCAGCGGTGCCGCATGATAGAGCGGCGAGGTCGAGAGATAGACGCACGCCTCGTCCATGCCATAAAGCGTGGTGCCCATCCCCATCAGCGGCGTCGGGGCGTCGATCGCTCCCTCGGGCAGCTCCGGCTTGACCCCCTTGGGCCGACCGGTGGTGCCCGACGAATAGAGCATGTCGGTGCCGGCACTCTCGTCAGCGACCGGGGTCGACGGCAGACCGGCGCAGGCCTCGCGCCAGGACGCGATCCCCAAAGCCGGCTGGTCGAACAGGAAAGGCTGCAGATCGACCATCTCGTCGCGCAGCTCCGCGACCACCGGCGCGAGACGATCCGAGGCGATCAGCAGCCGCGCGCCGGAATCGCGCAGGATATAACCGAAATCCGCCAGGCTCAGCCGCGTCGATATGCTGGTGAGATAGAGGCCGGTCCGCTGCGCTGCCCAGCCGATGTCGAACAGGCTCGCGTCATTGTCCGCCATCACCGCGATCACGTCTCCACGCCGCAGGCCAAGCCGGCGCAGCAGATGCGCGCCGCGATTGGCGGCGGCGTCGAGCGCGGCATAGCTGATCGTCTCGCCGCTCTCGGCCATGATGATCGCAGGCGAAGCAGGCTTGCTCGCGGCGAAGTGGGAAGGATGCATGGGACGCCTCTCCAAAGGGTGTGCGGCGTCCGGAAGCACGCGCGCTTATCGCGCTCGCAAAAGCATCACCCGGTCCCCGTGAGGCAAGATGACGCGCAAGAAATGTCAAAAGTCGCGTCATTGCCATGTAAAGCCAGCGCGGACGTCTTCCCCTACATCGGCGTCAGGACCAACGGCCGGAACAGGCCGAATCAACATGGAGGAGAGGTCTATGCGCACTGCTTTCCGGACATTGTCCCTGCCCGCCTTTCTGGCCGCCGGCATTTCTCTCGCTACGGTCGCCCAGGCCCAGACCTCTGCACCTCAGGCGGCGGATGCTTCGGTAACCGAAGATATCGCCGACATCGTCGTGACCGCGCAGCGCCGCTCGCAGTCGCTGCTGACCGTGCCGCTCGCCATCTCCGCGCTGAACGGCGACACGCTGCAGAACAAGGGCATCACCAATTCGGCGAATCTGGCGACGGCGGTTCCCAACCTGCAGGTGAGCAGCCCCTATGGCAGCACCCAGCCGAATTTCTCGCTGCGCGGCATTTCTGTCGCGAACGAATATAACAGCAACCAGGCGTCGCCGGTCGGCGTCTATATCGACGACGTGTACATCGCCGCGCGCACCAGCCACGGCATGGGCCTGTTCGACCTCGACCGGGTCGAGGTGCTGCGCGGGCCGCAGGGCACCTTGTTCGGCCGCAACACCACCGGCGGTGCGATCAATTTCGTGACCCGCGCGCCGAAGCTCGAAGGCAGCAACGGCTATTTCGAGGCCGGCTACGGCAATTTCGACACCTTCCGTGCGCAGGGCGCGGTCGAGACGACCATCGTCGAGGACCAGGTCGGCGTTCGCGTCGCGGGCAATTACGAAAAGGGCGACGGCCAGATCCGCAATGTCGCCGCGGGTGGCCGCGACGCCAACAGCGTCGACACGCTCCAGGGCCGTTTCTACCTGCGCGCCAAGCCCGGCAATGGCGGGCTGGACATCAAGATCCGCGCCTATGCCGGTCGCGATCGCGGAACGCAGGCGGGCGTACACGGCCTGACCGGCCCCGCCACGCCGGGCCAGGGTTTCTTCAAGGTCAACGAGAACCGGATCGGCGACAACCGCACCGATGCCTGGGGTGTCGCGGCGAACGTCGCGCTGGAACTGACCCCGGAGATGACGCTGACCTCGATCACCTCCTATGATGGCGGCAAGCAGAATCTCCAGCAGGCAGCCGACGGCTCCCCGCTCGACGTCCTCGACATCAACTGGCGGTCAAACTTCCGTCAGTTCAGCGAAGAAGCCCGGATCAACTATGAGGGCGAGAAGCTCAAGCTCGTCGGCGGCGCTTTCTATGGCTGGGACCGCACGGTTACCGACAATCTCTTCAACATCGCCAGCGCGCTCGGGCCGGGCGTGAACGGCGGCTTCTTCCAGCATTATCGCCAGACCCGCAAATCCTATGCCGCCTTCCTCCAGGGCGACTATGATCTGACCGACAAGCTGGTGCTGACTCTCGGCGCGCGCTACACTTGGGACCGCTCCCGCTATAGCGACGGTTTCGCCTATCTCTTCGCCGGCAATATCGGCGGCGCGGAAACCCCGCTCGCCTCGACCGTACCCTGTGCCGGCGTAGCCGGCACCTGCGCCTATAATCCCGCCGCCCGCTACGCGATCTCCGGCCGGAACAACGCGCTCACCGGTCGCGTCGCGCTGAGCTACACGCTCGACAGCGGCACGCTGCTCTATGCCAGCTACAGCCGCGGCTATCGCTCCGGCGCCTTCAACGGCGGCGGCTACACCTCGTCGGTGGGCATCACCTATATCGATCCGGAACGGGTCAACGCCTATGAGGCGGGCATCAAGGGCCGCTTCCTCGACAATGCGCTGACGCTGTCGGCGGCAGGCTTCTACTATGACTATAGCAACCAGCAGGTGCAGGACACCCGCCCAGGCCCGGTCTCTTTCCTGGTCAATGCGCCCAAGTCGGAAGTCTATGGCGGCGAGGTCGAAGCCACCTATCGCGTGGTGCGCGGCTTCACGATCAATGCCTCGGCCGGCTATCTCAGCGCGAAATACAAGACGCTGACGCTGCAGAACACCGACCTCTCGGGCAATTCGCTGCCCTTCGCGCCGCGCTGGACCGCGACGCTCGGTGCCGACTGGACATTCTTCGACAATGGCACCGACAGCGTGACCTTCTCGCCGGTGATGAACTATTTCAGCCGGCAGTATTTCTCGCCGTTCAACGCGACCAACGCCACCGGAACCGGGCAGGTCAATTCGGAACTGCAGCAGGGCGCCTATGCGAAGGTCAACGCCTCGATCGCATGGACCCACGGGCCGGTGCAGCTGCGCGGCTGGATCAACAACGCGTTCAATCGCAAGATCTATACCTATGGTCTCGACCTGCGCGGTGCCGGCTTCCCCTACAACTTCCTGATCCCGGGCACGCCGCGCACCTTCGGCGTCAGCGCCCGCTACAGCTTCTGACCGGCCGGTGAGCGCCCCCGTGGCCACGACCATCGCCCCTGCGGATCTCAAGGATCCGGACCTCTATCTCGACCGGGTACCGCACGACCTGTTCGATCGCCTCCGGCGGGAGAGCCCGGTCCATTGGAACCCCGAGAGCGATGGTCCCGGTTTCTGGGCGCTTACCCGCTATGCCGACATCGTCGAAGTATCGAAGAATCCCCGGCTCTTCTCGTCGGCCTACAAAAATGGCGGCCACCGGATCTTCAACGAGAATGAAGTGGGGCTGACCGGTGCCGGCGAGTCCGCCATCGGCATCCCCTTCATCTCGGTCGATCCGCCCCTCCATACCCAATATCGCAAGTTCATCATGCCGGCGGTCGCGCCGGGGCGGCTCGCCGGCATCGAGCAGCGTGTGCGTGAACGCTGCGAAGCGCTGATCGCCCGCATTCCGCTCGGCGAGACCGTCGATATCGTCCCCCTGCTCTCGGCGCCACTGCCGCTGCTCACCCTGTGCGAGCTGTTCGACCTGCCGTCCGACATGTGGGTCGATCTCTACCACTGGACCAACGCCTTCGTCGGCGAAGACGATCCCGACTTCCGCCAGTCGCCCGAGGCGATGGCGAAGATCATGGGCGAGTTCCTTGCCTTCGCGGAGCGCCTGTTCGAGGAGCGGCGCGCAACGCCGGGACAGGACCTCGCCACGCTGCTGGCGACGATGGAAGTCGACGGTGCGCCCGTGTCCTTCCGCGAGTTCCTGGGCAATCTCATTCTCGCGCTGGTGGGCGCGAACGAGACGACGCGCAATTCGATCAGCCACAGCATCGCGGCCTTCTCCGACAGCCCCGAGCAGTGGGAGGCGATCCGGCAGGATCCCGACCTGCTCAAGACCGGCGTGCGCGAGATGGTGCGCCACGCCAGCCCTGTCATGCACATGCGCCGCACCGCGACCGCCGATACCGAGATCGGCGGGCAGCGGGTGCGCCAGGGCGACAAAGTGGTGATGTGGTACATCGCGGCCAATCGCGACGAGAGCGTCTTCGCCGATCCGCACCGCTTCGACGTCGCGCGGGGCAATATCCAGCATCTCGGTTTCGGCAGCGGACAGCATGTCTGCGTCGGCTCGCGTCTCGCCGAGATGCAGCTGCGCGTGGCCTTTGGCCTCCTCGCCTCGCATGTTAGATCCTTCGAGGTGGTGCAGCCGCCACGTCGTTTCCGGTCCAACTTCATCAACGGCCTGAAAAATCTCGACGTGAGGCTGACGCCCGCCTGAGGAGGGGAGAGGTCACGATGACGAGCCAGAGCTGGCACGACGAAGACATCATTGCGGATGCCCTGGGCCGCGCACCCGATATGGAGCTGGGCAATGAGCATGGCCGCTGGCGCCTGTGTCGCTGGCGGCAGTTCGTCGGCAGCTACACCCTGCCCGCCTTGCCCGATCCGATGTTCGTCGTGCACATAGCGGGCAAGCCCAATGTAAGGACCTGGGAACGCGACGGCTGGAGCGAAACCGCGTCGCTGCCGGGTTGCGCCACCATCGTCCCCTCGGGCCAGCCGACCGGCTGGCTGGTCGATGGTGAGCTCGATGTCGTGACCCTGAGCGTCGCGTCCAACGACCTCCAGCGGGCGCCCGCCCTCGACCAGTTCAAGCGCATGCGCTTCGCCTTTTCGGACCCGCTTGGCGTCGCTCTGACCCGCCAGGTGTTGGGTGAACTCTATGCACCGCATACGGCCGAGCGCGACGTCTATGTCAGCGCGCTGGTCGATGCGCTGAAGGCGCATATGCTGCGCGGGCCCGTCGCTTCCGGCAAGACCGAGATCCCGACCGCCGCCTTCTCCTCCTACCGCATCCACCACATCATGAACGCGATCCTGGAGCGGCCCGAAGCCGATCACAGCCTGGAAGCGATGGCCGCGCAGGCGGGCGTTACGCCGACCCATTTCTGCCGGATCTTCAAGAAGGCGACCGGCGTCAGCCCGCACCAATATGTCATGCGTGCTCGGCTCGACCGGGCCCGCCAGATGCTCGAGCAGTCGGACACGCCGCTCGCGACGATCGCCGAGGGGCTGGGCTTCACCAGTCAGAGCCATTTCACCCGCGCCTTCCGACAATTTGCGGGCGAGACGCCCAGCGATTTCCGCAGGCGCCGATAGGAGAATTCACAGTGGGTGCCACAAGGGGTTTCGAAGATCTGGTCCTGCCCACGCTGGACCTGTTCGCCGGTGGCGATCGGCTGGCGACGACCAGCGCCGTGCCGGACATCGACCCCTGCGCGGGCGAGGCCTTCGCCGAAATCGCCTGCGCCGACGCGGATCAGGTAGACCAGATCGTCCGCGCCGCCGAACGCGCGCTGCATGCGCCCGGCTGGAAAGACCTGTCGCCGCTGGCGCGCGAGCGGCTGCTGCACCGCTTCGCCGATGCGATCGAGGCCGATCTGCCGCGCCTCGCCGCCCTGGAATCGCTCGACACGGGCAAGCCGATCTCGGTCACCGAGACGCTCGACATTCCCGTCGCGATCAACTGGCTGCGGGTCTATGCGGGCTGGCCGACCAAGCTGGCCGGGCGTGCCGGAACCCTGTCGACCACACCGGGCGACTTTCACGTCTATTCGCGGCGCGAGCCGGTCGGCGTCGTCGCGGCGATCACGCCGTGGAATTTCCCGATCGTGCTGGCGATGTGGAAGATCGCGCCGGCGCTGGCCGCCGGCTGCACCGTGGTGCTGAAGCCCGCGCTCGAAAGCCCGCTGACCGCGCTGCGGCTGGTCGAACTGGCGCGCCAGGCCGGCCTGCCCGATGGCGTGCTGTCGGTCGTCACCGGCGATCCCGCGACGGGCGCAGCCCTCGTCGATCACCCGTCGATCGCCAAGGTCGCCTTCACCGGCTCGACCGCGACCGGCCAGTCGATCCTGGCCGCCTCGGTACCCTCGCTCAAGCGCGTCACCCTCGAGCTCGGCGGCAAGTCACCCTCGATCCTCTGCGCCGACGCCGATCTCGATCAGGCCATCCCGCAACTGGCGATGGGCTGTTTCTTCAACAGTGGGCAGGTCTGCTATGCGGGCACGCGCCTCTATGTGCATCGGTCGATCGAGGATCGGGTGATCGATGGAATCCTCGCCTTCGGCGCCGCTCAGCGGCTCGGCCCCAGTGCCGACCGGTCGAGCACCATGGGCCCGCTGATCAGCGCGCGTCAGCACCAGCGCGTCTCAGGCTTCGTCGACCGCGCGCGCGGGGCCGGCATCGAGGCGCTGGCAGCCGATGTCGCGATACCCTCTTCGGGCTTCTACTTTCCGCCGACCGTGCTGCGGAACGTGCCCGTCGATGCCGAGATTGCGCGCCAGGAAGTGTTCGGACCCGTCCTCGTCACCGCGCCCTTCGAGGATGTCGAGGAGGCGGTCGCGCTGGCGAATGACAGCGACTATGGTCTGGCCGCCCATGTCTTCACCCGCGACCTGTCGACCGCGCACCGCACCGCCGCCGCACTCCAGGCCGGCACCGTCTTCGTCAACTGCGTGCTGCTGGCCGACCCCGCCTTTCCCTTCGGCGGCATGAAGATGTCCGGCATAGGCCGCGAAAATGGCTCCGAGGTGCTCGACGCCTATCTCGAGCCCAAGTCCGTCATCGTCTCCCTCTGAACCTCTCTCCGGCCCATCGAGGACATATATGAAGACCATCGCCGCGATCGCCCGCGAACCCCATGCCCCTTTCTCGGTCGAGCCGATCGAGATCGAGGCGCCGCGCGCCGGCGAGGTGCTGGTGCGGATCGCTGGCGTGGGCCTGTGCCACACCGACCTGATCACGCGCGACCAGTTCATCCCCATCCCGCTCCCCGCCGTGCTCGGCCATGAGGGGTCGGGCGTGGTCGAGGCCGTCGGCGCGGGCGTGACCAAGGTGGCACCTGGCGACCGGGTCGTCCTGAGCTTCGCCAGCTGCGGCCATTGTGCACGATGCGAGGCGCATTACCCCTCCTATTGCCGCGACTTTCCGATGCTGAACTATGCCGGCGGCCGCCCGGACGGAAGCTCGGGGCTCAGCCTCGACGGCACGCCGCTGTCGTCCAACTTCTTCGGCCAGTCCTCCTTCGCCGGCCATGCGCTCGCCAGCGAGCGCAATGTGGTGAAGGTCGAGGGCGACGATCTCGCGATCGAACTGCTCGGCCCGCTCGGCTGCGGCTTTCAGACCGGAGCCGGTGGCGTGATGCGGTCGCTCGCCTGCCCGGCCGGATCGAGCATCGCGATCTTCGGCGGCGGCCCTGTCGGCCTCGCCGCCGTGATGGGCGCGGTCGTCCAGGGCTGCACCACGATCATCCTGGTCGAACCTGTCGAAGCCCGCCGCCGCATCGCGCAGGAGCTCGGCGCCAGTCATGTGATCGATCCGACGCAGGGCGACATCGCCGCTGCCATCCGCGCGATCCTGCCCGCCGGCGTCGACTTCGCCTTCGAATCGAGCGGGCGCGAGGCGGTGGTCGAGGCAGCGCTGGCCAGCCTCGCCAGCCGCGGCATGCTGGGGCTGGTCGGCGTGCCGTCGAGCCCGGAGAGCAGCCTGTCCGTCAACCTCGCTTCGCTGATCACCTATGGCCACCGGATCATAGGCATCATCGAAGGCGACAGCGATCTCGACGGCTTCATTCCCGAACTGGTCGCGCTCCACCGCGCCGGCCGCTTCCCGTTCGACCGGCTGATCTCCACCTACCCGCTCGCCGACATCAACCGCGCGATCGACGAACAGGCCGCCGGCCATTGCATCAAGGCGGTCCTGCTGCCGTAGCCGGGTCACGCGCTATGTCATTGAGGCCGATCACCTCGGTAGTGACAGACCGGCGCGGCTCGCGGCGGATTGCGTGTCGTCGTTGACCGAGAATGAAGCCTATCAACTCCATCACCGCTTTACCGGTGCAAATAGTGGGCTCCTTCTAGATCCTATAGTCCGTTAACCGGAACCATCTCGCAAATCTGCGATGGTGTAACACTCGACCAAGCCAGCGTCATTAAGATAGCCTTGTCGGAAATAGGTCCCAAAGCATTGAATAATGGTCATTACTCAATGAGCGGCCCGAGAGATAGGTGACAGACTGTACCGGAGACATGGGTGACACATCTCCCCTGCGATCGCAGGGGAGATGTGTCGATGCCGTGGAAGGAAGTCTCCGTGATGGACGAACGTCTGCGCTTCGTGGCCCGCATTTTGGAGGGCGAGCCGATGACCGATGTGTGTCGGGAGTTCGGCATATCTCGCAAGACCGGCTACAAGATCGTCAGCCGGTACCGCGAGGATGGGCCGGTCGCGCTATGTGATCGCTCCCGCCGTCCGGTGCGATACGCCAATCAGCTGCCCGACCAGATCGTGCAGCTGCTGATCGCGACCAAGCAGGACAAGCCGGGATGGGGCGCCCGCAAGATCCAGGAGTTGCTGGTGCGCAAGCTCGACGGGGATTATCGCGTACCGTCCGTCAGCACCGTTCACGCGGTGCTCGATCGCCATGGACGTGTTACCCGCGCCAGAAAGCGGCGAAACAAGGCGTCAGGAACATCCCTGTCGCCCGGCCTGGCCCCGAACGAGCTCTGGTGCACCGACTTCAAGGGCGAGTTCAAACTCGGCAGCGGTCGATATTGCTACCCGCTCACCGTGACCGACCATGCGTCGCGCTTCCTGCTCGCCTGTGAGGCGCTGGAATCGACGCGCGAAATGCCCGTCATCGAGAGCTTCGAGAGACTGTTCAGAGAAAGAGGTCTCCCGACCGCGATACGGTCCGACAATGGCATCCCTTTCGCCAGTCCCAACGGCCTCTACAATCTGTCCAAGCTGTCCGTCTGGTGGCTCCGCCTCGGCATCGCCATCGAACGGATCAAGCCAGGCCGGCCTCAGCAGAACGGTCGGCACGAACGCATGCATCGGACGCTCAAAGCCGAGGCGAATCGCCCGGCGCGCATGAACTTCCTCCAGCAGCAGGACCGGTTCGACAGCTTCGTTACCGAGTTCCACCACGAGCGCCCGCATGAAGCGCTCGGCACGAAATGTCCCGCCGAACTCTATACCCCCGCGACAAGACCTTATCAGGGCCTGCCCCAGATCGAGTATCCCTTCCACGACCGCGACGTGCTCGTCACCGCCTGCGGCCGAATCTGCATGTACCGGAGAAAGATCAACGTCTCGACCGTCCTCGCCGGCCAGAAACTCGGCAGCAAGGAAGTCGACGACGGAATATGGCTCGTCTCATTCCTCGATTACGATCTCGGATACATCGACTTGGAACAGAAAACCCTGCAAACCATCGACAACCCGTTCGGCACGAGGTTGTTACCCATGTGACCGGTACAACCTGTCACCCATGTCTCTGGTATGTACAAAATGCGGAATGGCGGAGCGGGAGGGATTATCGGGCTTTGACATCAGCCTGTTTTATCAAAGTAAAATTTCCGACTGCCTCATAACCCCACACTGAACCCCACATCTTGACCGCCCATCACATTTGATGTGGTGCGTGCGTTGCTCTACAATAGCTGTTCGGGAAAAGGGGGGCGAGCCTAGGCGCCAATGTTGGCGGGCGGCAACGTCGGATGCCGCGCAAGAAAAATCATGTCCGTCGCCGAGCCGGCCGACCGGTAGGCAGGTCATGAGCGGTGGCTAGCGCCGTATCTGGAGAGCCTGGCCAACAAGACGCGGGGTCGAATGTGCCCAACTTATATCGCCGGTTTGATTGGGCAAGGAGTTCGCAAGAGCATCCAGCCCATGGCAGCCCGCTCGGATGCGATGTCCTATGACCGGCTGCATCCTTTCATCGAGACCAGCCTGTGAGACCGCGCCCCGCTGGAAGCGACCTTATGGCGGCAGCCGGATCAGTTCATTGGCGGCGACGGAGC
>NZ_JBLTWO010000011.1:0-112754 GCF_049889055.1 Rhizorhabdus antheiae | reverse complement strand
GTACCAACACGAGCGATCTTACATCGCTTGTCCGCAAATATGATTTCTGGTGGTGATGTTTCGTCGGTGCGAAAGCCGGAAAAGTCGAACATTTTATCTTGAGCCCGGACGGGCGTTGGAAAAGCCAATAACGCGCCCGCCAGGACACTCGCCCAGAATGCGTTTCTCATGTCGCCCCCTACCTCGCTCCCGGCTGGTGTCGGGTGGTTCGTAACGTGCGAGCACGGGGCAGAACGCCCCACGTATTTACCCGTGGGTCTATTGTATTTCGTGGGCCGCCCGACAGAGCGGACCCGTGCTTAGCAAGTCATGTGCATCACCTGAGGCTTACGAGACCTGAGGAGACATCGAGTAAGATAGTGGGCGCTTCCAACATTGTCACGCCGGAAGTCGCGCGGCGGCGGCTGGCAACGTTAATGACGAACGGCTATTTCAGTGAAGATCCTAGCCGGTTAGCCGCCAACGTAGCTGGATCGTGCTCGAAATACCGATTCCGTTGCTCACTGAAGGTTCGGCATCGACGTGAGCTTATCGCGATGGGAATGCGCGCGCGGCTCTGGCTTAACGTCACCAGCTTATGAGACGAAGAACAACGCCTCAGTGGTTTGCCCTCGCCTGTTCGCGTCGCCAGCAAGCACGCTAGACCTTCGAAGCTGCCTATATTCGCAAATGCCACTATAGAGCGCACGCACGCTCTCGTGATCTGCGTTAGTAACGGCAACAGCGGCTCCCCGAGTTATCGCAGCAGCCACGCAGTCCCGCAGCCGTATCTGGTCAGCCCAACTAAAGATGCGTTCGTTGTACTTTAGAAACCCATTCAAATTATGCTGCACGGTATACGGCGGATCGATAAATATAAAATCGCCTACCCCCGTAGTTTCGATCGTCGTTTCAAAATCGCAGCACATCAAATTCGCGCCTCGCAACGCCTCCGACGCCACCTCGAAAGTCTCATCTGCAAACAAAACGGTAGTTTTTGTTCCGATCGGAACGTTAAATTCACCGCGTAGATTTACCCGGTACAAGCCATTCCAGCAGGTTCGATTGAGATAAAGCGTCCTCGCGGCTCTCTCAATCTGAGAGCATGGTACGGCGGCGCGAGTGCTATAATAGTAGTCCGTAGAGTGCTGTTGCTGATGCGCTGCCATCAACCTCCGGAGCGCCTCAGGTTGGTCACGAACGACGGCATATAGCTCGATCAATTCAGCATTAATATCGGACAGAATGGCGGTGGCGGGCTTGAGATGAAAAAACATCGCGCCTCCGCCCAGAAACGGCTCGACATAGCGCACATATTCGCGCGGCACGGGTAGCTCGCCCGAAGCAGCGAGCCATCGTTTGCCGCCTGCCCATTTCAAAAAGGGATCAGTCATCCTTATTCCGGCAATGTGCAGCAGCAGACCATTTGAGCGAGATCAAAGCGTTTCCTCGCCTCGCAGAACGCGAACCAATCTGGCTTCTCCAGATGTTCCGGGACCGAAATTTTCTATTGTGAAATCTGTGTCCTTCAGTGGCACTCGGCTAAGTGCTCGCTCATAGAAGCGTTGTGGTGAGGGAATATCCCCCGGTTCGGCAACCTGTAAATAGGCTTTACGGAAGAACCGCATGAGCGCTCGAAATCCGTTGGTTCGGTTAAGCACATATCCGCGACCGCGCTCATCCCATGCTGTCGGCCACTTCTGACGAACTGCTAGAAAATAATTGTTCACAATCTTTGCAATCTCGATGTCTTGATCTTTGATAAAGAGGTTTCGGAGCGGCATTTTATAGAGGTCGTCGTCAACTGCCATTGAGAGCTTGTTGCCGCGCAGCAGCTTATCCCGATCTAATTTCGGATCTTTGCTAATATAGCCGATTAGTGCTTCGACGAATGTAGCCTGAGTGACGGGCTCGAAAAATCGTCCCTCGGTTGCAATTCCAAGCCGCTTGATGCGTTTATACAGAGGCGAAGTAGCATCCCCATCCAGTGCGACAGCGATGTTGTGGCATGTCTTTTGTGGGCTACGCGAATGCGCCAGTTCATAGAGATCATAAACGAGACTCTTATTTACCTTCGTTTGCTCCAAATTTACCGTTGCAAATATTTGGGCTTGGTCGGCAATATCCGCCCCGACAAAAAGGGTAACGGACAGATCGAAGGTGTCCGCCTCGCCCTTAAACCCTTGAAGGCCAGCGATGCGGTGCTGCCCATCCAAAACGCGCGCAATTTGCCCAAGGTTGATGCTGGGGACTGACTCTCCCGTGCGACAGTTTGAGACGGTCATCCGGTTTGTCGTGTCATCGAATGACACATAACCCTCAGTGAGAGCCAGAATGATTGACGTCGGGAAGGAGGCATCTTTGAAATTGACGTAGGTGTTTAGCTGGCCGACACGCTTCTCATCCAACGGTCGCTGAATGCCGAGGTAACGTTCGAAATCACGCTCGTCGCGTAATACTCTTCGAACATCAAAATAAGTAATCTTCTGCAACTGCTTATGCGGAATCGCTCCAACAAAGATGTCGCCAATCGGCTGGCGGGCTCGGATGCATGGAAAATCGAACGTGATTGCGTCAGGATCTACGGGCAGATCAGCAGTCATTTCTGCGCCTCCCAATCAGCCGCGAACGATCTTTCCTGCTCCGACATGGTCCGCGCAATGCTATCAAAGCCATTGCGATATGACATGGCGCAAAAGAGGATCAGCGTAGAGAGACAGAAAGTGAACCATGATAAACTGATAACACCATCATAGTTGATCAACTTCGATATCTCGCTCGACTGGAAAAATGGGTTTCGTAAAACTAAAAAGGCGAAGCTCGAAACGAGGCAAATCGCGACACAGGCGAAAATAAATCCTGCGCCGTAAGGGAATTTAATCGAGTATCTTAGCAGACGATTTCCAGCGCCTCCCACAGGTGATTTTTCACCGTAGTTCTTAGATATGATGTAGCCGAGAGGCCCAACGAGCGCGGTAGAAAACAAAAACAACTCGCCGGTTCTGATCGCATCGTATCCCGTGACGGGCTTGAGAAAAAATACACCGCTGAGCAATGGCAGAAACCACAGTGGCATCGTTGAGAAGAGGGTCGCGAGAAGCACCTCGACGAAAGCTTCCCGGCGATCCTCGGCCGAGCAGTCTGATAATCGCCCCATAAATGGCAGCGCTCGTAGCAAACGCATCACCCCCGCCTTCACCCCGCATTGTTTCGGTTCCCGCCTGCTCCGTTGACCACGCAGCGCTGGATGGGTCAAGCAGACATAGGTCCACGGCGGTGCGAAAGCCAAAGACATAAGGAGATCGGTGTTCGCGACACCCCCATGGTTAAGCCATCGACAGGCGACAGAAGGTGTTGTGAGTCAGCGTCCCGTTCACTGCAACGCAACTTGACTGTTTTGCTGTCAATAGCTAACCGATTGAAAGATAAGGCGTGGGCTGGACTTGGTTTTGCTCGGATATCCGCAGAAAACTGCGAAAATCCGATGCTTCCCAAGCTTACGACGATGGTTCGATTCCCTTCACCCGCTCCACGGCTTCTACTCCCCTTCGACGACAGAAAAATGCGCGCCGGACATGTGCCCGACGCGCATTGTTCCATTTCTTCACTCCCCGGCAGGCTTCGACCCGCCGGGGAGCGCAGTCTCATTCCGCCGCCTGGGCCAGCGCCTCGACCTCGGGGCCGATGAACTCGCCAGGGAAGTGGCCGGCGAAGGCGCCGCGGTCGAAGGTGGGGATGCCGTTGACCATGGTCAGGCGCATCGGCGCGGGCTGGCGGGTGTAGCGGTAGGTGGTGCCGCCCTCCCCGTCCGGCACGTCCCACGCCTTCTCGTCGGGGCGGCGCTCGATCTCGGCGAGGTCGAACACGACGATGTCGGCCTTCTTGCCCACCTTCAGCGTGCCGCGATCGGGAAGGTTGAAGTGGCGGGCGATGCGGCCGCTCAGATATTCGATGCCCTGCTCGATCGTCAGCTGCTTGCGGTCGCGGACATAGCGGGTGAGGAACAGGACATTGTCGCCCACGCCGCAGAACATCTGCCCATGCGCGCCGGAGTCGCACAGATTGCCCAGCGCCTGCGGGTCGGTCAGCAGCTTGTCGAGCGCTTCCTCATTATTGGGGAAGTCGGCGGTCTTGATGATCGAGTCGGTGCCGTTGTCGAGCAGCCAGTCGGCCAGCGCGTCCGACGGATGGTCGATGCCGTTGGCGTCCATATAGTCGCGCAGCGTGCCGGTGATCGGGCCGACGCCGGTGGCGCTTTCCATGAAGAAGATGTCCTCGGGCCGGCCGATCGGCGAGATCGGGAAGGTCTGCGCCCAGGATTCGCGCGCCCGCGCCCGCCATTCGGGGCTTTCGAGCAGCGCGATCTTCGCCTCTTCGCCCTTGGTCTGGACGACCTCGCTCCACACATAATTGTTCGACTGGGCGAACAGCAGCGAGGAGTTGAAGCTGACGATCGTGGTCGGCGAGATCACGTGGAAGCCCGGCCACACATCATTGCCCTCCGCCTTGTTGCGCGCGTGGAGCGCCTCGGCGCCCTCGATCGCAAAGGACTGGAAGGCGAGCGTCGGCACGCTGCCGGCGATCTGCAGGCGGATGCCGTGCTTCTTGGCGAGCGCGCTCATCCGTTCCGAATTCTGGAGGCCGTCGAGGCGCATGAAGAAGTCGACCACGACCTGGACCAGCGCCCCCGGATGGCGGGCGACGACGGCGAACAGCGCGTCGAACTCGGCATCGTCGGCCTTGCGCGTCGGGATCGGGCGATCATGCTTGTCATGGTCAAGCAGATTGGTCGACATGCCGATCGCGCCGGCGGACAGCGCATCCTCCAGCAGGACGCACATCTGCTCGATCTCGGCCGGGGTCGCCGTGCGATCCCAGGCTTCGAGGCCCATGACGGCCAGGCGGATCGCGATATGCCCGACGAAGGCGCCGAAATTGACCGGGGTCTTCACATGCTTGACGACCGACCTCTTATACTCGCTCCAGGTCTTCCAGTCCCAGGGCAGCATATCGCGGAACGGCTTTTCGGGGATGTCCTCGAAGAAGGAGAAGATGTCGATCATCTCCTGCCGCACCGCCGGATCGTCGTGCACCGGCGCGGCGGCGAAACCGCAATTGCCGTTGATCGAGGTGGTGACGCCATAGCCCGGCATCGGATCGAGCGTGGGCATCCACCACATCGGCGCGTCATAATGGTTATGCGCCTCGATGAAGCCGGGGGTGACATAGCAGCCGGTGGCGTCGATCACGCGCTCGCGCCGCTCGGGTTCGATATTCGGCTCGATCGCGACGATCTGCGACCCGCGCACGCGCACATCGGCCTTGTAGGCGGGCGCGCCGGTGCCGTCGACGACAGTGCCGTTCTTGATCAGATATTTGTCCTGCATGGCTCTCTCTCCCAACCGATAGGGGACGATTTTCGTTCGCCCTTCGCCGTCCAGTGATAGGCCCAAGGGCAGAGGCCGCCATCCGCGCCGCTGGCGAAAGGCTCATCAAATGAGCCTTTCCCGTCGCCCCAATGAGCCCGATGGGGCAGTCAGCCTATGCCTTGCGCGCCGCCATCCACGCCGCCGCGTCGCGCTCCACCTGCCGCAGCGCGGCAAAGACCGACAAAGCGGGCTCGATTCGCCCTTTGCGGCCGAGCTGGTCGATCTGGCCATAATACCAGAACTGCACCGCGAAACCGGCGATGCCGTCGACCAGCTTGATCGCGCGCAGCCAGTTCAGCCAGCGCGGCAGCAGCGACAATCGGTTTTCATAACGGGGGACGGCATCAGCGCCGGCAAGCAACGCGCGACAGGCATCGGGCGCTCCGCACAGCGGACGCGCGAGTCCGATCAGGTCGGCCGCGCCCGTGGCCAGCGCATGGTCCATCGCCGCCCGGCTGCGGAAGCCGCCCGTCACCAGCAGCGGCATCGTCCCGACCTCGGCCTTCATCGCCTTGGCGAAGTCGACGAAATAGGCTTCGCGCGCCGCCGTCGACGGGGGGACGCCGCGCGGCTCCTCGCGTTCGCCGATCCCGTCGAGGTCCATCATCGCCGGCTGTTCATAGGAGCCGCCCGATATCTCGAGCAGGTCGACGCCTTCCCGCTCCAGCCAGCGCGCGACGCTCAGGCTTTCCTCGAAGGCGAAGCCGCCACGCTGGAAATCGGCCGAGTTGAGCTTGACCGAGATCGGAAAGTCGGGGCCGACCGCCGCGCGCACCCGCCGCACGCTGTCGAGCAGAAAGCGCGCGCGGTTTTCGAGACTGCCGCCCCAGCGGTCGGTGCGGAGATTGGCGAGCGGGCTCAGAAATTGCGAGATCAGATAGCCATGGGCGGCGTGGAGCTGGACGCCGGTAAAACCGGCGTCGCGGGCGACCATCGCGGCGGTGGCAAAGCGGCCGATCAGATCCGCAATCTCCTCCTCGCTCAAGGGCACCGGCGTGGCGAAGCGTCCGCCGGGGACGCGCAGCGCGACGGCCGAGGGCGCTTTGGGGGCGGGATTGACGCTCTTCTGGGTCTGTCGGCCGGCGTGGCTGATCTGCATCCACAGGCCGTTTCCGCCCTCGGTCCCCGCCTCCGCCCAGGCTTCGTAACGCCCCATCGTCTCACGGTCGGGCAAGCGATCGAGGATGACGTTGCCCGGCCGTTCGAGATGGTCGCGGTCGATCATCACATTGCCGGTCAGCAGCAGCCCCGCCCCGCCCTGCGACCAGACGCGATAGAGCCGGGCGAGATCGTCGGTCGGCGCGCCCTGCGGAGTCGCCAGCCCTTCGGTCATCGCCGCCTTGACAAGCCGGTTGGGGAGCACCGCACCGCAAGGCAGACGCAGCGACTGCGCGATCGGCATCCTGTCCGGCGTCATGTCGCTCATTCCCATCTCCCCAAGTCCGAACCCCGGCTTACGGCCACTGTCGCGATTTTCATCCGCGGCTCAACCGCAATTTCGGTAAGCTGGTTCCTTTTTTATCGCGCGGCTATGGAAGGGCGATGCTGCTCGACCTCGTCCTGCGGATCGTCCGGTGGTTCGGGCGTCGGCTCCTGCTCTACGCCTTGCTCGTGGCGGCGATCGGCTTTGCCGCGATCGCGCTTCCCTGGCTTCGCGAGCAGGCGGAGGGCGACCGCACCGCGCGCCTCCACCATGCCGCCCTGCTCGACGCCCGCCGAACGCTCCAGCCCCGCCTCGATGGCGCGGCGGCCGAGGTTTCCACGCGGGTCGAACAGGCGCGGCGCGGCGGGCTGGACGCGATCGACCGGCAGATCGCCGAAACCGACGCCCGCAAGCAGGCGCTCGACCAGCGCATCGCGGCAAGCCCCTCGACGCTGATCCTCGCCGCACAGGGTGGCGACGCGCTGCTGCAGGCCAAGCGCGCCGAGTTCGACCGCCTCCTCGCCGAACAGGAACTGGCAGGCCTGCGCACGGCGCGGGCTGCCTTGCTCGCCGATCGCGACAGGATCGCCGCGACGGTCGACCTTCAGGCGCAGACGGCAGCGCTGCGGCAGGCGCAGGCCCGCTGCGATCGGGCGCAGGCGGCACGCCGGGCCTATGAAGCGCGCTGGCGGTGGCGCTGGCGGTCCTGGTTCGACACTGACGAGCATCGCGCACTGGTCCGCGCCGCCGACGGTGCCTGCGCCGATGCGCAACGGCGGCAGGCCCTGATCGAAGCGCGGCAGAAAGCCATCCGTGCGGCCCAGGCGGCCCGTGACGGGCTGTCCCGCGCGGCAGACGATATTGCCGGGGGCACGAACGAAAAGACCCGCATCTGGGCTGCGGACTTCGATACCGAACTGGCCGCTGCCCGCGCGACATGGGCCGCGAGCTGGAGCGAGCGCCTGCATCTCTGGGCCGCTCGGCTCCATCTCGACCGCATCCTGATCGCCGCCGGCTGGGCACTGCTGGCGATCATCCTGACGCCCTATGCGATCCGCCTGGTCTTCTTCTTCCTGTTCGCGCCCTATGCCGAGCGGCGGCGCTCGATCCTGCTCCGCAACCCTTCAGGCGGCCCGGATGGCCAGATCGCCATTCCCATGCCTGCCGCCTCGACGACCTCGGTCACGATCCGCCTCGGCCCCGATGAGGACCTGCTCGTGCGGCAGGACTATCTGCAATCGGCATCGGTCGAAGGGGTCAAGACGACGCACTGGCTGCTCGACTGGCGGCATCCGCTGTCGAGCCTCGTCACGGGCCTGTGCTTCCTCACCCGCATCACCGGCGCCGATGCGCGCACCACCGTCTCGGCCGTGCATGATCCACTGGCCGAGGTGACGATCCTCGATCTGCCCGAGGGGGCGGGCTGCGTGCTGCAGCCCCGCGCGCTGGCGGCGGTGGCGCATCCCGCCGGGCGGCCGCTGCGGATCACCAGCCATTGGCGCCTCTTTTCGCTGGCCGCATGGCTCACCTTGCAGCTGCGTTATCTCCAGTTCCACGGTCCCGGCCGACTGATCCTCAAAGGCCGTCGCGGAATCCGGGCGGAACAGGCTGAAAAGGGACGGATTTTTGGGCAGTCCCAGCTGGTCGGATTTTCCGCCGATCTGCGCTATTCGGTCGCGAGGACCGAGACCTTCTGGCCCTATTTTCTTGGCCGGGAAGCCTTGTTCAAAGACAGGGTCGAAGGCGGCAGCGGCCTCCTGATCGTCGAGGAAGCCCCGCTCGCGGCTCATCCAGGCGGACGCCCGCGCCACGGTCTGGAGGGCGCAGCCGATGCCGCGCTCAAGCTCGTCGGGCTTTAGGATGGGTGGTGACCCCGGCGCGATTCGAACGCGCGACCTTCTGCTTAGGAGGCAGACGCTCTATCCTGCTGAGCTACGGAGTCCCGAAGAGGGCTCATAGCGAGCGGCTCGCGCCGGGTCCAGAGCAGGCGCAGCCGCTCAGTTCTCGCTGCCGGGCGGTCGGACCGGCAGAGGCAGCGGCGCGACCGCTATTCCTTCGTCGAGCAGCGCCCTGGCTTCCTCAATGCTCGTCTGGCCATGGATCGGGCGACTGTCCTCCTCGCCCAGATGCATCGCCCGGGCCCGATCGGCAAAACCCTTGCCCACATATTCGGAGCCTTCGAGGATCTTCGCCTGGATCTCGGCGATCCTGGCGACCATCTCCTTGAACTGCTCCGGCGCCGGCAGATTGGCGCCGGCGGGCACGACAGCGCCGCCGGGAGCCGCCGTCGGAACCATGGCCCGGCTATCGGCGTCGGACCGGCGATTCCCCTTGGGCGCCACGTTGGGCGCCATCACGGCCTTCTCGACCTCGGACGATCCGCAATAGGGGCAGGACACCAGCCCTCTCGCCTTCTGATCTTCGTAATCGGTCGAGGATCCGAACCAGATTTCGAAGACATGCCCGGCGGGACGGCAGGCGAGATCGAACACGATCATGCGCAGGTCTCCACCGCGCCGATCGGGCGGCGATGGCGCAACGCCGGCACCCGAGCACGCACATCGGCAAGACGCGCGAGATCGATATCGGCGAAACCAACCCCCTCCTCGTCGCCCATGTCGAGCAGCACCTCGCCCCAGGGGTCGACGACCAGCGAATGGCCGAAGGTGGCGCGGCCATCCTCATGCCCTCCGCATTGCCCGGCCGCGACGACGAAGGCCCCCGCCTCGACCGCCCGCGCGCGGAGCAGGACGTGCCAATGCGCCTTGCCCGTCGGGACGGTGAAGGCCGCGGGAACCGAGAGCAGTTCGGCGCCCGCATCGCTCAACGCCCGATAGAGATCGGGGAAGCGCATGTCGTAGCAGATCGAGAGACCAATCCGCGCCCAGGGCGTAGTCGCTATCACGCTGCGTTCGCCGGGGGCATAAGCGGCCGATTCCCGCCAGCTTTCGCCAGTCGGCAGGTCGACATCGAACAGGTGAATCTTGTCGTAGCGCGCGCGGATCGCGCCTTCATCGTCGATCACGAAGCCACGATTGACGAGGCGGCCGTCGCTCCCGCCCTTCAGCGCGAGCGAACCCAGGTGAACCCATAGGCCATGTTCGCGCGCGGCATCGCGCACCGCCGCCAGCACCCGGTCGTCCGCCTCTGCGCACAGATGCGGGGCCGCGCGCTTGCGGTCCTGGTCGAGCAGGCCCGACATTTCGGGGGTGAAGAGCATGTCCGCCCCGCCCGCCTTCGCCTCGGCCATCGCGGCCACGAGCCGCGCGGCGTTGGCAGCGGGATCGATCCCGGTGCGGCTCTGGAAGACCGCAGCCCGCATCAGCCGGCGAGCAGCGGGTCGAGCTTGCCCGCCCGGTCGAGCGCGTGAATGTCGTCACAACCGCCGACATGGGCGCCGTCGATAAAGATCTGCGGCACGGTCGAACCGCCCTTGGCGCGCTCGAGCATCTCGGTCCGCTTGGGGCCGCCCATGCTGATGTCATATTCCTCATACGCAACGCCCTTGCTTTCCAGCAGCGACTTGGCGCGCGCGCAATAGGGGCAGAACGCCTTGGTGTAGATCTCGACCTTTGCCATTTGCCTCAATATCCTTGTTTCGCCCGAGATGTTGTCGCCGGGCCGGAATGTCAACGCGCGGGATCGTCGTCGCGCACCACGCGCGCCCAGCAGAGCAGTTCGACGCGCGACGCCCCGGCCTTCTTCAGCACGCGCGCGCAGGCATCGGCGGTCGCGCCGGTGGTGTAGACATCGTCGATCAGCAGGACCTTCTGGCCTTTGACCCGGCCACGGTCACGCACGGCGAAAGCCCCGCGCACCGTCTTGGCCCGCGCCACCGGCCCCTGGCCGCGCAGCGGCGGCGTCGCCCGGACGCGCTCGATCAGATCGAGCGCCAGCGTCTGCCGCCCATCCTCGGCCAGCGCGCGGGCGATCAGCGCCGACTGGTTATAGCCCCGGCTCCAGATGCGCCACCGGTGGAGCGGGACCGGTGCGATCAGCCAGCCCTCCCCCGCCGGCAGAAGGCGCCGCATCTGGATCGCCACCGTCCGGGCGATCCCCGGTCGCCGGCCATATTTCAGCTTCAGCGCCAGTGCCCGTGCGATCGGACCGTAGATCACCGCCGCACGCATCGCGTCATAGGCGGGTGGATCGGCGAGACAGGCGCCGCATTCGGAACCCATGCCGGGATCGATCTCGAAGGGCTCGCCACAGCGTGCGCATTGCGGGGGGCCGAGGAAGCGCATGGCCGTCCAGCAATCGAGGCAGAATTGATGCGGGCCGGCCGCGATCGTGCCACAGCCCGGACAGCGGGGCGGCAGCGCGAAGCGGAGCGCGACGTCGACCAGTCCCGCCATCGCTCGCATCACCACCATTGCCGCCCTTTGCGCATCTGGCTTGCCCCCTTTGCCTGCTTGTCACGCACCCCGCGCGGCGGCACAAGCGCGCACCATGGACCAGCCCGAGATTTTCGACCGCCGCATGCGCCGCATGCGCCGCGACCGCGCCGCGCCGGATTTCGCGGCGCATGATTTTCTGATCGAACATATGGCGGACGAACTGGCGGAACGGCTGGCGATGGTGACGCGCGCCTTCGACCGGGTGCTGCTGCTCGGCAGCCATGACGGCAGGCTGCTCGATCGCTTCGCCGCTCCCGGCCGGCGCGTGTTTGCAGCTGATCCCGGCTTCGCCTTTGCGCGAGCCAGCGGCGGGGTGCAGTGCGATGAAGACCGCCTCCCCTTCGCCGATGGCAGCTTCGACCTGGTGGTGGCGCTCGGCACGCTCGACAGCGTCAACGATCTTCCGGGCGCCCTCGCCCTGATCCGGCGCGTGCTGCGGCCGGACGGGCTCTTTCTGGGCGCCTTCCTCGGAGCGGGCAGCCTGGCCTGGCTGCGCGGTGCGCTGATGGAGGCCGATGAGGCCGCAGCCGGCGGCATCGCGCCGCGCATCCACCCGCAGGTGGATGTGCGCTCGGCAGGCGATCTCCTCTCCCGCGCCGGTTTCGCGCTCCAGGTCGCGGACGGCGAGCGGCTCGACGTCGGCTATGGCGATCCGCTGCGCCTGATGCGCGACCTGCGCGGCATGGCAGGCACCAACATCCTGCTGTCGCGCTCCCGCCATTTGTCGGGCGGCCGGACCTGGCTCGCCAAGCTGTTCGATGCCTTCCAGCAGGCCGCCGGCCCCGAAGGTCGGATCCGGGAAAGCTTCGAGATCGTCTATCTGTCGGGCTGGGCGCCCGACCCCGGCCAGCCCAAGCCCGCCCGCCGGGGCAGCGCCACAGCATCGCTCGCCGATGCGCTGCGCCAGACCAACGCCTGACAAAGCTATGGACTTCCGTCGGGTGCTCCGTGTATGAGGCCCGCCATATGACGCGGTTCAGCGCCCTTCTCCTGCTTCGACTTACGCGCCCTTAGGCGCGCGATTTCGCTTGGGATCAACCGGTCCTGCAAGCCACGGCGTCTAAGGGTCGGACCTTCACCCAAAATGACAACCCTGCACAGGAGCAGGTACCGTGACCAAGACCATCAAGATTTTCGACACCACCTTGCGCGACGGCGAGCAGTCTCCCGGCTGTTCGATGAACCTCGAGGAAAAGCTGCAGGTCGCAGCCCAGCTCGAGACGCTGGGCGTCGACATCATCGAGGCGGGCTTCGCGATCGCCTCGCCCGGTGATTTCGAGGCGGTTTCGGAAGTCGCGAGGCAGTGCAAGAAGGCGACCGTCGCCAGCCTTGCCCGCGCCGCGCAGGCCGATATCGAGCGCGCCTGGGAAGCCGTCCAGCATGCCGTCGCCCCGCGCATCCACACCTTCATCGCGACCTCGCCGCTGCACATGCGGGTCAAGCTGAACAAGTCGCCCGAGGAAGTATTGGAGGCGATCGATCGCACCGTGCGGATGGCGCGCAACCTGTGCCCCGACGTCGAATGGTCGGCCGAGGATGCGACCCGGTCCGAGCCGGACTTCCTGGCGCGCGCGATCGAGGTCGCCATCGCGGCGGGTGCGCGGACGATCAACCTGCCCGACACGGTGGGCTATGGCACGCCCGAGACCTATGGCGCGATGTTCCGCGACATGATCAACCGCGTGCCCAACGCCGACCTCGCGGTCTTCTCGACCCATTGCCACAACGACCTGGGCCTCGCCGTGGCGAACACGCTGGCGGCCGTGATGGCGGGCGCCGGACAGGTCGAATCGACGATCAACGGCATCGGCGAGCGCGCCGGCAATGCCGCCGTCGAGGAAATCGCGATGGCGCTGCGCGTGCGCCAGGACGTGATGCCTTATGCTACGAACATCGTGGCGAACGAGATCACGCGGTCCTCGCGACTGATCTCGGGCATCACCGGCTTCCAGGTGCAGCCGAACAAGGCGATCGTCGGCGCCAACGCCTTCGCGCATGAAAGCGGCATCCACCAGGATGGCATGATCAAGGACAGCTCGACCTACGAGATCATGACGCCGGAAAGCGTCGGCCTGACCCACAGCAATCTGGTGATGGGCAAGCATTCGGGCCGCGCCGCCTTCCGCCAGAAGCTCGAGGAACTGGGCTACACGCTGGGCGACAATGCCTTCCAGGACGCTTTCGGCCGGTTCAAGCAGCTCGCCGACGCCAAGAAGGCGGTCTATGACGAAGACATCGTCGCGCTGGTCGATGACGAGGTTCTGCGCGGCCACGATGCGATCCAGGTCAAGGAGGTCGAGGTCTATTGCGGGTCGAACGGCCCGCAGCGTGCGATCCTGACGCTGGACGTCGATGGCGAGGAAAAGACCGTCACCTCGCGCGGCAACGGCCCGGTCGATGCGCTGTTCAACGCGATCCGCCTGATCGTCCCGCACGACAGCTCGGTGCTCGAACGCTACGAAGTCCATGCCGTGACCGGGGGCACCGATGCACAGGCCGAGGTCTCGGTGCTGCTCTCGGAGAATGGCCGCACGACCCGCGGCCGCGGCGCGCATCAGGATACGATGGTTGCCTCGGTCCGCGCCTATGTGAACGCGCTCAACAAGATGATGGTCAAGCGCGGCCGCGCGCCGGTCGACGCCAAGGTCGGCTGAGCCAGACCTGATCGACGGGGACGGTCGCGCCGATATCGCAGGCCGCCGTCCCCACCCTTCGCTTTCGAAGAAGGCCCGGATCATGAACATTCCCGCCGAACATGGCGTTCGCTGGCGGCTGATCGGCTTCGCGCTGTCGGCGGTCGGATCGCTGCTGTTCGCGCTCAAGGGCATCCTGATCAAGCTGATCTACGTGTACGGCATCGACACCACAGCCTTGCTGGCGATCCGGATGGGCCTGTCACTTCCCGTGTTCATGGGCGTCGGATTGTTCGAGTGGTTCCGCCGGGGCCCGACGGATCGCCCCGACGGAAAGTCGATCGCCTTGGCCGCCGCAATCGGCGTGCTCGGCTATCATTGCTCGTCCTGGCTCGACTTCGAGGGATTACAGACGCTCGAAGCCCAGACCGAGCGGCTGATTCTGTTCACCTACCCCTTTCTCGTCATCATCTTCGGCCGGATGATCTTCGGCCATCGGCTGCGCGCGCACGCCCTCGGTGGCGCGGGACTCGCTTATGCCGGGCTCGCGGTCATGTTCGGTGCGGAGCCCGCGCGATTGAGCCCGTCGATGCTTACCGGCGCAACGTTCGTCTTCGGAGCCGCAGCGACCTTCGCGCTCTATCAGTTGTTCGCGCGCGAACTGATCCTGCGCTGCGGCCCCGCGCTGTTCACCGCGATCGCGATGAGCGCGGCGTCGGTCTCGCTGATCGCGCAATTCCTGCTCACGCGCGATTTCGGCGATCTGGTCGCGCCCGCGCCGGCGTGGCGGCTGATGATCGCGCTTGCCATCTTCTCGACCGTCGTGCCGACCTTCCTGATGTCCGCCGGCACTGCACGGATCGGTGCGCAGGGCACGGCCATCATCTCTACCGTCAGTCCCCTGCTCACAATCATCCTCGCCGTCGCCATCCTTGCCGAGCCTTTCGGCTGGCCCGAAGCCGTCGGCACATTGCTGGTGATCGGCGGCACCGGGCTGTTCACCCTGATAGAGACGCGCAGCCAGCGCCGCGCGCGTTGACGGGATTGCGCATTCCCACCTTCCGCGAGATCCTCGCCGTGCTCGACGGAGCCCGATCATGTCCCTTTCAAGTTCGGCTATATCAGGCCCGGAACGGCTCCGGATGCAGGGGCCGGCGCTCTATATTCCGGCATACCAGGCATAATCATGATGGTCTTCCCAGTAGCCGCCTTTTCCGAGACCATATTCACTCAGGCTCGCAACCGCCTCGATATGCTCGACATATTTTGCATGCTTGTAGCCCAGCTGGCGCTCGACGCGCAGCCTCACCGGGGCGCCATTGCCGACCGGCAGCAGCGCGCCGTTCAGCCCCCAGGCCATGATCGTCTGGGGATGGAAGGCGTCGATCAGGTCGATGCTCTCATAATAGGGCATCGCGCCATAACGGTCGGCGCAGCGGAAGATCAGATAGCGGGCGCTGGTCCTCAGACCGGCCATGTCGAGCAGAAGCTTCAGCGGAACCCCGGTCCACTGCCCGATCGCGCTCCAGCCCTCGACACAGTCATGACGGGTGATCTGGGTCCGGGCCGGCATCGCACGGATCTGCGCCATCGACAGCGACAAGGGACGCTGCACCAGCCCGCCGACGCTGAGCTTCCAGTCGGCGAACCCTGCCAGACGATGCGCTTCATAGGCTGCGCCGGCGGGCTGATAGGTCCCGTTAGACCGGAACAGCGGAGACAGATCGGCAGCCGAGAATTCGGGTGCTAGCGCGTCGCGGCCCGCAAGGATCCGCTGCGAGCGCATGGTCAGACCTTCGGCGGACTTCAACGCCGACCGCACCGACGGCAGCGCGTTGATCTTGTCGCACCCGCTCAGGAGAAGGCCGCCCGTGCCTGCTGCCATGGCGCCCAAAAGGCGGCGTCGGCTGATGCTCATCCCTTGTCCTCCGGCAGACGGTACCAGCCGGTGATCATCGACCGGACCTCGTTGATCGGCCCCGCCAGTATCACCATCGCGATATGGACGAGGAAGAACAGAACCAGCCCCGCCGCGCTGAGAAAATGGATCGACCGGGCCGACTGCCGTCCGCCGAACAGGTCGAGCAACCACGGCCAGGCCGCATTCATCGCGGGGGACATCGTCAGTCCCGTCAGAATAATCAGAGGCAATAATATAGCGATTACCGACAGATAGGCCGCCTTCTGAAGAATCCCATAGCGCTTTGCCGCCTCGCCTGTCGCAAAGCGCAGCCTGGCATGGGCGACGATATCGGACCAGATATGCCGCAGCTCAAGCTCGTCACGCTTGGGCAGCAAGTCCTTCCGGAAATGGCCGTTGACGATGCTCGCGGCGAAGAACAGTAGCGCCGATCCGACGAGGACCCAGGCAAAGAAGAAATGCCATATCCGGGCGTCGGCGAGACTGTAGCTCGTCGGGATGGTCGCCCAGCCGGGAAAGGCGCGCCGGCGCTCTATGCCCTTGGCGTCGGTCCACAGGCCCAGCACGCCGGTCGTCTCGTACCGCTCCTTGCCGAGTACGAGCAATCCCTTGTCACCGCGCGATCCGATCTGCAGCCAGGCCTTGTCGCTGTTCGCGCCATAATCGCCCCAATAAAGACGCGGGTGCGCGTTGAAGATCATCAGGCCGCTCATCAGCATGATCAGCATGGCGACGGCATTGGTCCAGTGCCACAGGCGCGTCGGCCAGCGATGCCGCTTGATCCACTGCGCACTAGGGTCACCTGAAGTCGCAATCGATCGCGTCACGGAGACTGTGTCTTCAGCGCTCGTCATTCGGCGGACTCGCTCCGGAATTCCACGGATAAGGCAGCGTACACCGTTTCGTTTAGCGATTCATTAGGGATGATAGGGCAATGTGCCCATCCGGACATAACGGGACAAGGATATGCGGACGGCGATGGCTTCCGTGAGCGAACAGCAACAGGCGGACGTACGGCGCTTCGGCCGGCACCGGATCATGCTGGCCGCCAATGTCTATTCGGTTCATGGCGAGCTCAACTGCGTCCTGCTCGACGTCTCCCAGGGGGGCGCGATGCTCAGTGCGACCCCACCCCTGCCGGTTGGCTGCCGCCTTCTTCTCGAGCGCCACGCCTTCGAGGTTCCCGGCGTGGTGCGCTGGGTGGAAGGCAATCGCTTCGGAATCCAGTTCGAGGAAATGCTCTCCGAAGATGTCGTTCTGGGACTCGTGTCCAAGGGCACCCAGCAGGACTGAGCCCCGCTTCAGGCCAGCATCCTCGTCAGCGCCTGCGCGGTGAAATCGACCATCGGCACGATACGGGCATAGTTCAGCCGGGTCGGCCCGATCACCCCGACCACGCCCAGCACGCGGCCGTCGCCGCCGCGATAGGGCGCTGCGATCACCGACGATCCCGACAGCGAGAACAGCTTGTTCTCCGATCCGATGAAGATCTTGATCCCCTGCCCGCCGCGCGCGCTGTCGAGCAGGCGGGCAATCTCTTCCTTGCCCTCGATCTCGTCGAGCAACTGCCGCACCCGCTCCAGATCGTCGGCGGTCGACGGATCGATGAGATTGGCCTGCCCGCGCACGATCAGCACCGGCCGGGCGCTGCCATCCTGAGACCACACGGCGAGCCCCTGCGTGACGAGCGAGGCCGCCGCAGCGTCCAGCGCCGCCCTGCCCCGTGCCAGTTCCGCCTCGATCCGCGCCCGCGCTTCGGCCAACGACAATCCCGCGAGGCGATCGCTGATAAAATTGCCGGCTTCGACCAGTGCCGAAGGGGGAACGCCCGGCGGCAGATCGACGACGCGGTTCTCGACACTGCCGTCCTGCCCGACCAGTACGGCCACAGCCTGCTCACGCGACAGCGGCACGAAACTGAATTGCCGCAGGACCATCTCGCGCGGCGGCACCAGCACGATGCCTGCACAGGCAGAAAGGCCGGACAAAATGGCGCTGGTCTGGGCCAGAGCTTCCTCGATCGGGCCACCCCGTGCGGCGCGGGCCTCGATCGCGGCACGCTCGTCGGCGGACGGCTCGGCGGTTTGCATCATGCCGTCGACGAACAACCGCAGCCCGGTTTGCGTCGGCATGCGTCCCGCTGACGTGTGTGGCGCCGCCAGCAACCCAAGTTCTTCCAGATCCTGCATGACGTTGCGGATCGAGGCCGGCGACAGGTTGAGACCGGCCAATTTGGAGATCGTCCGCGAGCCCACCGGCTGCCCGTTGCCGAGATAGCTCTCCACCACCACGCGAAACACCTCGCGCGCACGGATCGACATTTCGGACAGGGGTACGGCGCTCACGATCCGAAGATAGGGAATGGATGCCCGCCGCTCAACAGGCTTCCAACTTTCCCGCACCGCGCCTAAGGGGGCGGCACATAGCAAGAAGGAATTCCCATGCGCCCATCCGGCCGCACGCCCGATCAGATGCGGGCCATCAGCATCGAAACCGGCTTCACCGTTCACGCAGAAGGCGCCTGCCTGATCAGCTTCGGCGACACGCGCGTGCTCGTCACCGCCTCGGTCGAGGAGAAGGTTCCGCCCTTCCTTCGCGGCAAGGGCCAGGGCTGGGTCACCGCCGAATATGGCATGCTGCCCCGCGCAACGCACACGCGCGGCAGCCGTGAGGCCGCCAAGGGCAAGCAGTCCGGTCGCACGCAGGAAATCCAGCGTCTGATCGGCCGCTCGCTGCGCGCGGTGGTCGACATGGAAAAGCTCGGCGAGCGCCAGATCGTGATCGACTGCGACGTCATCCAGGCCGATGGCGGCACCCGCACCGCGTCGATCTCGGGCGGCTGGGTCGCGCTGCGCATCGCGGTCGACAAGCTCCTCGCCTCGGGCGCTCTCACCGAGGATCCGATCACGGCGCAGGTCGCAGCGGTGTCCTGCGGCATCCATCAGGGCACGCCGGTGCTCGATCTCGATTATATCGAGGATTCGAACGCCCATGCCGACGCCAATTTCGTGCTGCTCGACAATGGCAATATCGCCGAGGCGCAGGCAACCGCAGAGGGCGCTACCTATGATGAGGAGGCGCTGCTGCGCCTGCTCCGTCTGGCGCGCATCGGTTGCGGCGAGATTTTCGCCGCGCAGCGCAAGGCGACCGGCCGGTGACCGCTGCGGCCGACATCGTCCACCGCAAGCTGGCGCCGGGCAAGCTGGTGATCGCCAGCCACAACAAGGGCAAGCTGCGCGAGATCGCCGAACTGCTCGCGCCGTTCGGGATCGAGACAGTGTCGGCCGGCGCGCTGGGCGTGCCCGAACCCGAAGAGACGGGCACCACCTTCATCGCCAATGCCGAGCTCAAGGCGCGCTTCTCGGCCGACCTCACCGGGCTCCCGGCGCTGGCCGACGATAGCGGCCTGTGCGTCGAGGCGCTGGGCGGCGAGCCGGGAATCTTCTCGGCGCGCTGGGCCGAGCGCGAGGATGGCAGCCGCGATTTCGGCGAAGCCATGCGGCGCGTCCACGAACGCCTCGAGGAACAGGGCCCCGAAGCGGGCCGCGACGCCCATTTCGTCTGCGCGCTGTCTCTCGCCTGGCCCGACGGCCATGTCGAAAGCTTCGAAGGCCGTGTCGATGGTCTTCTCGTCTGGCCGCCGCGCGGTGACAATGGCTTCGGCTATGACGCGATGTTCCAGCCGCTGGGCCATGAGATCAGCTTCGGCGAGATGGACCCGGCAGACAAGCACGCGATGAGCCACCGCGCCGATGCCTTCGCCAAGCTGGTCGCGGCGGTCTTCCAGCCGTGATGCGAGCGCGGTGACAGACCGGCTCCGGCCGATGGAGACGGGCGAGAGCGATCTCGCCCTCTACATTCACTGGCCCTTCTGCGTTTCCAAATGCCCCTATTGCGATTTCAACAGCCATGTCCGGTCGCATGTCGACCAGGACGAGTGGCGCGAGGCGTTGCTCGCCGACCTCGCACATGAAGCAGCCCTGCTTCCCGGTCGCCGCCTGACATCGATCTTCTTCGGCGGAGGGACACCGTCGCTGATGCCGCCCGCGACGGTCGCCGCGCTGATCGAGGCGGCTGCCGGTCATTGGGCGGTCGCCCCCGGCCTGGAGATCACCCTCGAAGCCAACCCCTCCTCTGTCGAGGCCGCGCGCTTCGGTGATCTATCGGCAGCGGGGGTCAACCGGGTCTCGCTCGGCCTGCAGGCGCTGGACGACCAGACACTCGCCTGGCTGGGACGCGCCCATGGCGTCGCCGAAAGCCTCAAGGCGCTTTCGACCGCCCAGTCGGATTTCGACCGGGTCAGCATCGACCTGATCTATGCCCGTCCGGAGCAGAGCCTCGATGATTGGCTCGCGGAGCTCGAACAGGCGCTCGCCTTCGGAACCGAGCATGTCTCGCTCTACCAGCTCACGATCGAGCCCGGCACGCAATTCGCGACGCGGTTCGCGCGCGGCGAACTGGTACCGCTCGATCCCGATGCCGCCGCGCTTCAGTTCGAAGCGACGCGGGCGCGGATGGCCGTCGCCGGTCTGCCTGCCTATGAAACTTCGAACCATGCCCGGCCCGGTGCCGAGAGCCGGCACAATCTGACCTATTGGCGCTACGGAAATTATGCCGGGATCGGCCCCGGGGCGCATGGGCGCCGCGACGGGATCGCTACGGCCCGGCGCAAAAAGCCGGAGAACTGGCTGCGGCGGGTCGGCGAGATCGGCCATGGCATCGAGGTGGAAGACAGGCTGCGCGGGCGCGAACGCGCGCAGGAGGCGCTGATCATGGGGCTGCGCCTGGTCGAGGGCGTCGATCTCTCCCGCATCGCCCGCCTCTCCGGTCTATCGGTCGAGGCACTTGTCGACGAGCGCGCCGTCGCCCGGCTTGACCGCCAGGGGCTGGTTACCCTGAACGGCGGGCAGTTGCGCGTGACCGACGCGGGCGCGCTCCTGCTCGACGGCATATTGGCCGAAATCGTCATCGCCTGATTGCACAAAACGCAACTGCGGTAACTTGTTACGAAATTGCGTCGAATCGATGACGCGCATAGAGCGCGCTGCATCGCACAATCGCATGTGCGAGATAACAAAACATATTCGCAGGAAAAGAAAAATGCGCTATTTTGAAGGTGCTACCACTGCGCTCCTCGCGATCGCAGCACAGGCGCTCGCGATCGGTGTGGTCGTCGCGCTCTGAATGCAGGACGGCGGCGGACGATGCCCAGCATCTCCGCCGCCTTCAGCATCCAACCGTCCTTACTCTCATTACTCCTTGAAGCTGCCCGGAGCCGGCGAAACGGTCTTCACGCCAGCAGGGCTCGCTTCGCCCACTTCCAGCGCCCGTTCGGCCACGCCGTTCATCCCAAAACGGAACGCTCCGTCGACACCGACGAAACCGTCCTTGTCGCGCAATGCGCCCACGGGGAACTTCGAGCCGACCTTCCAGTCGCCCGCGATCTTCACGACCAGCAGCATCGAATCATAGCCAAGGCTGGCCAGCCGGAACGGCGCCTTGCCGAACTGGCGACGATAGGCCGTCGCGAGCTGGCGATAGCGCGCGTCCGAGACGCTGGCGAACCAGGCCCCCGACAGCGCCGGTGCGGTCAGCGCCGATTGCTCGGCCGCCCACAACTCGGTGCCCAATATCTTCGCCTTGGCAGGCGAGACCTTCCGCAGCATCGGCACCGCGCCCGCCGCCAGACGCGCATTGTCCGCGACGAGAACCGCATCCCATTCCTGCTGGGTCCGCCCGAGATCCGCCACCGCCTTCTGCAGCGAAGCGCCGGTGCGTTCATAGCTTTTCATCGCGACGAGATTGCCATCGGCGCTCTCGACCGAATGGATGATCGCGGTGGAGGCGTTGCGTCCATATTGCCCGGTCGGGATCAGCGCAGCGAAGCGTTGCAAGCCCTTGGACCGGGCAAAGCGGATGACCCGGTCGATCGACTGGGTCGGCGAGAAGCCCATCACAAACACGCCATTGCCGGCAACCGCGACATCGTTCGAATAGGAAATCACCGCGATGCCCGCCTTGCGCGCCGCCGGGGCGACCGCGGCCGCATCCTCGGACAGGAGCGGTCCCAGGAACAGGACATTGCCGTCCGCGATCGCGCGATTGGCCGCGGCCACCGCGCCGCCGGCGGTGTCATAGGTGGTCATCCGCACCGATTTGTTGCCGGTGTCGATCAGCGCCATCGTCGCGGCATTGGCGATCGACTGCCCGACCGCCGCATTGGCGCCGCTTAGCGGCACCAGCAGGGCAACCCGGTGCCGGGCGCTGTCCTGCGGGACGTCGCTACCGTCCTCCTTCTCCACCGGGACCGGCGTGGCCGGGCCCGGCCGGCCCTTCGGGACCATGCCCTGGCAGCCCGCCAGCAGAGCGGCCAGTCCGAGCACCGCTCCCTTGAGCCATGCATGTCCAGCTTGCCTATATGCAACAGCCTCTGCCATCAGTTCCGCCTTATGAGCCAGTTTGTCGAAACGGACGCGACCGATGCCCAGGCATCCGAAGCACCCCTCCCCCCAGGCCTGTATATCGTGGCCACCCCGATCGGCAACTTGGGCGACCTGTCCCCGCGCGCCGCATCGATCCTATCGCGCGTCGAAGCGATTGCGGTGGAGGACAGCCGGGTCACCGCCAAGCTGCTCCACCATCTCGGCATCAAACGACCGATGACCCCCTATCACGACCATAATGCCGACAAGGTTCGCCCCGGACTGGTCGAGCGAATGGCCCATGCGCCGGTTGCGCTGGTCTCCGACGCGGGCACGCCGCTGATCTCGGACCCCGGTTACAAGCTGGTCCGCGACGCGCGCGCTGCGGGCATCGCGGTCACCACTATCCCCGGCCCCTGCGCCGCCGTCGCAGCGCTGACGCTCGCCGGCCTTCCCACCGACCGCTTCTTCTTCCTCGGATTCCTGCCGTCCAAGGAAAAGGCCCGCGCCGAGGCGATCGAAGAGGTGGCCGCCATCCGCGCGACGCTGATTCTCTACGAATCGGGCCCGCGCCTCGGCGCGAGCCTCGCCGCCTTGGCCAAAGGACTGGGCGACCGCGAAGCTGCCGTCGTCCGCGAAATCAGCAAGCGATTCGAGGAGAGCGTTGCCGCCCCTTTGTCGGTGCTGGCCGAACGCTATGCCGAATCCGGCCCCAAGGGCGAGATCGTGATCGTGGTCGGCCCGCCCGGCCCGGCGCCTGCCGCCACCCAGGACGATGCCGAAGCCCTGCTCCGTACCGCCCTCCAGCACCTCCCCGCCGCCAAAGCCGCCGGCGAAGTCGCCCGCGCAACCGGCCTCAACCGCCGCGACCTCTACACAAGGGCGATGGCGATGAAGGACGAGGGGGAGTGAGGAGGCAGGCGGCTATCGATTAAATAGGTATATTGAAGAGAGGAAGGCATGCCGATTCAAATTACTTTTCATGGCCTGCCAATTGCTCCGGGCTTATCACCAGCGGATACGATTCAGGATCTTCTCGCGATCGCTGCGCTCACACTCGCCATTATGTCCTTCCGTGCTCGAAATAATGCTGTTTCGGTGGCTCGACAGATCAAAGGTGAGGATAGTCGCTGGCTTGGCGATAGCCGCTTCAACTTTCCGCGAGTTTCGTTTGTGGACCCTGCCATCAACCTTCTTTGGGGTAAGATCGTGGATTTACCGGAGCCGCTACAGGCGGCGATCCCAAAGTGGCGGAGACTGACGAACAGAACTTTTGTTGTAACGCTCGCGTTGGCCGCCGTCATGATCTGGAGAAACGAGGCTGGCTTTTGATTGAACGGAGGCACCAACAAGCAGAGCGGCAAGGCCGTCGCGGCGAGATACTGGCTGCTTGGTGGCTCAGACTGCACGGCTGGCGTATCGTGGGTCAACGCGTGAAAACAGGTCGCGGCGAGGTCGATCTCATCGCTCGCCGCAGCCGCACCCTCGCCTTCGTCGAGGTCAAGACGCGCGGGACGCAGGAGGCGCTGGACCTTGCGATCGACGAGCAGCGGCTGCGGCGGGTGGTCGATGCCGCCCATGCCCTCCTCCCCCGCTATGGCCGAGGCGCCGAGGAGGTGCGGATCGACGTCATCCTGCTGCGCCCCTGGCGGCTGCCGGTCCATCTGCGCAACGTCTGGCATGGCTGACGCCGGGCGGGGGTAGCGGAACGACCTGCGAAGCCCTAGATGAGCGGCGCAACCTACGGAGCCCGCCATGACCCTCAACGTCGCCGTCCAGATGGACCCGCTGGAGACGATCAACATCGCGGGCGATTCCACCTTCGCGATCATGCTCGGCGCGCTCGAGCGTGGCCACAAGCTCTGGCATTATCAGGCGGGCGACCTCTGCTATCGCGACGGGCGGGTGATGGCGCCGGCGCGGCAGATCCTGAAGCTGCAGCGGGTCGCCGGCGATCATTTCGCTGTCGGCGAAATCGAGGTCATCGACTTGGCCGACGATGTCGACGTCGTCCTGATGCGGCAGGACCCGCCGTTCGACCTCGCTTACATCACCGCGACGCATCTGCTCGAGCGGATCCAGCACAAGACGCTGGTGGTCAACGACCCCGCCTCGGTGCGCAACGCCCCCGAAAAGCTGTTCGTGCTCGATTATGCGCGCTTCATGCCACCGACGATGATCACCCGCCGACTGGAGGATGCGCGCGCCTTTCATGCCGAGCATGGCGAGGTAGTGGTCAAGCCGCTCTACGGCAATGCCGGGTCGGCGGTGTTCCATGTCGGCCGCAACGACGCCAATCTCGCCGCGCTGACCGAATTGTTCGGGCAGGTGTGGCGCGAACCCTTCATGGTGCAGGCCTTCCTTCCCGACGTGTCGAAGGGCGACAAGCGGATCGTGCTGGTCGACGGCAAGGTCTCCGGCGCGATCAACCGCCTGCCGAAGGCGGGGGAGATCCGGTCGAATCTGGCGGCCGGGGGTCGCGCCGATGCGACCGAACTGACCCCGCGTGAGGAGGAAATCTGCGCAGCACTCGGCCCCGACCTTGCCGCACGCGGTCTGATCTTCGTCGGGATCGACGTGATCGCCGGGCACCTGACCGAGATCAACGTGACATCCCCCACCGGGATCGTCGCGATCGACCGCTTCAACGGCACCGACACGCCTGCGCTGATCTGGGACGCGATCGAAGCCCGCCTGCGCGCCCGCTGACCCGCCAGAAAAGGCCCGAATGAGCGACTGGATACAGCGGCTGATAGCCGATGGCGGCTATGTCGGCCTGTTCCTGTTGATGCTGGCGGAGACGGTGTTCCCGCCCCTCCCGTCCGAAGTGATCATGTCGATGGCCGGGCTGCAGGCGGCGAAGGGTGTCCTCTCGCTGCCCGGCGCCATCCTGTCCGGTTCGGCCGGCGCGATGCTCGGCAATCTTCTCTGGTATCTGGCCGCCAGATGGCTCGGCATGGAGCGATTTCGGCCGCTGATCGAGCGCCATGGCCGCTGGCTGACGCTCGACTGGACCGAGGTCGAGCGCGCCGAGCGCTGGTTTTCGCAGCATGGCTATCTCGTCGTGTTCGTCGGGCGGATGACGCCGACCCTCCGGTCGCTGATCTCGGTGCCCGCCGGCCTGCTGCGCATGCCGATATTGCCCTTCGTCGCCTGGTCCGCGCTCGGCACGATCGGCTGGTCGGCAATGCTCGCACTCGGCGGCTGGCTGCTCGGCACCCGCTTTTCCGAGATGGAGGTCTGGCTCGATTCGGCCGCCACCCTCGCCCTGGCGCTGATGGCCGGCCTGTATCTGTGGCGCCTCGCCCGCGGGCGACGCCCGAACTGAGGATCAGTCGGAAGCGCGCAACACCAACATGGGCTCCATGACGACCGAGTCACAGCTTTCGCCACCGATACGGCGGAACAGACGATCGACCATCTCGAACGCGCCGCGCCTGATATCCTGGCGGATGGTGGTCAGCGCCGGACTGAACTGCGCGGCGGTCGGCACGTCATCATAGCCGATGATCGAGACGTCGCCGGGAACCGACAGCCCGCGATCGGCCAGCGCGCGGACCGCTGCCATGGCGATGACGTCCGAAGCCGCGACGATGCCGTCGGGCGCACGGTTGGCCGCCAGATGATCGACAAACAGCTGATAGGCACCTTCGGGGGTCAGCGACGCGGGCAGCACGCCGGCCGGCTCGATACCCGCCTCGCGATGCGCAGCGAGGAAACCCTCAAAGCGCGCGCTGATCTCGGGCACGTCGGCGTGGCCGGCGAACAGGATGTGACGCCGCCCCTTTTCGATCAGGTGGTGCGCCGCAATGCGGCCGCCCGCGACATTGTCGGTACCGACCGAGCAGTATTTCTGTCCTTCGGCGAATTCGCCCCACACCACCAGCGTCGAATAATTCTCGGCGGCCTCGGCGAGGACATCCTCCTGATTGGACTGGCCGATCACGATCACCCCATCGAGCCGCCCCGAATTGGCAAGCGAGTCGAGCCACAGCTTGTCGGTGGGAATTACCCGCGTCAGCAGCAGGTCGTAACCGCGATCGGTCACCGCATCGGCGACATGGCCGAGAATGGTGATGAAGAAGGGATCGGAGACATGCTGCCCGACCTCATGGCCGAGCGGGAAGACGATCCCGATGGCGTTGGTCCGCTTAAGCCGCAGGTTTCGCGCCATCTGGTTCAGGCGGAAGCCATGCTCGCGGGCCAGCGCGTTGATCTTTGTCCGGGTGTCGAGGCTGATCATCTTGCTGCCCGCCAGCGCCCGCGACACGGTGGACGCCGACACACCGGCGAGGCGCGCCAGATCGGATATGCTGCTTACTGCGCCTTTGCCTCTGGCTCCGGGCTTCACGTCATTCGGCATTTACAGGCCCCTTGGCAGCCGAACTGGCCGCGACTTCCCCAGACCTTCCTTAGAAGGCCCGTTCGAGCCGGTCCAGCAAGCTGAGAGCAGGGCTGACCGCGGGGCCCGGCATATCGGGGACGTCGCCTTCGAGGCGCCGCACGCGGGCATAGAGGTCGAGGCTCGACTCGACGAGCGCGCGGGCCTGTGTCGGCAGGCTGTCGAGTATTGCACGCTCCGACCCGGCGGCGTCGCCCAGACGGCGGGCGGAGGCCTGCGCCTCTTCGTCGCTCATCTGGCCGAGTTCGATGGCCCGCTCGGTCAGCAGCCAGGCGAGGACATGCATCAGCCGCGTCGTGACCTTGAGCGACTCGCAGCTCATCGTGACCCGTGAGAGCGGATCGAGCGCGTCGCGATCGTCGCGGCCGCGATGCTCGAAATAGGCGCGCGCCTCGTCAGCCAACAGCATGGCTTCGGTGTAGAGGCTCTCAACAAGCCTGCCGCGCAGCCGAATCTCCCGGGGACCCTGGTTCATTCCGGCAAGATGCCATGGGTCCGACGCGCCCGGAACCGAAAAGAGGGTTAATATCGGTCCCTAGCGCGCGGTTAACCACGAATGTCTGGAATTCAGTTACATTTGCCGTCGAGTTGAACCGCGAAGCTGCGCAATTCCGCCATCTTCGCTTCGATCGCCTCGCGCTGGCGACGCAGTTCGTCTTCCTTGATCTCGCAATAACGCTTGGCAGCCTGCCGCTGGGCCGCACCCTTGTCTTGCGGATCGTACAAGTCGAGCAATTCGCCGATTTCGTCGAGGCTGAAGCCGACCGCCTTGCCACGCAGGATCAGCGAAACGCGAGTCCGGTCGCGGCGCGAATAGATGCGGGTAGCGCCTTCGCGGCGCGGCGCGATCAGCCCCTCTTCTTCGTAGAAACGCAGCGCGCGGGGCGTGATTTCGAAGGCGCGAGCCATTTCGGAAATGGTGAAACTGTCGGGAAGACGCGCGTCCTCATGAAGGACGGCGGGTACGGGGTTGGAAGCCACTTCGATTACCTCACAAGACTATGGCTTGCCCTTACGGCAGGGGTGCCAGGCGTCGCAATCGCGGATGCTCAAACGATTGCAACTTTAGTCTAAACCCCGTCACTTTTCTGGCGAATGAACGCGATGGAGCGTTTCGCCATCACCTTCGATACGGCGGTAGAAGCAGCTGCGCTCGCCTGTGTGGCAGGCAGGACCAGCCGCTTCGCAGCGCAGCCATACCGCATCCTGATCACAATCGATGCGGGCTTCGACGACGCGCATCACATTGCCGCTCGTCTCCCCTTTCTTCCACAGCCGGTTGCGCGAGCGCGAGAAGAAGGTCGCCTGGCCCGAGGCCATCGTCGCCTGCAGCGCCTCTTCGTTCATATGCGCGAGCATCAGCACCTCGCCGGTCCGGTGGTCGGTGACGACTGCGGTGATCAGCCCTGCAGCGTCGAAGCGGGGGAGCAGCCGGCTGCCCTTTTCACGATCCTGGTCCATGCCCGACGCGATGATGCAAAGCGCGCTTGCAGGCAAGGGGCCGCACTGATTTCGACATCGGCTGCAATAAACTTGTGACAGTGGGGCGACAAAGCCTCGGCCGGTGACTATATGCGCGGCTATCGGCCACCGCGATGGGATTCGCGATGCTCACCACGCATCCATTTGACGACGACAAGCTGCGCGAAGAGTGCGGAATATTCGGGATTTGGGGCGCCGATACGGCCTCAGCCATGGTTGCTCTGGGGCTTCATGCCCTGCAGCACCGGGGGCAGGAGGCTGCCGGAATCACAAGCTGGGACGGCCATGCCTTCCACACCCACCGGGCTATGGGCCATGTCGCGGGCAATTTCGACCGCGACGAGGTCATTCGCAGCCTACCGGGCCGGGTCGCCTGCGGCCATGTCCGCTATTCGACGACGGGCGAGACCGCGCTGCGCAACGTGCAGCCGCTGTTTGCCGAGCTGTCGTCGGGCGGCTTCGCCATCGCGCATAACGGCAATATCTCGAACGCGATGAAGCTGCGCCGCGATCTGGTGCGCGGCGGATCGATCTTCCAGTCGACCAGCGACACCGAGACGATCATCCACCTCGTCGCGATGTCCAAATATCGCACATTGCTCGATCGCTTCATCGATGCGCTCAAGCAGGTCGAAGGCGCCTATTCGCTGATCTGCATGACGCCGGAAGGGATGATCGCCTGTCGCGATCCGCTGGGCGTGCGCCCGCTGGTCCTCGGCCGGGTCGGCGATTCCTATATCTTCGCTTCGGAGACGGTTGCGCTCGACGTCGTCGGCGCCACCTTCCTGCGCTCGGTCGAGCCGGGCGAACTGGTGATCGTGTCCGAACAGGGCATCCGCTCGATCCGCCCGTTCGCGGAAATGCGTCCCCGCCCCTGCATCTTCGAGCATGTCTATTTCTCGCGTCCCGACTCGATCGTCGATGGTTCTTCGGTCTATTCGGTTCGCAAGAGCATCGGCGCGCAGCTCGCGATCGAAAGCCCGATCGACGCCGACCTCGTCGTCCCGGTGCCCGACTCGGGCACGCCGGCTGCGATCGGCTATGCGCAGGAATCGGGGATCCCGTTCGAACTCGGGATCATCCGCTCGCACTATGTCGGCCGCACTTTCATCCAGCCCGGCGATCAGGTCCGCCACCTCGGCGTGAAACTGAAGCACAATGCCAACCGTGCGCTGATCGACGGCAAGCGGCTCGTCCTGATCGACGATTCGATCGTGCGCGGCACGACCAGCGTCAAGATCCTGCAGATGCTGCGCGATGCCGGTGCGCGTGAGGTGCATCTGCGCATCGCCAGCCCGCCGACGCGGCACAGCTGCTTCTACGGCGTCGACACGCCGGAACGGGCGAAGCTGCTGGCAGCTCAGATGAACGTCGCCGAGATGGCCTCCTATATCGGCGCGGACAGCCTCGCCTTCCTGTCGATCAACGGCCTGTACAAGGCGCTCGGCGAGCCGTCGCGCGACGACAAGGCACCGACCTATTGCGATGCCTGCTTTACCGGCGACTATCCGACCCATCTCACCGACCACGAGGAAATGACGCCGACCGACCAGCTGGCGCTGAACGGCGAGCGCGTCGTCGCCTGAACCGACGGACATTCGCATGACCAAGCCCCTTTCCGGGAAGACCGCGCTCGTCACGGGCGCTTCGCGCGGCATCGGCGCCGCAACGGCGCAAGCCCTCGGGGCTGCCGGGGCTCATGTGATTCTGGTCGCACGGACGGCCGGTGGCCTCGAAGAGGTCGAGGAGCGGATCCACAAGGCGGGCGGCAGCGCCACCATCGCTCCCGTCGACCTGGCCGAAAATGACAGCATCGCCAGGCTGGCCGAAGCCATCGCCGGACGCTGGCCGGTACTCGACATCCTCGTCCTCAACGCCGCCATGCTGGGCACGCTAGCGCCGGTTGCCGCGATCGACGCTAAGGAGTTTGCCAAGCTGCTGACGCTCAACCTGATGGCACAGCAGCAGATGATCGCAGCCTTCGATCCGCTGCTGCGCGCCAGCGAAGCGGGCCGCCTGATCGGTGTCACGAGCAGCGTCGGCGCTGCACCACGAGCCTATTGGGGTGCCTATGGCGCGTCGAAGGCGGCCCTCGACACGCTGCTGCTCGCTTATGGCCTGGAGGTCGCCAACATCAGCCCGGTTCGCGTCGCAATCGTCGATCCGGGTGCCACCGCGACCGCGATGCGCAGCAAGGCTTTTCCCGGCGAGGACCAGTCGACGCTGAAGAGCCCCGAGACGGTGGCGAAGGCGATCCTGGATCTGGTCAGCGAGGGTTACGAAACCGGCAAGCGTATCCGCGTAGAAGCCTGAGGACGAGGGCGACCGATCGCCCTCTCCCCCCGCGATCCGGTAGGTTCAGGGTTTGACCAGCGTCACCTGCACGACGTCGATCCCGCCTCCGGCAAAGCCGCCCTCGCAATACATCAGGTAGAAGCGCCAGAGCTTCACGAAGGCCTCGTCGAACCCCTTGGGCAGCGTGCCGGCGGCGACCGCACGATCGAAGCTTTCGCGCCAGCGTCGCAGCGTCTCGGAATAGTGCAGTCCGAAGCGGTGCAGGCTCTCCTGTTCCCAGCGCAGCCCCGCCTTCTCGGCCGCAGCACGGAAGCGGCTTTCCGAGATCAGCATGCCGCCGGGGAAAATATAGGTCTGAATGAAGTCGGCGTCGGTCCGGTAGCTCTCGAAGATCGCATCGTCGATATCGATATACTGGATCGCCGCCCGCCCGCCCGGCTTCAGCGCGCGGGCGATGGCGTCCATATAGGCCGGCCAATATTCCTCGCCCACGGCTTCGACCATCTCGACACTGGCGACCGCGTCGAACTGGCCGGGGACATCGCGATAGTCGCAGATCTCGAAACGTGCCCGGTCGGACAGCCCCGCCGCCGCGATGCGCGCATCGGCATAGGCCTTCTGCTCGACCGACAGGGTGATGCCGGTCACGTCGGCGCCATAGCCCGCAGCAGCGATCTCCGCGAGCCCGCCCCAACCGCAGCCGATTTCGAGCAGGCTCGTTCCCGGACGCAGATCGAGGCGGTCGAGCAAAGCCGTCACCTTACGGTGCTGGGCGTCCTCGAGGCTCTCGCTGTCCGAGATCGGATCGGCGAACAGCGCCGATGAATAGCTCATCGTCCGATCAAGCCATTGCTCGTAGAAGTCATTGCCCAGATCATAATGGAAGGCGATGTTCCTGCGAGCGTTGGCGCGGCTGTTGCGGCGGAACGCATGCAGGACGAGATTGAACAGACGCAGCGGTCCCTGTGCCCGGCCAAGTTCGCCGAGCGGATGCCGGTTGCGCATGAACAGGTCGAAGATCGGCACCGGATCGGGGCTGGTCCACTCACCCTCGGCCCAGCTGCGATACCAACCCACCGAGCCGGTCGTGACCAGGCGAACGAGCGGGCGCCAGGTCTTGAGTTCGACCACGGCCACCGGACCCGGCTTGCGACCGCCGAGAACGCGGAAACTGCCATCCGGCAAAGTTGCCTCTATGGAGCCTTCTTCGAGCCCCCGGTCGATCGTGTCGAGCAATCGCTGAAAGCCCGGCGACAGCAGGCGGGCGAGCCAGCTGGCGCCCGTGGCGAAACGGCGATCGGCGAGAAGCAGGTGCTGGCCACGCAGCGGCGGTTGGGCATTCATTCGAAACTGTCCGTCCTATCCCCAAATCGGCGCGGTCCCATTCCGCTTATATGCAGGCTTACGGTCCCGCGAGAGGCTTTGTTGCAGGTGAGCAGAAATATCGTCAGCGTTTCTCCGCTGCGGCAAGAGCACGGGCCCTGCCCTCCTTGTGCCCGATGATCGGGCGCGGATAGCCGGGCGGCGACAGTCCGGCCTCGAACGGATCGTGGATCGCATCCCCCTTGATCATCGCCAGTTCGGGGACCCAGCGCCTGATATAGGCGCCGGCATCGAACTTGGGCGACTGGACGAGCGGCGCCATGATCCGGCCAAAGGGGTTGGAGTCGAATCCCGAACCCGCAACCCACTGCCAGTTGACGGCGTTGCTGCCATAATCGGCGTCGAGCAGCGTATCCCAGAACCAGCGCTCGCCCTTCTGCCAGTCGATCAGCAGATGCTTGATCAGGAAGGACGCCGCGATCATCCGCACCCGATTGTGCATGACCCCCGTCGCCCACAGCTCTCGCATGCCGGCGTCGACGATCGGATAGCCGGTCTTCCCCTTGGTCCAGGCTGCGAAATCCTTGTCGGCGGCAGCGCCGGACCGCCATGGAAAGCTCGCGAAGCCCTCGCGCCCAGGTGCGTCGCCATAATCGGGCTGGATATCGATGATGTTCGCGCAGAAGTCGCGCCAGGCGATCTGCCTGAGCCAGGGCTCGGCGGCTGCCCGCGACTGACCTGCCGCCTTGAACCACAGGGTCGCCGGCGAGATCTCCCCGAAATGCAGGTGCGGAGACAGGCGGGAGACGCCCTCGACCGATGGCATGTCGCGATCATGATCGTAGCGTTCGAGCGCAGGCAGGAATTGGTCGAGCGCCTTGCGCGCGCCCTTCTCGCCCGGCGTCCAGACCGAGAAACCGCCCGACCAGTCGGGAGCGGTCGGCAGCAGCTTCCACTGCTTCAACGGCTCGCTCGATACCGATGCACAGGGGGCGTCGAACGCCGTGGGGGGCGGCGACGGCTTGGGCGGCGGCATCTGCTCCTTCAGCGCCCGCCAGAAGGGCGTGAAGATGCGATAGCGGCCACGCGTTCCGGTCAGTACGCCCTCAGGGGGCGCGAGGCGGCTGCCGTCATGGAGCACAAGATCGAACTCGCTGCCGACGCGCGCCTCCAGACTCTTCCACCAGGGCTCATAATGGCGAAGGCCATGGATCCGCCGCGCACCCGTCGCCTCGGCGATGTCCCGCAGATGTTCGAGCGTGTCGCCCGATCGCAGGATGAGCTGGCCGCCGCGCGCAGCGATATCCTCCTGCAGCGCAGTCAGGCTGTGGTGGAGCCACCAGCGCTGCGCACCGCCCAGGCACCAATGCCCTGCCACCGCATCATCGAGGACATAAACACCCAGCCACGATCCCTCGCGCGTCGCCTCGGCCACGGCCGCCTGATCGGCAAGCCGCAGGTCCTGACGGAACCAGACGAGCGACGGGGCCGTCAATTGGCAGGCTTGGCCGGCGCGGTACCGACCGAATTTTGCGGCTTTGCGGGGTTGATGAGTGCCTGCACGAGCGCGGCGCGGTCGCCTTCGGGCAAAGCGCGCAACAGGGACAGCAAGCGGTCATTCTGGCGGGTGCGCAATTCGCTCTGCAGCGCCTCTTCCTTGCGAACGATCCCTTCTAGCTTGTCGACGTCGATCGATGCCGCGCCGACGACCTCCAGCTTCTGCTGCTTGAGCTGCGCCAGCTCGGCCTGGATCTGGCCGGTGCGTGGATCGGCCTCGCCGAACACGCGCGCGGCGATCGCGCGCCCCTCGGGAGACAGGCTGATCTTCCGCGCGCCGGGCACGAGGGGCAGCGGCGTCGCTGCCGGAGGCTTAGCGGCCGCCTCGACCGCCTTCGGTTTGGCGGGCACAGCCGCCTGCGCAACGGCAGGCGTAAGGAGGGTCAGCAGCAGCAGGGCAGGCTTCATCACAACCTCATATGCAGACTATCAGCCGAGCCCCATCAGGCTCAGCACTTCCTTACGGCTGCGATCGTCGTCGCGGAAGACGCCCATCATGCGGCTCGTCGTCATGCCGACACCGGGCGTCCGCACGCCCCGCGCGGTCATGCAGGCATGGCTGGCCTGGATGACCACCGCGACCCCGGCCGGTTCGAGATGGTGCCAGATGCAATCGGCCACCTCGGCCGTCAGCCGTTCCTGGATCTGCAGCCTGCGCGCAAAGCCCTGGAGCACGCGCGCCAGCTTGGAGATGCCGACCACGCGGTTGCGTGGCAGATAGGCGATATGCGCATGGCCGATGATCGGCGCCATGTGATGTTCGCAATGCGACTGGAAGGGGATGTCCTTCAGCAGCACGATCTCGTCATAGCCCCCGACCTCCTCGAAGGTGCGGCTGAGGTGCAGCGAGGGATCCTCTTCATAGCCCTTGCAATATTCCCGCCATGCCCGGCCGACCCGCGCCGGCGTGTCGAGCAGGCCCTCGCGATCGGGATCGTCCCCGGCCCAGCGGATCAGTGTGCGAATCGCGTCCTGAACATCCTGCGGCACTTCGAGCTTCTGCGGCAATGCGTTGCGATCTTCCGGCTCGCGGTCACGAATAGCAGACATCCTTCATCCCATCTTGTTCGTTTGCGGACCAATTACCCCATGGTCCGTACGAATGTAAGCATATTAGCGGGGCCACATCCGTCGAAATTCGGGATGACCGTCAACGAATTGATGCTTCAACGCCCCCGCAATGTGCAGGATCAACAGGATAATCAACGCATATCCGCCGATTTCGTGCATCTCTCCCAAAAGGCCATGCAGGCGCTCCTTCGGCTCGTCGGGCATGGCCATGATGAAGGACAGGCGCGGCCATTCGAACAGACCGAACAACTTCATCGGGACTTCGGGTGCGGCCTTCCAGGCGCTGTCGTGCATCCATCCGGTCAGCGGCATGAACAGCATGATCGCATAGAGCCCGAAATGCGCGACATGGGCGAGGCCGCGCTCCCACGTCGCCATGCCTGCCGAGAAGGGGGGCGGCTTGTGCCCCAGACGCCACAATATCCGCAGCAGAACCAGCCCGAGAACGGTGACGCCGATCGACTTATGCGTGTCGATGGCAAAGCGGATGTCCTCCTCGGGCAGTTTCTCAGCGAGCAGGCCAAGCGCAAGATTGCCGATCATCAGCAGGGCGACGAGCCAGTGGGCGACAATCGCGGGCGTCGTGTAGCGGCCCGCAAGCCCCGGTTCATCCGCCATCGATCATGCTCCCAAGTTCGTATTGCACCGCAGAAAGGCGACGCCCATAGCGCCTACAACCTGTCTGTCGGTGCATATCGACCCAATGTCGTTTCGGAAACAACCCAGCGCATGAAAACAGCCGACACGCTCAGCCGCCGCTTCGCCGCCTATTCGCCGCGGCTGAACCGCCGCCCGATCACCCCGGCCAGCATCGCGCTGCACGGCGGGGCACTGTTGCTCCTGATCCTGCTGACGAGTCAGGCCTGGCATCAATCGGGCGTGCTGGCCTGGTCGGTCGGGCTCGCCTATCTCGGCTATGATACGCTGCTGCTGATATTCGTCGGATCGCGCATTGCGCCGTTGCGCCATAGTCGCCCGGCTCGGCAACCTGAAGGCCTTGCCCCGACACTCGCCGTGCTGGTCGCCGCGCACAACGAGTCCGCGGTGATCGAAACGACGGTCCATGCGCTGCTGCGCCAGTCCTCACCCCCCGACCAGATCTGGATCGTCGACGACGGTTCGACCGATGCGACGCCCGATGTCATGCGGCACAGCTTCGGCTATGCCGATGTCGCTGTGGGGCAAGACGCGCAGTCCCCGATTGTGCCGCAACTCCGCTGGATCCGCTTGCCGCATGGCGGCAAGGCGCGCGCCCTCAACGCCGCGCTGGAGCGGGTCGATTGCGAGATCGTGCTGACGGTGGATGCCGATACCCTGCTCGCCCCGGATGCGATCGAGGCGATGCGCAACGCCTTCCACCGCGAACCGGCACTGGTCGCGGCGACCGGCCTGCTGCGCCCTATCTGCGACCACAGCCTGTCGGGCCGCATGTTCGAGTGGTTCCAGACCTATGAATATGTCCGCAACTTCATCTCACGCTTCGCCTGGATGCGCGTCGACGGGCTTCTGCTGATCTCGGGTGCCTTCGCCGGCTTCCGGCGGGACGCGGTCGTCGCCGTCGGTGGCTTCGACCCCGACTGTCTGGTGGAGGACTATGAGTTGATCCACCGGCTGCACCGCTGGTCCGTCGACCACCGGCGTAACTGGAAGGTCCGCGTGCTCGGCGAAGCCCGTGCCAGCACCGACGCGCCCGGCACCGTTGGTGCCTTTCTCCGCCAGCGGCGGCGATGGTTCGGCGGCTTCCTCCAGACGCAATATTGGAACCGGGACATGGTGGGCAACGCCCGCTTCGGGCGGCTCGGGACGATGATGCTGCCGGTCAAGGCGCTCGATACGGTGCAGCCGCTCTATGGGCTGGTCGCCTTCGCTCTGCTGGCCAAATTCCTCGCAGCGGGTAGACTCCCCGTGGTCGGTCCGATCCTTGTCGCGATGCTGGCGAAGGTCGCGATCGACCTCGGCTTCCACCTCTGGTCGATCATGCTCTATCGGCGCTGGTCAGGAGGCATGCTCCCCGAGGGCTGGGGCCGCGTGCTGCTCGCATCCTTCGTCGAACCGTTCAGCTTCCAATTGCTCCGCCACCTCGGTGCAGCCTGGGGCTGGCTCGCCTTTCTCGGCCGCAGTTCGACCTGGGGGCACGCGCAGCGCGGGGGCATATTGTCGCGAACCGCTCCGGCCGAATGACCGGCCGCCTGGTCAGGCGGCAGCGGCGCCCGGCTCGGCAACCTCATGCTCTTCGGCGAGCGCCTGGACGAGCGGTTGAAGACGCCGGTCGAACCGCGCCAGCACATCGGGGGCTCCGACCTGTGCATGGTGGGTGACGAAGCCCTCGCCGCTCCACAGATGCAGCGCAACGCCGGGATGCTCGGCCACGATCATCGGACGCTCGTCGGGACAGGCGGGGTCGATCGGGGCCATCTCCAGCGCGACCTGCGGCGCCGTCGACGGCGCGACCGCAAGCATCCGGCCATGCCACTGCGTCGTGATCGAGCGATGGATATGCCCCGTGATCATCGTGACGTTCGGGTGATCGCCAATGGCCTTGTCGAGCGTCACCACCCAGGGCTCGGTCGGGTGTGCCGTCATCCAGGGAATGCCCGTCTCGATCGGCGGATGGTGGAGGACGATCAGAACGGGCAGGCCTGGGACTTCCGCGAGACGCGCCTTCAACCAGGCCGCACGGCGGTGGCAAAAGGCCCCGCCATGGTGGCCGGGGTCGAGCGTGTCGAGAACGATGATGCGAACGCCGGGTTCGTCGATCACATATTGCACGAAGCCGTCCTGCATCGGCAGGTCGGGAAAGACCTCGCGCATCGCGGTTCGATCGTCATGATTGCCGGTGCAAAGATGAACCGGAAAGGTACAGTCTGCGATCAGATCGCGCAGCCGTTCATAGCTTTCCCGGTCTCCATTGTCGGTCAGGTCGCCGGTCAGGAACAGGCGGTCGGGCGGCAGCGCAAGGCCCTTCACATAATCGATGGCTGCCGCGACCCGCCGGAAGTTGAGCTCGTCGGGATTGTTCTTCTCGAACCCGATATGCAGATCGGTCAATTGGGCGAACAGCATGCGATTACCCTCTACTCCGCCGAAAAACTCTCGGCCCAACTCCAACGCTGCTGAAAGTCACCACGACCAGCGATCGAACGCTGTGATCTCCTACACAGCCGCCCCAAAAAGAGGGTAAAGCGCGATTCAGACTCCCGTTCCCGCCTGCTTGAGCGCCTTTTCTTCGATATGCTCCGCCGCCTTGCCCCGCTCGCGGCTCTTGCGGACCGCCGAGGGAGCGAACTCGGTGCGATGATAATCGTGGCAGAGCGCACAGGAGGACGGCACCTCCTTATGCGCGTCCTGGCTGCCGTGGCATTCCTGGCACGTCGCCAGCTTGGGCAGGTTCACATCGTTGGCCGAGCGCGACAGATTGACCGCGTGGCAGCTCGTGCAGCTCTCGGTTTCGTGTGCCGAATGGTCGAACCAGCCCTTCTTGAGATAGCGGCTCGCCAGTTGCACCGGCGCGACGGCGAAGGGCGTCGTCCGGTTCCCCGTCTCGCGGATGACATGGCAGTCGAAACAGGCGCCGCCCTTCGAGAAGACCGACCGGATCGCCTGATCGGCATTGCCGACATATAGAGCGCTGGTCGGCGCGACATTGGCGCGCTGCGTGGCCGCCATGACATCGCCAGGCCGACGCCGCTCCATGCCGCCGAGCATCGGCGCACGCGGCGCACCGGCGCGATAGAAGGCGCGGATGTCGGCGATGACCTGTGCCGGATCGCCATGGCGCAGCGTGCGGACCGTATCGCCGACCTTGTCGAACGCCAGCGAATGGCAGGCGCCGCACGCCGGTTCCATGTTCACCGTGGCGAAGCTCGCCCCGGTCGCGTCGCGGACGTGGCAGTTGGCGCAGTCGAGCGGTGCTCCATAGCCTTCGCCTTTACCGAGCGTCTTGGCCATCTGCGCCACGCCGTTGGTCTTCGACAAATGGATGTCGTGCGGAAATTTCAGCCCGTTATATTCCTTGGGGTTCTGGTCGAGCGACACGCGGCTGAACATCGGCACGCCGTTGAGCCCCACCGACCGGATCGTCGGCGCGAATTGCGGGTGATGCTTGTCGAAATCGGCAGCATCCTTGAGCACCGTCTTGATCCGGCTGCTCATGCCGTCATGGCACGTCGTGCAGAAACGCTCGTCGGTCACCGGCATGGCGGTTTCGCCCTGATGCTCTGTATGGCATTCGACGCAGCGGCCGGGCTTGATCCCGAAGAAACCGCCGACGAACTGTTTCGTCCCCGTCACGATACCCAGCGGGCCCTTGGCGGCGTTCAGCTTGGCCGGGTCGCCATGGTCGTGAACCGTCGTGTGGCAGGCGATGCAGGCGTTGTCCCTGACCGATTCGCCGGGCTTTACGTGACAGGCCTGGCAGTTGTTCTCGAGCGGCTTGTGTGCCCGCGACAGCTTGCCCGAGGTCCAGAATTCGTCTGCGTGAAACGCGACCTTGCGGGTCGCATCGGTCGGCTGGGTGTTGATCGACGTCAGCGGCCAGATCAGGAAAATGGCAAGAACAAGCAAGGCGCCTGCCCAGGCCATTGCGCGCTTGCCCGGCAGCACCGCCGCCAGCGAGAAAACGCGCGCTTCCTCTTTGTCTTCCGAAGCGTTGGAAATCGCGCCGACCCGCTCGACCGTCACGATGACCAGGCCCTGCTCGTCACCCTCGCCCGGTTCGATCGTCAGAGAATGACTGCCGATGCGGACATTGGCGCCGGGCGAAACCGAGAAGCGCTGATGCTCGGTCGACTTGCCGTCGACGACGAAAGGCATGCCGGCCGTCGCCGCGACCTCGACCATGCCGCCCGGGACGGCACGGATGACCGCATGGTTCAGAACCACGGCCAGATCGGGCAGGTGGATGTCGCTCGACGGACTGCGGCCGATGCTCAGTTCGGCCTGGTCGAATCTCTTGGGGCGGACGATGTCCCGCCCATCGGCGGTGCGCGCTACCGTGCGAACGATGAAGCTCATCTGCGCGATCTCACCAGTAATAGAAGACGGAAACGATGTGGACGAGCAACGCCGCGATCAGGGCGAAGGTCACCGGCACATGGATGTAGAGCCAGATCTCCAGCAGCGCCTTGTAACGTAGATGCTTCCGAATGCGCGACAGAGAGGACTTCTTGCGCTCCAGCAGAACCTCGACATGATCGAGCGGATCGGCGCCAGCCTCCTGCCGGCTCTTATGCTCACGCACCGCCGCAAGGGCCGCGCGGGTACCGCAACGATTATAACGCCCGGTCAGGCGTGCGATCAGGCCCCCACCGAAGGGATCATCCTCCAGCGCCATGCGCACGATCGCCGCGCCCTCGGCATCGAGCGGCTGGGCGGCTTCGTTGAGCTGGCGGTCGATCATCCGGAGATTGTCGAGCATCTGGATCTGGGTCGTCTCGCCGCGATTGGCGGACAAAGCCTGGGGCAGCATCGCATAAGCCGCGATCCCGAACACGCCCGAGACGATCACCAGCAGCATCAGCACATAAGCGAGCGTGTGGACGTTCCACCCGAAGTCGAAGCCGGTGTGGAGCGTTCCGATGACGATCAGCGCCAGCCCCAGATAGACATGCGCCGACGTCCAGGACTTGAGCGACCAGCGACCGGGCGTGATCGCCCGCTTGCGGACGCCGAGCATCGACAGCCACAGGATCAGGGCGACGCCGGCCGTGCCGGTGACATAGCCATAGATGCTGCCGCCATTGGGCCTGGGCTGAACGTCGTTGACCGCATAGACGAACAGGCACAGCAGGCTGACCACCACCGCGATCTTCAGCCATTTATAGCGCTGAAACCGGAGGAAGCCCTCATGATCCGAGGCGCGTTCGCGACCCGATGTCGCCTGACGAAGAGGCTTGCTCGCCATCAGGCGTCATCCCTTTGCAAACGGGCAACCGTCAGAAATTCCTCAGGCGCGACGCGGATCGCGGCGCCGGTGGGGCAGGCGCGCACGCAGCTCGGTCCGCCCTCGATACCCGAACACATGTCGCATTTCACGGCCCGCTTCGCCTTCTCGACGCCAGGCGTCGCATTGGCATAGGCCCATTCGTGGCTCGGCTCGCCGGGCCCCGGCCCCTGACCGAACAGGAACCATTTCCACAGGCTCGGCTTCTTCGGCGGCTCCTTCTCCATGCGGATCACGCCATAGGGGCAGTTGCGCTGACAATTGCCGCAGCCGATGCAAGTGTCGTCGATATAGACCTCGCCGTCCTGGCCGCGATGGATAGCGGTCGGGGGGCAGTCGGCCATGCAATGCGGATGCTCGCAGTGGCGGCAGCTGGTCGGCACATGGAGATGCGCAAAGGTGCGCCCGGCCTCGCGGTCGAGCCGCGAAATGCCTTCATGGCTGTCGGCGCAGGCTTTCTCGCAGTTGTCGCAGCCGACGCAGAGATTTTCGTCGATCAGCAGCACGTCGGTTGCCTCGCCCACGCCATTGTCGACGAGGAAATTGGCGATCGAACTGTACATGTCGACGACCGTCGCGAAGCTGTCCTTCTTCGCCTCGATGAAGGAAGCGAGGTCCTCGCGCTCCCCGATCGCGGTCTTGGCACGGGCGAAGAATTGAGGCTTGGCCTCGAGCAGGCGGTGGAAGGCCGGGCCGTTGAGTTTGATGACCTCGGACTTCACCGCCGCGCGGACCGTCTGCTTGCGGATGCCGTTGTCGAACAGCTCAAGCTCGCCGACATAATTGCCGGCAGGGACGTAGGACAGGAACACCGGCTTGCCGCCGATCGACTTCTCCACCACGACCGAGCCGGAGCGGATGACGTAGACGTCGGTCCCCTCCTCGCCCTCGCGGAAAATCGTCTCGCCGGCGCGCACGCCCTTGATCTCGGCGGTTTCGAGCAATTCGGCCAGATCGGCGGACTGGAGGCCCGACTGCCACATCTGGAGCAGCTGGCGCTCGGTCGAGATGCGGGTGACCGCGCGCTTCACGCCGGGCACGGAAGCCATCAGCTTGAGAATCGCATTGCGCGGAATCTCGACCACGATGGTCTCGGCGATCGAGCGGATGGTGGAACCGCGGCGACGGCCCGACACGAGGCCGACCTCGCCGAAGATCGAGCCTTCCGGGATGACGATGCCGGTCGACCGGCCATCGGGCAGCGGGATGTCGACTGAGCCCTGCGCAATGCAGAAGAGCGACGATCCCGGCGCGTTCTTCTCGAAGATGATCTCGTTCTTGCCGTAATAGCGGACGTCCGAGTCGAGCATGAACTCGCGCATCTGCAGCGGCGACAGATCGTTGAGAATCTGCACCTGCGTGCGGATGAACTCCAGCCACTCGTCGACCGACTTGCGGACCGGCAGGTTGACGAACTTGCCTTCCAGGATCGGCTCGTCGGCCGGCTTCAGCGAGGTGTTGCCATTGATGAACTCGACGACGTCATAGCCCTGGTTCATGCAGTGCTTGATCAGCGGATAGCCCGCGAGCGCGCCGATGACGTAGATACCAGGGTTGGTCGTCTCGAACTGCGGCGACAGGGTCGGAAAGGCCTCGCGATCGGGGCTGGTGAACTGGATGCCGCATTCCTCGATGAACTTGCGCGGCGCGGCCGACCCCATACGGGCGATGATGCGGTCGCAGCGGATGCGCGCCTCGCCATCGCGCGTATCGAGCACCAGATGACCGGCCTCGATGCGATTCGGCGCCGTGTCGGTCATCACGTTGATGCGCCCCTCGTCGCGCGCCTGCATCAGCAGCTTGACGTTGGCGCCCTTGGCGCGGCTGAAGTCTGCGGAGCGGTTGAGGATCGTGACGACGTTACCCTGCGCAAGATCCTGCGCGAGGCCGAGGGCATTTTCGATACCGGCGTCGCCCGAACCGACGACGGTGATATGCTCGTCGACATATTCGCCGGGATCGTCGAGCTGATACTGGACGGTGACGCCGCTGCCTTCGGCGCCCGGACAGCGCAGCAGGTTCGGATTGCCCTGCGTCCCGATCGCCAGGATGATCGCCTCGGCCTTGATCTCGGCCTTGTCGGCGAGGAGGATGGTGAAGTCCCCCTTCTGGCCGGTGATTGCCTTCACTTCGCTGTTCAGCCGGACATTGATGCCGGCGCCGGCGGCCTGCTCGTCCCAGATGCCGAGAATTTTCTCGCGCTTACCTGCGTCGAAGTCCACGTCCGAGCGCAGCACGAGCTGACTCGGCGTCGCCATGACGTGCTTGCCCTTCTGATATTTGAAGATCGTATCGGAAAGATGATCGGTCTTTTCGAGCAGGACGTGCGAAAGACCGAGCTTGGCCGCATGCGCCGCCGCGCTGAGCCCCGCCGGCCCAGAGCCAACGATGGCTATCCGGTAGGTATCCGCCACTGATTCCCCCTGCCCCGTTTTCCCTCGCCGCCGAGCCAGCGGCCAAGTCTCGACATAGGCTTTCCCCGGCTGCCCTCCGGAAAACGCTACGTCTGCCCCAGAGCCACTCTATCAGCTTCGACGCGTTCCGCTAGACTTTCCTTAGCATAGGCTGTCAAAGCCCATAGTCTTCTATTGTGGAGAGAAATGTGACGAAGGACAGTGGCTCGACCAAGGGCTTTTCCCTCCCGTTCGCGCGCGTCGCGCTCATCCTCGCTGCGCTGGTCGCACTCGCTGCGGTCGCCGTGGCGGTGCTCCGCTCGGGTGCCGGATCGCCGGAATCCGGCGCCGAGAAAGCCGAGGCAACGGCCGTTCCCGAGGTCGAGACGATGATCGCCGGGCTCGAAAAGAAGCTGCAGGACAATCCCCAGGACGCGCGGGGCTGGCACCTCCTCGGCCAGGCTTATTATCATGTCGGCCGTTATCCCGACGCGGTGAAAGCCTATTCCCGCGCGGTCGAACTCGATCCGAAGGATGCCGAAGCCTGGTCGGCGCTGGGCGAGGTTCAGGTTCTGACCGGGCCCGGCAAGATCACCCCCGAGATGCACAAATCCTTCGAGACCGCGCTGACGCTCGACCCGAAGGACTTCCGCGCCCGCTATTTTCTGGCGATCGAGAAGAACGAGAGCGGTAGCCACAAGCAGGCGCTCGACGATCTGGTCGCGATCGTGAACGAAAGCCCCGCCGACGCGCCATGGCTTCAGCCCGTGCGCGAACTGGCCGAACGAATTTCCAAGCAGAACGGATTGCCGATCGAGGGACGGATGAAGGCCGCCGAAGCGGCGCCGCCCCCAATTGCAGAAACAGCCGCAGCGCCCGCAATGGGGGCCGGCGGCCAGATCGCGGCGGCCGGCATTCCCGGCCCGAGTTCCGCCGATCTCCAGGCGGCAAGCCGGATGACGCCGACCCAGCAGGACGAGATGGCGCGCGGCATGGTCGCCCGACTCGCCGCCCGGCTGGAGGAAAACCCCCGCGATGCCGATGGCTGGATTCGCCTGATGCGCGCGCGACTGGTGCTCAAGGACCCGGCCGGTGCCCGCCAGGCGCTCACCAAGGCGAAGGCCGCCTTTGCCGGCGACACGGCCCAGATTGCCCGTTTCGACGAGGCTGCCCGGACGCTGGGCCTCTAAGTCCCCGCTCTCTCACAATGAAAAGGCTCCGGATGTTTCCACCCGGAGCCTTTTCATTCGTGAATGCCGGCAACCGATCAGGCGGCGTCGCCGGCTTTCTCCTTGGCCTTCTTCGAGAAGACTCGGACCGGGTCCTTGCGGCCCTCGACCACATCCTTGTCGACCATGATCTCGTCGACACCGTCCATCGAGGGCAGGTCGAACATCGTGTCGAGCAGCAGGCCTTCGAGGATAGAGCGCAGGCCGCGCGCGCCGGTCTTGCGGGTGATCGCCTTGCGGGCAACTGCCACCAGCGCATCATCGGTAAAGCCGAGCTTGACACCCTCCATCTCGAACAGCTTCTGATACTGCTTTACCAGCGCGTTCTTCGGCTGGGTCAGGATCGCGACCAGCGCCTCCTCGTCGAGGTCCATCAATGTCGCGATGACCGGCAGACGTCCGACGAATTCGGGGATCAGACCGAACTTCAGCAGATCCTCTGGCTCGCACTGCTGCAGCGTCTCACCGGTGCGGCGCTCCTCGGGAGCTGCGACATAGGCACCGAAGCCGATCGACTTGCCCTGAAGGCGGTCGCCGATGATCTTTTCGAGCCCGGCGAAAGCACCGCCGCAGATGAACAGGATGTTGGTCGTATCGACCTGGAGGAACTCCTGCTGCGGATGCTTGCGGCCACCCTGTGGCGGCACGCTCGCGGTGGTGCCTTCCATCAGCTTGAGCAGCGCCTGCTGCACGCCCTCACCCGACACGTCGCGGGTGATCGAGGGATTGTCGGCCTTGCGGCTGATCTTGTCGATCTCGTCGATATAGACGATGCCACGCTGCGCGCGCTCGACATTGTAATCGGACGCCTGCAGCAGCTTCAGAATGATGTTTTCGACGTCCTCGCCGACATAACCGGCCTCGGTCAGCGTCGTCGCATCGGCCATCGTAAACGGCACGTCGAGCAGACGCGCCATCGTCTGGGCTAGCAGCGTCTTGCCCGAGCCGGTTGGGCCCACGAGCAGGATGTTCGACTTGGCGAGCTCGACCTCGGCACCCTTGGCGCCATGGTTGAGCCGCTTGTAATGGTTGTGAACCGCAACCGAGAGCACCCGCTTGGCTTTGGCCTGACCGATCACATATTGATCGAGATGTTCGCAGATTTCATGCGGGGTCGGAACGCCGCCATCCTTCTTGCTGACCAGGGCGCCCTTGGTCTCTTCGCGAATGATGTCGTTGCAGAGTTCGACGCACTCGTCGCAGATGAACACCGTGGGGCCAGCAATCAGTTTGCGAACCTCGTGCTGCGACTTGCCGCAGAATGAGCAGTACAAAGTGCTCTTCGAGTCGCCGCCGGTCAACTTCGTCATAAACTAGATCCTGACTCCACTGGGGATCGGTCGCATCCTAAACACGTCCATCCCCTTCTCACAACCACCTTAAGAAGCGATGATCAATCCGGTGGTTCCCTTTGGATATGGGTACCTTGGGCCAGCACGCAAGCGCCGATACGGCAAGCCGTCCTCCGGCTTCACGTCGATCCGACCGGAAAATCCGCGCAAAAAACAAGGCGCGCCCCTCCTTCGATCGAGGGGCGCGCCTCGCCATCACCGTGCGAGACGGCGCAGCGCTCAGGCTGCGGCTGCCTCATCGGCAGGGCTCGGACGCTTGTCGAACACCTCGTCGATAAGACCGAAGGCCTTGGCCTCGTCGGCTTCCATGAACTTGTCACGATCCATCGCCGCCTCGATCGCCTCGATCGACTGTTTGGTATATTTTGCGTAGAGCGAGTTCAGGCGATGCCGCATGCGCAAGATCTCGCGCGCCTGAATCTCGATATCGGCGGCCATGCCCTGCGCACCGCCCGACGGCTGATGCACCATGATCCGCGAATTGGTCAGCGCCACGCGCATTCCGGGCTCGCCGGCGGCGAGCAGGAAGCTGCCCATCGACGCGGCCTGACCGATGCACAGCGTGCCGACGCGCGGGCGGATATACTGCATCGTGTCGTGGATCGAGAGACCCGCCGTCACCACGCCGCCCGGCGAGTTGATATACATATAGATGTCCTTCTTCGGATTTTCCGATTCGAGGAACAGCAACTGGGCGACGATCAGCGAAGCCATATGGTCTTCGACCTGCCCGGTGACGAAGATGATTCGTTCACGCAGCAGGCGCGAATAGATGTCGAAGCTCCGTTCGCCGCGGTTCGACTGCTCGATCACCACAGGAACCAGCGCGCCAGACTCCGGATTCAGGAATTGGCCGGTTTCGAACGGATTCTGCATGGATGAATTGGTCCTTCGTTTTTGTATCCTGCCCAACATCGGCCTTTGCTGCCGGGGATTCAAGAGGGTCCTGAAATCACTGGCGCTCCCGTAACCGATCGGCAAGATGGTGGCATGTTGGGGGCTGATAGATGCTGAAGACGATGCGGGCGGAAAGCATCCTGCGCCGGGGGGCTCTGGGCATCGGGGTCGGCTTCGTCGCCGGTCTCCTGCTGTTCGCGCTGTTCGCGCTCGGCAACCGCGCGAGCCTTGGCCGCGAGCTGCCTCTGGCCGAAGCCCATGTCCGGCAGGCCTTCGCCACGGCCGCGCTGCAGAATGAGGACTGGCTCGTCGGCAACACCGATATCGGCCGCCACCAATATAATGACTGCCTGATCCTCTATATGGCGATCGACCAGCAAGCCCCTGCGGACCAGCTGGCAGTCAGCCCGGTCAAACCCGTCCAGCGCACTGACGAGACGATGTGCGGCGCGCTGCGCGCCTATGCCTCAGGCGACCATGAGGCCGGACGGACCGGGCTCTTCTATCATCAATATATCCACGGCCACACGATGCTCGCTCGCTATCTGTTGCCGCTCGCGTCCGTGGAGCAGATTCGCACCGCCTATCATTTCCTCCAGACCCTGCTCGTCCTTTCGGGCATGATGGTCGCGATGCTGGCGCTGGCCAGCGGCCGACGGCCGACCGAAAGTCTGGTCTGGCTGATCGTCTTTCTCGCGCTGTCGCGCTGGTTCGGCCTCGAATCCTACGGGCAGTCGCTGAGCCATGCGCCATCGGACGCGATCATTCTGCTCTATCTGTTGTTCCTCGCCATGGCATCCGCGCGCGGCGGGCTGGGTCGCCGGACCTCGCTTATTGCCGCCGCTCTGTTCGGCGCTGCGACGGCCATTTTCGAGTTCCTGACCGGCGGCATTCCCTTCGGCCTCGCCATCATCATCGGCGGGTTGCCCTTCGCACTGCGCGACGCCCCACCGCGCGAGATCGCCGAACAGGTGGTCGAAGCGCTGTTCGCCTTCTGCGCGGCGGTCGCGACCTGCATGGTCCTGAAACTTCTATTGGCGCTTTCGGTCTTCGGCCTCGAATCCTTCCGCGAAAGCGCCGCGCAGCTGGGCGTTCGCCTCGGCATGGGCGAGCAGCAGCCCGACCTCGGTCCGGTCAAGCTAGCCAAGTCCTTGGTCAAGGGTCTCAATTCGCTCGCGGCGGGCATGCATGTTCTGGCCGGCGCGATGCTGGCGACCGCGATAGGCTTTGGGGCGTGGAGTGCCCGCCTGCTGCTCGCCAGCGGTGATCCGACCCTGCGCGCCCGCACCCTGCATCTGCTGCTGTCCAACCTCGCGATCGTCGCCATGCTCGGCCTGCTGTGGCAGCACACCGCGATCCACGCCTGGTTCATGGACCGGCTGTTCGTCTGGACCATCGCGAGCGGCTTCGCTTTGTTCGCGATGGCGATCCTCCACCGCAGGCACCTCGCCCGGTAGCGACCCAAACAAAAAGGCCGGACATCGCTGCCCGGCCTCTTCGCTGACTGTCGTCCGGCGGATTACTCGGCCGGAGCGGCCTTCTTCTTGGCCGGCGCCTTCTTGGCGGGAGCGGCTTCGCCGTCCTCGGCCTTGGCAGCGGCGGCCTTCTTGGCCGGGGCCTTCTTCGGCGCAGGTGCGGCTTCCTCTACCGCTGCCTCGTCGGCCTTCTCCTTCTTGGGAGCGGCCTTCTTGGCGGCAGGCTTCTTGGCCGGTTCGGCATGGCCATGGTCATGGTCGTGATCATGGTTGCAATCCGGACCGTGGACGTGGCCCTTGCCGATCGTGTCGTCGTCGGCCTCGATCGCGGCTTCCAGCTCCTCGCGCGTCACTTCGCGGTCGGTGATCTCGGCCTTGCCGAACAGGAAGTCGATGACCTTGTCCTCATACAGCGGCGCGCGCAGCTGGGCGGCGGCCATCGGATCCTGCTGCAGATACTGGACGAAGCGCTCGCGGTCCTTCGGCTGATACTGGAAGGCAGCCTGCTGGATCAGGCGCTGCATTTCCTGCGCGCTGACCTCGACGCCGTTCTGCTGGCCGATCTCCGACAGGAGCAGGCCGAGGCGAACGCGGCGCTCGGCGATCGCGCGATAATCGTCACGATCCTTCTCCATGTCGGCGCGGGCGGCCTCGGGGTCTTCCTCGTGCGTCGCTTCATGCTCCAGCTGCTGCCAGATCTGAGCGAACTCGGCCTCGACCATCGACGGCGGAACCGGGAAGTCGTGGCCGGCGGCGAGCTGGTCGAGCAGCTTGCGCTTCATGTGGGTGCGGGTCAGGCCGTTGAGCTCCTGCTCGATCTGGCCCTTCACCAGCTCGCGCAGCTGGTCGATGCCCTGCAGGCCCAGTGTCTTGGCGAACTCGTCGTCGATCTTGGTCTCGCCCGGAACGCGGACGTCGGTGACGGTGACTTCGAACACCGCAGCCTTACCGGCCAGCGACTTCTCGCCATAATCTTCCGGAAAGGTCACGTTCAGCGAGCGCGATTCGCCCTTCTTGACGCCTTCCAGCTGCGCTTCGAAACCGGGGATCAGGCGGCCCGAGCCGAGCTCGACCGACATGCCGGTGCCGGTGCCGCCCTCGAAGGCAACGCCGTCGACGCTGCCGGCGAAGTCCATGACCACAAGGTCACCCTCGACGGCCGGATGACCTTCCATGGCGTCCTGATACTGCTTCTGCTGCGACGCGATGCGCTCGATCTGGCTGTCGATCTCGTCGGGGGCGGCCGGAACGGTCAGGCGCTCGAGCTTCAGGCCTTCGATCGCCGGTGCGGGCACCTCGGGGAGCACTTCGAGCTCGACCTTCAGCGCCACATCCTTGCCGGTTTCATAGTCGCCGTCGACGAGTTCGACCGAAGGCTGCATCGCGGGGCGGAGCTTCTGCTCGGTCAGAAGCTGCTGGACGCCGTCCTGCACCGCCTTGTTGAGCACGTCCTGCTCGATCGCCGGACCGTGCATCTTCTTGATCAGGTTGGCGGGAACCTTGCCGGGGCGGAAGCCGGGCATGCGGATCTGCGGCGCGATCGTCTTGATCTCCGCTTCGATGCGCTTGGCGACATCATTGGCGGGGATCGTCAGCGTATAGGCGCGCTTCAGGCCCTCATTGAGCGTTTCGACAGTCTGCATGGGTCGCATCCAACCTCTATCTCGAGAAAATCTTGGTCGATCCCGCTTCGCGCGCCAAGGGCGGAAGCTGGTGCGGGCGAAGGGACTCGAACCCCCACATCTTGCGATACTGGAACCTAAATCCAGCGCGTCTACCAGTTCCGCCACGCCCGCAAAAAAGGACCGCCGGTCGGCGCGCTCTATAGCAACATGCGAGGCGAGTACAACCCGGCGCATGACAAGGCGGTTTCGACGCCCGCCTGATAGGCGGGAGACGCCCTGAACGGCGAGCGTGACAGCGTTATGACGACCGCGCCCGAGGTCAGCGCTGCACCGCCAGCGCCGGGTTGTTGGTCGCCTGCAGGAAGTGGAACCACCCCTCCCCGGCCATCTCGCCGCGCTTCAGCTCTTCGGCCTTCTTCTGTTCGCGCCAGCCATTGGCCGTCTTCTGCGCGGCGACGATGTCCTCGCCCTCCTGCCCCAGCAGATAACGCAGCCAGGAGGGGGCCGCGATCAGCTGGTCCATCGACTGCCCGTCGCGCCGGATCGGCCCCTGATCACCGATGAAGACGTCCCAGCTGGGCGCCTGCCCCCACAGCCGGGCCAGATCGCGGTAGCTGCGCGGCAGGCGGGACACGTCGCCGCCCACCGCGCGGACATGGTCGGCCGACCAGATGCCGAGCATATAGTCGGTGCCCCCGAGCGGCGGGTGCAACGCGCCCTCGTTGATCCGCCCGACCACGCGAATCCGGTGCATGCGGATCAGCCAGTCGACGATCGTCCGTACCTTGGGCGAAGCTTCGCGCAGCGCCGCATTGAACCCCATCTTCTCGCCTGCAGCCAGCGCGGTCAGCCAATAGCCGATGCCGAACTCATGCTGGTGGAGCAGCCGATCCTCCTCCTGATTGACGATGCCGAAATGGGGCGCGGCCGCGAACACGGCGAGCCGCATGTCGACCCGCCCCTCGGGCATCAGATTGTCGGGCGGATTCAGGAAGCCCGGCGTGCTCGCATAATAGCGATCGTGAAAGGCCTCGAAGTCGAAGGTCGCGAAGTCGAGCACCTCCTTGCGGCTGTAGAGCCGGGTGGAGCCGGCGCTGGCGGTCTTCCAGGCCAGGGCGGCGTGCATATAGGCCCAGGCTCCCTCGCGCGAAGACCACAGCGCCAGCCACTGATCGCCGATGATGTCGTTCGAATAGAGGCGGTTCTGGTCCCAGAAACGATGGCCGAGAAAGGCGAATTCGGGTGTCCGGAACAGCAGGCTGCCCCATCCGGGAAACTGATGGCCGTGGAGCTTGTCGACCTGGAAGGTGCCGAAATAGGGCCGGTCGGGGGCATCGCCCGCATAGGGCACCGATACCCTGAGCGGGTTGACGCCCTGCAGCCATCCCGCAACGCGCCCGCCCTGCTGGTACCAGGCCTGCGACGCCGGCAGCCCCTGATCGCCGGGGCCGTAATAATGGTTGCGCAGCTTGATCGGGCGTCGGGCATTGCCCTTGAACAACGGCACGTTGCGGCCCTTCTCGAACGAGTGAACCGCGTCCGAGACATAGCCGGTCAGATAGTCGAGCGCGATCGACCGCCAGGGCGTCCCGTCATGCGGCCGCAGGCCATTGGGCAGGTTCATGTGCCAGACGATGGGCTCCGAGATGATCTGGCGATCGTCCCGGATGCCACCCGAACCGGTCACCGGCGAACGGCCCTGGATGTTGAACGGCGTATATTCGAGCCAGAGCGCCGCGTTCGCCGCCATCGAATTGGCCGTGTAGAGCAAGCTCGGATAGGGATCGCGCGTCCGTCCCGTCCGGCCGACCATCGTCCGGTAATCGCTCTGCTTCCAAGGGATGACGCGGATATTGCCGAAGCCGTTGGCCTGCCCTTCATTGCCCGCGCCGCCGCTGAAGATGCGCAGGTCATAGCCGTTGACCGAATAGTCGAGATGACTGCCGAAAGGGATGCTGAGGTCGAGCAGCGGCACCGAGGCGCGGATCAGGCCCTGATCATGGCTGCCGGGGTCGCGGCTGCGCCAGATGATCCCCGAGCGCACGGTGCCGTGCGGGTACCAGCGATGCTCCTTGCTGGTCATCGCGCAGCCGCGCCCGTCGCTGGGGCCGCCAAAATGGCGGGGGATGTCGAGCCCGTTGAGGGGGCCGCCATCGGGCCGCGCGACTGTTGCGATTACCCGGTCGTCGCGGTCGACTATGCGCCATTTGTGCGGGACCATATAGGCGTTGCGGCCCGAAGGATCGCCGAAGGGATTGTCCGGCATCACGCTGTCGTCCCAGTCATAGCCAAACTGGAACTGGACATAGTCGCCGCTGCGGATCGCCTCGCAGCGATAGGCGATGCCGCCGATTACGGGCACCGGCCCCTGCGGCAGGCATTCGATCCAGGCCGGCATGGCGGCACCCAGCGTCGCATCCTCGAACCGGCAATTCTGGGCGGCGGGCCGGGTCATGACCAGCGCGTTCGGGTGATCGACCGCTCTTCCCGACGACCAGTCCTCGAGCACCGCTTTATAAGCCGCACCCGCCGGCACCTCGAGCGAACCGATGGTGATGTCGATCGTCCCGACCGATCCATCCGGTGCGCGCCAAGCCAGCGTGCGCGGCGGCTGGGGCTGCGCCACAGCTCGGGCGTCAACGACGAGCTTCGGCAAATCCAGACCCCTGAAAGGTCCGGTAGAAACAGGTGGATAGGACAGGTTGGTGACCGGACGATCAAAGCTCAGCGCGATCTGTTTGACGACCATGCCGTCGGCCGCCTGCCGCGCATTGCCGAGCACGGCATTGACCCACAGGTCCATCGCCGGGGTCAGGCGCGGCTTGATCTTCGTCGGGAAAGGGCCACCCGCGGGCTTGCCGTCGATGAAGAAGGACAGAAAGCCGCCCGGCTTGCCCGGTGCATTGCGCCATTCGAGTTCGAGCAACTGCTCGGTCCCCGGCTTGCGCATCACCGTGCTGAAGAAGCCACCTTCGGCTGCATCGTCGCGGGTAATCAGCGCTTCTAGCTGGTCGGAGCCATAGCGCGTCGTGAGCAGCACCGCTCCCACACCCCAGTCCATCAGATAACAGAGCAGCGCCCCGTCCGCCCGGGGGACCACGCCGCGAAAGGAGCAGCGCAAACGGCTCGGCGCCTGCGAACTCAGCCGGTCACCGCTCGACGGAAAGTCCAGTCCCAGCGGCTTGGAATGAAGCGAGCTGTCCTTGTTGAGCCTGATGCCCGCCGGCCCCGACACCGCAGGACCGCTGGCGACGAGCGGGATCCGGCCTGACAGCGCGTCGCCCTGACCGATCGCCATGGTCGACGGTCCGGCGAAACTCCAGTCGACCCGCACCGCGCGGGTGGAGACGGTCGCGACTTCACGCGCGAGCGGAAGACCGTCAGGAACCGAAAGCTGATAATCGCCGCTACCCGAAGAAAGGTTCAGCGGAATGACGGAGCCGGGATCGCCATAGATCATGGCCGATCATAACGCAGAGCGGAGACTGCGCCACTCTGCAGTTGGGAGGCGGACGGAGCGTCGCCCGTCCGCCCTCAAAAGGTCAGCCAAGGGCCTTCTTGAGCAGGTCGTTGACGACGCCCGGATTGGCTTTGCCGCCCATCGCTTTCATCGTCTGGCCGACGAAGAAGCCGAACAGCTTGTCCTTGCCGCTACGATATTCCGCGACCTTGTCGGCATTCGCCGCCATGACGTCGGCGATCACCTTCTCGATCGCGCCGGTGTCGCTGGTCTGCTTGAGCCCGCGCTCCTCGACGATCTTCGCCGGATCGTCGCCGGTTTCGAGCATGATCTCGAACACCTGCTTCGACAGCGTGCCCGACAGCGTGCCGTCGGCGACGAGGCCGAGCAGTTCGGCGCCCTGCTGCGGCGTCACCGGGCTTTCGCCGATCGACTTGCCGAGCCGGTTGAGCGCGCCGAAAAGGTCGGAAATCAACCAGTTGGATGCCTGTTTTCCAACTTCGGGGCCAGTCTTGCCGGTCGCGTCGAGCAGTGCCTCGAACCAGCGCGCGGTCTCGACGTCCGACGTGATCACCGCCGCATTATAGGCGGACAGCCCCAGTTCACCCTCATAGCGTGCACGCTTCGCGTCCGGCAGTTCCGGAAGCTCGGAACGGCAGCGCTCGATGAACTCGTCGCTCAATTCGAGCGGGAGGAGATCGGGATCGGGGAAGTAGCGATAATCATGCGCATCTTCCTTCGACCGCATCGAGCGCGTCTCGTTGCGGTCGGGATCGTAGAGGCGGGTTTCCTGTACGATCTTGCCACCGCTTTCGAGCACGTCGACCTGGCGATTCGCCTCGGTCTCGATCGCCGCCATCACGAAGCGGACCGAGTTGACGTTCTTCGTTTCGGTACGGGTGCCGAAGGGCTCGCCGACCTTGCGCACCGACACGTTGACGTCGGCGCGCATGGAGCCTTCTTCCATATTGCCGTCGCACGAGCCGACATAGCGAAGGATCGATCGCAGCTTCCGGAGATAAGCTCCTGCTTCTGCAGGAGAACGCATGTCGGGACGCGACACGATTTCCATCAGCGCGACGCCCGAACGGTTGAGGTCGACATAGGAACGCGTCGGATGCTGGTCGTGCATCAGCTTGCCGGCGTCCTGCTCGACATGGATGCGCTCGACACCGATCGTCTTGGCGTCCTTGATGCCCGCCTTCTCATCGGCGTCGATCGTGATCGTGCCCTCGCCCACAAGCGGATGATAGAGTTGCGAGATCTGGTAACCCTGGGGAAGATCGGCGTAGAAATAATTCTTCCGGTCGAAGCGCGACCAGCGATTGATCTGCGCGCCGATCGCCATGCCGGTCTTGACGGCCTGGCGGATGCACTCCTCGTTCGGCACCGGGAGCATGCCCGGCATCGCCGCATCGATCAGCGAGACATTCTGGTTGGGCTCCGCGCCGAAGACGGCCGAGGCACCCGAGAAGAGCTTGGCGTTGGAGACGACCTGTGCGTGCACTTCGAGGCCGATGACGACCTCCCACTCACCCGTCGCGCCCTGGATACGATAGCTGCTCATTTCGCCCACCAATTCTGCGGCCGCGCCACGAAGCCGGCCCGCTGCTCGATCGCAAGACCGGCATTGAGGACGCCCTGCTCGTCAAGCGGGCGGCCGATGATCTGGAGACCGAGCGGAAGCCCCTGCCCGTCGAGCCCTGCGGGCACCGACATGGCCGGCACACCGGCGAGGCTCGCCGGCACGGTGAAGACGTCGTTGAGATACATCTCCAGCGGATCCGCATTTTTTTCGCCGAGCGCGAAGGCCGCCGACGGCGCGGTCGGCGTCAGCAGCACGTCGACCTGCTTGAACGCCTCCTCGAAGTCGCGCGCGATCAGCGCCCGCACCTTCTGCGCTTTTGTATAATAGGCGTCGTAGAATCCCGCCGAGAGCACATAGGTGCCGATCAGGATGCGCCGCTTGACCTCGGGGCCGAAGCCAGCCGCGCGGGTCGCCGCGTACATGTCCTGCAGATTGGCGCCATCGGGCAGGTCGCGCAGGCCGTAACGCACGCCGTCATAGCGCGCGAGGTTGGACGAGGCCTCCGCCGGCGCGATGATATAATAGGTCGGCAGCGCATAGCGGGTATGCGGCAGCGACACGTCGACGATCTCGGCGCCGGCATCGCGCAGCCAGGCGATACCCTGCTGCCACAACGCGTCGATCTCCGCCGGCATGTTGTCGACCCGATATTCCTTCGGAATACCGACCTTCTTGCCTCTGAGATCGCTCGACAAATTGGCTTCCCAGCGCGGAACCGAGACGTCCAGCGAGGTCGAGTCCTTCGGGTCGAAACCCGACATCGCCTCGAGCAGGATCGCGCTGTCGCGAACGTCCTGCGCCATCGCGCCGGCCTGGTCGAGCGACGAGGCGAAAGCGACGATACCGAAGCGCGAGCAGCGACCATAGGTCGGCTTGATGCCCGCGATACCGGTGAAAGCCGCCGGCTGACGGATCGACCCGCCGGTGTCGGTGCCCGTCGCCGCAGGCACGATCCGCGCCGCGATCGCGGACGAGGAACCGCCCGAGGAACCGCCGGGCGCGAGCGGCGCATTGCCGCCGTCATTGCGCCGCCACGGCGAGACGACATTGCCGAAGGCGCTCGTCTCGTTCGACGAGCCCATGGCGAACTGGTCGAGGTTGAGCTTGCCGAGCATGCCCGCGCCCGCCGCGAACAGCTTGGCGGTCACCGTCGACTCATAAGGCGGCACGAAGCCTTCGAGCATCCCGCTCGCCGCCGTCGTCTGATAGCCGGCGGTGCAGAACAGATCCTTGATGCCCAGCGGAATGCCCGACAGCGGGAGCAATTCCCCAGCCGCGCGGGCGCGATCAGCCGCTTCGGCCGCCGCGATGGCGTGGTCAGGCGTCTCGATGATGAAGGCGTTGAGCGGCTTGGCGCTCGCAACCGCGCCATTGAACGCCTCGGCGACCTCGCGGGCGGAAAACTCCCCCGCGCGGAAGCCGTCGCGCAGGCCGGCGATGCCCAGATCGGTGATGGCGCTCATTATTCGATCACCTTCGGAACGGCGAAGAAGCCATGTTCGGCCTGGGGCGCGTTCGCCAGCACCTTGTCGCGAATGTCGCCATCGGTGACGACGTCGGCGCGCAGGCGCTGGTGGTTGGGGATGACGGCAGCCAGCGGGTCGACACCATCGGTGTCGACTTCGCCAAGCTGCTCGATCCAGCCCAGGATGTTGTTGAGTTCGGGAACCATGGCTTCCACATCGCCGTCGGTAACGGCGATCCGCGCCAGGCTCGCGATCTTGCGGACGGTTGCGGCATCGACTGACATGGCCGCGCGGCTAGCATCCGGGCCGCGCGGCGGCAAGGGCGGCATGACGTATCGCGACCGAAACGGGCGCACCAACTCCCTCATCTGCCCGCACGATCCCCATTGGACGCATGCGCGATTGCCCGCTACGCACTTGCCCCGATCGTCGTTGATGTCGCACTCGCAGACGGAGCCGTCCTTGCTCGCTCGCCGTTTCCTCTACCTGATCGCGGGGTTGATCGTGCTCACCTTGGCCGCCGGACTGACCTGGTCGCTGTTCCAGGACCAGCTGTTGCGCATGACCTTCGTGCCCGGCGGGCGCTTCGATGCGGCGGCGGCCGGCCCGGCCCCTGATTATCGCAGCGCCGCTGCCTGGCTTTCGCGCCCCGACCTGCCCGACGATCCCGCGCGCTGGTTGCCGGAAGGCGTCGCGCCCGCCGCGAGCAGGCCCGAGGTCGCGGTGTTCTACGTCCCGCCGACGACCTATTACAGCAAGGCCAGCTGGAACGCGCCGATCGCCAATGCCGAATCGCGCCAGTGGCTGCGCGTCTTTGCGTGGAGCGAGGCGAGCGCTTTCAACGGCATGGGCGCGATCTGGGCGCCGCGATACCGCTCGGCGACGCTCGGTACCTTCATGACCGACGCGCCCGATGCGGCGAAGGCGCTCGACCTGGCCTATGGCGATGTCGAGCGGGCCTTTGAAGCCTTTCTAGCGCAGTTGCCGGCCAACCGCCCGATCCTGCTCGCGGGGCACAGCCAGGGTACGGTGCACCTGATGCGGCTGCTGAAAGACAAGGTCGCGGGCAAGCCGATCGCCAAGCGCATCGTCGCCGCCTATCTTGTCGGTTGGCCGATCTCGGTAGAGGCGGACGTTCCCGCGCTTGGCCTTCCGGCCTGCACCCGCGCCGACGAGGCCGGCTGCATCCTGTCGTGGCAGAGCTTCGCCGAACCGGCCGAACCCCGCCAGATACGGCAGATCTTCGAGTCCTCGATCGGTCTGACCGGCGCGCCGCGCAAGGGTACGGCCATGATCTGCATCAATCCGCTGACCGGCTTGCCCGACAGCGCAGCCGCTCCCGCCGCCAATATCGGCGCTCTCGTCCCGAGAAGCGATTATATGGGCGCAGATGTGAAGCCGGGCGTCGTCGGCGCGCGCTGCGATCCGTCGGGGGTGCTGCTGATCGGTGCGCCACCCAAGGGGTTCGACCGCTTCGTCATGCCGGGCAACAATTATCATGTGTTCGACTATGCGCTGTTCTGGGCCAACATCCGCGCGGATGCGGCGCGGCGCAGCGCGGCCTATCTCGGCCGATGATCACCAGCTCCACCCTCGACTTCCGTGACGCTTTGCCCGCTCGTGGCCGCCTCGCCGGGCTCGATGTCGGCACCAAGACGATCGGTATCGCGCTGTGCGACGCAAGCTGGACGATCGCCAGCCCCGCCGAGACGATCCAGCGGACCAAGTTCACCGTCGACGCGGCCAAGCTCCGGCAACTGGTGACGGCGCAGTTGGTCACCGGACTCGTGATCGGCCTGCCGCTCAACCTCGACGGCAGCGATTCGCCGCGTACCCAGTCGGTCCGCGCTTTCGCCCGCAATATCGAGGCGATGGACCTGCCGATATTGCTGTGGGACGAGCGCTGGTCGACCCAGGCGGTCACGCGCACCCTGCTAGACGCGGACGCCAGCCGGGCGCGCCGGGCCGAACTGGTCGACAAGCTGGCGGCCTCCTACATCCTGCAGGGCGCGATCGACGCAATGATCTGAGGCACGAGCAGCCCCCAAAGCCCGCTTGAGATCGTCCCCGCCCTGCCCTATGGCGCGGCTTTAATGTCTGTATCCTTCCCGCACCGCCATCTCACCGGCATTTACGGGCTTTTGCCGCACGAGATCCTGTTCCTGCTCGACGAAGCCGAGCAGTGGATCGCGCTCAACCGCGCGACCAGCAAACATGACGATCGCCTGTCCGGCCTGACGCTGATCAATGCCTTTTTCGAAAATTCGACACGGACGCTGCTGTCCTTCGAGATCGCCGGCAAGCGCCTCGGCGCCGACGTGGTCAACATGCAGGTCGGCGCGTCGAGCGTGAAGAAGGGTGAGACGCTGATCGATACCGCGATGACGCTCAACGCGATGCGCGCCGACATGATCGTCATCCGGCACCAGTCGTCGGGCGCGGTCCAGCTGATCGCCGACAAGGTCGACTGCCCCGTATTGAATGCCGGCGACGGGCGCCACGAACACCCGACCCAGGCCCTGCTCGACGCGCTGACGATCCGCCGCCGCAAGGGCCGGATCGCGGGGCTCATCGTCGCGATCTGCGGCGATATCCTGCACAGCCGCGTCGCGCGCTCGAACATTCTCGCACTCACCACCCTGGGCGCCGAAGTCCGCGTCATCGCGCCGCCAACGCTGATGCCTGCCGCGATCGACCGGATGGGCGCGATCCCGTTCAGCGATTTCGATGCTGGGCTCGACGGTGCCGATGTGGTGATGATGCTCCGCCTGCAGAATGAACGGATGGATGGGGCTTATCTGCCGTCTCCGCGCGAGTTCCATGCACTTTACGGCCTCACGCCCGAACGGCTCGAACGCGCCGCGCCCGATGCGCTGGTGATGCACCCCGGTCCGATGAACCGCGGGGTCGAGATCACCAGCAGCGTCGCCGATGACCCGACCCGCTCGGCGATCACCGAGCAGGTCGAGATGGGCGTGGCGGTGCGGATGGCCTGCCTCGACGTCCTGACCCGCAAACGGCGTGGCGTGGAGGGTTGGGCATGACCGGTTCGCTCGCCATCCTCAACGCACGCATCGTCGATCCCGCCGCCGGAACGATCACCAATGGCGGCATCCTCGTCCGCGACCGGCGGATCGCGGCGGTCGGTCTGTTCGAATGCCCCGTCGATGTTCCGCGCATCGACGCGGGCGGCGCGCACGTCGCACCGGGCTTGATAGATCTCGGCGTCTTCGCAATCGACCTCAAGGCCTTTACCGCCGGCGGCATCACGCGCGCCGTGCTGATGCCCGATCAGTCGCCACCGCTCGACCATGCGGCGCTGGTCCAGCGCGCGGCCGCTGCGGGCAAGCCCGACCTGTGGATTCATCCGCTCGCCGCCGCGACCAAGGGGCTGGCGGGTTCCGAAATGGCGGAAATGGGCCTGATGAAGGCGGGCGGCGCCTGCGCCGTGGCCACAGGTCGGCGCTGGATCGCCGATGCGGGCGTCATGTACCGCATCCTGTCCTACGCCCGTGCACTCGACCTGCTCGTGATCAGCCACGCCGAGGATGGCGGCCTGACCGCCGGCGCGGTCGCAACCGAAGGCGAATATGCGACGCGCATGGGCCTGCCCGCCGCTCCCGCCATTGCCGAAGCCATGGCGGTCGCGCGCGACATCATGCTGGCCGAACAGAGCGGCGCGCGGATTCATTTTCGCCAGCTGACGACGAGGCGTGCCTTCGATCTCGTCCGCGATGCAAAGCGCCGCGGCCTGCCGGTCAGCTGCGGGATCAGCCCCGCGCATCTGCTGCTGTCCGACATCGCAGTCGGCGGCTTCCGGACCTTCGCGCGCCTTTCCCCGCCGCTCCGCTCCGAGGATGACCGTCAAGCCGCGCTCGAAGCGCTGTCGGATGGTACCATCGACCTGCTCTGTTCGAGCCACGATCCGCTGGGCCCCGAAGCGAAGCGCCTCCCTTTCGCCGATGCCGATCCCGGCATGTCGGGTGCGGAGACGCTTCTGTCGCTATCGCTGGCGCTGGTTCGGGACGGCCGCATCGGGCTGCCGAGGCTGATCGAGCTGCTGTCGGCAACGCCCGCGCGCCTGCTCGATCTGCCCGGCGGATCGCTGGCGGTGGGGGCCGAGGCCGACCTGATCCTGTTCGATCCCGACAAGCCCTGGCGGATTTCGTCGGATGCGATGGCCTCGCACGCTGGCAACACGCCTTTCGACGGGCTTCCCGTTCAGGGCAAGGTGCTTCGGACGATCAAGGGCGGGGTCGCCCTAGGCTGATCGTTCGGGGCCCGCTTTGCGGGTGCGACGCGGGCTCCCGGAGAGGCTGATCCTCTGCAATCGCCCGCGACCGAGCACAGGCATGGCGTCGGACGCGCAGACCGCTGCGAGCCGCACCGGAAAACGGTTGGCGCGAGTCGACACGGTCATCCCCCGGCGTGATCCGGTGCGATAGAGTGACCGGCCGTCGGTGCGGACCGGAGCAGCGGCCAAAGGCGGGCTCTCCGGATCGGCCTCGCCCGACCGCACACCGCGCATCCGGGGTGGCCCCGTATAGGCAGCGGGACGAACCGGCTCCTGCTGGGGCTCGGGAAGAGCGTCGGCAACCGGCCGGGACGGTGCCACGGCATTGGACGAGGCGAAAGCGGCCGTTTCCGTCGTGCGATCCGCAAGGGCCAGCGCCGGCGGCATCCCCGGATCGGCCTGCGGCAGGACACCGACCAGCGCTCCCAATTGAAATGCGGGCGTTTCGCCAAGCTGGACGATGGTGGCCCAGCGACGCAACCTGTCGGCCATCTGCTCGGGAGGCACGTCCTGAGCGGCGATCGCAGCCGCGCTGGCCCAGTTGCCGGCCAACGCTTCGACGAAGGCGAGATTCTGGCGAAGGCGCGGCGTCGCCCGGTCGTCACGCGCAGCGTCCGACAACAATCCGTGCGCTCTTCCGATATCCCCCGCCAGAGCCAGCGCGAGACCGATGTCCGCTTCTCGTCCCGCCGTTTTCATTGCCGAGAGCCTTGCGAGCGCATCGGCTTTCTTGCCCAGAGCGATCTGCACCAGAACGAGACGCATGTGCGCGCCCGCCGCATCGGGATCGAGCAACAGAGCGTCGTTCAGTGCCTGCTCGGCGGACAGGAAACGACCCGACGCCAGATAGGCCGCGCCGAGAGCCAGACGGGATGGCGCGTGTTGCGGGTTGCTCAGGACGGCGTCCTCGGCGGCGCGAAGCTGCGGGTCGACGCTGGGCAGGCGCTGCGATGCATATGCCGCCGCGGGCGCATCGGCAGCCACCTCCGATAGAGGCACTGCCGCACTCGCCGTGCTCGGCAGCGCCAGTAACATCGCTCCAAACCCAGCCGTTCCTCTCGTCGCCGTCATGCTCCGTCATCCTTGCCCAAGGAAGTCGGCCGGAAGGCTAAAGGGCCCACGCTAAGCTATGGTTAATGCGACGGCGAGCATCGCAAAGCCGACAGCGGGGGCTATCGACAGGCCGGCATCTCGCGCTATCAGCAGCTTGGATGATGCCGACAGGAAATCGGGGGCGGTTGACGATGAAGAGCTTTGTGCTGGGCCTTGCGCTGGTCGGCGTGGCGATGGGTGCTCCGGCCGTTGCCGGCGTCAAGGAAGGCGTGGAAGCCTGGAAGGCGGGAGACTATCCCAAGGCGATCGCCGAATGGCGCGGTCCGGCCGAAGCAGGCGAACCCGATGCGCAGTTCAACCTTGGACAGGCCTATAAGCTCGGCCGCGGCGTACCCGTCGACCAGGCCCAGGCTCTGGCCTGGTATCGCAAGGCTGCCGCGTCCGGACATGAACAGGCGCAGGCCCTGCTTGGGCTGATGCTGTTCCAGAGCGGGCAACGCGAAGAGGCGATGACCTGGCTACGCAAGGCCGCCGACCGGGGCGAAGGCCGTGCGCAATATGTCGTCGGCACCGCCTATTTCAACGGCGACCTGCTGCCGAAAGACTGGGCCCGCGCCTATGCTTTCATGATGCGCGCGAAAGCGGCCGATATCGGCGCTGCGAACCAGAGCCTGATGCAGATGGAACAGGTCATCCCCGACAATCAGAAGCAGGCCGGACTGGCAATCGCGCGCGAACTCGAGCGTACCGCGATGTTGCGGACCAATGACGGCACCGGCCCGGCCGGAACGCCGCTGACGATGCGGACCACGGTCGTACCAGCCCCGGTCGGTCAGGCCAGCGTCCCGCCCTCGGCCCCGCCGCCCGCTCCGACGCCCGCACCCGTGATGGCGCAGGCCGCGCCGTCGACGCCATGGACGGCGCCGAGCGTTGCCGCATCACCGGCCAGCGAGCCCGCCCCCACCCCCGCCAAATCGGTTGCGACGCGTCCTGCCGCTCCGGCCCCGGCTGCCGTCCGTGCGCCACAAGCGGTGGTCGCGGTCGCCGGCGGCGGGTGGAAGATCCAGTTGGGCGCCTTCTCGAGCGCCGATGCAGCGCGCAACGCCTGGACGTCCTTGTCCGCCAAGGCCGGTCTCAAGGCGCTGACGCCGACCTACACGCCGGTGAAGACGCTGACCCGGCTCCAGGCCGGACCACTCGGCTCGCGCGCCGCCGCGCAGCAGGCCTGTGCGGCCGTCAAGGCGACCGGCACCACTTGCTTCGCCGTGGCGCCCTGAGCCTCCGGGTTCAGATCACCCAATCCTTGCGGGCATAACCCTGCGCATAGAGCAGCGCGGTCAGGTCGCAATGATCGACCCGCGCTCCGGCGGCTGCCGCCGTCCTGGGCTTGGCGTGATAGGCGACGCCCAGGCCTGCCGCCTGGATCATCGGGATATCGTTCGCGCCATCGCCCACCGCCAGGCAGGCGTCCGGCGCGATCCCATGCGCCGCCGCTTCAGCGAGCAGCGTCTCCCGCTTGGTCGCAGCCCCCACGATCGGGCGTGCGACGGTGCCCGCGAGCTTGCCATCGACGATCTCCAGCACGTTGGACAGGGCGCGAGTGAAACCGATGTCCGCCGCCACGCGGTCGGCGAACGCGGTGAACCCGCCCGAGACGAGATAACAGTCGGCGCCGTGCGCCCGCATCGTGCGCACGAGCTCGCACGCGCCACCCATCAGCACGACCCGCTCGGCATGGCAGCGATCGATCACCGACGCGTCGAGCCCCTTGAGCAGGGCAACGCGAGCATCGAGCGCCCCCTCGAAGTCAAGTTCTCCCCGCATCGCACGCTCGGTGATCTCGGCGATCTGCGGCTTGATCCCGGCATAGTCGGCCAGTTCGTCGATGCATTCGATCGTGATCATCGTCGAATCCATGTCGGCCACGAGCATCTTCCGCTGTCGCTCGGCCTCGACCTGGACGATGACGTCCACGCTGCCGATCGCGCCTTCCAGAGCGGTGCGAACCGCCGGTGCATCGCCCTGGAACCGGATATCGCAGGCAACGCCCTCATCGAGCCAGAGCTGGCCGGTCGGCGTGGCGCCGGCCGAGCGGATGTGGTCCTCGGCTGCGGAAATATCCCCTGCGGCGAGCCGTTCGGATGCTATCAAGGTGGCGATGAACACAAGCAATTCCCCGTCGACGATTCCGGTCGCGCTTATTGCGGGGCCGACGGCCAGCGGCAAGTCCGCATTGGCGGTACGGCTGGCCGAACTGTCCAACGGCGTCGTGATCAACGCCGATGCCAGCCAGGTCTATGCCGACCTGCGCATCCTGTCTGCGCGCCCCGACGCCGCCGAGGAAGCCCGCGCGCCGCATCGGCTGTTCGGCTATCGCGACGCCGCGACCGCGTGCAGCGCCGCCGACTGGGCCGCCGACGCGCAGGCGGCTATCGATGAGGCCGCATCCGAGGGCCGGCTGCCGATCCTCGTCGGCGGCACCGGGCTCTACCTGCGTACATTGCTGTTCGGCATTGCGCCGGTTCCGGATATCGATCCTGGTGTAAGAGCCGAGGTCCGCGCCCTGCCCGCAGACGAAGCCTATGCCAGCTTGCTGCGTGAGGACCCGGCAATGGGCCATCTACATCCGAACGACAGCAGCCGTATCGCCCGCGCGCTGGAGGTCGTACGGTCGACAGGGACATCCCTGTCGGACTGGCAACGGCGGCTCGAAGGCGGGATCGCCGATCGCGTCTCGATTGCCGCCCGCATCCTCCTGCCGCCGCGCGATTGGCTCCGCGAGCGTTGCGACAGGCGCTTCGAAGCCATGCTGGAACAGGGGGCTATCCAGGAAGTAGAAGCTCTGCTGGCGCGGCAACTTTCATCCGACTTGCCTGCGATGCGGGCGATCGGCGTGCCCGAGATTGCGGACTGGCTGGGAGGCCGGATCGACCGCGAGACGATGGTTGTCCAGGGTCAGGCGGCGACCCGGCAATATGCCAAGCGCCAGTACACCTGGTTCCGCCACCAACCGCCAGCCCACTGGCCCACCGTTCAAACGCAACTCAATAACTCAACGATAGATAAAATAGCAATTAAGTTACACGCAGAGGCGTTGACAGCATAGTTTATTGTCTTTAGGCAGCCCGGCTTCAACCAGCGCGCTGCGGCGCACAAGGGGACGTGACATGACTGCCGAGATGACCGGTGCCGACATATTGCTCCAGGCTCTGACCGACCTGGGCGTGGAGGTCGTGTTCGGCTATCCCGGCGGCGCGGTCCTTCCGATCTACGACGCACTGTTCAAGCAGAAGCGCATTCGCCACATTCTGGTGCGCCATGAGGCGGGCGCGGTGCATGCGGCCGAAGGCTATGCCCGCTCGACCGGCAAGCCCGGCGTGGTGCTCGTGACCTCGGGTCCCGGCGCGACCAACGCCGTCACCGGCATCGCCGACGCGCTGATGGATTCGATCCCGCTGGTGGTGCTGACGGGCCAGGTGGGCACTCCGCTGATCGGCACCGACGCCTTTCAGGAGTGCGACACGGTCGGCATCACCCGCCACTGCACCAAGCATAATTATCTGGTGAAGGATCCGGCCAAGCTCGGCGACGTGATCCACGAAGCTTTCCACATCGCGACCTCGGGCCGCCCCGGCCCGGTCGTGGTCGACCTGCCCAAGGACGTGCAGGTGGCGAGCGCCGCCTATCGCAAGCCGTCGATCCAGGCGCTGCCGCACAAGGGCTATCGCCCGCAGGTGAAGGCCGACACCGCCCTGCTCGAAACAGCCGTCGAGATGCTGGCGGCGGCCGAGCGGCCGATCCTCTACACCGGCGGCGGCATCATCAACGCCGGCCCGCTTGCCAGCCAGGTCCTGCGCGAACTGGCGCGGATCACCGGCGCGCCGGTGACCTCGACTCTGATGGGCCTCGGCGCCTTCCCGGCGTCCAGCCCGCAATGGCTGGGCATGCTCGGCATGCACGGCACCTATGAAGCCAATATGGCGATGAACCGGGCCGACCTGATCCTGTGCCTAGGCGCGCGGTTCGACGACCGGGTGACCGGGCGTCTCGACGCCTTCTCGCCGAACTCCAAGAAGATCCACATCGATATCGACCGTTCGTCGATCAACAAGACGGTCCGTGTCGATCTCGGCATCGTCGGCGATGTGGGTCGGGCGATGGAGGACATGGTCAAGCTGTGGAAGGGACGCCAGCACAGCGCGCAGGACTTGACCGGCTGGTTCGGCCAGATCGACGAGTGGCGCGCACGCAAATGCCTGAAATATCCGGCCTCGACCAAGGAGATCATGCCGCAGCTCGCGATCCGCAAGCTGTGGGAGGCGACCCATGGCCGCAAGCCGATCATCACCACCGAAGTCGGCCAGCACCAGATGTGGGCCGCCCAGCATTTCGATTTCGAGGGGCCGAACAAATGGCTGACCTCGGGCGGGCTCGGCACGATGGGCTATGGTCTGCCCGCGGCGATCGGCGCACAGCTGGGTAATCCCAACGCGCTGGTGATCGATATCGCCGGCGAAGCCTCGATCCAGATGAACATCCAGGAACTGGGCACGGCCACCCAGTATCGTCTGCCGGTCAAGATATTCATCCTCAACAACGAATATATGGGGATGGTCCGCCAGTGGCAGGACCTGACCTATGCCGGGCGCTATTCGGAATCCTACAGCGACGCGCTCCCCGATTTCGTGAAGCTCGCCGAAGCCTATGGCTGGAAGGGCATTCGCATCGAGGACCCGGCCGACCTGGAAAGCGGGATCGCGGCGATGATCGCCTATGACGGCCCGGTGATCGTCGACTGCCGCGTGGCGAAGCTCGCCAATTGCTTCCCGATGATCCCGAGCGGCGCGGCGCACACCGACATGATCCTGGAGGCCGACGAGGTGGTCGGCGAGATGGACGACGAGGCCAAGGCGCTCGTCTGATCCCTGCCCCGCCCCTTCGACAAGAGACCCGATATGCACATCAAGCAGCAAGAGACCGAACGGCATACCCTGTCGGTGACCGTGGACAACGAATCCGGCATCCTCGCCCGGATTGCCGGCCTGTTCTCGGCGCGTGGCTATAATATCGACAGCCTGACGGTGGCGGACATCACCGAGGACGAGAAGATCAGCCGCATCACCATCGTCACCACCGGAACGCCGGAGGTGATCGAACAGGTCGTGGCCCAGCTCGACCGCATGATTCCGGTCCACAAGGTCACCGACCTGACCGCGCTCGGCCCCCATGTCGAGCGTGAGCTGGCGCTGGTGAAGGTGGTCGGCACGGGTGATCAGCGGATAGAGGCGCTTCGCCTCGCCGAGGTCTATCGCGCCCGTGTGGTCGACGCCACGATCTCGAGCTTCATCTTCGAGGTCACCGGCGGGACCGAGAAGATCGACAAATTCCTCGAGCTTATGCGCGAGGTCGGCCTGGTCGAAGTGTCGCGCACCGGTGTTGCGGCGATCGCCCGGGGCAAAGAAGCGCTTTAAGGGCGGCAGGAACAAGCAGGGTCGACGGACGGGCGCCCGCCCGTTACGGGGCCAGTCACATTTTTCAAACAGGCGACCGTCTCCATCCGGATGCCGGGCCGCGTCACAGGGAAGCACATCATGCGCGTCTATTATGATCGTGATGCCGACATCGGCCTCATCAAGAGCAAGAAGGTTGCCATCGTCGGCTATGGCAGCCAGGGCCACGCCCATGCGCAGAATCTGCGCGACTCCGGCGTCGCCGAAGTCGCCATCGCGCTGCGTCCCGGTTCGGCGACCGCGAAGAAGGCCGAAGACGCCGGCTTCAAGGTCCTGTCGAACGCCGATGCCGCCAAGTGGGCCGACATCATCATGGTGCTGGCGCCCGACGAGCATCAGGCCGCGATCTACAATGACGATCTGCGCGACAATATGAAGCCGGGTGCGGCGCTCGCCTTCGCCCACGGCCTGAACGTGCATTTCGGTCTGATCGAGCCGCGCGCCGACATCGACGTGTTCATGATCGCGCCGAAGGGCCCGGGCCACACCGTCCGTTCCGAATATCAGCGCGGCGGCGGCGTTCCCTGCCTGATTGCGATCGCGCAGGATTCGAGCGGCAACGCGCACGACGTCGCGCTGTCCTACGCCTCGGCGATCGGCGGCGGTCGTTCGGGCGTCATCGAGACGACCTTCAAGGAAGAGTGTGAGACCGACCTGTTCGGCGAGCAGGCGGTTCTGTGCGGCGGCCTCAGCCACCTGATCATGGCCGGCTTCGAAACGCTGGTCGAGGCGGGCTATGCCCCCGAAATGGCCTATTTCGAGTGCCTCCACGAGGTGAAGCTGATCGTCGACCTGATGTATGAGGGCGGCATCGCCAACATGCGCTACTCGATCTCGAACACAGCCGAATATGGCGACATCCACACCGGCCCGCGCGTCATCACCTCGGAGACCAAGGCCGAGATGAAGCGCGTCCTCGACGACATCCAGAAGGGCAAGTTCGTCAAGCGCTTCGTCCTCGATAACCGCGCTGGCCAGCCCGAGCTCAAGGCGAGCCGCAAGCTCGTCGCCGAGCATCCGATCGAGAAGGTCGGCGCCGAGCTGCGCGCGATGATGCCCTGGATCGGCAAGAACAAGCTGGTCGACAAGGCCAAGAACTGAGCGATCGATGCCGAAACGGATCGTTTCGGTTTAGGCGATTGTTGAACGGGCGGCAGGCGATAGTCTGTCGCCCGTCGTCGTTTTCGGAGGATTGCATGAAGATCACCGCCTTCGCCCTCGTCATGGGCATCTCGATCGCCGCCGTTCCGCTTGCCGCACAGATGCCGAAAGCGCCTCCGGGCTCGTCCGACGTCCGCCGCGTCACCGCAGGCACCTACACCGTCGATCCGGGCCACAGCCAGGTGACCTTCACGGTCAATCATCTCGGCTTCAGCACCTATCGCGGCCTGTTCGGCTCGCTCACCGGCTCGATGACGATCGATCCCAAGGCCCCGGCGAAAGCCAAGGTCTCGATCGACATCCCGATGTCGGGCATCACCACCACGGTCGAGAAGCTCGACGAACATCTGAAGGCCCCCGACTTCTTCGACGCCGCGAAATATCCGACCGCCCATTTCGAGTCGACCTCGGTCCGCGCGATGGGCAAGACCGCGAAGATCAGCGGCAATCTGACGATCAAGGGCGTCACCAAGCCGGTCGTGCTCGATGCCGTGTTCGTCGGCGCCGGCACGATGATGGGCAAGCGCACGATCGGTTTCGACGCCACGACCACCATCAAGCGCAGCGACTTCGGCGTCAGCTACGGCATCCCCCTGGTACCCGACGCGGTGCCGCTCCAGATCAGCGTCGCCTTCGAGAAGCCCGAGGCCTGACGACTGGACGGGGCGGCTCTGGACAGCCGCCCCGCCCCGTTCCATGCATCGCGCGATGACCAGCGCGCGGAAGAATTGGCTATGGGCGCCGCCGATTGCTGCTGCGCTGCTGCTATCGTCGATTTCGGACGCATATGGCGCAGAACCCGGCCGAAGCGAAGCCGAGGCGGCTGTGGCACCTGCGGACATTCCTCCGAAGGAAGCCGCGCTGGTTCGCGCAGGCAAGGTTTCCGAGGCGCGTCGGCTATATCTTCGCCGAACCGGCAAAGTCCGTAAGATCGACGCCCGCTCCGAGGCCGCCCAGCGCTTTGCGCTGTTCGTCTATCGCGAGAGTCCTGCTCTGTCGGACGAAACTGGCGCGATCATCCTCGACCTGTTGCAGGAGGCGGTGGACGGATTTCGCCTGTCGCTGGGCGTCGATGCGCCGGAAGTCGCCACCGCATTGATGCAACGGGCCGAGGTCGAACGGCTGCTCAACGCAGAGGATCCGGCCGCGTGGACCGACATCGCTTATCAACAGGCCTATCGCATCCGCTATGCCCGTCTCGGCCCGTCCGCTCCGGAAACCCTGGCGGCGCTGATATCGCTTGCCGAAATCCAGGCCCTGCCGTCCCGGGTGGGTGACGACCCCGCTTCGGTAGAGTCCGTAGCGGATGTGCTGAGGCAGGTCATGCTGCTCACGAGAAGTGCGAGCGACGAAGAGGCTCTGGCGCTGCGCCAGGACGCCGAACGGGCGCTCGCCCGCCTGGAATCGCGCTATGGCGGGCAGACGATGCGGGGGCGGCGTCCCCGGATCGCGGCTGCACAAGCGAGTGCCGCCTGCCCGGCCGCCTCGCTTCAGGACTCGATTGTCCTTTCTGGCGAAACAGCTGGCCTGCAGGGAGTGCGAACGCGGTTCCGCAAGGCGGGCCTCGATCTTCAACCGTGCGGCGCTCTGCTGATCTTTCCGCTGGGACCGGGGACCGATCCGACCCCGGTGCTCGGCATATTGTCCGACATTTCTGCAGGCCGCGTGCCCGGCGTGACGATCGGCCTGTCCGGCGCTCCGGTCGAGGCTCCATCGCCTGCGCTACCACCCCGCCCCTAGACCAGGGCCTCGAGCAGGCCGATCAGCGGTCGGTCCGCCGGAGGCATGTCCAGCCCGTGGAGTTGCACCGGCGCGACCCATTTGATCGCCGGCGCCTCGAGCGGCTGCACCATTCCGCGCCATTTCCGGCAGATATAGAGCAGCAGGACGAGATGCTTGTCGCCGAGCGGTTCGCTCGCGAAGCAGGCAGGCGCCAGGCATGCGCGCTCGACGTCGATCGCCAATTCCTCGCGAAGTTCGCGGATCAGCGCCGATTCCGGCGACTCGCCCGGCTCGACCTTTCCGCCCGGAAACTCCCACAATCCGCCCATATTCTTGTCGGCCGGGCGCTGCTGGACAAGGACACGGCCATCGCCGTCGATCAGCGCGGCCGCGACGACGAACAGGGTCTGCACCGGATTCATGACAATTTCCTTAGGGCTTTCTTAAACCGTAGCGCTTACGAAATGAGCAAGCCGGTGCAAAGCGCGGCCGTTCGCCATTTGGTCGAGGATCGATATGAAGCCCGAATCCGCCATTCGCCAGCGTCTGCGCGCTCTTGCCCGCGACGAGCGCGGTGCCAGCGCCGTCGAATATGGCCTGATCCTCGCGCTCGTATTCCTGGCCATCATGGGCGCGGTCGTCGGCCTCGGCAGCTCCGTGCAATCGCGCTGGAACGACATATCGAACAAGGTTTCCGCTACGTAATTTTACATCCGCTACGTAATTTTACGTGAGATCGCGCCTCGCGTTAACCGAATGACAGTAACTCACCCATTACGGTCGCTGTGTTGGCCCCATGGTTGAAGGCCAGCCGGGCCGGGCAAACCACCCGAATTCGGGACTCGGGAGTAAGAGTTATGAAGTTCATTTCGAAGCTGCTGAAGAACAGCAAGGGCGCTACCGCGATCGAATATGGCCTGATCGCCGCGCTCATCGCCGTCGCCGCGATCACCGCGATGACGAGCCTGGGCAATCAGCTGCAGAAGACGTTCTCGAACGTCTCCAACAATATGAAGGCGAGCTGATCGGGCCAGCGCCCAGCTTAGCTGCTGTCCGCGAGGGGCGGCCGGTCTTGCACCGGCTGCCCTTTTGCCGCGCGCTTTCGACTTAGGGCGCGCGAACGATCAGCTTTACGCGATCCCCGGCCTGCAGGCGGCTATCTCGCTCCAGTGAATTGAGCACCAGGAAACGCTCCAGCTGCGCGTCGGAAAACGCCATCTGGCGCGCCAGCGATTCGGCACTGTCGCCTGCCTTCACCCGCACGACCTTGATGCGGTAGCCCTTGGCGGCAGCTGCCTCCGCGGCGGAAAGGCGCCGCATGCTCTCGACCAGCGGCTGGAACGGGCCGATGCCCTGACCCGACCGCGCCATCGTCACGAAATGATAGGCGATGGGACCATTATCCGGGCGATAGGCGAAGACACCGACATCCAGTGGCCCGGCATTGCTGTTGCCGGTCCCGAAAGCGTAGCGAAAGTCGATCCCGTTGGCCTTGCCCGAACGGATTCCCCCATAGCGCATGTTTGGTTGAAGGGCGGCGAACACCTGACCGACATAGCCGTCGAGGCCGTTCTGGCCGAGCTTGGCGCCGGAGAAGGTCGCCTGCCCGCCAGAGCCGGTGATCGTCACCGCCGCATCGCCATTGTTGAGCGTGTAGCCACTGGGCACGGTGAACGCTAGCCGCTGGGTCGGGAGCCGGAACTCGCGGCCCTCGGTATAGCCCTTGGCCGGGTCTTCACCCCAGGCGAGCCCGTCGACCGCATCGAGCAGCGCATCGCGATTCCGGTTGCCACGACCGGCCTTGCCGGTGGCGTCGGCCTTGGATGCCGCCCGGCGGACGCGGTCCTCAGAATTGGGGTGGGTGCTTGCCCAGGTCGGAAGAGAGTTCTTCTGTCCGGTCAGGCGCGCTTCCAGCGATTGCTGGTCTCCCAGAATCGCAAGCATGTCCGACGAGGCCAGCGGGTCATAACCTGCGCTGGCGAGATAGCGCACGCCCAGATCGTCGGCCTGATATTCCTGCGTCCGGGAAAAGCCCTTGGTGATCAGGTCGGCGCCGACCCCGGCTCCGCGACCGATCAGGCTGCCGACGCCCGAATTGCCTGCCACCGCCCCGACGATTCCCGCCAGCACCGACGTTATTGTCGCGGTCTGCTGTCGTTTGGCGGAATGACGGGCAGCGACATGGCCGACCTCGTGGCCCAGCACCGACGCCAGTTCGGCTTCGTCGTTCATCAACGCAAGAAGGCCGCGCGTAACGTAAACATAGCCGCCGGGGATTGCGAAGGCGTTGTTCACGGGCGAATCGAGCAGCGTGACGGTGAAGTCACGCTCCGAGTTGGACAGACCCGACTGGACCGCGATCTTCTTGCCGACGCGTGACACATAGTCCGCCGCCGGTCCCTTCATCGCGCCACCGAACTCCTGAACGAGTTGCGGATGCGCCTCTGCGCCCGTCTTCCGGTCGCTCTCCGAAATCGACGGTGCCTGGGCCAGTGCTGGTGCAGCGGCAAAGGGAACAGCCAGCGCGACGCAGGCTGGGATCAGAAATCTGGTCATGCGTGCCCTCCTCTGCACCGCATAAAGCCCGCGTCGCGGAACGGTTCCGTTACGAGCGGTCAGCCGATCGCGAGAAACTTATCCCGACGGGCCGCTCGCAGCGTCGCCGGTTTCTTGCCGCTCAGCTTGTCGAGTTCGTCGCCGATCGCCTCGCCGAGTGCGGCGATCGCAGCCGCCGGGTCGCGATGCGCGCCGCCCACGGGTTCGGGAACGATGCGGTCGACGACGCCCAGCTTTTGCAGGTCGGCGGCGGTCATCTTCATCGCTTCGGCTGCGTCGGCGGCCTTGTCGCCGGTGCGCCACAGGATCGACGCGCAGCCTTCGGGCGAGATCACCGAATAGACGGCATGTTCGAACATCAGCACGCGGTTGGCGGCGGCGACGGCAATGGCACCGCCCGACCCGCCCTCGCCGACGATCGCCGCGACCATCGGGACGCCGAGCGCGAGACACGCCTCGGTCGAGCGGGCGATCGCTTCCGCTTGCCCGCGCTCTTCCGCCTGCACGCCCGGGAAGGCACCCGATGTGTCGACCAGCGAGACGACCGGCAGGCCGAAGCGGTCGGCCAACTCCATCAGCCGGATGGCCTTGCGATAGCCCTCGGGCTTGGCCATGCCGAAATTGTGGCGGATGCGCGAGGCCGTGTCGTCGCCCTTCTCATGGCCGATCACCATGACCTTGCGATCGCCGATGCGGCCGAGGCCGCCGATGATCGCCTGGTCGTCGGCAAAAGCGCGATCCCCGGCCAGCGGCACGAAATCGCTGACGAACCCCGCGACATAATGTCTGAAATGCGGGCGTTCCGCGTGGCGCGCGACCTGCGTCTTCTGCCAGGGCGACAGCTTCGCATAGGTGTCGCGCAAAAGCTTTTCGGACTTGGCCGCGAGCTTTGCGACCTCGCTGTCTATGTCGAGCGACCCCGCATGCGCGGTCGACCGGAGTTCGGAGATCCGCGCCTCAAGCTCGGCGATCGGCTTTTCGAATTCGAGATAGGCTACCATGGGCCCCGGTTAGGCGGACCTGCGGCCCCAGTCAACGAACGCGCCTCCTATGCCGATCGAGAGTACCCCTTGAAGGTCCGGGACACCCTCCTATCTCGATGCTGTCGGCCGTCGCCATCCGGGGCGGATCGACAGCCCGGCGGGTCTCCCGCGGGCACAGGTCAATCGCTTTGATGAGGACATGGACCATATGCGTACTCTTGATTTTGCCCCCCTCCTCCGTTCGTCGATCGGTTTCGAGAATCTCAACCGCCTCGTCGACTTCGCGCGCGGCGACGGCGACAGCTATCCGCCCTACAATATCGAGAAGACCGGCGACGGCGCCTACCGCATCCAGATGGCGCTGGCGGGCTTCACGCGCGAGGAAATCGACGTCACCGTCCAGGACAATATGCTGATCATCATCGGCCGCGCCGCCGAGCCGACCGAAGAAGGTCAGCGCGAGTTCCTGCATCGCGGAATCGCCAAGCGTGCCTTCGAACGCCGCTTCCAGCTCGCCGACACGATCAAGGTGACGGGTGCAGGCTATGAGAATGGCCTGCTCAACGTCGAACTGGTCCGCGAGATTCCGGAGCACAAGAAGCCGCGCCGCATCGCCATCGATGGTGTCGAGCCGGCGGCCGTGATCGACGCGAAGGCGGCCTGAACGCTTCAGCGCAAAACGGAAGAGGAAAGCCGGGCCGCGAGGTCCGGCTTTCCGATTCGGAACCACATGCGGACGAACAGCAGCGCCCATCGCGGGATCGGAAGAGGGCCTCGTTCACGTCATGTCTGGACGGCGCTCCTCGTCAAGGGTTTTGATGCGTTGTTGTGTTGAACGGGTGCGGTCATATCTTCGGCCTGTTGGATGCGGTGGTTGCCGCTGGCCCTGATGATTGTCCGCTGCCGGCGGCGTGCCTCTATCACCGTATCGCGCTCGTAGCGCTGACGCTGCACCGGGCTGTGCCGCCTTGTTGTCCGCTTGTCACATCACCGCATGGGCACCCTGAACGAGCTGGAAGAATGGTGGCCTCAGGCTCCGGCGTATCGCGTCTGGCGTGAGAGCTGGGCGAAGGCGATCCGTGCCAACTTGTTGGCTATGGCGACCGCAACGAGCTTGAACGCCTTGGTCGCGAGCAGCTTCCTGGCCCACATCCGTAGGGGATCTTCATGCCGGGCATGGTGATGGAGAACGGCATGTGCGCCGACGACCAGCAGTTTCCTGAGATAGGCGTTGCCCATCTTTGTGATCCGGCCGAGCCGTTCCTTGCCGCCCGAGGATCGCTGGCGCGGGACCAGCCCGAGAAAGGCAGCAAACTCGCGTGGACCTGAGAACTGGCGCACGCCATCGGGGCCCAGCGTGGCGACGAACGCATCGGCGGTAAGGGGTCCGATACCGGGAATGGACATCAACAGCCGGGCATCCGCGCTGCCACGCGCGGCTTCGAGGATCGCCTTGTCGGCTTCGGCGATGGCGGCATCCAGATGGCCGAGTTGCTCCACCAGAGGCACAAGCGCCTGAGCCACACAGGTCGGCACCTCGTCGTGGCCAGCCGCGACGAGCGCTGCAAGCGCGCGTGCGTTGCAGGCTCCTTGCGCGGCGATGACCCCGGCCTCGGCCAGATGGCCGCGCAGCGCGTTGAGCAATTGGGTCCGCTGGGCGACGATCAGTTCGCGTACCTTGTGGCGCATCAGCACCGCCTGGTTCTCGACCGAACGGACGGCCACGAAGCGCATCGACGGTCGCGTCACTGCCTCGCAGATCGCTTCCGCATCGGCGGCATCGTTCTTCTGGCGCCGCACGTAGGGCTTCACATAGGCAGGCGGCATCAGTTTCACGTCATGCCCCAGCGAAATCAGCGCACGCCCCCAATGATGGGCCGAGCCGCATGCCTCCATACCCACCCGGCAAGGCGGCAGACGCCGGAAAAAGTCCGCCACCTCGCGTCGCCTGAGCGAACGGTTCAGCACTACCCGGCCCTCGGCATCGACGCAGTGAACCTGGAAGACATGCTTGGCCAAATCGAGGCCGACGACCGTGACAGTCGACAAATCGCTTGATAGCTTGCTCATGTGGATGGTGCTCCATGGTGGACCTTCGACAGTCACACTGTGGAGAATGTCGCTATGCGACTCAAACCTCCCTCAGAGCGCCGTCCACACCATCACCGTAACTTAAGCCCCTTCCTGCCTTGCATAGTGGGGGCACCCCTGCTAACCGCGCCGCAACCCATGGGGGGACGCTTCCGGCGGCCCCTTTTTTCGCATGGGCCGAACCAACTATGGGGGATTGAAAGCGCGTGGAGAATTCCGGCGGTATTCAGGCTAGCCTCAGCGGACGTTATGCGACTGCGCTGTTCGATCTGGCGCGTGACGAGAAGGCGATCGATGCGGTCTCCGCGAGCCTTCAGACGCTGAAGGGCGCTCTCGCCGATTCGGAGGATTTCCGTCGGCTGACGACCAGCCCGCTCGTGTCGCGCGCGGAAGCGCTGAAGGCAGTCGCAGCGACGGCGGAGGCCCTCGGGCTCGATCCCTTGACGACGAAGTTCCTGGGCGTGCTTGCGCAGAACCGGCGCCTCGGGCAGACCGCCCAGGTCATCCGTTCCTTCAACCAGCTGGCGGCAGCCCATCGCGGCGAGGTGACCGCCGAGGTGACCTCCGCACGTGCTTTGACCGCAACGCAGGTCAAGGCGCTCAAGGCCAAGCTCAAGACCCAGCTCGCCCGCGACGTCGCGGTCGAACTCTCCGTTGACCCGTCGATCCTCGGCGGCCTGATCGTCAAGGTCGGCTCGCGCCAGATCGACGGTTCGATCCGCTCCAAACTGAACTCCCTCGCGATTGCGATGAAAGGCTGAACATGGATATCCGCGCCGCAGAAATCTCGAAGGTCATCCGCGACCAGATCGCCAGCTTCGGCACCGAAGCGCAGGTCTCCGAAGTCGGCCAGGTGCTGTCGGTCGGTGACGGTATCGCCCGCATCCACGGCCTCGACAATGTCCAGGCCGGTGAGATGGTCGAGTTCGCCAATGGCATCAAGGGCATGGCCCTCAACCTCGAAGCCGACAATGTCGGCGTCGTGATCTTCGGGTCCGACAGCCAGATCCGCGAAGGCGATGTCGTCAAGCGGACCGGCACCATCGTCGACGTTCCGGTCGGCAAGGGTCTGCTCGGTCGCGTGGTCGATGGCCTCGGCAACCCGATCGACGGCAAGGGCCCGATCGTTTCCGATCAGCGCAGCCGCGTCGAAGTCAAGGCGCCGGGCATCATCCCGCGCAAGTCGGTGCACGAGCCCGTGCAGACCGGCATCAAGGCGCTCGACGCGCTCGTTCCCGTCGGCCGTGGCCAGCGCGAACTGATCATCGGCGACCGCCAGACCGGCAAGTCGGCCGTCGCGATCGACACCTTCATCAACCAGAAGGAAGCGAACAAGGGCGACGACGAGAGCAAGAAGCTCTATTGCATCTACGTCGCCGTCGGCCAGAAGCGCTCGACCGTTGCCCAGCTCGTCCGCACGCTGGAAGAGAATGGCGCGATGGAATATTCGATCGTCGTCGCCGCGACCGCGTCTGACCCCGCCCCGCTCCAGTATCTGGCGCCCTATACCGGCGTCGCCATGGGCGAATATTTCCGCGACAACGGCATGCACGCCCTGATCGTCTATGACGATCTGTCGAAGCAGGCTGTCGCCTATCGTCAGATGTCGCTGCTGCTGCGCCGCCCGCCAGGCCGCGAAGCCTATCCGGGCGACGTGTTCTATCTCCACAGCCGCCTGCTCGAGCGCGCCGCGAAGCTCAACGACGCCAATGGCAATGGTTCGCTGACGGCGCTGCCGATCATCGAAACCCAGGCGGGCGACGTGTCGGCCTACATCCCCACCAACGTGATCTCGATCACCGACGGTCAGATCTTCCTTGAGACCGACCTGTTCAACGCCGGTATCCGTCCGGCCATCAACGTCGGTCTGTCGGTCAGCCGCGTCGGTTCGGCCGCCCAGACCAAGGCGATGAAGAAGGTCGCCGGCTCGATCAAGCTCGAGCTCGCCCAGTATCGCGAGATGGCGGCCTTCGCGCAGTTCGGCTCGGACCTCGACGCTTCGACCCAGCGGCTTCTCAACCGCGGTGCGCGCCTGACCGAGTTGCTCAAGCAGCCGCAGTTCAACCCGCTGCCCTTCGAAGAGCAGGTCGTGTCGATCTTCGCCGGCGTGAACGGCTATATCGATGCCTTCCCGACCGCCTCGGTCGTCCGCTTCGAAGCAGCTTTGCTTTCCGAGATGCGCTCGAAGCATGCCGACATTCTGGCCGACATCCGCACCTCCAAGGATCTGTCGGACGAGACCAAGGGCAAGCTCAAGGCTGCGCTCGAAGCTTTCGTGAAGACCTTCGCCTAAACGCTTGGGGCGCTGGAGACATCCGGCGCCGCATATCGAAGAAAGACGGACAGTAAATGCCCAGTCTGAAGAGCCTGAAGGTCCGCATCACCTCGGTGAAGTCGACCCAGAAGATAACCAAGGCGATGAAGATGGTCGCTGCCGCCAAGCTGCGCCGTGCGCAGCAGGCGGCCGAGGCCGGGCGCCCCTATGCCGAACGGCTCAACGCCGTGATGGCGAGCCTTGCCTCGAAGGTGACGATCGGCCCGCAGAGCCCCAAGCTCCTGGCGGGAACCGGCAGCGATCAGGTTCACCTGCTCGTCGTCGCGACCTCCGAGCGCGGCCTTGCGGGTGCGTTCAACACCAACATCGTTCGCGCGGCCCGCAAGACCGCCGAGAGCCTGCTCGCGCAGGGCAAGACGGTGAAGTTCTATCTGATCGGCAAAAAGGGGCGCGCTGTGATCGCCCGCCTCTATCCGGGCAAGATCGTTCATCAGGTCGACCAGAGCCATATCAAGAATGTCGCCTTCGACGACGCCCGTCAGGTCGCCGACGAGCTGATCGCGCGTTACAATGCCGGCGAGTTCGACGTGGCGCATCTGTTCTTCGCCAAGTTCCAGTCGGCGCTGGTCCAGGAGCCGACCGAGCTCCAGATCATCCCTGTTCCGCTCGCCGCTGACACAGGCGCTGCGGCGACCGGCGCGTCGGCGGCCGTCGAATATGAGCCCGACGAGGAAGCCATCCTCACGGAGCTGCTGCCGCGCAACGTCGCGATCCAGCTGTTCCGCGCGATGCTCGAAAACGCCGCGTCCGAGCAAGGAAGCCGCATGACCGCGATGGACAATGCGACCCGCAACGCCGGCGACATGATCAACCGTCTGACGATCCAGTACAACCGGACCCGCCAGGCCGCGATCACCACCGAACTCGTCGAAATCATCTCGGGCGCCGAAGCGCTCTAACGAACCAGGCCAGCAAGGAAACCCAACATGGCTACCACCACCAACAATGTCGGGCGCATCAGCCAGGTCATCGGCGCCGTCGTCGACGTGACCTTCGATGGCGGCACCCTCCCCGCGATCCTGAACGCGCTCGAGACGAAGAACGGCGACAACCGCCTTGTTCTCGAAGTCGCGCAGCATCTGGGCGAAAACACCGTCCGCACGATCGCGATGGACGCCACCGAGGGCCTGACCCGCGGCCAGGCCGTGACCGACACCGGCTCGCAGATCCGCGTTCCGGTCGGCCCGAAGACGCTCGGCCGCATCCTCAACGTGGTCGGTGAGCCGATCGACGAGCGCGGCCCGGTCGACACCGACCTGAGCGCCCCGATCCACGCCGAGGCCCCGCTGTTCGTCGACCAGTCGACCGAGACCAGCATTCTGGTCACCGGCATCAAGGTCATCGACCTGCTCGCGCCTTATTCCAAGGGCGGCAAGATCGGCCTGTTCGGCGGCGCCGGCGTGGGCAAGACCGTGCTCATTCAGGAGCTGATCAACAACATCGCCAAGGGCCATGGCGGCACCTCGGTATTCGCCGGCGTCGGCGAGCGTACCCGTGAGGGTAACGATCTCTATCACGAGTTCCTCGACGCAGGCGTCATCGCTAAGGATGCTGACGGCAACCCGACCCCCGAGGGTTCGAAGGTCGCTCTGGTGTTCGGCCAGATGAACGAGCCGCCGGGCGCCCGTGCCCGCGTCGCTCTGTCGGGCCTGACGATCGCCGAATATTTCCGCGACGTCGAAGGCCAGGACGTGCTGTTCTTCGTCGACAACATCTTCCGCTTCACCCAGGCGGGTTCGGAAGTGTCGGCGCTGCTCGGCCGCATTCCTTCGGCCGTGGGCTATCAGCCGACCCTGTCGACCGACATGGGCGCGCTGCAGGAGCGCATCACGTCGACCAACAAGGGCTCGATCACCTCGGTGCAGGCGATCTACGTTCCCGCGGACGATCTTACCGATCCGGCGCCGGCCACGTCCTTCGCCCACCTCGACGCCACGACCGTTCTGTCGCGCGCCATCTCCGAGCTGGGCATCTACCCGGCCGTGGACCCGCTCGACTCGACCAGCCGCGTGCTCGAGCCGCGCGTCGTCGGTCAGGAACATTATGAGACCGCCCGCGCCGTCCAGGAGACGCTGCAGAAGTACAAGTCGCTGCAGGACATCATCGCGATCCTCGGCATGGACGAGCTGTCGGAAGAGGATAAGCTGACCGTCCAGCGCGCCCGCAAGATCCAGCGCTTCCTGTCGCAGCCCTTCCACGTCGCCGAAGTCTTCACCGGCATCTCGGGCAAGTTCGTGTCGATCGAGGACACGGTGAAGTCGTTCAAGGCCGTCGTCGACGGCGAATATGACCACCTCCCCGAGGCTGCCTTCTACATGGTCGGCGGCATCGACGAAGCGGTCGAGAAGGCCAAGAAGCTGGCCGCCGAAGCGGCCTGATGGAAGACCGGCCGCGCCTCGAGGACGCGGTCAACGAACTCTGCCCCTGGTCGGGAAAACCGATCGCGGCGGATTCGCTGACCCGCTATCGCGGCGCGGTCGTCGGCTTCTGTAACCCGGGTTGCCGGGACAAGTTCGAAAAAGCCGCGACGGCCTTCGACCTTGCCCTGCAAGCCAGACAGGATTGATCGATGGCAGATCTGCATTTCGAACTCGTCACCCCGGAGAAGCTGCTCCGTTCGGAAGACGTCCATATGGTCGTGGTCCCGGGCGCCGAGGGCGACTTTGGCGTGCTTGCCGGGCATGCCCCGTTCATGTCGACGGTCCGGACGGGCGAACTGGCAATCTATTCGGGCCCGAATACGATCGCAGCGCGCATTCACGTCGAAGGCGGTTTCGCCGAAGTGAATGAAAAGGGTCTGACGGTTCTGGCCGAAAAGGCCAGCGAAGCCTGAGGCCAGTCTTCATAGTGATTTTAGAGACCCGGCGCCGCCTGGCGACCGGGTCTTTTTTTGGCCAGCGCATCGTCCTTTCGACAGGAAAATGCGACGAACAGCGGAACTTTTCGCCATATGGCACAGCGCCGCAATATGCCGTTCAACCAAATCGCGATACAGAAAGTAGATAGAGCGAACAGGGCGACGGATTTATGGCGACCATCGACGCGGCACAGGAAAGCCAGCTCACCTATCTGACCGGGATCGATGCGAACGGTCTGCTGGCTGCGCAGAGCTTCTGGACATGGAACAACGACAGTCCGGCGACATATTCGTCCAGCCCCAATTATACTGCGAAATTCGGCCCCGGCACGGCCGGCACCGGTGCGACGATCAGCTATGGCTTCGATACGGCCTCCAACTGGTCGACGGTCGAGCAGCAAGCATTCACGCAAACTGCGGCTCTGTGGTCAGCGGTCGCCAATATCCGCTTCGTTGCGGCCTCACCGGGCACGGCCGACATCCTGATCACTCGCGGCAATGACGGATCGGCATCGGGCGGCCAGAGCAGCTTCATTCCGGGGGCAACCGGCACCTCGCGGGTCGGTCGCGCGACCGATGGCGAGATCACGATCGATACATCCACCGCCGGTTTCGGCCCGCTTGGCGCCGCTTTCTCCGAATATGGCGGCTACCCTTACACCACCCTGATCCATGAATGGGGCCATGTCCTGGGCCTGGGCCATGGCGGTGCCTATGACGAGGGCGCGGGCGTCGCGGAGACGGCCTACACCGCCTATGACAACCGCGCCTGGACAATCATGTCCTATCTCGATCCCGACAGCTCCTTTCGCTGGGGAACCTCGCGTTCGAGCAACGGCCTCAACTACGGCAACGATCCCACGACCCCGATGATGCTCGACATTCTCGCGATCCAGCGGATGTACGGGGTCGCGGTCGATACGCCACTGTCGGGTGGGCAGACCTATGGCTTCAACAGCAATATCGGGGGCGACATCGGGAAGTTCTATGACTTCACGCAGAATAGCCGGCCGGTCGTGACGCTGTGGAACAAGGGGACGGGCAACGCACTCGATCTGTCCGGCTTCAGCCAGGCCTCGACCGTGGATCTTCACGCAGGCAGTTTCAGCAGCGTCGCCGGCCTCTCGAAGAATCTCGCCATCGCTTATGACACGCGGATCGACGCGCTGACGCTGGGCAGTGGCAACGACGTCGCTACCGCCAATGACAATGGCAATGTCATCATGGGCGGCCTCGGCACCGACTCGATCACCGGTGGCAACAGCAATGACCATCTCTACGGCGCAGCCGCCACCGCCCTCGCCGGGGATGGAGCGGATACCCTCAACGGTGGCGCCGGAAGCGATTATCTGCAGGGCAATGCCGGTGACGATTCGCTCAACGGCCAGGACGGGTCGGACCGGATCTTCGGCGGTCAGGGTAATGACCGTATCGAAGGCGGCAATGGCAACGATACCGTCAACGGCAATCTCGGCAATGACAGTATCGTGGGCGGTGCCGGAAACGATTCGCTGCGCGGCGGCCAGGGCAATGACAGCCTGAGCGGTGCCACCGGCGACGATATCCTGCAGGGCGACCTCGGCAGCGACACGCTGGCCGGCGGTGCCGGCATAGACCGGTTGACCGGCGGCAATGACGCCGATCTCTTCGTGTTCGTCGATGCCGACGCGACCCTCGTCGGATCCGCGACAGACAGCATCACCGACTTCGTCCGCGGTGTCGATCATATCCGGTTGGGCTTCGTCCCCACCGCCGTGACCGCACTGACTGCCACCGTCTCCCTCGAAGCTGCCCTCGCATCCGCGCTGCAGTCGCTTGCGGTAAGCGGATCGACGGCGGTCGCGACCATCTCCGTGGGCAGCGATCTCTACCTCTTCTATGACGCCGGACCGCTGACCGCACTGGAGGCGATTCGTCTCGAAGGAACCAGCGGCCTCTCGCTCTCGGACTTTGGCTAACCGCAGACGCCTGAAAATTAACCGATTCTGAGGAGTTTTCGCCCTATCTCCCTGACGGGTTGATCGGCCGTGAGGCAGGGTGAATGAGTGCGTTCGGCAAAAGAGGCGCAATGACGCACGGGGCTAAGCCGGCCTTTGGCGTGGCGCGTCCGATGCACGGCGACGCGCCACCGTCCGGCCTTTCCGGCGGTCTGCAATTCCCGCCAATCGATACGGCTTTCCCAGGAGCGGGGAGCGATCCCTTCGCCGGACTCCCCGGCTTCGACGATCCGATCGCCGCCAGTGCGGACGAAGCCACAGGCAGCCGCCAGATCGACGCCATGGCCCGTCTCGCCATTCGCGAGGCGGCGTCGGGCGACGCCGGGCGCTCGCGGGTAGAAGGCTTCGAGGCGTCGATTCACAAGATCAAGGAGCAGGTGCTTCCCCGCCTGCTCGAGCGCGTCGATCCCGAGGCGGCGGCCTCGCTCAGCAAGGACGAACTCGCCGAGGAGTTCCGCCCGATCATCGGCGAGGTGCTTGCAGAGCTTCGCATCACGCTCAACAGGCGCGAGCAGTTCGCGCTCGAAAAAGTGCTGATCGACGAGTTGCTCGGTCTGGGGCCGCTCGAAGAGTTGCTCAGCGACCCGCTGATCACCGACATCATGGTCAACGGACCCGACCAGACCTATGTCGAGCGCAAGGGCAAGCTCGAACTCGCCAAGGTCAACTTCCGCGACGAGGAGCATCTGTTCCAGATTGCCCAGCGCATCGTGTCCAAGGTCGGCCGCCGGGTCGACCAGACCACCCCGCTGGCCGACGCGCGCCTGACCGACGGCAGCCGCGTCAACGTCATCGTACCGCCCCTCTCCCTGCGCGGCACCGCGATTTCGATCCGCAAATTCTCGTCGAAGCCCATCACGCTCGACATGATGGCGCGCAGCGGCTCGATGAGCGAGCGGATGGCGACCATGCTCAAGATCGCCGGCGCGAGCCGCTTCAACGTGGTAATCTCGGGCGGCACCGGTTCGGGCAAGACGACGATGCTCAACGCCCTGTCGAAGATGATCGACCCGGGCGAACGGGTGATCACGATCGAGGACGCGGCCGAACTCCGCCTGCAACAGCCGCACTGGCTGCCGCTGGAAACGCGCCCCGCCAATCTCGAAGGCCAGGGCGCGATCTCGATCCGCGACCTCGTCGTCAACGCGCTGCGCATGCGCCCCGATCGCATCATCCTGGGCGAAATTCGCGGCCCCGAATGTTTCGACATGCTTGCGGCCATGAACACCGGTCATGACGGATCGATGTGTACGCTCCACTCCAATAGCCCGCGCGAGGCGCTGGCGCGTATGGAGAATATGGTGATGATGTCGGACATCAAGGTCCCGAAGGAAGCCATCTCCAAGCAGATCGCGGACTCGGTCGACCTGATCGTCCAGGTAAAGCGCCTGCGCGACGGCTCGCGCCGCGTCACCAGCATCACGGAAGTGCTGGGCATGGAAGGTCCGGTGATCATCACCCAGGAGCTCTTCAAGTTCGAATATCATGCCGAAGACACCGAAGGTAAGATCATCGGCGAGTTCGTCCCGACCGGCCTGCGCCCCTATACGATCGAGAAGGCGCGCCAGTTCGGCTTTGATCAGGCGCTGCTGGAATCCTGCCTCTGAAGCGTCATTCGCCGCGCAACCACCAGGCCGCGAACACCGCCGCCAGCAACAACGACAGCACCGCAATCAGCGACCAGGGCATCCAGGCGATTCGCCCGCGCTCGCGATTCACCTCCCTCCGGCGATGATTTCGCCAGTCCGCCGCGATGGATAGCACTGCCAGCGCGGCGAAGCACAATGTCGGCCATGCGTAATCCGATTGCACCTTGTTGAGGCTCCGTCATGATGGATCGTCAAATCCATATCGGGAGTATGATGCCCATGCGCTACTCGCTTCTTGTCGCCCTCGGCCTTTCGCTCGCGGCACCGTCCCTGGCTCTCGCCGCTCCCACCCCTTCGCCGGAATTGGCCAAGGCGTTGTCCGACAGCCGTCGCAGCGAGACGAATCGCGCGCGCGACGCCTATCGCCACCCAGCGGAAACACTGGCCTTCTTCGAGGTCGCACCGGGCCAGACCGTGGTCGAATTCTATCCCGGCGGTGGCTGGTATACCGAGATCCTCGCCCCGATGCTCAAGGGCAATGGCCGCTATGTCGCGGTGCCCCCGGCATCCGAACGCGGTCTCAACGCCGCCAAGGCAATGTTCGAGCGCAACAAGGACTGGTTCGGTACCGTCGAGATCGCACCGTTCAGCCCGACCGAGCCGTCGACCTTCCCGGCTGGCACGGCGGATCGTGTGCTCACCTTTCGCAACGTCCACAATCTGATCATGGCGGGCGATGCTACGGCAGCCAAAGCCTTTGCCGACTTCTATGCCGCGCTGAAGCCCGGCGGCATATTGGGGGTCGTCGACCACCGGCTCCCCGAGGAGATGGATTCGGCAAAAGAGAAGGAGAGCGGCTATCTCAAGCGCTCGACCATCATTCGCCTGGCCACGGCAGCCGGGTTCAAGCTTGCAGGCGAATCGCCGGTGAACGCCAATCCCAAGGACACGCATGACTGGCCGAAGGGGGTGTGGACGCTGCCGCCGACCTACAGCCTCGGCGATGTCGACCGGGCAAAATATCAGGCGATCGGCGAGAGCGATCGTCTGACTCTGAAATTCGTCAAACCCGCCAAATGACGGGAGGAGCCGTCGCCGGATCACCGGCGGCGGCTATCGCTGCATGGCTCTGCCCTGTCGCGCTTATTTCAGCTTGTTGATCTGTTCCTGCATGGCGGCAAGCTGCGCCTTCAGCGCTTCGACCTCGTTGCGCGGCGGGGTTTCGGCGGCCGGCTCTTCCTTGGCGGCTGCGCCGGCACGCGGCGGCTTGAAAGCACTTGCGGCAGCTTCGAGCATGTCCATGTTGCGCTTCGCGATCTCCGCGAAGGGGCCGCCCGCAAACGCGCCTTCCATGGCCTGACGGAATTGCGTCTGGTTGCGGCGGAAAGCATCCATCGACGCTTCCAGATATTGCGGCACCATCGACTGCATCGAATCGCCGTAAAGCGAGATCAGCTGCCGAAGGAAGCTGACCGGCAGCATCGTCTGCCCGCGATTCTCTTCCTCCATGATGATCTGCGTGAGGACATTATGGGTGATGTCCTCTTCCGACTTGGCGTCGATCACCTTGAAGTCGCGGCCCTCGCGCGTCATCGTCGCGAGATGGTCGAGCGTGATGTAACTCGAAGTTTCGGTGTTGTAGAGCCGACGATTGGCGTATTTCTTGATGATGACCGTGCCCGAGCCGTCCGATGATTTCGCCATGATACCCCGCCTGCCCAACAGTTCTGGCGAGAGCATAGCACCAAATCTTTCCGCGCCGCAACACAGGCCGCGCCCCCTGCCCCTGTTCCTTGACATGCTGCGCAGCGAAACCGGCGCCGACCCGAGCCGGATGAAGGCTGCCCTTGCGGGATTGCGCAGCTACCAGTCCGCTCCGCGCACGCCGCGTGAGCCGGCGCTCTCGACCGTCGAACAGATCGGCCGCGTCCGGATTCACGGCTATGCCGAAGCCGGACGGCCGGTGCTGTTCGTACCGTCGCTGATCAACGGCTGCGAGATCCTTGATCTCAGTATCGAAAATTCGATGATGCGCGGACTTGCAGCAAACGGCCTGCAGCCCTTTCTGCTCGACTGGGGCACACCCGGCCCGGAAGAAGCCGATCTCGACATCGGTGGCCATGTCGAACGCTATCTGCTGCCGACGCTTGATCTGCTCGGGCCCGACACCGTGCTTGCCGGCTATTGCCTCGGCGGGACGATGAGCATCGCAGCCGCCGCACTGACCGCCCCCCATGCGCTTCTGCTGATCGCAGCACCCTGGGATTTTTCCGGTTTTTCTTCGCAGACGCGAAACGATCTGTTGCAACTGTGGGAGGGCGCAGCATCGGCAGCGGAACAGCTGGGCCTCCTTCCTGCGGAAATCCTCCAGCAGATTTTCTGGCGGATCGACCCGGTAAGGACGATTGCGAAGTTCGAGCAATTCTCCACCAAGGATCCGGCAAGCGCCGAAGGCCGGAATTATGTCGCCGTCGAGGATTGGGCCAATGACGGCCCCCCGATGACCTTTGCGGCGGGCCGCCAGCTCATGACGTCCCTCATGGTCGAGAATTGCAGCGGACGAGGCGACTGGACCGTGGCCGGACAGACGATCACGCCGGACAGCCTGCGCATGCCTGTGCTGAACATCGTATCGACGATCGACCGGATCACCCCTGAGGCAACCGCCCTGTCTCATGGTGAGCGCCTCTCGCTCGCTGAGGGCCATGTCGGCATGGTCGTGGGTCGCAAAGCGCCGGGATCACTGTGGCACCATATCGCCCTATGGGTTTCGCAGCTGCAAAACTCCTGATAGTCGACTGACGATCATAATCCCGCGTGAGTCGATCATATCGGGCCTGTAGAGCCCTTCGCACGCGCGGCAGACAGCAGGAGCTCGACCATGACCGATATCGTGATAACCGGGGCCAAGCGGACCCCCGTCGGCAGCTTCCTCGGCTCTTTCGCGGCGACGCCCGCACATGAGCTGGGCCGGATCGCGATCGAAGCTGCGCTGGCGCAGGCCGGGGTCGCCGCCACCGATGTCGACGAAGTCGTGTTCGGTCAGGTGTTGACGACGGGCCAGGGCCAGAATCCCGCCCGGCAGGCCGCCATCAACGCCGGCATCCCCAAGGAGGCGACTGCTTTCGGCATCAACCAGGTGTGCGGCTCCGGCCTGCGCGCGGTCGCCCTCGCGGCGCAGTCGATCCGCTGCGGCGATGCCAAGATTGTCGTCGCGGGCGGCCAGGAGAATATGTCGCTCTCGCCCCATGCCCAGCACATGCGCAACGGCGCGAAGATGGGCAACGCTACCCTCGTCGACACGATGATCGTCGATGGCCTGACCGACGTCTTCAACGGCTATCATATGGGGATCACGGCAGAAAATCTGGCCGAGAAATATCAGATCGGCCGTGAGGAGCAGGACAGCTTCGCGGTGGCCAGCCAGAACAAGGCCGAAGCCGCGCGCGCCGCGGGCCGCTTCACCGACGAAATCGTGCCGGTGACGGTCAAGACCCGCAAGGGCGAGACCGTCGTCGACCAGGACGAATATATCCGCGCAGGCGCGACGCTCGATGCGATGGCCAGCCTGAAGCCGGCCTTCAAGAAGGACGGCACGGTCACGGCCGCCAATGCCAGCGGGATCAACGACGGCGCCGCTGCGCTCGTTCTGATGACCGCAGACGAGGCAGCGAAGCGCGGCGCGCCGGTGCTCGGCAAGATCGCCAGCTGGGCCACCTGCGGGGTCGATCCCTCGATCATGGGCATCGGCCCGGCTCCGGCGAGCACGCTGGCGCTGCAGAAGGCGGGCTGGTCGATCGGCGACCTCGACCTGATCGAAGCGAACGAAGCCTTTGCCGCGCAGGCGCTGGCGGTCGGCAAGGAGCTCGGCTGGAACCCGGACATCGTCAACGTCAATGGCGGCGCTATCGCGATCGGCCATCCGATCGGCGCATCGGGCGCGCGCGTCCTCACCACGCTGCTCTACGAGATGGCGAAGCGCGATGCGCGCAAGGGCCTGGTGACTCTGTGCATCGGCGGCGGCATGGGCATCGCCATGTGCATCGAGCGCTGACGACAGCCGCCTGACCTGGGGATCGGCGGGCGCCAAACCGGTTGCCCGCCGCCCATCATTTACCCCTCCTCAACCTCTGTGCGCTTTAATCGACCCAACTGGCAGTTTTGAGGATCGATCATGGGCGACATGGCCGGGGAAACCCCCGCACCGGCGGGCAAGCGCACGCGCAAGCGCGACAGCCTGTTGCTGATGGCGTCGATGCGGGCGGCCGGCGACTATGCGCGCCAGACCCAGCCCATTCGGATCCGCAACCTCTCCCCTACCGGGCTGATGGCAGACTCCGAGCTCGACTATGATCAGGGCGCGATCGTCGAAGTCGAGATTCGGGGCGTGGGAACCGTCGGCGGCGAGATCGTGTGGGTTCGGGAAGGCCGGATGGGGATCACGTTCAACGCGGTGATCGACCCGAAACTGGCCCGGCGGCAGGTCGTCAACGGCAGCGACGAAAATTTGCGCAAGCTCGTCGACCTTGGCCGCGTCCGCAGGCCTGGATTGAGGATCGACTGACCCTCAATCCTCCTGCGCATCAAAGGCGGGCGAGAGCCTCTTTGATCTTCAGTTTCTGCTTCTTCAGTTCGTTGATCAGCATCATGTCGGGAGAAGGCCGGCGGCTTTCCGCCGCGATCCTGGCCTCGATGCCTGCATGCTTCGCCAACATGGCGGACGAATGGGTAGTCGACATAGACAGCGTCTCCTTTCACCTCGTCTTGGGCCGACCAATAAATCACGATTCGCCAAGGCTGTCTTGGTTAAAAATTTCGCTTTACCCGAGACTTCACTACGGCCTGGCGTAAGCTGCGGGAAAAGCACGACAAGCCGTTCTTGAGTCACTCGGCCTTGAGCCGGGACATGTTTCGCCGCTAGAATTCCCGCAGTGAATTGCCGTTGCGGAGCGAGTCGTCTTGGACAGTGAACTGATCGAACGCCGCATCCACATATTGCGCCAGGAGCATGGCGACCTCGAAGCGGCGATAATCGCGCTGCAAGCCGCGCCGGCCATCGACCAGTTGCAGATAGCCCGAATCAAGAAACGCAAGCTGCGGATCAAGGACGAGATCAGCCAACTCGAGGATATGCTGATCCCCGACATCATCGCCTGATGCGCGATCGCTGAAGGAAGCGGCGCAGTCCTGAAATGTCATGGCCGTCGTGAGCGCATCACCGCGCCGCACGACAGACACAAAAAAGAGGACCTCAGTCCTCCCTGCTGACCTTCTCGTTCCGCTCGTGGCGCTCCTGCGCCTCAACGGTCATGGTCGCGATCGGGCGAGCCTCGAGCCGGCCCAGCGAAATCGGTTCGCCGGTGACCTCGCAATAGCCATATTCGCCATCCTCGATCCGACGCAGCGCAGCGTCGATCTTGGAGATGAGCTTGCGCTGGCGATCACGGGTGCGCAGTTCGATCGACCAGTCGGTCTCGCTCGACGCGCGATCGGTCAGGTCCGGCTCGCGCAGCGAATCGATCTGCAGCTGTTGGAGGGTGCCCGCCGATTCCTTGAGGATCGAATCCTTCCAGGCGAGCAATTTCGCCTTGAAATAGGCGAGATGCCTTTCGTTCATGAAAGGCTCGTCAGGCGATGGCCTGTAGTCGTCGTCCAGATCCACAGAAGACACGTTTACTGGTTCCCGACAATCGAAACGCGTTGCAGCGACGACGCCATAAGACTCTCCGCTGTTCCCCTTGGGCGCGCCGGACTCGGCCGTTTTCTGCCATATCCCCGACGTGTGCGGGGCTATAGACAGGGCAACGCCCGCGCACAAGCCGGGAGGCCGTACGCGGGCGCAGATTTTTTGTCGCTGTCGAACCCGGTTTATCCGGCAGGCGGCGTGGTCGCCTTGACGGCCGCCTCGAGCTGGGCCTGGGTCATGCCGATGACGGGGCCGTTCGGGCCCTGCGCCAGCGAGGCCTTGGGCAGCTTGGCCTTGGCATTCGGCGTGGCGATCGTCACCATGTCGCCCTCGATCGCCTCGATCGTGCCGACGGCACCGCCGCTCGCGTCGCTCACTGCAATGCCGGGAACCAAAGAGGCGAGGAACTGCTCCTTCTGCTCGGCCGAGGCGCCCTTCGCCGCCGCCTCGAGTTCGGCCTTCGTCATCCCCAGCAAAAGACCCTTGTCGCTCTGTGCGAAGGATGAGGTCGGCACGCTCGCTTTCACGACGCCGGTGTCGATCACAGCGACATCGCCATTCACCGACGCGATGGTCCCGACGGCTCCGCCCTTGGCGTCCATGACGGCCGCGCCCTGGGTCACGTTAACGGTGGCAGCCGCAGTGGCCTGGGTTGCAGCCGGCGCCTGCGCAAAGGCCGCACCGCTGGTCGCCATCAGAAGGGTGGTAGCCAAAAATGCTGTTCGCAAGGTCACGTTCACACTCCTTTTCCTGAACATAATCAAAGCGGTCGCAGGATTGACTCCCGATGGACGCAGGTCGTTCCACCCGGTTTCGGCGAAACGACAGCTGCGCGGGCCGAAACGAAATGCGTGTCGCCATTTCGCGCATCGGCCACGCCCCCATCACCGGGTGCGGGCAAAGCCGGTGTAACAGTCGTCTCGCATGTTGCGCGGCCCATCCAACATGGCCATAGGGCGAGCATGCACGACATACGCCTCATCCGGGACGATCCCGCAGCTTTCGACGCAGCTCTGGTCCGACGCGGGGGCGCTGCCGCATCCGACGCCCTGCTGGCGCTGGACGAGCGCCGCCGGGCCATCGCGACCGAGTTGCAGACTGCCCAGACCCGCCGCAACGAAGCGTCGAAGGCGATCGGCCAGGCCAAGGCGCAGAAGGACGAAGCGACGGCCTCCCACCTGATGGCCGAGGTTGCAGTTCTCAAGGAGCGCATGCCCGCGCTGGAAGCCGAGGGCGCGGAGATCGACGCGCAGCTGACTTCTGCGCTCGCAGCCCTGCCCAACCTTGCCGCCGACGACGTGCCCGATGGAGCCGGTGAACAGGACAATGTCGAGCAGCACAGGTGGGGCGACATCCCAGTTTTCGCATTCGATGCGAAGGAGCATGCCGACTTCGCCGGGCCGCTCGGGCTCGATTTCGAAAGCGCAGCCGCCATATCCGGCGCCCGCTTCGCGGTTCTCAAGGGGGGCATCGCCCGCCTGCAGCGCGCACTGGGCGCGTTCATGCTCGATCGCCAGACCGAGGCGGGCTTCACCGAGGTCGTCCCGCCGCTGCTCGTTCGCGACGACGCGATGTTCGGAACTGGTCAATTGCCGAAATTCGCCGAGGATCTGTTTCGGACGACCGATGGCCGCTGGCTGATCCCTACCGCTGAGGTCAGCCTTACCAATCTGGTGCGCGAGCAGATCCTGGGCGAGGCCGTCCTGCCGATGAAGCTGACCGCGCTGACGCAATGTTTCCGGTCGGAGGCGGGTGCCGCCGGTCGCGATACGCGAGGCTTGATCCGTCAGCACCAGTTCGAAAAGGTCGAACTGGTCGCGATCACGACGCCTGAGCAATCCGAGGTCGTTCACGAGGAAATGACCCGCGCCGCCGAGGCGATCCTCGAGGCGCTCGCGCTTCCCTATCGGCGGGTGTTGCTGTGTACGGGCGACATGGGCTTCTCGGCTCGCAAGACCTATGATCTCGAGGTCTGGCTACCCGGTCAGGCACGCTATCGCGAGATCAGCAGCATCTCCAACTGCGGCGAGTTCCAGGCCCGCCGCATGAACGCACGCTTCCGCCCCGCCGGGGAGAGCAAGGGCACACGCTTCGTCCACACGCTCAACGGCTCCGGGCTGGCCGTGGGTCGCACGCTCGTCGCGGTGCTGGAAAATTACCAGCAGGCCGACGGGTCGGTTCGTATCCCAGAGGCGCTCCTGCCCTATATGGGGGGCATCACCGAGCTTCGCCCCGCATGAAGATCCTGCTGACCAATGACGACGGTGTCGGCGCGCCGGGGATCGCGGTGCTCGAACGTATCGCCCGCACCCTGTCCGACGACGTCACCATCGTGGCGCCGCTCAGCGAAAAGTCGGGCGCGGGTCGCTCGCTGACACTGACCCGCCCCCTCCGCCTGCGCCAGTTGGGCGAACGGCGCTATGCGGTATCGGGCACGCCGACCGACGCGGTCATGATGGCGCTGGCGCATGTGATGAAGGATGGCCCGCCCGACCTGATCCTGTCCGGCGTCAATCGCGGCGCCAATCTGGGCGAGGATGTCAGCTATTCGGGCACCGTCTCCGCCGCCATGGAAGGCGCGCTCGCCGGGATCCGCTCGATCGCGCTGAGCCAGGTCTATGCGAAGTCCGGGGCCGGAGCGAATGTCAGCTTTGCCGCAGCCGAAGCCTGGGGTGAGCGTGTCCTGCGCCCGCTGCTCGATGGCCCATGGTCGCCGCGCAGCCTGGTCAATATCAACTTTCCGGCCCGCGATCCGGATCAGGTGCTGGGCGTCCGCGTCGTGCCGCAGGGCTTGCGCGACTATGGCGCGACCGAAATCCTGCAGCGGACCGACCCGCGCGGTTTCGACTATTATTGGCTGAAGCTGGCCGGCATGCCGCATACGCCGGCGCACGACACCGATCTCGAAGCGGCTGCCGACGGGTGGGTAACGGTCACGCCGCTCCATTGCGACATGACCAACCGGGCGGCGCTATCCGACCTCGCTGCCCTTTATCGCTGACGGCCGCCTGTCCGTAACGGACGGACCGGCTCCAACCGTGGGCAGACAGGTCGAGAGCCGGGGTGAAATGCCCGCAGCGGGCTGCTAACAGGACGATATGGTTCAGCATCACCGCCGCCCCGCCGCCTTCGCCGTGACAGCGCTGCTGCTGACGACCGCCTGTATTCCCTCTCCCGATCGAGCTGACGTACGCAGCGCAGCGCCGCCGCCACGCGCGCAGCGCAGCGCAACGGCGACGTCGCCAACGCCGCCGAGGCAGATCGCCCCGACGCCGGTTCCGGGACCGCCGCCGCCACCCGTCTCGGAAAATGTGCCACCCTCGCCGCCCCCGGCATGGCAGGTACGGACCGTGACACCATCCGCCGTCAATGTCCCTTCGTCGGTCTATGTGGTGCGAAGCGGCGACACGCTGCGCGGCATTTCCGAAAAGACGCGCGCAGCTTCGGAGGCCATCGCCCGGGTCAACGACATCCCGCCCCCCTTCAAGATACTCGTCGGCCAGAAGCTGAAGATTCCCGGCGGCCGCTATCACCGGGTCGGCAAGGGCGAGACCGGCATCGCGATCGCCCGCGCTTATGGCGTCGACTGGCTGAAAATCGCCCAGAGCAACCAGCTCGAAGAACCCTATGTGCTGCGCGAAGGCCAGCGGCTGCTCGTTCCCAGCGAGGTCGAAGTCGCGCGCATGTCGCCCGACGAACGCGCCGCCGCCTTTCGCGTCGACATCGAGGATATCATCTCCGGTTCGGAGCCTGCCGTGGCAACGCGCGAGCAGCCCAAGCCGCCGGTCACGACCCCGCGCACCGTCGCCCCCACCGTGGCCGTGGCCGAACCGAAAAGCTTCGCGGGCCGCTTCGACTGGCCGGTCAAGGGCAAGATCCTGCGCGGTTTCGGCAAGATCGGCAGCGGCCAGACCAATGACGGGGTCAACATCGCTGCCGAACGGGGAAGCCCCATCGCCGCAGCGGCGGACGGCGTGGTCGCCTATGTCGGGCAGGACATTCCCGCTTATGGTACGCTCGTGCTGCTGCGCCATGGCGACGGCTGGATAAGCGCCTATGGCTACGCCGACAGCATCACGGTGACACGCGGCCAGAAGGTGGTGCGGGGGCAGACGATCGCCCGGAGCGGGGCCAGCCCCTATAGCGCCGAGCCGCAACTCCATTTCGAAATTCGCAACGGGCTGAAGCCCGTCAACCCCTTAAGCTATTTGCCCTCGCGCGGCTGATCCCTGCCAGTTAGTTGCAGCCAGGCGCCCCAGAGCGACAGCAGCCCCGCCACCCCTGCGGCAACCCACAGCGCGCCAGCCCCGAGCCGCGCATAGGCCAAAGCTCCCACGACTGCCCCCACGACAAGACCAGACCAGAGCAGCAGGAAGGGGCACCAGGCCCAGCGGTCTCCGCCACGCAACGCGTCGCCCAGCCGTTGCCCGAGGCGAACCAGCGCCCCGGTCATATAGGTTACCCCGATCGTCACGTCGCCGTCGCGCTGGAACACGTTGTTCACGACGCCCATCGCCAGGGCCAGCGGCACCAGCATGGCGAGGGCGCCTCCCCCGTTCGTTTCGATCAGGGCCGAGCAGGCGACGATCAGCGATACAAGCAACAGAATCGCCCCCTTGCGCCGGCCCGGCCAGCGACTTCCGACGAGACTGCCGAATATGACACCCAGGACGAAGCTGCCGATCAGGACGGCCGCCAGCGCCGCGACCGGCCCTGCGGCGACGAGATCGACGCCGAGACGCGTCGAATTGCCGCTCATGAAGGAGACGAACAGGCCCCCGCTCCGCAGAAAACCGATCGCATCGATGAAGCCGGCCAGCGCCGACAGCACCACCGCAAGAGCCCATGCCGATATGCCATAGTGCATCATCCCATCATCTAAGCATCGTCGATGGGGAAGCCGTCAACCGCCTCTCGCCTTTCGCGCTGAAAAGGCTTATGTGCGCGCCACTCATGGCAATCGAAATCCCCTCCCCGCCGAAGATCGGCATGGTCTCGCTCGGCTGTCCCAAGAATCTGGTCGACAGCGAGCGCATCCTCACCAAGCTCCGCTCGGAAGGCTATGGCCTGTCGCCGGACTATGCCGGCGCCGATGTCGTGCTGGTCAACACCTGCGGCTTCCTCGACAGCGCCAAGGAGGAAAGCCTTGAGGCGATCGGCGAGGCCATTGCCGAAAATGGCCGCGTGATCGTCACCGGCTGCATGGGCGATGAAGCCGATGCGATCCGCGCCCGCTTTCCCAACGTGCTCGCGATCTCGGGCGCACACCAATATGAGTCGGTCGTCGGCGCAGTGCATGAAGCGGCGCCGATGCCGCCTTCGCCCTATGTCGATCTGGTGCCGGAATCGGGGCTCAAGCTCACCCCACGCCATTACAGCTATCTGAAGATCTCCGAGGGCTGCAACCATCGCTGCAGCTTCTGCATCATCCCGTCGATCCGCGGCGATCTGGTCAGCCGGCGTCCCGACGCGATCCTGCGCGAGGCCGAAAAGCTGATCGCGGCGGGCACGCGCGAATTGCTGGTGATCAGCCAGGACACCTCCGCTTACGGCCTGGACCTGCGCCATGCCAGCTACCCGCTGAAGGGCGGCGGCGAGGTCCGCGCGCATATGACCGATCTGGCCCGCGAACTGGGTCGTCTGGGCGCCTGGGTGCGGCTGCACTATGTCTATCCCTATCCGCATGTGGATCAGGTCATCCCGCTGATGGCGGAAGGGCTGCTGCTCCCCTATCTCGACATCCCCTTCCAGCATGCCAGCCCGAGCGTGCTGCGCGCAATGAAGCGGCCGGCGAACGACGCGAAGGTGCTCGAACGACTGGCGGCGTGGCGATCGATCTGCCCTGACATCGCGGTCCGCTCGACCTTCGTGGTGGGCTTTCCCGGCGAGACCGAGGAAGACTTCCAATATCTGCTCGACTGGCTCGACGAGGCGCAGCTCGACCGCGTCGGCGCCTTCCGCTTCGAACCGGTCGCCGGCGCGACCGCCAACGATCTGCCGGGCGCTGTTCCCGAAGCGGTCAAGGAAGAGCGCTACGCCCGCATCATGGAAAAGTGCGCCGCCATCTCGGCTGCGAAGCTCGAAGCCAAGGTCGGCCGCACGCTCGACGTGATCATCGACCTGGTCGACGAAGAAGGCGGCGCAACTGGTCGCTCGAAAGCCGATGCGCCCGAGATCGACGGTGAGGTCCATCTTCGCGACGCCGGTCATCTTCTCCCGGGCGATGTGGTCCGGGTCGAGATCGAGGAAGCCGACGACCACGACCTGTACGGGGTGCCGCTTCCGGCCTGATGCCGCTGCCGCGCCCGGTCAGGGCAGCGGCAGGCGGTCGATCAGCTTGTCGAGCGTCAGCGGATAGTCGCGAAGCCTGATCCCGGTCGCGTTGTAGACCGCGTTGGCGATAGCCGCCCCAGCGCCGCAGATGCCGAGTTCGCCGACCCCCTTCGCCTTCATCGGCGAGGATTTGTCGTCCAGTTCGGGCAGGAAGAACACGTCCTGATCGGGGATGTCGGCATGGACCGGCACATGATAGTCGACCAGGTCGCGCGTGACGAAATAGCCGAAGCGCGGATCGACGACGAGTTCCTCCATCAGCGCCGCCCCAGCGCCCATCGTCATCGAACCGATGACCTGGCTACGCGCCGATTTCGGATTGAGGATGCGCCCCGCCGCGAAGGCACCCGCCTGACGCCGGATGCGGATCTCGCCAGTATAGAGATCGACCCCGACCTCGCAGAAATGGGCGCCGAAGGTGGCCTGGGCGTAGCGCTTCGACAATGATCCGAAGTCGATGCCGTCGGTCACTGCGATGCCCTCCGGCCCGGCTGCCTCGCCTAGCGCGATGCGGCGATTCCCGGACAGGACATGCCCATCGACGAAGTCGACGTCGGCATCGTTGAACCCAGCCCTCTGAGCGATCTCGCGCCTGAGGGACAGACAGGCGGCATAGACGCCCGCCGTGGCGCTGTTCGCGCCCCATTGGCCGCCAGACCCCGCCGACTTCGGAAAAGTGCTGTCGCCCAGCCGCACGTCCACATCGGCGATGTCGACACCCAGCATCTCGGCGGCGGTCTGCGCGATGATCGTGTAGCTGCCGGTGCCGATGTCGGTCATGTCGGTCTCGACCCAGACACGGCCGCCGCTCTCGATCCCGACGCGAGCCTTGGAGGACGTGACGAGGTTACCGCGAAAGGCGGCGGCCATCCCCATGCCGATCAGCCACTGGCCCTCGCGCCGGCTCGCAGGCTTATCCGGCCGATTGGCCCAGCCGAAGCGCTCGGCCCCGGCGCGCAGACATTCGACGAAGGGACGGCTCGAAAAGGGACGCTCCGGTCCCTTCTCCGGATCATATTGGACGTCGTTGCGGATGCGCAGTTCGACGGGATCAAGGCCAACCTTCTCCGCCAGTTCGTCCATCGCGACTTCCAGCGCGAGCATGCCGGCGGCTTCGCCCGGCGCGCGCATCGCATTGCCTTCGGGCAGGTTCAGTTCGGTCAGATAATGCGCGACCAGCCGGTTCGCGCCGCGATAGAGCAAGCGGGTCTGGATACCCGCGCTCTCGGTGCCGCCGCCGGGCTGGTTGCCCGACCAGCTTTCATGGCCGATCGCGACGATCCGTCCGTCGGGATCGGCACCCAGCCTTATGCGCTGCACCGTCGCGGGGCGGTGGGTGGTATTGTTGGCGATCTGTGGGCGGGCGAGAGCGACCTTCACCGGGCGACCGATATGCCGCGCTGCAATGGCGGCCAGCACCGCATCGGCGCGGACCCACAGCTTCGATCCGAACCCGCCACCGACATAAGGTGAAAGGACTCGGACCTTGTCCTTGGCGATGCCGAGCGTGACCGCCATGTCGTCGACCGCCTCGGCGATCATCTGGTTCGAGGTCCAGAGGGTCAGCGCATCGCCGTCCCAGCGCGCCGTCGATGCGTGCGGCTCCAGCATCTGGTGGCTCTGGTCAGGCGTCGTGTAGCGCTCGTCCAGCTGCACGGCAGCCGCCGCGAACCCTGTCTCGAAATCACCCGTGCGGGTGAGGCCGGGACCGCCGAAGCCGCGCGGCGCCTGCCTGGCATTCGGGATGGCCTCTTCAAGATCGTAGCGCCCATCCTCCGCGACATAGTCGATCTTGAGCAGGGCTGCGGCATGGCGCGCCTGTTCGAACCGCTCGGCGACGATCAGCGCCACTGCCTGGTCATAATGCTCGATCTCCGGCCCGCCGAGCAGGCGAACCGCATGCGAGCGCGACTGGCCCAGTTGTCCAGCATTGGCCGCGTGGATCACGGCGATGACACCGGCCGCGGCTGCGGCCTCGCGCGTGTCGATCGACTGGATGCGCCCCTTGGCGATGGTCGACCCGACCACCCAGCCATAAGCGGCGTCAGGTGCGACATCGTGCCGCTCATAGGCGTAAGGCGCGGTGCCGCTGACCTTGAGCGGCCCTTCGACCCGGTCGAGCGGCCGGCCCACGACGCGCTCGCGATCGATCGGGTTGGTGCCGGCAGGCGTGTCGAATTTCAGGCTCATGCCGAGGCCTCCGTCATGACTGCCGAGAGAGTCCGTCGCAGCAGGGCGAGCTTGAAGCGGTTCTGTTCGGTCGGCCGGGCACCCGCCGTCAGCGCGTCGGCGAGGGCATCGACCCCACCCTTTTCCGCGCCCTCGACCCGCCACGGCTTGGCGGCGACCCCGCCCACGGCGACGCGCCTTTCACCCTCACTGACGATCGCGGCGACCGAGACCAGCGCGAAGGCATAGGATGCCCGGTCGCGCACCTTGCGATAGATATGCCGACCGGGAACCGGGGGCGGCAGAATCACCGCCGTGATCAGTTCGCCCGGATCGAGCACGGTCTCGACCTGCGGCGTCTCTCCCGGCAATGTGTGAAAGTCCCCCATGCCGATCGTGCGCGTCGCACCATCGGCCTTGATCGTCTCGATCCGCGCATCGAGCACGCGCAAACCGACCGCCATGTCGGACGGATGGGTTGCGATGCACTGATCGCTGCTCCCGAGGACGGCCAGGCCCCGGCTCATGCCGCCGATCGCCGAGCAGCCCGAACCGGGCTCGCGCTTGTTGCAGGGTTTGCTGACGTCGTAGAAATAGGGACAGCGGGTCCGCTGGAGCAAATTGCCCGCCGTCGTCGCCTTGTTGCGCAACTGCCCGGAGGCGCCAGCCAGCAGCGCCCGCGACAGGACTGCATAGTCCGCTCGCACGCGCCGGTGCGCCGCCAGATCGGTGTTGCGGACGAGAGCGCCGATGCGCAGGCCACCTTCATCGGTTTCATCTATCCGGTCGAGCCCGGTGCGGTTGATGTCGATCAGATGCGCCGGCTTCTCGACCCGCGCCTTCATCAGATCGAGCAAATTGGTGCCGCCCGCGACGAAACGCGCACCGGGATGCTCTGCGGCCAGGCGCGCCGCATCGGCCGCGTCGCTGGCGCGATGATAGGTGAAGGGGGTCATGCCGCCGTCTCCCCGGCCACCTGACGGATCGCTGCGATGATATTCGGATAAGCCGCGCAGCGACAGATATTGCCGCTCATCCGCTCGCGCAGTTCGTCGTCGGACAGGCGGACGTCCAGCAGGTCGGCAGTGACATGGCTCGGTATGCCCCGCTCGATCTCGTCCAGCACCGCGACCGCCGAGCAGATCTGGCCGGGCGTGCAATAGCCGCACTGATAGCCGTCCTGCTCTACGAAGGCCCGCTGCATCGGGTGGAGCGCCTCGGGCGTGCCCAGCCCTTCGATCGTCACGACCTCGTCGCCGTCATGCATGACGGCCAGCGACAGGCAACTGTTGATCCGGCGACCATCGACGATCACCGTGCAAGCGCCGCACTGGCCATGGTCGCAGCCCTTCTTGGTCCCCGTCAGCCGCAGATGCTCGCGCAGCAGATCGAGCAAAGTGGTCCGGGGATCGAGCGCAACTTCATGCTGTTCCCCATTGACCTTGAGCGTGACCGCCACGACAGACTCTGCGGCCGCCGCGGCGCCCGTCGCCAGTTGCTGCGTCATTGCTCACTCCTTGTCCGGAAACATCGTCGGTCGGCATTGCGTCGCCCCACGCTCACCCAACGCCACTGCACGCAACAGGTTTCATTTCGTCGGCGTGCAAGGTCAGCATAGCCTTTGGGGCAGGCTCGATCCTTAACTACCGGATCAGCCCCAGAGGACGGGCTGCGCCGGATGCGCGATCCCGCGGTCGAAAGCGATCGGGCAGTCCCGGTCGGCGCCGAGCAGCAGCGGGCCGTCAAGGTCGACCCAGCGCGCCTGCTGCGCGACGATCATGGCAGGCGCGACCGCGAGCGAGGTGCACAACATGCACCCCACCATGAGGTCGAGTCCCTCCGCACGCGCGGCTTCGGCCAAGCGCAGCGCCTCGGTGAGGCCACCAGCCTTATCCAGCTTGATGTTGACGGCGTCATAGCGCCCGACGCAACGCGCGATATCCGCACTGTCCTGGCAGCTTTCGTCGGCGCAGAGCGGGATTGGCGAGGCGATGCCGTCGAGCAGATGATCGAGACCGGCCTTGACCGGCTGTTCGATCAGTTCGACCCCGAACGGCAGCAGCGCCGCCGCTTCCGCCGCCACATCGCGGCCGGTCCAGCTCTCATTGGCATCGACGATGATGCGCGCATCAGGGGCCCCGCGCCGGACGGCCGCCACGCGATCGAGATCGCCCTCCCCCGCCAGCTTGAGCTTGAGCAATGGGTAGGTCGGCGCTGCGGCCCGAGCATCCAGCTCCATCTTCGCAGGCTCGCCCAGCGATATCGTGAAGGCGGTGGTCAGGGGAATGATCGCGTCGAGACCGGCCAAGGCCCAGGCCGGCTGTCCGCTGCGCTTCGCCTGCGCGTCCCACAGCGCGCAGTCCAGAGCGTTGCGAGCGGCACCGCGCGGCATGAGGTGAAGCAGATCCGACCGCGTCATCCCGTCTTGCAGCTGGGCAGCCATCGCCATGACCTGGTCGAGCACAGACTGGGGCGTCTCTGCGTGATAATAGATAGCGGTCCCCTCGCCCCGGCCCACGCAGCTGCCGTCATCCAGCTCGACCGTCACCACATCGACATGGGTCTTGGCGCCGCGCGCGATGATGAAGCTCCCCGCCACCGGCCAGGTCTCGATCCGTGCGGACAGGCGCGCCGCGATCCGCAGGTCGCTCATGTCAGCGAGGAAGGGTCGCTCACCCGGCGTCGGGGTATCGGCTGGGCCTCGGGCGAGGGCCAATAGGCCTTGGGCAATATCCGCCCGCGCTTCTCGAACGCCGCCTTGACGTCGGGACGGGCCAGCAAACCAGCCCACAGATCGCGCAACCGCGACTTGGGAGCCGCCCACAGCGCGCCGGTCGGTTGAAACTGGACGATCAGTTCACCTGAGACATTATCGTCAGCCAGCCCCTTCAGTGCGATCTGCGCAGCCTCGGCATCGCGCTTGACGCACAGCAGTGCCTCGACCGCCGCCGCATGGTTCTGCCAGGCGAGCGACTTGAGACGTTCGATCGCCGGCGCCGCCTCCGCCGCCCGGCCGAGCGCACCAAGCGCACAAACCTCACTGCGATCGATCCACCGCATGGCGAAATCGTTGAGCACGCCCTTGCCCTTGGTCTGGATCGCCCGCGCGATGACCAGGGCCTGGGCCGGCCTGCCGATCTCGTCGAGATATTCGGCATAGGTGATCAGGGCCGGTGCTGCTTCGGGTGTCTTGACCAGATCGAGCGTCAGCAGCGTCGAGAGGAAGTCGGCGGCCTGCGCATCGCGGCCAGCGAGCGCCAGAGCGCGAGCGCGCAGCATGGCGACCTGTATCTCTTCCTCGCTCATCCCATTGGCGATCTCGGCACGGCCGGTAAGATCCACCGCGTCCGCAGCCCTACCAAGCAGCAGCAGAGCATTGGCCGCATCGCGCAGCGCGGCGTCCGAAGCCTGCATGTCGCCATAATTGGCGAGCTTCTCCTGCGCATATTGATCGACCGCCGTCTTCCCGGCCGGGCCGAGCCGGCGCTCGATCGACGGCCAGAGTGCAGCATAGCTGCGGTCGATCAGCAAGGACGACAGACTTTCGGGATCGTCGATATGGTCGAGCAACCTATCCGCCTCGTCGATACGGTTCGTCCTGACGAGCGCGGTCACAGCCTCTCTGGCCAGCCCATTTCCCAGCTCGGGCATGTCTGCGGGGGACCAGTTGGCTTGGGCAAGCGCAATCACCGCCCCGTCGCGCACCGCCCTGGCTTCAGCCGAGCGATCGGCGGAGAGCTGGCGGATGATCTCACGGACCCCGCTGCCCGACAGGACATCGAACGAAGCCGGCGCCTCACGGGCCAGACGGGACAGCTGCTCGGCGGCATCGCGAAAGCGATTTTCTCCGGCCGCGACGATGACGCCATAAGCGATCACCAGACCGTCGCGGGGGCTGGACGCAGCCAGTTCCTTCTGGAGGATGCTCAATTCGAGAAAGCGACCTTCGCGGCCGAGGCAGATCAGCCGCATCCGCGACGCGGTATCGCGTTCCGCTCCGGTCAGGCTGGCTGCTACCGGATCGAGCGCCGCCAGCACGCCTTTGCAATCTTCGCGGGAGGCCGCCTCCTGGGCAGTAGCGATCGCCGCTCTGGCTTCAGCCTTGGGGACCGCGCTTATCGCCGTCGAAAGGACCGGCGAAACCCCGAACCCCGCCGCAATGAAAGCGACCGTCGCGCAGAAGTGGCCGAAGCGCAACCCGCGCCTATCGCGCATTCGCGGCGATCCAGGCGTCGACGACCGGCGCGATCTTCTCGCGCCAGCGGCGGCCGTTGAAGATGCCGTAATGGCCGACCTTCTCGGCAAGCAGATACTGCTTCTTCTCGTCCGGCAGCGCGGTCGCAAGGCTCAACGCCGCCTTGGTCTGGCCGATCCCAGAAATATCGTCGCGTTCGCCCTCGATCGCGAGCAGGCCGATATCCTTGATCGCCGCCGGATCGACCAGCTTGCCGCGATGCATGAACTGGCCCTTGGGCAACAGATGGCGCTGGAAGACCTGATCGATCGTCTGAAGATAGAATTCCTCGGTCATGTCGCAGACCGAGCGATATTCGTCGTAGAAGGCCTTGGTGGCGTCGGCGCTTTCCTCATCTCCATCGACGAGATGCTTGAACATGCTCCAGTGGCTGACGAGGTGGTTACCGAGATTCATCGCCATGAAGCCGGTCAGCTGCAGGAAGCCCGGATAGACCCGCCGCCCCACACCCGGATAGTAGACCGGCACGGTGTGGATGACATTCTGCTCGAACCAGGCCAGCGGCCGCTGCGTCGCGACGGTGTTGACGGCGGTCGGCGCCTCGCGCGTGTCGATCGGACCACCCATCATCGTGAGCGACGCCGGACGGCACGGGTTTTCGTCCGCTGCCATGATGGCAACCGCAGCATAAGCCGGCACCGATGGCTGACACACCGCCAGCATATGCGTACCGGGCCCCAGCTTCTCGAGAAACTCGACCAGATAGTCGACATAATCGTCGAGATCGAAGCTGCCCTCGCTGACGGGCACGAGCCGCGCATCGCGCCAATCGGTGATATACACGTCATGGCGCGGCAGCATCCGCTCGACCGTACCGCGCAGCAGCGTGGCATAGTGGCCGGACATCGGCGCCACGATCAACAGCTTCGGTTGCCCGGTCACGCCGCGGCGACGGAAACGCTTGAGCTGCCCGAAGGGCTTGCGGAGGATGATCTCCTCGGTCACCGCGACGATCTTGCCGTCGACCTCGACCTCGGTGAAGCCGAAGTCGGGCTTTCCACGCGACGCGGACGCATGGGCGAACACATCGAGGCCCGACGCCATCATCGGCGCCATATTGCTGTAGGACATCGGGTTGAGCGGGTTCTGCAGCCATTGTGCGCTGATATTGGCCCATGTGCTGGCGGCCGACATCAGCGTCCGCTGAAACTCATAGGCGTCATACAGCATTCAAATCTCCGCGTTCGTGCACAAAGCGTCTCGCAACCCGAAACCCAATACCGCAGCGCAGTATCCCGTGTCATGATCATTTAGGTTTAGCAGGGCGGGATTGCCATAAGCTTTCCATCCTGCATCGCCGCGATGACGATCCGCGACACCTATGGCCGATTGAGCCAGACAGCGCAGCTTGCTAGGGCCGCTTCCATGGCAAGACGTGACGAGCTCCCCCCGAAGTCCCAACGCAAGCTGGGCGAACTGGCTATGATCTGGCGTTTCGCCACCCGCTATCCCGGTCGGATCGCGGCGGCGCTGACGGCACTGGTCGTCGCGGCCTCGGCCACGCTGGCCATTCCCGGCGGTTTCCGGTTGGTCATCGACAAGGGATTCATCGCCTCGGGCGGCGACGTCGGGCCCTATTTCCAGGGGCTGATGGGGATCGTCATGGTCCTCGCGCTGGCGACCGCGACCCGCTTCTATTTCGTCTCCTGGCTCGGCGAGCGCGTCGTCGCCGACATCCGGACCGGGGTTCAGGCCAATCTCCTGCGGCTCGCGCCTGCCTATTTCGAAGAGAATCGCCCTTCCGAAATCGCCTCGCGCCTGACCGCAGACACGGCCATCATCGAACAGGTGGTCGGCACCACCATCTCGGTCGCGCTGCGCAACATCTTCCTCGCGATCGGTGGAATCCTCTACCTCTTCGCCCTGGCGCCGAAGCTCGCCGGCCTGCTGATGCTCGGCATCCCGCTGGTCATCCTGCCGATCGTGTTCATGGGCCGCCGCCTCCGGCGCCTGTCGCAGACATCGCAGGACCGGATCGCCGACGTCGGCGCCACCGTGTCCGAAACGCTGCGTTCGATGAAGATCGTCCAGGGATTCGGGCAGGAACGGCGTGAGGCCGAACGCTTCGGCGAGGTCGTCGAACAGGGCTTTGCCACCGCCCGGCGCCGCATCACCGTCCGCTCGGTGATGACCGCCATCATCATCGGCCTGATCTTCGGATCGATCACCCTCGTCATGTGGCAGGGCGCGATCGACGTCGCCAGCGGCCGCCTGTCGGGCGGCTCGATCGCGGCCTTCATCATGACCGGCGGCATCGTCGCCGGCTCTTTCGGCGCGCTTGCCGAAGTCTATGGCGACATTCTCCGCGCAGCCGGTGCCGCCTCCCGGCTCTCGGAACTGCTGACCGCCGAACCCGAGATCAGGGCTCCTGCTCATCCTGTCGCCCTGCCCGCGCCGGCGATCGGCCGCCTCGCCTTCGATCATGTGGTCTTCCGCTATCCGACGCGGCCCGAGGTGAAGGCGCTCGACGATGTCAGCTTCTCGGTCGAGCCGGGCGAGATGGTGGCCGTCGTCGGCCCCTCGGGAGCCGGCAAGTCGACAATATTGCAGCTCGCCCAGCGCTTCTACGATCCCGAAGGGGGCGCGATCCGGCTCGACGGGGTGGCGCTGCCCGATGCCGATCCGGCCGAGATCCGTCGGCGCCTCGCGGTCGTGCCGCAGGAAACCGTGATCTTCGGCGCGTCGGCGCGCGACAATCTGCGCTATGGCCGCTGGGATGCGGACGATGCCGCGATCTGGGCTGCAGCCGAGGCCGCCAATGCGGCCGGCTTCCTGCGCGACCTGCCGCAGGGGCTCGACACCTTTCTCGGCGAGGCCGGGGCGAGACTGTCGGGCGGCCAGCGGCAGCGCCTCGCCATCGCGCGCGCGTTGCTGCGCGATGCTCCGCTTCTCCTCCTCGACGAAGCAACTTCAGCGCTCGACGCCGAATCCGAAAAGCTGGTGCAGGATGCGCTCGACCGGCTGATGGAAGGGCGCACGACGATCGTCATCGCACACCGCCTGGCCACCGTACGCGCGGCGGACCGGATTCTGGTCATGGATCAGGGCCGCATCGTCGAGGAAGGCGATCATGCCAGCCTCAGCGCGCAGGATGGCCTCTACGCCCGCCTCGCCCGCCTGCAATTCAGCGAAGCGCACGCCTGAGGACAAAGAAAAAGGGCCACGCCAAAATGCCCGTCGCGGCCCTTGTTCCTGCCTTGATCGGGCAAACTCTCAGGCCTTGAAACTGCCGTCGAGCATCTTGATGATCGCCGAAAAGTCCTTGCCGGCGCCGCCGAGATTGGCGAAGGCCTGATAGAGGCTCTCGGCGCTGCTTCCCATCGGTACGCTCGCACCCACGCTCTGGGCGGCCTCGACCGCCAGCTTGAGGTCCTTGAGCATCAGCGCCGACGCAAAGCCGCCGTCATAATTGTTGTCGGCCGGAGTCTGCGGACCGACCCCCGGAACCGGGCAATAGCTCGTCATCGACCAGCTCTGGCCACTCGCCTTGGACGAGATGTCGAAGAAGGTCTGGAGGTCGAGACCCAGCTTCTGCGCGAGCGCGAAGGCTTCGCAGGTGGCGACCATCGTCGAACCGAGGATCATGTTGTTGACGATCTTCGCCGCCTGGCCCGAGCCGGGACCGCCGGCATGGATCACCGCCTTGCCCATCAGCGCGAGGACCGGCTCCGCCCGCGCAAAATGCTCGGCGCTGCCGCCGACCATGAAGGTCAGCGTCCCGCCATTGGCGGCAGCAATGCCGCCCGAGACGGGCGCGTCGACAAAAGCGAGCCCCTTGGCCGTGGCGGCCGCCGCGACCGCGCGGGCGCTGCCCACATCGATCGTCGAGCAATCCATCAGCAGCGCCGAAGCAGGCACCGCCGCGAATATCTCGTTCTCGTAGACCGAACGGACATGCTGGCCGGCCGGCAACATCGTCACGACATAGTCCGCACCCGCAACCGCCTCGGCCGCCGAAGCGACCGGCAGGCAGCCTGCGGCCTTGGCGCGGTCGAGCGCGTCCTGCGACAGGTCGAACGCCCTGACGTCATGCCCCTTCTTGGCAAGGTTGGCGGCCATGCCGCCGCCCATATTGCCGAGCCCGATGAAACCGACCGTCGCCATATGCTTATTTTCCCGTCCAGTTGCCCGGGCGCTTCTCGACGAAGGCGGTCATCCCTTCCGCCTTGTCGTCGGTCGCGCACAGACCGTTGAAGATCCGCCGTTCGAACAGCAGGCCCATGGCGAGCCCGGTTTCGAAGGCGGCGTTGACCATTTCCTTGTTCGCGATGGCGGCCAGCGGCGGCATGCCGGCGATCACCTGCGCCATTTTCAGCGCCTCATCCATCAGCTCGGCCAGCGGCACGACCTTGCTCACGAGGCCACCACGCTCGGCTTCGGCCGCGTCCATCATGCGCCCGGTCAGGCACATGTCCATCGCCTTGGACTTGCCGACGGCGCGGGTCAGCCGCTGCGACCCGCCCATGCCCGGCGCGACGCCCAGCTTGATCTCGGGCTGGCCGAACTTGGCGTTGTCGGCCGCGATCATGATGTCGGCCATCATCGCCAGCTCACAGCCGCCGCCCAGCGCGAAGCCCGACACCGCCGCGATCCACGGCTTGCGGGTCGCGGTGACGCGCTCGAAGCCGGCGAAGAAATTCTCCGCATACATCTCGGAGAAGCCCTTGGGCTGCATCTGCTTGATGTCGGCGCCCGCCGCGAACGCCTTTTCGCTCCCGGTCAGGATCGCGCAGCGCTGCGCGGGATCGGCATCATATTTGCCGAAGGCGTCGATCAGGTCGGCGAGCACCTGGGTGTTCAGCGCGTTGAGCGCCTCCGGCCGGTTGAGGCGGATAATCGTCACCGGCCCCTGGGTTTCGACGAGGATGGTTTCGTAGGACATGCGGAATCCTTTCAGGCTTGGGGCAGAGGCGACCATGCCTCGGCCGTCGGAAGCGGCGCGAAGACGGCATCGACGGTCTCGTCGGTGACGCCCTCGGCAGTGGCCGGGTTCCAGCGCGGCGCATTGTCCTTGTCAACGATCAAGGCGCGAACGCCTTCGACAAAATCGGGATGGCGGATGATGTGCGCGCCCACCGCATATTCCATCGCCATCTCATCGGCGAAGTCGTCGATGCGTGCGGCCTCGGCCAGCAGGCGCAGCACGACCTTGCAGGACAGCGGCGACTTTCCCGACAGCGTCTTGAGCGTGGCCTGTGCCCAGTCCGAGCCGTCTGCCGTCAGGGCAGCGAGGATGTCCTCATAGCGATCCGAAGCGAACAGCCGGTCGATCTCGGCCCGATGGTCGAGGATCGGCGCCTCGGGGACCGTGGTCACCGCGCTGCGAAGCGCCGCATCGATCGCCTTCGGATTGGCGAGGATCGCTGCCTTGAGCGCCTCGACGCCCTCGGAGGCGACATGATGCGTACCCAGCGACAGCGCGAGGCATTCGGCGCCGTTCAGGCGGGCGCCGGTCAAACCGACATATTGGCCCATGCGCCCCGGCATGCGCGACAGATAGCGACCACCGCCGACATCGGTGAACAGGCCGATGCCCGTCTCCGGCATGGCATAGACCGTCCGGTCGGTGACGACGCGAATCGCGCAAGGCTGCGAGATGCCGACGCCCCCGCCCATGGTGATCCCATCCATGAAGGCGATCGTTGGTTTGGCATAGGTGAAGAGCAGATGGTTGAGGCGATATTCCTCATGGAAGAAGGCGCGCGCCGCGACCCCGTCGACCGCTGCGCTCTCCGCGATCAGGCGAATGTCCCCGCCCGCGCAGAAGCCTCGCCCTTCGGCATGGTCGATCATCACCAGATCGATGGCATCGTCATCCGCCCAGGCGACCAGCGCCTCGATCATCGCAGTGCAGATGCCGTGCGTCAGCGCATGGATCGCCTTGGGACGGTTCAGGCGGATGCGGCCCGCCCGGCCTTCGACGAAGGTGAAGACCTCCGGGGGCGCGGTTTCGGTCATTGGCGCAGAAGCTCCCGGCTGGTGATGAGGCGCATGATCTCGTTGGTGCCCTCGAGGATGCGATGCACGCGCAGGTCGCGCCAGAAGCGCTCGATCGGATAGTCTTGCAGATAGCCATAGCCGCCGTGCAGTTGTAGCGCGCGATCGACCACGGCCGAGCCGGTGTCGGTCGCGAAGCGCTTGGCCATCGCAGCAAAATGCGTCTTGTCGGGTGCGTTGGCGGTGACCTTGGCGGCTGCCACGTAGAGCAGCATGCGGGCCGCCTGAAGCTCGGTCTCCATGTCGGCCAGAGTGAACTGAACCGTCTGGAAATCGGCGATCGCCTGGCCGAACTGTTTGCGCTCCTTGGTGTAGCGGATCGCCTCATCGAGCGAGCGCTGCGCACCGCCCAGCGAGCAGGCGCCGATGTTGAGACGCCCGCCGTCGAGGCCCATCATCGCGATGCGGAAGCCCTCGCCCTCGGCACCCAGGCGGTTGCCCACGGGAACGCGCACGCCGTCGAAATTGACCTGCGCGGTCGGCTGCGAATGCCAGCCCAGCTTCTTTTCCTGCGCGCCGAAGCTGACGCCCGGCATGTCCTTGTCGATCACCAGGCAGGAAATGCCCTTGGGTCCGTCAGCACCGGTGCGAACCATGACGACATAGACCTCGTTCTCGCCGCCGCCCGAAATGAACGCCTTCGAGCCAGAGACGACATAATGATCGCCATCGAGCACGGCGCGCGTCTTCAGCGCGGCAGCGTCCGAGCCGGAACCCGGTTCGGTGAGACAGTAGGACGCGATCCGTTCGCAACCGATCAGGTCGGGCAGATAGCTCGCCTTCAGTTCGGCCGAACCGAAGCGGTCGATCATCCACGCAGCCATATTGTGGATCGAGATGAACGCCGAGGTGGAGGGACAGCCATAGGCCATCGCTTCCATGATCAGCGCCGCCTCGAGCCGGCCGAGGCCGATGCCGCCCGACTCCTCGGAGACATAGATGCCGCCGAAGCCGAGGGCGGCGGCGGCCTGGATCGTCTCGCGCGGGAAGATGTGCTTCTCGTCCCATTCGGCGGCGAACGGCGTGATCGCGTCGGCGGTGAACTTCTGCGCCATGTCCTGGATGGCGCGCTGGTCTTCCGTCAGGTCGAACTGGTCGGTCATGTCGGGCCCTTGTCAGTCCTCCCCACCGCCGGGAGGGGAACCGCCAAGGGCGGCAGAGGGGCGGCTGCGAGCAACGGCTCTGCGCGCTTCCCCTCCACCATGCTCCGCATGGTTCCCCTCCCCGTTTCGGGGAGGAATGTTAGCTTACCCCATGGTCGGGATGACGAAGGCGCTATCACCGGCGCCGCCATCGGGCCAGCGCTGGGTAACGGTCTTCACCTTTGTGAAGAACTTGATGCCTTCCATGCCATGCTGGTTGGTGTCGCCGAACGCCGAGCGCTTCCAGCCGCCGAAGGTGTGATAGGCGACCGGCACCGGGATCGGCACGTTGATGCCGACCATGCCGACATTGACGCGCGCCGCGAACTCGCGGGCGGCATGGCCGTTGCGGGTGAAGATGGCGACGCCGTTGCCATATTGGTGCTCGCTCGGCAGGGCCAGCGCTTCTTCGAAATTCTTGGCGCGGACGATCTGGAGGACCGGGCCGAAAATCTCTTCCTGATAGCTCTGCATGCTCGGCTTGACGTGGTCGAACAGCGTCGGGCCGACGAAGAAGCCCTTCTCATGGCCCTGGAGCGTGAAGCCGCGGCCGTCGACGACCAACTCGGCGCCCTCGTCGACACCCATCTGGATGTAGCTCTCGATCTTCGCCTTGTGCGCGGCGGTCACCACCGGACCATAATGGGCGTCCTTGTCGGTCGAAACGCCGACGCGAAGCGCCTCGATCGCGGGGATCAGCTTGGCGCGCAGGCGCTCGGCGGTGTCGTCACCGACGGGCACCACCACCGGAAGCGCCATGCAACGCTCGCCGGCCGAACCGAAGGCCGCACCGGCCAGATCGTTGACGACCTGGTCGAGATCGGCGTCGGGCATGACGATGCCATGGTTCTTCGCACCGCCCATCGCCTGGACGCGCTTGCCGGCTGCGACGCCGCGCTGATAGACATAATGCGCGATGTCGGACGAACCGACGAAGCTGACCGCCTTGACCTCGGGATGATCGAGGATCGCGTCGACCATCGCCTTGTCGCCCTGAACGACCTGCAGGATGCCGTCGGGCAGGCCCGCTTCCTTCATCAGCTCGGCCAGACGAACCGGGACCGACGGGTCACGCTCGGACGGCTTGAGGATGAAAGCGTTGCCGACCGCGATCGCAATGCCGAACATCCACATCGGGATCATCGCCGGGAAGTTGAACGGCGTGATGCCAGCGACGATGCCGAGCGGCTGGCGCATCGAATAGACGTCGATGCCGGGGCCGGCGCCGATGGTGAACTCACCCTTCAGAACATGCGGGATGCCGCAGGCGAACTCGATGACTTCCAGACCGCGCTGGATGTCGCCCTTGGCGTCGGCGATGACCTTGCCATGTTCGGACGACAGGAGGTGCGCCAGCTCCTCCATGTTCTTCTCGATCAGTTCCTTGAACTTGAACATGACGCGCGCGCGGCGCTGGGGGTTGGTCGAGGCCCAGGCCGGCTGCGCCGCCTGTGCCAGCGCAACCGCCTTTTCGAGGTCGGCCGCACTGCCGAGCCCGACGCGCGCCTGCACGGCACCGCTGTTGGGATCGAAAATGTCGCTGTAGCGCTCCGCCGGGCTGCTCGAGCCATCGGCGAAGAAATGGGAAACCTCACGCAATTGGGTCGCCATGATCATCTCTCCTGAAACTGGCGCCGTCTCTCTGCCTCCTCGGCCCCATAGGCAAGCCCTTGCCGTGCAGCACAGAGCTGCATAAATGCAGGCCATGCGCTGGGACGACCTTCAATTTTTCCTGTCACTCGCACGAACGGGGCTGCTGTCGGCCGCCGCGCGCCAGCTCGATGTCGACGCCACCACCGTCGGGCGCCGGATCCGACGCCTCGAGGTCGAGCTGGGCGAACAGACGCTGTTCGTGCAGGGGCGCGAGGGCCACATGCTGACCGAGGCCGGCCGGCGCCTGCTTGCCCGTGTCGAAGCGATGGAACGCGAGGCAGAGGCGATTTCCGAGGGCGAGGTCGCGACCGGCGCACGCGAACTGCGTGGGCGCCTGCGGATCAGCGCGTCGGAGGGTTTCGGCACCTGGCTGATCGCGCACCATCTCGGCGACTTCGCCGAACGCCACCCGCAATTGACGATCGATCTCGCCGCGAACAGCGGCTTTCTCGATCCTTCACGGCGCGAGGCCGATGTCGCCATCCTGCTGGCCCGCCCGCAACGCGGTCCGCTGGTGACCAAGAAGCTCACCGATTATCGCCTGCGCTTCTACGCCAACCGGGACTATGTCGCGCAGCACGGCGCCATCGACGACACGTCCGACCTCGGCGGGCACCGGATGATCGGCTATGTGCCCGACCTGCTCTACTCTCCCGAACTCAACTATCTCGAAGATATATCGCCCCGGATCGAAGCCCGGCTGCGCTCCTCGTCGATCAACGCACAATATCGGATGCTGGCGGCCGGATCGGGCGTAGGCGTGCTGCCCTGCTTCATCGGCGACCGCGATCCGCTGCTGCAGCGCGTGCTGCCCTCGGTAGCGATCACCCGCTCCTTCTGGCTGGTGACCCACCAGGACAGCCGGCGCCTCCCACGCACGGCACTGTTCGTGGAATGGCTGTCGGCGATGGTTCAGTCGCAACGATCGAAGCTCCTCGGCGAGGCCGCCTGATCCTGCGCGGGATCGAAATCCCAAACCGCTCGTTGCAGCAGAACGGGCACAGGGCCCGCTGTACAAGGAGCCTGAGATGATCCGCATGACCATGCTCGCACTTGGTGCGGCCACTGCCGTCCTGACCCTGCCCGCTTTTGCGCAGTCGTCAAACAATCCCACTGGCGAGACGACCCAAGCTCAGGCTGCCGCGCCTCTGCCCGCCGACACACTGCCGGACAGCAACGCGCAGCGAGCCGAAGGCGCAGCCCCGCAGAGCAGTCTGAAGTCCGCCGTCCGTAAGAGCCGGTCGAGCGTAGCCACCTCGATGGTCACCACCGGCCCCACCGAAGGTGCCGCGCGACCCGATCCCGGCAGCTGAGCAGCCAACCCCGTCAGGGCGCAGCCTCGACATCGGCGCTCGAGTCTCCGCCCGAGCGGTTGGCCATCGAGAAGGCGATCAGCACGGCACCGATCACGGCAATCAATATGGCCGCTATCCACAGACCGCGCTTGATGTGGCGGCGGTGACGACGCCGTACCGATTTTGGCCGTGACATGATGAGCCTCCCCATTGGCTGTGGGGAGGACCATAGGGCCTAATCCTGTGCTCCGCCATCATGGTTAAGGGACTGGAAAGCCGATTTGTTTCGGCACCGACCCGTTTCGACACAGTCAGA